>CAZCZI010000004.1:44690-113998 GCA_964503045.1 uncultured Candidatus Obscuribacterales bacterium
TGGTGATTCACCCAGCTCAGTCTCGGATTCGATTATTTTGCGCATGATTTTTTCGTGAAACTGCCCAAAGCCCGCGGGTTTTAAACCCGTAAGAGCACTGGAAAAAAGTTTGTGAGTTCGAGGAACAACGAATATGGGCCGTCGTCAAAGGGCTCATTGGAAATGGTTGGGAAAGTGCAACGACTGCTCTGACCCACCTATAGGACTGTGGGAATAATCGGTCTCGCCTCAGTCGAAGGAGCTCAAATGAAGCGTAGAACTTCTTACACAAAGTCGATGCTTACTATAACCCTGGCAATAACGACACTGCTGTCGTCCAACGCCAGTATGGCAATTGCGGCAAGCACCCCGACTTTCTCGCAGTCGGAAGTTGCGCAGCTTGGTAAATATGAGCAGTCTCTGTTCGGCCAGCAACACACCAGCCTTTCGAATGAATCTCGCCTGCGCGCGATTGAGACGAATCTCTTCGGCAAATACAAAAGCGGCAGCGTGAAGAGCCGGTTGGAAGGTATAGACAAACTGATTGGTTCTGCTAAGAGCGATCAATATTTGATGCCACCAATGGCGCCACTATACGATCGTGGTTCTGCTCCTGAGCCCGCTTCCGGTTATGCCTCGCCATCGTACGATTCAGAGCCCGCTCCTGTAGCTCAAGGGCTTTTGGATCAAGCAATGTCACTGTATTCGCAAGGCAAAACAGCCGAAGCCGAAAGTGCATTCAAAAGAGTTTTGGCGTCCGATAGCAAAAGTGTTGATGCTTACTTCAACCTGGGCGTCATAGCCGAGTCGCGTGGTGACAATCAAGAGGCTTTAAAAAACTACGAAGCCGCTTATCGACTCAACCCCAGTGATTTCGAAATCAAATCTGCGCGCGATAGTTTGAAAGACAAGATCGCAAACGATCAAAGAATTGCTGCAAAGCAAGAAGCTGATCGCAGAGCGCAGCAAGCGAAAGAATCTCAAACACAAGATCTCAAAAAGATGGTTGCCCAAGCATCTGCCGACTATAAGAGCGGCAATGTCGACAAAGCAATCGACACGTTGACAAAAGTTTCCAGGCAAGTGCCTAAGGATGCAGATGTCCACTATGCGCTGGCCCAAGCTCTTCGCGCGAAGGGCGATGCAAATGGTGCTCGCTCCGAACTTTCTCAAGCTCTATCACTTGATCCCAACAATCAGCTTTATTTGACCGCTCGTGCGGAAATGGACAAGCAAGCGCAGCAGCAAATTGCCGATCGCAACGCTCCTCCGGCCGGTGAAATTACACCATTTGCAGGCGGCAAGGACAGCTCTCGTGGTTTCGACAGCTATGCTTCCAACGACAGCTATGGATCAAGCAGCGGTTATGAATATCAACGTCCTTCAACCAGTTTGATGTCTAACTCCAGATTGAAGCGCGCCGTCATGGGCGGTGTCGCAGGTGCTGCAGCCGGCGCACTCTCCGGTATCGGCAGAGGCTCAGTAAAGAGCAATGCGGTCAAAGGTGCATTAGTTGGCGGTGTTCTCGGATTCATGCTCGGCAGATAAGGTGACTCAAAAATGAAACTGATGGTATTAGCTGACCTTCTCAAACTTCCTGCGATTCGCACTCTGGTGGTTGCCACTACCCTTGGTGCCATGACAGTCGTGCCCGCCATGGCAGACGTCCTTAAAGGCGGCGTCGAGCAAACTGATAGATATACGAGACTGGCTCGCCCAGCTATTAATGGTGCTGCTCAAACACAGAGCACTATCCCCACAGCACCCCCAAGAAGAATTTCCCGCGATAACTTTGAAATGCAAAAAGGTCTGGTAGATGCGTCTCAATTCTCATCTCCGTCTCGACCTCTCTCTGGGCGAGCTCAAGAAGATGACATTCATCTCGGTCTTTTGAAACCAAACGATTTTGCATCACCTGCAAAGTTTGATCTCGGCGCCGATCGCAACTCCAAGGAGTTGACTTTGGCGTGGGAACAGTGGCACAAACAGCTCTCAAAAGCAATTTATGAGCGCTGGAGCGACTTGGCCGACACACCCGGAAAGGCGACGGTGCGCATCACTGTCAACAAAAACAGAACAATCAGTGCGCAGATTCTAGGTTCGCAAGGTGGCCCACGATTCGACAGAACACTGATGCGAGTAATCGACAGTCTCAACGGCAATCCTGGTTTGACTTTCCCAGCGAAGTCGCAAAGACAAGTGGTGGCTTTCGAGGCCGACTATCTCGCAGACACACACGTTGATCCTGGTTATAGCTGGGTGAAAAACGATTATGAGAAAGTCCACGAACAGTGGTAATAAAGGTTTTTTTTCGGACCGATTCAGCAAAGCGCGGTTTATCCGCGCTTTGTTGCTTTAACTGACTTTGCGTCGATCAGTGCTTCTACGACAGTCTTTCCTTGTGCATCGGGGTCGGACTTCAGCACTCGAAGTGCCGGCATCAGAATTTGTTGAGCTAGTCGATACCCGGTTCCATTTATCTCTTCATCAAAGCTCTGTACTTTGAGCGTCTGCTTGTCGTGAGCAAGCCAGTGAATTCCTGCCAACGTTGCGACTATTCCAGCCTTTGAGCCTGCTGGCTGGAACGCAACCAGAGGTGCTGTGCCATGACTATCTTTCATTAGATTACGCGTGAAATCGATGCGCAGGAATTCGGAAAGGGGCTTTTCTAGGAGCGTTTCAAGCGTTTGCAGGCTCGACTCGTCGAGTTGGAGTAGCTGTGTCAAGTGACTGCGGTCGTCAAAATTTAGGAGAAGAACGCGATCTTGGCGACTAGTGGAATCTCTCGAAAATCCCATGTTCACAGACTTGGCAAGTAACTTGGCGATTAGGTGCACAGCAAACTCGAAAGCGTTAACGTGCTTGATTGTAGTTCCACGTTCACAAGATCGTTGTATCCACTGAGCAATTGTTTTTGCATCGCTGAGTGAAAGTGAATTTGATCGTGCCAGAACCTTCAATACGATATCGTCAATCTGTTCCTCTAAGGACTGGAGGGCGTTTGCCGTGCTCGTGATTCGATGATTGTACTGGTGGAACAGTTTCACCAAGTCCGAACCGGACAAGGCTTGCTGCACCAAATCTGGTGCATCGAGGTGGTTGAGGCAGTCGAAGCTTGAAAGTCTTGTCTTGAGCTCAACACACTTTTGCCCGGCTTCTTGGAGAAGTTTCTTGTGCTCCTTGGCTAAATTCAAAATCGGAAGACGTTTGAGATCTCCAACTTGAAAGTTTATGGTCGGATTGAGAAGGCTTGCGATCGATGAGACAAGAGATGAGTTTAAATAGGCTAGTAGAACCATTCTGTCTTCAGAATCAATTGGGAATATTGCAGAACCTGCGACGTCAAAAATGCAACCGGCAGGCAATAGCCTCACGGCCATGCGTCCAGTGTTTACGAATGAAAATGACAAACCCTCTTTGAAGTAATAGTTCTCATTCTTCACTACCCATGCGGTTTTTCCGTTTAGATATGGGTATGCTTGTCGAACACTCTCTTTGATTTCGGCTCCATCATTTTGCCAATTAACCACATATTTCGGTGCTGAGTACCAACGTTCTGCCCCAGCGCCTTTAACGTAGGGAAACCACTTTTGCCCCAGTGCGTCTGGGTTTACTTCCCACCAGAGCCTAATAAAGCGGTTATTGTTCGTAGTCGCCAGCCCCTGTTTCAACTCCGCGATGTCCTGAAGCCGTGGTGAAGTGCTGAGTAGATCGAAGATCGCATCCGGGCAGGAATAATGAAACGCGTACTTGAGTTGTGGACCAAATCGTTGAAGCGGACGTTCGTGAACGTATCTGCCGTCAGCCTTTCCATTCAGGGGCGATGCTTTCTCTCTCAAAGCCGATTCCTTGTCTTTTTCGAATCTAATGTCGATGAATTTGCATGTTTGGTTTGAAAGAGACGTTCCAAAGCGATTCTTTTCAGCACTGGAAATGTGTTCTTGCTCTGCCGGCGAAGCAGTGGCTACCAGCAACATGCTACTCACCTTCTCTCCGCCTTGAAGAGGAAAGACGCCGGGTCCTGCTTCTACAGCCAGCTTCAAAGTCAGCGATGAGCGATCGTGAATTTCACCGACCAACTCCTTGCGCAGGCCTTCGTAACTCGGAAGATACATCATCGACGACTGCGTGATGAATCCAACGTTGCCGCCGTCGTGCATAAGATCCAAGGATCTGCGCAAAAATGCAGTGCAGAGATCGTGATAGGAGTCGGGGTAGTGCTTCTTCAAAAGTACCTTCAAATCGCGACTCATCAGTTTTCTGCCGATGTAGGGCGGGTTGGTTACGAGTACGTGGTATTTCTTCGAGAGTGGATGCTGTGCCGGCCAATCTCGCCACAGTGATCCCAGTAAGTTGCGCGCGTTGAGTTCGTTTGGTTCGCTGGATTGGCGATACTTTGTGGATTCGATGGAATGAGATTCATCCGAAGCAACAGCGAGGTTTTTGAAACTGTAGTCGGCATCAGCATCTTCGGCGATGACTAAGAGCCCCAACGATAAAGCCGTAACCCAAGTCGCAAATGGATCGATATCGACGCCTGCAAGAGTTTTTGTAACCAAGTGCTCGGTTGCATCTATGCTACACCAGCCGGACTCAAGCATTTGCGCGTGGATCATCTTGAATGCTTCAATCAAAAAGTGCCCAGAGCCACATGCCGGATCGATTACTCTCAACTGTTCCAAACTAACATTTAAAATTGGAGAAACTGTGCACTCCAAAAGGAATCGAGCCACCCAAGATGGCGTGTAGATTTGCGTGAATGCAATTAGTTCTGAGAGTTCGAATTTCTTATTGGAGGTCTGAATGCCGCTTTGGGCGGCTTTCCTTAGCGGTTGGTTAAAGCATTGATAGATGTAGCCGAGGCTGTTCTCATTGCGCCACATTGGCGCGATATCAGCCGCTAGAATCAGTTCTATGTCGCTTTGGGAGATCTCTGATAAACCGGCTTTTCTGCCGGAAAGTTTTTGACTTGGATTTGAACTGGGTTTTGGAGGGGGATAAAACTGCTCGACCCTTTCGTTGAGAATTGACATGAGTCGTAAAATTTCAGCCGTCGACAGATGGGCTAGGTGATCGCAGCGGCGCCTGTTCCCATTTTTAGCTTCGTCTAGCAAGCTCAAGTGGTTCTTTGTTTCCAGCACTTTCAGACCGGCCAAAAGCAGCAAAGCCTTGAGCTTGTCCTGGTTTTCGGGTTTGTCGAGAGGAGATTTCGTGTCGATTCGATGTGCTGCGACGCGGCGTCGCAAGGCTTTTAAGGCTGTTTCTGTGGTTGTGTCCGGCACAGCCTCAAAATTATCAAAATTGGTTGTCTAGAACTAGTCGTCCTGGGATATATCTCTTCAGCGGAAATACCAAAAAGTCCAACCTAATATATATATGGGCGGTTGGTTTTGTTGTAATTTCCGCAGAATCTTAGAGGAGCAGTTCAATGGGCCGGACTGCTCTTCTATTTGTTTACTATGTTGACGGACTCAGCCATTAATCGATCGCGTCTCAGGACTGCACGTGTGGGCCACGGCCCAATTTCGGGCGTTTTCTGGCAGGTGTAAATTAAGCCAAGTCTCTGTAAAGAACCACCGGATTATTGCCAACCATGGCAGTGTTTTTGGCTTCTTCAGCTGCCGACAATAGCAGGCTCAATTCCATGAAGTCTTCCGGGATGCAGGCTATGCCGAAGGCAAGAGAGAGTTTGCGCGGCTCGACACCGGGCGCAAGTGGAGTCATCGTTAAGGCATGCACGATTCTTGCGGCGAATGTTCTGGCGCCCTCACCCTTTGTTTCTGGGCAGAGAAGCGCATATTCGAAGGATTCATAGTGAGCGAGCAGATCGTTGTGGCGTTTGACCTGGTTGATTCGCAATACCGCTTCGCGCAGTGCCATTGAGGGTAGTGGCTCACGAATTACTTCTTGCATGCCGCTTTTAACACGCAAATCGAAGATGATCACTGAAAGTGGACTGCCGGCGCGGTGACCGCGGAAGTATTCTTGTTCCAAAAAATAGAGAAATGCAGCGAAGTTGAACATGCCTGTGTCGGCGCGCCGCAAGCTCATCATCACCGCTTGGATGGCACCGCTGTCGACGCTCTTCGGTTCAAGCGGAGGTCTGCCGCCACGTCCTTTGGAAGCGTCATTGGATAACACGGCAAGACCGCAAGTAATCATATTGCAGACGATGAGCACCCAATCTTTGCGTGACAGATTTTGTTTTTCAACTAATTTTGCTACTTGAGTTCGATCGTCAATTGCTTCGTAAAATTTCTTTTGAAGGTCGAGACTTACGGGGGCGCCTGTCAAAAGTGCCTGTTCAAGCTCTTTTCCGAATATGTCGCGGCGAGTTCTAACCAGTATGGTTTCTGGACGCATACCGGCGTTCTTTAAATAATTTTGTTTGTCCAACAGATGAACGCCTTGAATGATCAGGTTATCCAGATTCTGTTGGCATGTGGTCTTGGGGCTTGTAACTTTGGGTTGGAAGTAGAATCTTCCTTCTTTCCATGTCACCAGTTCTAAAATGCCCTCGTCGCCTATGGTGTCGGATGTGGTGGCGTGTACGGGTTTGCCTTCTTCGAAGAATACTTCTGCTGGACCTAGGTTGCTGTCGATTTCCAATTTGCCGGTCATCTTTGCCAGCGAAATAGATTGCAAAAGCGCCGATATCTGAATGAATGCCAGATCGCCATTGAGTGCAGTCGTGCTGCGCGGCCACACACCGTCGGCTGAGACGATGGGCATGGTCATCGTCGATGTTTTTTGATCGTCGGAAGCCGGAGGCTGGTAGTACTGCGGATCGCTATCGCTTTCTGCAATGGGCGAACCTTCAAACAGTTTCTCTTGAAGCGGCACGCTGGGTTGTCCAAGCGAGGAGGAGATTCGGTTGTATACGAGCAACGCGTCGCAACATGCAAATACCCACAAAGGCTCGGTCTGCCGGCCGGTGCCGGAAGATAGCTGCCATCTCGGGTCGCCACCCATCGGGTCTGATCTGACTGTCAGGCGATACTCCACAGCTCGATCGGTGGACGTCCAGAAAACTTCAATCTGTTGGTCGAGGTTTTCCAGCGCTTGAGACAAAACCAATCTGACTGCAGACAGAGTCGGTCCGCTTGGTAAAAACTGCACTGCTTTTGGCGTGTCCTGCCGTTTTGGTAGCATGTACCCCGCTTTGCCTTCGCCCTTGGGTTTCCCCACTAACCAACGCGACCGCTCCTTGAGAGATCTGAAATCTTATTCCCTATTGCACGCAAAAATCAACGGCGCAAAAAAGAACCCTGCAAAGAGCTTCTCGCACGTTAAACCCGTGCTCTGCCCATATCGAATGTTATGGAGTGTTTCTTCATGCGGTCGAAGGCTTCAGCCAGGCGTTCTTTCGTTGCGCAAAGCGACATGCGGAAAAATCCTTCGCCGCCTGGACCATACGCAGTGCCTGGCGGAACAACGATACCCGCCGTATCCAACATGTGCGAGCAGAAGTCCGCGGACGACATGCCTTCGGGGGTTCTCAGCCACATGTAGAAGGTTGCTTTATTCGGTTTGATCTTCCAACCGAGTTCTCCTAGCCTTTCAACCGCCAGATCTCTGCGCTCTATGTAGAGCTTGTTGCAGAAATCGATGTGATCGGTTGGACCGGTGAAAGCAGCGATGGCAGCCATCTGGATTGCTCTGAATACATCGGTATCGATGTTGGATTTGATTTGAGCGATCGCTTTGATTGCTGCTGCATTGCCGATGGCAAAACCGATACGCCAGCCGGTCATGTTGTAGGTTTTGGACAGAGTGTGCAGTTCGATGGCGATATCTTTTGCACCTTTGACTTCGAAGATCGATGGCGCTTTATAGCCGTCGTAAGTCATTTCGGAATATGACAAGTCGTGGCAAAGAAGAATGTCGTGTTTCTTTGCAAACGCCACTGCCTTTTCGAAGAAAGCGAGGTCGGCTACGCCCGCAGTGGGGTTGTTGGGGTAGTTGAGTAGAATAATCTTGGACTTTTGTGCCACTGCCTCTGGTATCGCGTCCAGATCCGGCAAGAAGTCACGATCTGGGGTGAGGGGCATGAAGTGTGGCGTTCCACCCGCCAATATTGTTGATGTTTTATATACAGGATAGGCAGGGTCTGGAATGAGCGCCACGTCTCCGGAGTCTACAAACGCCATGAGAGTGTTGTGAATGCCTTCTTTTCCGCCGATCAGTGATGTCACTTCGCTTGCCGGATCGATCTCGATGCCGAAGCGCTGGTTGCACCATTTCGCTGTTGCTTCTTTATATTCTTTTGTTCCGCCAAATGGTGGATAGTGGTGGTTGATCGGGTCATCGAGCGCTTTCTTCATCGCTTCGACGATGTGCTTGGGTGTCGGTTGGTCGGGGTCGCCGATTCCTAAATTGATTACGTCGACGCCTTTAGCCACGGCTGCCTGGCGCCGTTTATCGAGTTCGGCGAAGACATAAGGTGGAATTGCTTTTAGACGACGTGAAACTTCCATAAACCAAAGACCCCCCTGGTGATGAAGACAACAACCAAAGACACAAATCATGCCATCGACATTACCACAGCTTCACATTAGAAATGGCATTGGGACAACTTTTCAACGCTTAAGTTAACTATATTCTTGATAATCTTCACGCCAAAACCAGTCTGAGTTGTTTAATAAGAACGCTCAGACGCAGAGCTGAAGGCTCCGACAAAGGAGAAGACACATCAATTGGCTTCCGGAACGCAATCACCACAAGTTAACACTGCTAACTCGGCGCAACAGACTCCTAACACACAGGCACCTCATACGCCGGGTGCTGCCGCCTCTCAATCGGCAAACGCCCCGATTCCGGTAGTACGCGGGAATTGGACGATGCTTGCGGCGTTCACTGCCGTCTTCGCTCTTGCCTGTTTCGTTTTGTTTGATGGACTTGGCGCTTACCCATTGTTCAACCCAGATGAAGCGCTTTATGCCGAGCCGGCTCGTGAGATGCTCGAGAGCGGGGAATACATAACGACTTATCTCAACTATGTTGTGCGTTTCACCAAACCGCCGCTGTGCATCTGGGCGATGGCGGGTTGCTTCAACGTTTTCGGTGTTACGGAGTTTGCCGCTCGGTTCTTTGGAGCTGCTTGTGGTGCCATTCTTGTCGGCATGACTTATCTCTTTCTCAATCGATTCGCTGGACGCCGATGCGCGTTGCTTGGCTCTGTAGCCTTGTTGACAGCACCTCTTTTTTATGGAACCAGCCGTGAAGCGATTACCGACACACCGCTTTCCATGTTTATGGCGTGTGCGTTCATGGGCTTTTTTGCATTTTACAAAACCGGCAGATCCCTCTGGCTGTGGACTGCTTACAGCTTGCTTGGTTTGGCTGTAATGACCAAGGGACCGGTCGCTGTCGTGTTGCCGGTGCTTGTGCTTGGTGCGTTTCACACCATCAAAGGCGATCTGTTCAAAGCGTTGGCGATGTATCGACCGATGGTTGGAGCCCTGATTGTGGGCGCGATTTCGCTGCCATGGTTTGTAACCGAGATTGTCGTCACCAAGGGTGCGTACTTCCAAGAATTCATCATGCGTGAGAACTTCCAGCGTTTTACCAGCGTAGTCGATGCGCATAAGCATGGTTGGTGGTATCACGTGGCTGCGATGTTTGGCGGATTTTTTCCGTGGTCGGTGTTTCTTCCGTGCGCGGTGGCGCGTTCCGTAGCACCCTTGATACAAGCTTTCAACCGCGGCCGCAGCTACGGTCCGGATCTCGTTCGTTGTCTTGCTACTACAATCGGCGGTCTGACGGTTCGCCAAGAACTGCTTATCTACTCGCTTTGCTGGGCGGCAGTTACTCTCGTCTTTTTCAGCGCCAGTGTTTCAAAATTACTTCCCTATACTCTTCCGGCGTTCCCCGCCTTAGCAATTCTCGTCGCTTTGGAGATCGATGCTGCACTGAGCAACAACGAGAAGATGAGACTCCTGGCACCAATGGGACTTCTTGCATGCGTCTTTGGCTCCGCAATTTTGATTGCCAATTGGGCTCTATCACATCTAAGTGGCTCCCCGCCCGGACTTTTGCATCCGGCTTTGGCCTTTGCTTCTTTTGAAAGCGTGCTTGCGCTGGTTTGCTTGCTTGTGATGAGGTTTTGGAAACCACAAGCAGCAATCGCTTTGTTCTTCGGGCTCTTCACCGCTTCCGTCGTTCATTTTGCGGCTCAGATTCTGCCGGTTCTCTCCCAACATTGGGAGGGTCCAATTCCAGCATTCGCGCGCTTCGCCGCTGATTCCAACGAGCCTATTGTTGTTTTCTCCACGCGTAAACCCGGCTTTCCCTTTTATGCCAAACGCAAGGTAATCAACGCTCCTGACGTTGATTATCTGACGCAGCAACTGAGTAGTTTGCAGTCCGCGTACATCCTCAGCAAGGTAAAAACCAAAGGTTTCATGGACGCGATTGGTGGAACCTGCAAGGTAGTCGCCCGCGACGGGGAATATATCCTTGTGCACTGGTACAAGAACAAATAGTTCGCCCAACTTGACTACTGGGTGGTGTCATATACGGTTGAACACTCCATCCTGTTTGTGATTCACTACCAGTTGGCAGGGACCCCGTACAAGGATCGTATGCTTAAGGACGACCAGCAGCGCCGGCAACAATCGCAGCAACAACCGAACCTGCCGTCATACGATCAGGTCGATGGGATGTTGAAGGAATCGATTCGTCGTCCTGGGCAACCATTTGATGTCTTCTTCGGTGATGAGCTCAGGTCATTCAATCTCAAAGTGATAAAAGATCCCACCGGCAGCAGCAGGTGGTGGCTCTATCGGCTCGAGGAGGGCAATGCTACTGTTGAATGGCACAATGATTCCAACGACTCGCGTTGGGTGCACAGGCAGTTAACAAGCCAGTTTCCGAACTGGGGGCAGCGCTCATCAGGAGTGCAAACTACTGCTTTGGGGCAGAGCCAGGTATCGGCTGTGGCGCAGCAGGCATCAGGTGCGCATATTCCGGCCGTACCAATGCCCGTTGTGGAGCAAAAGGTTGCTGACGGAGACTTGACGCAGCTTCCGATTGCTAACGTCATGCGATCGATTGCCACCAATCGTCTGACCGGAAAACTTTCAATAAACGATGGCGGCGAAATGGCCGTCGCATATTTCAATCATGGAAACCCAGTGCATTGCCTGCTTGGAGATTTGCGCGGAGACTTCGCCATGATTGAGCTTTTGGCTTGGCGTGAAGGAACGTTTGAAATTATCTCAGGGCCGAGACCACCGAAGGCGACAATCACGAAGAAACTCGACGCATTGCTGGCGGATGCCGCTACTTTTAAAGATCAAATTCGCGAACTTGTGCATCTCGGAGTGACCGAAGACACGGCTCTGAAGAAGCAAAACGAGGCTATAGGACCCAACGAGCTGATAAATATTGCGCCTTCCAATGACGCGAAACTTTGGACTGATTTGTACTTCTTGCTCGATGGTGTCACCACCATTGGTGACCTGGCGAAAGAACTGTATTTGGTGCGCGCTCAGTGGGTTCCCGCCGTTTTTAGTCTCCTTCAAACCGGGCTTGCTGTGCCCGTTGAGGATCCCACGCACCTCGCTGCCGACGGTCTTCAGGTGTGGCCGCTGGTTGATGCAGTAGCTGACTTCATGTTTGATTCCAGCGTCGGTGTGTATACCTATCCTGCATTCTTGTTTATGACGGAATTGGAGTTTGTCAGATCGGAGCGGTATCAAAGACCGTTTGCGTTGATCGTCGTACATCTAGGCATCAAGCCGCAGGGCTCGGTGTCTCAATTGCAGCCATTGTCGGCCGATGGGCTAGTTGAAGTAAGTCAGATGATGGGGCGATTGAAGCGTAAGCAAGATCTTTTGGGGATTTTCGAAGAGAACAGTCTTGCGATTTTGCTGTTGGAGACAGATCTCGAGTCGGCAAGAACCTTTGCAAATCGGCTGGCGACGTTGATGGTTGGGCTTGCTCCTGCTGATTGGAACGAACAACAGGGACTCGCGTTTTCGATTGGTGTCGCTGGAGCACCGGACGAGGCAACAGATTTGGAAGCGCTTATTGTGTGTGCGAAAGTCGGGACGCGGAAATATAATTGGTAGCGGCATCGCTATCCCACAACCTGCCCGGCGGCCCAACCGGATGCCCACGCCCATTGGAAGTTGTAGCCACCCAGTTGTCCTGTGACGTCGACCACTTCGCCGATAAAGTAGAGTCCAGGAACTTTGCGCGCTTCCATCGTTTTGGACGATAGTTCGTCAGTGTCGACTCCGCCGCGTGTGACTTCTGCTTTTCTGTACCCGACTGTTGATTCGGGAATGATCGCCCATCCGTGCAGGTTGTCGCAGAGCCGCACCAAATCTGCTTCTGAGAGATGCGAGAGTGTGCCGGAAATTTTTTGGAACTGGCAAAATTTTTCAGCGAATCTCTTTGGTAATGCATGTGAAAGCAAGTTTTTGATTTCTGTTTTGGGATGAAGGGTGCGCTCTTCCGTGAGCCAGGCATGGCTGTCTCGCTCCGGCAGCAAGTTCAATTCAATCGCCTTTTTCTTGTGCCAATAAAGTGATGCCTGCAAGCTGGCAGGTCCTGAAAGACCGTTATGTGTAAACAGGATGTTCTCGCGAAATGATGCACCGTTGCAACTCACAACGCAGTCGACCGATACGCCTGTGAGTTCTGCAAACCGCTTCAGATCTGGCGCGGAGAAGTTGAAACCATCGAGAGCGGGAGCGGTTTCAACAATTTTCAATCCGAACTGTCTGGCGAGATCATAACCAAATCCGGTGGCGCCGATTTGAGGAATTGATAGACCGCCTGTGGCAACTACGAGTGATTTGGTTTTAATGGTTCCAGAATTCGTGATTAGAGTAAATCCTTCTTCCGTCTTTGTGACTGTGCGAACCTGGCAGTTGAGTCGAATCGGCGCGTTTACCGCGTCACATTCGGATGCGAGCAAGTCGACGATTTGCTCTGCGGAATTATCGCAAAACAGTTGTCCCAACTTTTTTTCGTGATATCGTATGCGGTGCTTCTCGACCAGATGAATGAAATCGCTTGGTGTGTATCGAGAAAGGGCAGACTTGGCAAAGTGTGGATTCTTCGAAACATAGTTGGCAGGCGACGCGTTGATGTTGGTGAAGTTGCATCGGCCGCCACCGGAGATCAAAATCTTGCGACCAAGTTTGCTTGTGTGATCCAACAGCACCACTTTCAACTTACGTTTGCCGGCTTCGATGGCGCACATCATTCCGGCACCGCCGGCGCCGATGATGACTACATCGAAAGATTCCATCGCTTATTCCGACTTGACGTTTCTGTTGCTACTGAATGATTGGATTCCAACTTAATGCTTTGGTTATGACCTAAGTGCTCGCTACCGGGCTGGGCGAAATGGCTGGAAGGAAAGAAACGGTTTGCCTTGCCAAACTCCTGAGCCAACGGTGATTACTCCGGCTGGTTCCAACCTGAATTTTGCCGCTGGGCTTCCTGGAGTCACCTCGGCGACAGTGCTGTTTTCAATCCAACTCCAATCGACCGAGCAAACGGCTTCATGGAGCTTCGGCAGGTCTTTGGCATCGACAACGGTGACTGTCACGCCGGTCTTTTCCTCCTCGGCGACTGCATCGAAAATGAGTCCGACTTGGTTGTCGAGCTCGACAGCAAACGACGTCAGACTGCTGGCGGCGCGCTTGACCTTGAGTCCTGATACTTTTGAAAGTTCGCTTTGTGTTTCTTGCATGGCAGGATCTTACTATGTGGTTGCCAATGACAACGACTCCAGTTCTCATATCTTGTTGCTCAACTGAGGTATAGTTTTTTTGTTTTGTCGCATGGGTGGATCATGTTAATTCGCTGGTTGGCAGTTTGCTTTATCTGTTTTTGTTTGGTGGCTTGTGGCGGGAGCTTTAAGCCGCAGTCCACTGATCCCAAGGCCGGGATTGTTCCGGAAAAAATTGAGAATGAGGGCACCCGGCTCGGCGCTGAAATGAAGGACAAAATTGGCGACCTTCTAGGCAAGAAAGACTTTGATGGTCTCGATGCACTTGCCGATGAGCTGCGCAAGAGCCAGGCAGAGAGTGTATGCGGGCGCTGGAAGTTGGACTACTTCTATTGGGCTTTTTCGCATGATGGCATCAAGCGAGACTCTGAATGGATGAAACGTATTGATGCGGTCAAGGAATGGGTGGATAAAAAGCCTGAGTCGGTTACGGCGCATGTGGCATTGGCGAATTTGAAGTGGCGGTATGCATGGGTTGCACGCGGAGGTGGTTGGGCGCGCGACGTAAACGACGAGGGCTGGCGCAAAATGCGGGAGCGTGAAGCAGAGGCGCTCAAGATTTTGCAAGAAGTGCAGCCGGATTGTCCGCGTTGGTACTTCGTGCGGCTCGAGTTGGCGAAAGATATGACGTACGAAAGGAAGGAATACGACACTATCTTCGAGCAAGCCGTGGCTAGATATCCCAACTACAAGCACGCTTACTTCCTCAAGGCGAAGTGTTTGCAACCGCGCTGGCATGGGGAAGAGGGCGAGTGGGAAAAGTTTGCCGAAGAGTCCGCGGACAAGCGCGGCGGCGATGAGGGAGATGTGCTCTACGCTCAAATTGTTTGGGATGTCGATGGCACAGGATGGTATGCAAAAGGCAATATCTTCAAGGATTTCCGGCTTTTGTGGCCGCGGATTCAAAAGGGCTTTACGGTCATCATGAAGAACCACCCGGAATCGAAGTGGCTTGAAAGCGAGTATTGCAAGCTGGCTTGCTTGGCTGGAGATCGTTCGGCCGCTCGGGCGATGTTCGACAAGATAAACCCGTTGTTTGATTCTGTGGTTTGGAAGCGGCAAGAGTATTTTGTGGAGCATCGTGATTGGGCGTACTCGGGACCGGAAAATAAGTCGCCGTCAGAGGTACCGGCGAAACCGGTGGCAGAGCCGTCCAAGTGATGGTTTCGCTTAGTGCCGCAAACTTGTGTCGCCCCCGGTGAGTCAGTTCAACCTTGCGCCGCGAACTTGCGCCGCCGCGACGCGCGTCGCCGGCTCACAAACCCTTGAATGCATTGTCGCGATGCACGACCTTGCCGTTGAGAATCGTGACCAAAACCTTGGTCTTGCTTATCTGCTCCGGCGGAATTTCAAATAGGTTCTTGTCCAAAATAATCAAATCCGCTGCTTTCCCAACCTCGAGGGTGCCGGTGTCGCGCTCCTCTTTGTTTACGTACGCCCCGCAGATTGTGTATGCGGCAATGATTTGAGGAAGGTTGGTTCGCTCCTGCGGGAGCCAGGCGTCACCGGTTTTCTGCGCGAGCCCTTTTCTCGTCACCGCGACCTGAATGGCGTCCAGAGGATTGAGGGTAGATACCGTCCAATCGCTGCCGGCGCTGACTACAGCCCCTGTATTGAGCATCGATTGGATTTGATAGAGTCTTGAAGATCGCTCCTTGCCCAGGACCGGAACCGTTCCTTTTAAAATATATGGATCGGCCCAAGCCCAATATGGCTCGAAGTTTGCGATGACATTTAACTGGCGAAAACGGGGAAGATCGGCTGCATCGATCATTTCCAAATGGGCAATTTGGTGGCGGCTGTCGCGCGAGCCGTTAGCTTTTTGTGCCGCTTCAAGCGCGTTGAGTGCCTCTCTGACACCGCGATCGCCTATGGCGTGAATGTGAATCTGAAAACCTTCTTTGTCGAGTTGGCGACACAGCTCCTGAAGTTTGTCAGGCTCGAAATTGAGAATACCGCGGTCTTTTGGGCGGTCGGCATATGGACTCAAGACTGCCGCGGTGTGAGACTCGATTACGCCATCGCCAAATATCTTTGCGCTGTGCGCCCGAAGAAGCCCGATTTCGTAACGTTTGCGGCGTTCTACCAGAGTTGAGACCTGGAGATTTTTGGCGTCAGTGTCTTGCGCCGCCACGGTCTTTAGCGTCAGCTCGCCGGTTTTCGCAAGTTGCGAATAGGTGGCGAGAACCTCCTCGGTAACGTGCGCATCCTGAATCGATGTGATTCCGTAGCTGTTGGCGAGCTTTTGCGACCTTCGCAAGGCGTCCAGGCGTTTCTGCATTGTAGGCTTGGGCGCGATGTTGCCTACTAGTTCGGCGGCGGACTCACGAAGGGTTCCGGTTGGTTCGCCGTCGGCGTCTCGTTCGATGCGCCCACCTTCGGGATCTTTGGATTCTTTGGTGATACCCGCAAGCGCTAAAGCCTTCGAATTTGCCCAGCCTGAGTGCCAGTCCTCCGCCATCAGAAGTATTGGGCGATCCGGCACGATCTTGTCGAGGTTCTTCTTGTGCGGCGCGCCGAGCTTGAAGATTGGCAGTGCCCAACCGCTTCCCAAGATCCAGTCGGCGTCTTTGTGCTCGCGGGCATATTTGTCGACCGCTTTGTAGATTTCGTCTGCGTTCTTGCACTCATGCAGGAGGCAGCCCTCGAGCTCCAATCCGCCCTCGGCGATGTGAACGTGTGAGTCGTGAAAACCCGGCAAAACCATACCACCGTCGAGTTTTACGACTTTCGTTGATGTTCCGACCCAGTTGTTCAAACCATTCTTAGAGCCCACATAGACGATTCGGCCGTCTTTGATTGCGATCGCTTCAGCCCACGAACGCTGTGAATCAACCGTGTAGATAGGCGCTCCGGAAATGACCATGTCGGCGCCCTTTGAGTCCGACTGCTCGGAAACTGCTGGAGGGGCCCATGCCAAAAGCAAAGAGAACATCAACAAAAGCCGCGTCAGTCTCATCTGTTCCTCAATAATGTGCTGTCATTGTCCGCGCTGAGCGGCTATAAACTGCTCGAACAACTGCCGCAGATTTCTGCCGTGTTCGCTGTCAACCCTCTTAAATGAGGCGCTGCGCCTGATTCTCGCCTGGTTGTCTTGCTGCATTATTGGCGCGCCTGTCGCGTCGAATTGCTTGGTCGATGCCGCCATGCTAATCGTGTCAAGGTCTTCCGGCGCATAGCGGGTGACACTCTCCTGCTGAAAAGCTTCTCTAACGATGCCGCTGCGTACCCGCGTGACAGTCACCTCCGACCTGAAAGCGGCTGCCTGGTCGCTCAATTCCTGCGCGGTTTTTGACCTTACCTTGTGGTACTCGGTGAAGTTGGGAAGCTCAGCCTGTGACGTGTAGGGCGTTCCCAGATAGTGCCAGATGTGGCCTTGGTCGTCTTGTTGATGCCCATATGAAAACTTCTGCTTAACCGGGAAGGTGAAGGGGTCGCTGCTGGCTTTTCCGGTTCTGAAATCCTTCTTGAACACGCAAGTCTCTTCCTTGACAGTCCAGGTGCCTGTGAGCCATTTGGGGATTCTAACCCAGCGATTGTCGGAATCGCTTTCATTGATGGAACCCGAAAACCTCGCCCCTGGCATCGATTGTGGCTCGATCTGGGGCATGGTCTCGACGTGCTCGATCTTGCCTTCCAGCGGCACGGCTTGTGCCTCCAGGTTTAATGCGGGCAAAATCGCAAGAGCGAAGGCGGCAGGAAGCAAGTAGGGGCGGAGTTTGTAAGGATTCAAGCTCATGAGTAAAGAAGTAACAAAAAAGATGGTAGAAGTACGCAGGCGTGAGTATTTTCCCCAATCGACCCTGACTAATGAAGTGACTATTATCTTCGCATAGCCTGAAGGCTTGAGATTCCTCAGATTCTAGATGGTATCCGACGATGAAAGAGAAGAATAACAAGAAGTTCGAAAAGAACGCGGCTCACGAAAAGCCACAAGTCACAAGAGAAGCTCAATCTCAATCTCCAACCTGCAAAAACGGCGTCTGCACGATAACCTGGAAACCGCAACGTCCAGCAGCCTGATTCGACAAATCGAAAAAGCATTCAATCTATTTATTCATTTGGAACTCGCGAAATAAACGCGAGTTTTCCTTTTTGTGCACACACATATTTACGCGTCATGCACGCGTGTGTCACACGTTGGCAAATCTAAATGTTGGTGGAGCTAAACCTGATTACGCGCGGCGAGCTTTTCTTGTTACGACACGCTTGCCGGAATTATTTTGCGCATCCTCTGCTTTTTCCTGCTCGTTTAGCTTGGCTTGCAGCCGCTTTTGTAGTTGAGCTGGTGAAAACGGATAAGGACACCAACCTGCGCCGCCCACTGGACATGTCGCTAGAGCCGCATCGGCCAGCGCTTTCGTCCGTCTCCTTTTTGCTGTGGATGGAGCTGATGTTTTGGTAGCTGATTTCATAGCGCCTCCAATCTCCCTACATCTGGTATACCACTAAAATGTGCTCTCGCTCCATTTAGACTTGATGTCGCATATTAATTCTCGTCGAGCACTGAAAACCTTGTTGTGTCAAGCCTTTTGGGACGCGTAAAATTTGCTCGCGAATCAGAAAAATTTTTGGAAAAGTTACCGCGATCTCTCAATATGCTTGCGCTGTGCCGCGATTCGACGTCGTACGAAATTGGTGCGACTTGATCAAATCAGACTCGAATTTGCAAACGAATTAGTCAGATCGTCTCCCACACTGTTGTTTCATAACACATCCATATATGCAATTGTCTTTATCGGATTCGATTTGCTATTGTCTCGTAAGCGAGAATCATCCATAAATCGCTCTTGGGGGTGATACCGCACTACTGCTGACCACGCCTAACATAATAGTCGGAGGGAGTCATGCACGCAGAAAAGATCGAATTGGGAGAAACGATGTTTCGCGTTTTGGCGGAGCAAAGCCCTGTTGGCATGTTCTTTGCCGATCGCGATGGCTCAAGCATTTACTCCAACCCTGCGTTGTTAAAGATGACTGGTCGCAGCGCTGAATCTCTTATGGGACTTGGTTGGCAGTCGCTATTTCTGGAGCGTGACAAAGAGCGTGTCATGAACGACATGCAGAGACTGGTTGCCGGTGGCGAAACTAACGAGCAGGTATACAGATGGCATTGCGACAACGAAGAAGTCCTATGGGTGAGGGTATCCATCAAACCGGCGCGACTTGATAATGAGAATGTAGGTTTTGTTGGAACAGTCGTGGATGTTTCAGGCGTTCATGACCAAGCCCAACGATTGATGTTGGCCGAACAGCGCCAAGACTTCATGTCGGCGCTGAGCCATGACTTGAAGAACCCCCTTGTTGGCGCTGTCAGGGTTCTCGAGCTTCTGACCACCGGTAAGTTAGGAAGCCTCACCTCGGAGCAGCTCGACATTCTGGTCATGCTCAAAGACAGCAACCGTGGGCTGGTCGATAAGATTCAGAGCCTCATAAATGTATATCAATATGAAAAAGAAGCCGCGTCACTGATATACACCAGCACTGATTTGGTGCCGCTTGTGCAAGACGCCATCACTTCACTCGAATCAGTTGCTGAACGCCGTGGCATTGAGATCAATCTCACTGTTCCTCAAACACCAGTCTACGCGATGGCTCATCAAAACTCGGTTCGCCGACTTGTCTACAATCTGGTCGACAATGCACAGAAGTTTTCTCCATTTGGTGGAACAGTGAGAATCAGGCTCTACACAGCAGCCGGGTATGTCATTCTTGAAGTGGAAGACAGCGGCCCTGGACTCTCTGCAAGCGAGCGAGCCTGGATATTTAAGAAGTTCTGGCAAGGTGACACCGGTCATCGATACACCCCTGGCACAGGCTTAGGTTTGTACTTGTGCCACCAAATTGTAGATGCGCACAAGGGCGAGATTTCGTGCGTCAGCGAACGCGGATGTGGTTCGACATTTACAGTTAGATTGCCGGCTCCCGGCACAGAGGCGGCAACCGCAACAGACGAAGGCAACGGCATTCGATAAGTTTTCAAGTCATTGACACCTAATAGGCTTCATGGGACGAATAGGTAGTCTATAGAGAAGCCTTACCAATGACAGAATCAAATGAGAGTTCGCAAGACCAATTAATAACGCACGCAGATGGTCGGGTAGAACTCGCCGACGAATCCGTAATCGAAACGAGTCCGCTTTACAATCACGATCTTGCGCCTGTGTCCGTCAAAAGGCGCAATTGGACAACATACAACTACGCAGCTTTGTGGGTCGGCATGTCCGCTTGCATCCCAACGTATATGCTTTCGTCCAGCCTCATTGCAAAAGGCATGAACTGGTGGCAAGCAATATTGACGGTGCTTCTGGGCAACATCATCGTTCTCGTACCGATATTGCTCAACTCGCACCCAGGCACCAAATACGGTATCCCCTTTCCAGTGTTCGCTCGCGCCGCGTATGGAACTATCGGTTCCAATCTCCCTGCACTCATGCGCGCTCTCGTTGCATGCGGCTGGTTTGGAATTCAAACATGGTTGGGTGGTGAGGCCTTCAACGTCTTTCTTTCTGCAATCATACCGGGCTGGGCAACTCTTCTTGGTCCGCCAATAGAAGGACATGCGCCGACGCAGTGGCTCTCATTCCTTTTATTTTGGGGATTGAACATTTTTGTCATCTATAAAGGAATGGATTTGCTGAAGAAGGTCGAGGGCATTGCCGCTCCGTTTGTCTTACTGATGACGGTCTGCTTGCTTGCGTGGACAGTGAGCGAGGCTCATGGCTTTGGCGATTTGCTCAAACAACCCGATAAGTTCAATTCTCTTGGAGAGTTCCTTCCTATATTTGTGCCTGCATTGACCGGCATGATTGGCTTCTGGGCTACTCTTTCGCTCAATATGCCTGATTTCACCAGATTTGGAAACAGTCAGAAAGAACAGATGATTGGGCAAGTGGTCGCACTACCAAGTGCCATGATGGTTTTCTCGGCGATGGGCGTGATGATCACCTCTGCTGCAGTCATGATTTATCCCAAAGTGGGCATCGACCAGTTGTGGGATCCCATGAAATTGATTGCTCAGTTCGATCAACCATGGGTGGTGGCAATCGCAACTTTCACTGTCGCAATCGCCACACTTGCAGTTAACATCGCAGCCAATGTCGTGTCGCCCGCAAACGACTTCGCCAACGCCTTTCCGCGATGGATTAGCTTCAAGACCGGTGGTCTGATTACCGGCATTCTGGGCTTGCTGGCGCAACCATGGAAACTGCTTGCCGATCCCAATCAATACGTGGTCAATTGGCTTGTCGGATATTCCGGCGGGTTGGGCGCCATCGCCGGTGTCTTGATTGTCGATTATTGGGTCGTGCGCAAGTGCAAGCTCGATCTCGCTGCTCTCTATCTCACTGAGGGAACCTACAAATACGCATCCGGCTGGAATTGGTGCGCAGTGGTGGCAACGGTGCTTGGTTGCGTCGCCGCGTGGATTGGCAAAGTCGTGCCGGCCTTAGCTGTCGTATACGACTATGCGTGGTTTGCAGGATTGGCTGTGGCTGCGGGTTCTTACTTGGTGTTAATGAATGTGGCGGCACCGAAGAGCTCTGCATCCTAATTAAATATTGCGCATCTGATGGGGAAATCCGCATCGAACTGCGCGCATTACCCATCAAGTGGTAGTGAGGGTGATCCTGGTATCTCCTGCACTGCAATAAGTCCACGAACTTATCTGGGTTTGCAGACACGAAATCTTAAAGGATTACTCCTTGCAACCGGCAATATCAACATGTACATTTGATGTTGTCAAGAACGACGGCGGCTATATAAACCAAGCATCCAGGCTGAAAAGCGGGAGGGTTTGCATATGGGAAATTGCATTTTAGATCACGCGGGAACCATGTCGAACGTCCTCAACTCCAATGATGGAGTCGTTGCTAGAAATTTGGATCAATTAGAGACCAGCGGCAGATATTCCGTGGTCTATGAGATCGCACGAATAGAGACTCTGTTGAATCAAATTGCGGTTCCAGAGATTGCGGCGTCATGATGGACTCACAATCAAGTTGCGAACTTGCCACTACATAGTTCTAAATTAAATTTCTTGCGTTTTTCGTCTTGAAGCGTACTCACGCTCAGGCACTGACGCGGATTTGAAGAATGTCAACAACCCGCATGAATTCGGGCTTTTCGATGATGGCAACGGATTTTCGATTACCACCGGAGGATGCCAAAGGAATTTCGCGAATAACGAAGACAGACTCAATGCCAGCTTCAGCGGCATAAGTGTGTTGTCAGTAACTTTATACTTTGTAAGCGATGGACTCTGGGTTCATCGCGTTTTTGTTTATTCTCGAAGAAAAGACATGCCACCACTTTCACTGGACAATCAATACGGAAGATCCACACTGTTTGCGACTGTCGTTATGTCGATAGTTGCAATCGGGTTTATCGCCATTGCGCTGTGCTACCCGCGCTTTGCCAAGGCCGATCAATATGCGCAACCGCAACCAGAGCCGCCGAAAGTCAACATCGTGATACCGCCGTCAGCGTTAATACCCCCACCTATTACGATTCCACCTGTAGCGGTTCCGACCGACGTTACCGGACCATTTGGAGCTTACGGCGCTCCGCCTGAATCTCCAGCATTCCAAAAGAGCGATCAGATCTTGCAGCTCACCACCTCTGCACAGTGGGCGCTTGCTGGTATTGCCACTCTTTCCGATAATCAATTTCCAAACATCAATGAGTTAAAAGGTCCGATAGACGGCATTCTCGTCAAGTTCCTGCCCGGTGCTCAATACACTCAAGTCAACCCGTACACGGTTGAGTTGAAGGAAGGAACGGTTCTGGTCTCAGTGAAGAAACCATCAATTATGGGAGTGGTAAAGGTACCTGGTTTTGGGACTCTTTCCGTCAGCGCTGATGGCGACGTTATTGTGTCGCTCATTGGTGGCGTCCTGCGTGTGATGAATCTCGATGGCAAGACAATTCTTTGCCAGCTCAATCAGGGCCCATTTGGTGGTCCTGCCGATCCGACCGTTCAAGTCGCGTATGGATATGAGTTGGTTGCATCAGAGCACAAAATCACACGCGCCGATATGAAACCGAAAGACGGTATAGCCCGCCGCCACTTCAAAGTCTTAGACAACGGACACATGGCGATAAGCGAATTCTCGGTAGAAAGCGCGATCAACAACTCCGAACTCATTGCTGAGCTTCAAAGCAAGGCTAGTGGTGCAAAAGAACGCAGAATCCTGGGAGACATGTCGAAGATGGCTGCGGTTCTCAACTACAAGAGCGGCACCCACGGATTCAAGGCCGAGAAGTAGTTTGCTGCAACCTGGTTCTTCTAATGGCGGAGGAGAACGCCTGTGGACGGCGGTCGCGCTCTGTGCGCTGGCCGCATCGACAATGATTGTCGAGATTGTGCTGACGAAGTTCATCGCCTTCAAGGTTTTTCATCACTACGTCTTCGTCATCATTAGCACGGTGATTTTGAGCTTTGGAACAGCAGGTACCTGTCTCTATCTCTTTCCAAATCTTTTTTTGAAGAGTGGCAACGACATATGGGCTAGTTCGTCGAAGTGTGCTCTGTTTTATACATTGACGCTTCCGCTTGTTCTCATGCTTTTTTGCTGGTTGCCGCTTGATCCATATAACGATGCGATTCCAGAGTTCTTGCGAGTCGGCAGTGTCGGCATGTACTTCGTGCTGTTTAGCATTCCCTTTTTCTTTGGTGGTGTTTGTATCAGCCAGATTTTGGCCCGCAGCTCCCTGCCGGTCACGTCAGTCTATTTTCTCGATTTGGCTGCTGCTGCTGCCGGCGCCGTTATAGCTCCGGTCCTGCTTGAGGCTTGTGATGGCTATGCTGCAATAGCAATAGCCTCGTTTCTTGGATTGGTGGCTTCTCTTTCTCTCGGACGAAGTTCTGGTGCACCGTTTTTCTCAATGCACAATGCAGCTGCCAGCGTTGCAACCCTAGTGGTACTTTCTGCTTTCTTGGTGTACCCGACTGTTGCATCGAGGCACTATGGCCTCGATATCAGAACAACTAAGAATATCTACCTGTACAACTGCATGAACTCTGACTTTCGTGGAAAGAATAAGACCTACTGGAATTCAGTAGCGAGAATCGACATTTCGCGAACCGGCGAATCAAACAATAGAGCAATTTTGTGGGGATGGCCGGCAAATGCTAAACACGCCAAAGTCGCCGGGCGATTAGTTCTCGTTGATGGCAGTGCACATACGAGACAATTCAGGGCCGATGGTGAGTTGCGCGAGAAAAGACTTTTCAAAGACATCGTTTTTGCCTCTCCATATATCGTTCACCCTGACGCGAAGAAGTCTTTGATCATCGGGGGTGGTGGCGGTGTCGATATTCTTGTGGCGAAGTGCCATAACGTTGCTGAGGTCGACGTTGCCGAACTGAACCCTTCCACCTACAAACATGTACTGCTCGGGCAGGATGACACTGAAGCTGAACACTATCAGCCCTGGCTGCGAAGCGACGACAAAACAAAGGTCAACATCTTCAACAGTGAAGCCAGGCACTTTTGTTCTACGAAGCCGTCGAGTTGCTATGACGTGATCCAGGCCAGCGGTGTCGATACCCTCACCGCAATTACATCAGGCGCTCTGGCATCTACAGACAACTATCTCTACACAATAGATGCGGTAAGAGATTACATGCGGCTATTAAAGCCGGACGGTGTACTTTCTTTGACTCATTGGCGCCTTCTGCCACCACAGTTTGGGTTGCGTATGTTCGTGACCTACCTGGACTTTCTTGAGAAATCTGGTGTCAAAGAACCTTGGCGAAACATCATAGTCGTCGGTAGCGAGCAAGATTTTGTTGATTCGCTGTTGAAGTCCACGCCCTTTACTCAGGAAGAGATCGAACGTGTTCGCGCGTGGGCGAAAGCTACCGGCAATGTCGTGGTGTTTGATCCTTCCAGTCGAGAATTGCATGGAAACGGCATCGACAAGACAGAGTCCATATATCAGTCCGTAGGTTTCGCATCCGATCCAAAAGCGCGTCAGGAGCTGCTTTCTAAGTATCCCTATGATGTTGTCCCGACCACAGATGACAGTCCTTACTTCTATGACATTTGGAACAACAATAGTCCATTTACCAGTGAACAGTTGGAATCAGCTCCAACGGCTGCCATTTGCGGATCCTTGGTTTGGGTACTACTCTTAGTTTTCGTCCCATTGCTTAAGGTCGCAAAGACAGAGCGCCCAGCAAAACTTTTGAATTCTGCATTGTTCTTTGCTTTGTGCGGATTTGCTTTTTTGCTTTTCGAGCTGTCGATGATTCAACAGTGCAGCATATTGGTAGGTGGTCCAGTGTATTCGTTAGCAGCAGTTCTGGTCAGTGTTCTCTCCGGTTATTCAATAGGCAGTTTGATCGCGGGAAGACTGCCATTTAAGCGTGCGACCTTTGGATTTATTGGTGTTTCCGTCGGGTGCGTTCTTCTTTTGTCATATGTTTTCTTGCCCCAATCGATTGCAGCGCTTATGCCGCTTTCGCATGCCGGGCGCATCGCCGGCTGTGTGGTGCTAACGTTCGTGAATTCAATTTTTTGTGGCATGCCAGTGGCACTTGCTATGGCAGTCGTACGGGAAAAGCATGGCGCTGCAGTTGGCTGGATGTGGGGTGTTAGTTCGGGTTTCAACGCCCTGGCGGCAATTTCGTTTGTTGCGATCACTCAACGTACATGTATCTCGGTGACACTTGCAATGGCGGCAGTGCTTTATCTATGCGGTTGTCTGTTCTTTGCCTTGAAGGGTCCATGGACATTGGATTCAGCTGACGACATGATTGTCTCAAATTGAACTTGTAAGTCATCTAACCTCGACTTCCAAAGGATCAGAGGTGAATCCAACTACATCATCTTTCGCCGAGAGCGCAACCAAGCGCACATCGTACCTCCCAGGTTGGCTAAACATTTCTCGCTTTAACTCAAAGTCTGTTGAGGTAGAATCAATCCTTATGTGTTTGGAGAAGTGCTTGTTGAGTTGGGTGTCGCGGTATGTATTGCTCAGTTCATGAAACCTCAAGTTTGGTTTGGAGATTTCAACCACGAGAGAGGCGGCTTCATCGATCTTCGATGCATCGCACCTAAGCTTCATGCCCATACATTGATTGAGTATGTACACGCCGACATTCGACGGCTTAGAGTCATCGATTGGTCGAAACGCAGGCACCATGCTGGATTCGTCGAGCAGCTCAACGGACTTGACGATGTGACATTTTGGAGGTGTTACAAACAGTTGACTGATGCGCTGTGGTGCTAGTCGCCATCGTACTTGTTCTGCTGTCGGGAAGTAGTATGTGCCAGGCTGACCTCTCTCGTTTCTACTCAAGCACCTCCACATCGAAATCTCCGGACGATCGTAACTGGTCCACATAACGGAGCAAGAGCCAGTGTTCTTCTCGCTGATCGACTCTTGAGGGGCAACTTGAACTTTGATGAGCCCAGCTAACCGAGCGTCCACGGTATTGAGCGGTAGGTCAAAGCTCACAGTCTGACCATTGTCCGAACACGTGCCTTCCGGCGTTATTCGCTTAGCGCCGTCAAGACGTGCTCCAAACCTCGGAAATTTCCCTTTGGCGCAATCAACGAGCTTAAGCTTACTCGAATCCCACACCATTGCGTGATTGTGATCATCTGCCATGAAGTCTTCGATTCTGCTTATGTTTTTGATTTCTCCTTCAAACCACGTGGACTGAGTCGCCAATACCATATCGTTCATGTTTTTGTTGAGGAACGGCTCTACAACCGGCATGATTAGGTGCCATGGGCAACACATCGACAAGGGGTTGCGTTCATCAAGAGGTAAATTGAGAATTGCAACCTTGTCACAAGCAGGAAGGTGCTTTACCGTGGACTGCAATGCTGCGTAGATTCCTCGCAGGTTTTTGCTTGCAATATGCCAGGGCTGGTTGTTGTGCAAATGTGTGCAGGCAAACAACACCGCCAATAGTATTGACCAGGCAGTGCCGGCGATCCAAAAGGGTTTGCTCTTTTTTGACCTGAGCCCCACTGGTAGTACAACGGCAGCGATTCCCAGAGCAATAAACGCACTTGGAACGTACATCAACCTGCTGTTTACTAGATTTGGCATAATGCACCAGAGTTGTGCGGCCGGTGCCAACGTGATCCAAAACGCTGCTGCAGCAAAGAGCACAAGTCTTGTATTAGCTTGCGACCAAATACCCTTAAACAGTCTGAGCAGTATCAGCAAACCAGCTGTACCGTACATCGTCGAAAGCATTGTTCGCAGCAAACCCACATGAGAGTTAGTCACAGTCTCATTTATGGGGTAAGCGCACCGCAGCCAATCATCTATCGAGGTAATTCGATGCAGGAAGTTCTCCGCAAAAACGATTGCACCTGATCCAATGTAGCCACCTGGGCCATTCAAAATGATCAAGCGAAACACAACGTAAGCACCCAGCAAGATCCAGTGTTTACTTGTGTCGGAAAATGCTCGGAGAATCTCCTTTCTTGAACATTTCTTGGCTTCTAAGTACACATGTGTTGCCACCAAAAGTGGTGGAAGAGAGATTGTGCTCTCCTTCGACATCAATGCCACAACCATGCAGAAAAGCGATACCGCAGTCATGCCTTTGACGCCACGTCGAGCCTTCATGAAGGCTATCCAGCTGCACAACATCGCCACCATGGCAATCAAATCAGTTCGGTTTACCAACCAATAAATAGCTTCGGGATGCAGCGGGTAGGTGGCAAAAATCGAAGCAGCTATGGCTGCGATCAGATGTGCATTACGCTTGTCGTGTGGCATCACCAAGGTCTTGATCGCGATAAAGAACATCATCGTTGCAAGCGTGTGCCAAATTAAGTTGGTCAGGTGATAGCCGTACGCGTTTAAGCCAAACAGCAAGTAATCGATACCAAAGGTCAGTTCAGGCAAAGGCCGGTAGAAGGAAGTGTACAGGTGGTCTTGCATCCAGGAGCCGAAGAAATTGCTCCAAAAGGTATGGTAATTACCAATGAATGCGTTATAGGCATGAACTACGTGGACGACATCCTCCGCGAAGAAGAACATGCTCAGACTGCTTCCGCAGCAAATCAAGGTGAGACCCAGCAACAAGAGACAGGTAAAAGCGTTGCTCCCAACGCACGCGCGCAGAAGGCTCCTCGCCTTCGATTTCTCATGAAGCGACGGTGAATTTGGCTTTTGTCGTGTTGACTGCACGCTCTGACGAGACTCCGCAGGGAGCGTTAGGTTATGACACTGAAGACAATAGGATGTTAAGCGGCTCTAAATGCGGTTGCCTTTTGCTGCGCTGAAAGGACCATAGGCACGTCCACGAAGACTCAGCTGATGGGGAAGTGAATGCCTCAAGCTTGAATCTAGGGTGGGTTAGCCACAACTAACTCTATTGAGGCGCAGTCAACTTATAATCCTTGACATGCCTGCTATCAACACTCAGAGCACCCATGGGCGAACGAAAGAGTTCGTTGGCGCAGTCGCGCAACCAACAACGGCAAGAGGCACACCAGGTCTTTTGGTTTGGCTGCTTTTGTCTCTCGCGGTTTTGACCTTGAGTCTCGCGGCCTACGGACAGACGCTAGGTGCATACTTTTACAACGATGACTTCATATTGTTGTCTGCTTTCCAAGAAAAGATCCTCGGGCACCCTGAGCAACTGCTGAAAGCGTTCGTTAGCCCGTGGATCAACCATCGTGATGTCTTTCTCTTCTACCGCCCGATAACAGAAATCACGTTAGGCTTGGACTTTCTCTTATGGCGCGACAATGCGTTTGGCTATCACCTGACTAACTTGCTTATGCACGCTGCTGCCGGCATATTGTTGATGTTCGTTGCCTATGAAGCGCTGCCCTTTTACAGACAGAAAGACAGGCTGCTCGCCTCCTTTTTTAGTGCGGCGATCTTCGTCTCTTTCCCCACTTATGTAGAGACACTCGGATGTGTTTTAACTCGCAGCGATATGCTGGCGACATCATTGATGCTCATAAGCATGCTCCTGTTTCTGAAGAGAAAGACTGGAGCGACGTTGCTGTTTTTTGTGCTAGCAATTTTCTCGAAAGAGTCGGCCGCGATTCTACCTTTCGTCATTTCGCTTGTTTGCCTGTTTGAGGAAACAAATGAAGCCAATTCAAAGACATTATTCGCCGAGCGAATGAGGCGATTGGTTAGCAGAGTGTGGCCGTTCTACGTTGTGTTAGCCAGTTACTTCATCGTCCGTTATTGCGCGATAGGCACGCTTCTAGGAGGGTTTACCGGTTCATTCGACTTCATTATCAGAGAATGTGCCAGAGATGGGTGGTTGACTCGCCAGCCTCTTGCACCAATCGTCTTTCCATTCAATCGTGTTATGTTTCCTTCCGCCGGAGTCGAAGTGGCTCTCCTTCAGGCGCTCTACATTGCAGCCGCCGGCTTGGCAGTTTTGACGTTCAACACGAAAAAGAATGGAGCCTTACTCTTCTTTTTTGGTTGGGCCGTGTCCTATCTACTTTGTATTGCTGGGATTTGGGCGCCGAGCGAGACTCTTTTGGGAACGCGAATGGCATACACGCTGATGTGTCCAATGAGTGTGCTTCTGGTGCTTCTTGTGATTCCGGTCAGATCCGATATCTCGCCGCTGCCAATAAACAAGCGCTGGGCAGGCTTGTTAGGCTTTCTCACATTAGCTGGATTCGTCGTCTTGTTCACTCAAACTGCAATTATCAACTTAAAACCATGGTTGGCTGCCGGAGTCGAGGAAAGAGCATTCAAGCAACAGTGCGAGGCCGAGCTAAACAAACTACCTGCGGGACGCAAGATGGCAATGGTGAATCTGCCGGCAACACCGAACGCGTGTACAGCAATTCTTTGTGCGGATATGTGGCAGTCAATGATGCGTCCACCCTTCTGTAAAACGGATTGGTTTGGTCGCGTAGTCATACCGTATCAGCACCCCAGCGTTCCTCGTTTCATTAATCCAAGTGTGCTGAGGAGACTCTTCGCGGACCCGGAGTCATATCAAATCTATCGTTGGGACTCTCGAGAGAATGCACTGAATACGGTGATTAGTCCTCTTCCTGAGCGTCCATATCGCAAATCTCTTGCAATTAGGCATCTGGGGCAGTTTGGCTACTCCCCGGAAACGAAGCCAATCGCCGATGCGCGAGTCTTTTTCAATAACATGAGAGGATCGCATGTATCCAGTTACTTAATGGAAGATGCAGAGCCCGATTGTACCGTCGCCTCTGATTACCTGGAGTTGAAAATCAAATCGACGCTTGCCAGCGCTCACGAGCCAAAATATTGGGCCGAAGTCAGCATGAATACCACGACAAGATGTGAGTTTGGACTCTCCGATCGCATCCCAGTCGAACTGACATGCGATGGAAGGGAACGCACATACTTGGTGCCTGTCGCCGAGCACAGAATATGGAACAGCGGTGGTCCCGTCGCAGCATTGCGATTGGATTTACCGAATTCCGGAGTTGACCATACCGTAGTTTCTGCCGCGCTTATCTCGGGTGAACGACAGATTCCTACCCTCACCCTAATCACGCCGGCGGTTGAATTGTCCGATTGCAGCCTGGAAATCCCTGCATCCAGAAAAGAAATTGTTTTTGCATGCGATGCATCAAAGTTGGAAGATGCTAGATCTGTGGTGTTGCAAGTCTCGAAGCCATATTTCTATTACGAGCATAGAGTCCCTTTTCGCACCGATGATCTTTGCGAGGAGTTTACCCTCACAACCAAGTCCTATCCAGCTGTATCGGGACGAATTTCCGTGGCTCTGGGTGACTTGCCGCAAGCTGCGAAATATGAGGTGAGGCTTGCTGCTTTGAACTCACAAGGCAAAGTGGTCGGGAGCTTCTGCGATCCCGTTTCGGTAACTTTGAAGAGGTGATTGATTACTTCACTTCTATCTCTAGTGGATCAGAAGCGAAGCCCAGAATCTTATCGCTTGAGTCGACTGCCAATACTCTCACATCATAGTGCGCCGAGCCTGACGCCAACAGTTTTCTTTCAAGCGTGAAGGTTCCCTTTGTTGTTGGAACGACTAGGCGCTTTGCTGCGTGCTTGCTTCTCTCTTTATCGCGATAAGTTCCAGTCAAATGGTGAAAGTGAACATTTGGTTCCGAAATCTCAATGATGGTCGATGTAGCTCCATCGATTTGCGAGCAGTCGAATTGAGTCTCCAGCTTGTTGGAGAGCGGGTAACTCCCATCAGGAGTTGTTTGTCGGCCACCAACAACGCTTAGCTTCGGCACAACACAAGCGTCATTGAGAAGTTGCACTGAAGTAACAACATAACCGCTCGACGGAGTAACCATCAATTGATTCAATCGTTGCGCCGCCAGTCGCCAACGGACTCGCTCTGCCACGGGAAAGAAGATGGTCTCGGAATTCGTGCTGTTAGCGAAGTTGAACATTGTGCTTGACGGTAACACGAGCGGGCAATCAGAACTTGTCCAATTGATCGTGCAGCCAGGTAGCCTTCCTTGGCTGGACTGTGTAACTAATCTATTGCGAGGTGCGACGGTTACTGCAACCAGATGTGCCAGGCGAACGTCTATTCCTGAGGACTCCAGGTTGTAAATCATTATTGGTTCCTGACCTGGTTGAGGATTGCGTATCTCGGCACATCTTGCCTCGTCTAGACTTGCTCCCAGAGTTGGAAATTCTCCTTGTGCACACCGCACCAATGTCATCTTTGACGAGTCCCATAGAAGCCCGTGGTTTCCTGGAATTTCGATGAACTCTTCTATACGACTGGTGTTCTTTATTTCTGGGCCGAACCAATAGGACTGAGTCGCAACTAAGTTTGAGGAGAGATCTTCATTTGTCCTATTGAATGGCGGTGAGAGCGGCATTCTGAGCTGCTCTCTCTTGAACGGAGTAAGTGCATTGCGCTCGTCGAGCGGAAAGTTGAGCACTGTCACTTTGTCTTTTGGTGGCATCATTTTCATCATTGCTGGCAACGATGAGAAAAACTGTCGCGAGTTGTCGCTGGCTGTGAGCCACGGCTGATTGTTCAGAATGTGAAGAGTGCATGAAACCAAGGCGAATAGAATAGACACCGAGATCCCCGCAATCCATATTGGCGAGCGTTTGATCGTGGATGCACCGATTGGAAGAACCACGCAGGCAAGCGCCAAGCCAAGAAACGCGCTTGGAATGTACATGAAGCGCCCGCTCAGCAGTGTAGATGTTATGCACCAGCACTGTAGTGTAGGAGTCAATGTGATCAGGAACGCCGCAAGTGCAAATAGCACAATGGCAACGCTTTTGTTGGTCCAAGTTCTGGATAGTAATCGAATCAACATCACCCAGCCGACAGTTATGTAAAGCAGCGAAAGCAGTGTAGCCAGTCCCTCGATGAGGTGTGATTGAACATGAATGTTGATTGGATAGAAACACAAAATCCAATTCGAGCCCGAGGTTATTCGCGTAATTAGATTGTCTGCGTACATAGTCGCAATCGATCCAGAGTATCCTCCAGGCCCACCGAGAACGACAAACCTGAATATCAAATATGCCGCTAGAAGCAGCCATAGAGACAGTGTTGAGCGCGCTGCCGCTTTTACAGTGTTCCAATTAAAAGCTCCACCTTTCAGAAACACGAAAATAGCAAACGCCAGTGCCGGTATTGTTATCGCACTCTCTTTGCAAATAAGAGCAAGCAACATAAACACGACAGAGAAAGCACTCATTCGCGAGCTCTTCTGTGCTGTCAACGCACCAACGAAGGACCAAAGGGAAAGCATCATGAAGACCATACAGATTAGGTCTGTGCGATTCACCAACCAATTAATTGCCTCAGGGTTGAGCGGTGAAGACGCAAATAGGACTGAAGCGATTAGAGCAACGAGTCTGGATTCAATACCTCCAAACCCCGATAGGAGCCTGCTCAGGAAGAGAAAGAGAGTAAAGGTTGCTAGTTGGTGCCAAATGAAATTTGTTATGTGATATCCGACTGGGTTGGTTCCGTACAGCCAATAATCGAGCCCGAAAGTCAGTTCTGGTAATGGTCGATAGAAAACAAACATGGATGGATCGTTCATCCATGCGCCATAGAAGTTAGTCCAGAAACAATGCTGCATGCCATTGAATGCTCGCCAGGCATGTGCGACGTGCTCCGTATCCTCTGCGAAGAAGAACATTTTCAAGCTGTCACCAGAGCACACAAAATTTATTGCTAGTAAAAATGCAAATGCAAAAACATTGCTCTTAAAACCGCGAAAGTGATTGGCGATTTCGGACTGTTCGTTCACCGCCGCATCAGAGTCATTTCTGACGAGGGCGCTTGTGGGGTTCTGGGTGAGACTTTCAGACATATAGAGCAAGGGTAAGGTAAAGCTCAATAGGGGTTGTTAAGTGGCTCTAAACAAAGACTGATTTTGGAATTAAAGCAAAGTCAAGAATCATTCTCTAGTCAATGCTATTGTGTTTCGCTGAACGCTAAGGAGAATTGTTTTGCCTGTTTCAGCAGAGGTCGCCTCCCAAGCGCCGGAGTTTGTCGACGAGACAAATCATTCGGCGAAGACTTCGTGGCCTGATTACTCTCTGTTGATAAAACTTGGCGCTCCTTTGCTTTTGGCTCTCTTTGCGATTGTCTATGTGCGTGAATGTTTCAATAGTTCTTGCGCTGTAGGGGGCAAGCAAACATTCTTGCTATGGGACGATGCAATGATTTGTATGCGATTTGCATACAACCTTGCGCATGGCGCAGGTTTGGTGTGGAATCCTGGCGAGCTAGTTGAGGGATATACAAATCTCGGGTGGGTTTTGGTCATGGCAGCGGTGCATTTGCTGCCCATTCCGCTCACGCACACATCCTTGGCCATTCAGCTCATAAATCTCGGAATCTACCTGGCCTTGCTTGCGTACGTCGGACGTTGGCTTGCCCCAAAGACGGGACCAGCCCTCACTTTACTTGGTCTTACGCTGATCGCATTCAACGCACCAATGTTGTATTGGAGCATCGCTGGATTTGAAGTTCCACTTCAATCTCTGTTGCTAACAATGGCATTGCTACCGCTCATTCCTCAAGAAGATGGCAGTTTCGCAGACAAGTCGAAGTGGCCTCTAATACCGGTTCTTCTGGGCGTGGCGTATTTCGTTCGCCCTGATTCAATCGTTCTTTTAGCAACAACAACATTGTTTTTTGTTGCATATCGATTGCTGCGACCAACTGATTTGACGATCAATAATGCCGCAAAGATTTTGCTTGGTACTGCAATAGGTTTTGCTGTAGTCCTTGGTGTGCATGGGTTTCAGCTACTGTATTACGGTGAGTGGTTTCCGAACACGTATTATTTGAAAGTGACCGACGGTGCTAGGGAATTTGAACGTGGGTGTAGGTATCTGCTTACCTACGTCTTCTATTACAACCAGGCTCCAACTGTCTTCTGTACCATACTCTTTTGCTGGTGGGGAGTGGTGCTCAATGTACTGCCATGGTTAGGTTTTACTGCGTGTGTGGCATCGTGGTTTGCCTACACTATTTGGGTCGGGGGAGACGCATTCACTCTATCGCGGTTCTACACGCCGATGACACCGCTTCTCGCTGTGTCAACTGTGCTTCTGGTTCATCGTTTCTTTCAGAAGGTTGGATTGGATAGTATTCACTCCGTTATTGAGAGACTCGGACTTCCGAGCTCGACACAACGGCAAAGAGACATTGCTTGTGCGTCCGTATTGCTCTGTTCTGCAGCCGTGCTCGGACTGATCATCTGCAAGTGTCAAACTGATCTTGTGCCCGAAATTGGCAATCTGAGTATCACCTGCGAGAACACGGTTTTCAATGTTGAAGATCTTCGCCGCATCAATATTCAGCCCGATGAGGTGGTAGCTGTGTTTTTCGGAGGAGGTCCGCCTTATCTGATGCCGGAGCAGAAGTTTCATGATCCGTTTGGGAAGTGCGACAGGCGCTTGGCTCATATGCAAGCGAAGTGGGGTCCGCCAGGACACAATAAGTGGGATTTCGACTATCTGGTGAACGACGTAAAACCGGCAGCCATCATCACCAACCAGACTCTCAGTCAGTACAGAGATACGACGATGCAGAAAATGCTGAGAGAGAGAACGGACTTTTCAAATGTATGTGAGTTGTGGTATCACCCGGGCTTCATCAAAAAGTACAAGAATAACAAGTTGATTTCAGGATTCGACTCGAATCGCGAGATTTATCTATCCCCGGAAGCTGCTGAAGGCAGGGAGATTTTTTTGGAGAAGGCGCTAGATCATCGTAGTCTACAAACAAGAGTTTCTGAGACGGAGTAACAAGCCCGTGCAACAATTCCATGTAAGCCGAGCTAATTGACCGTTCTTGCTGTCGCGATAGTGACAGGATAGGAGCTAAATCCCAAAATCTTGTCATCAGCGCCAATGGCAAAGAGGCGCACTTGATAGTGCGCCGGCTTCGGAAGATCGCTTGCGTTGATTGAAATGTCGCCCTTTGTGCTTGCGATGGTCCAGCGCTTCGCCGCGCGCGGGCAGAACTTTGTGGCGTGGAAAGTAGGCGAAACATTGAGCGACGGTTCTGGAATTTCAAAACGATCGAATGGTGCCGACAGCTCTACGGATACCTTTGAAGCTGAGGGAATCGAAGTCGCATCGAATGTTAGTTTCAGCTCCTTGGAGCCCTCAGCGGCCGGCAGATACGCCCCATCATAATCGAGCTTGAGGCTTGTATTGTCGGGTTCCAATTTCGGAATCATTTCCGTGTTGGAGATTTGTTCGATTGCAGTCATTACTTCAGTGCGGCTCGACCAAACTCTGAGAATAAATCGATTTACCGGACCACTCATGAGCCAGTCTAGATGCTCATCTAAGAAATACTTGTAGTGTGTTTGCTGTTCTGAGTTGAAACGAGCGAATGGACTGGCAAGAACAGGATCTAACTGTTCATCGACGTAACCTGAATAATTTTGACGATCGTTCCATGTCAAACTACTAAACGGCTTGTAAATCGAGAATCCAGGCGTTCCCTCCGAGCCAATCACAGTTTCGACTCCATCAAACTTCCATGGATTGATTTTGGGAATTGCGTCAATCTCGAATTTGGTGCACCGCGGGTGGTTAAGCAACTCTTGATTGCGCATTGATAAAACGTGCGGAAAATCAACCCCAGTTCGATCGCAGAGGTAAGGCAGAAGCGCCTTGGATTCAGTATTCCAAAGAAATACTTTGTATTTGTTGGGCTGGTCTAAAACTCGTTCGAGCAAAGGTCGGTTGATCAAAAAGGGAAAGAGATTTTGTGGCTCTAACGTGATCACCTTGTTGGAATGGTCCGCCTTGCAAAAGTATTCTCTGAATGCAGGTCTAATCGCGTCAGAAAAGAAGAAACACAAGACACCTCGGTAGAAAACCGGCATGTTTAGCACGAGAATCTTTTGGTCGGCCGAGAGTTTCTCGCATTCTTGTTCGACGGACTTGATCAGCGATCGGCTCTGTTCGCCGGCTTCCACCCAAGCTTTATCGTTGGCGACATTGATAACGGCATATATGCCGACTAAGGCGCATAATGCGGCGATGCTTACTATGCTCGACACTTTCGAGAGCAGATGTTTCTCCTGTGTGTCCAACGCCTTTAACAGTGTCGCCGCGAGCATCAAACATAGTGGAACACTCGCCAAATACAAATGCCTTCCTCCGAGCATCGCATAGTTGATCCACCAGGCTTGTGCGATCGGCAAAAGTGAAACAACAAACCAACCGAAAAGAAATATATATAAGTACGATTCATGCCGCGACAATCTCTCTGCAAAAAGTCTGATTAAAAGCGCCATTCCGACGGCCGAATAAATGATCGCGAGTGTCTGTACTAGATGGCTGTCAGCGTCGACGACATTGACCGGGAAAATAACACTTGCCAAAAGGGTCGGATTCGTCCAGCGTTCAATTCGGCAAGCATCAAGCAGAATGCCCGTGGCGCCTGTGTATCCGCCAATTAACGTGCCCAGCGCCATCGCCCGAATAAAGATATATGCAACCAGAATCATCCAGTAGACTCTGGTGATTTTCAGTGCCTTCTTGATGGACTTTGCAATGTTTGAGTGTTCCAGTTCGCCGATTGCGACTATCAGCGCCATTATCATGGGCAGCGTTGCTGCGGACTCTTTCGAAAAGAGTGACAGTACAAACAAAACTACCGTCGTTGTGTGGAGCGTTTTTGAATTGTTCCTCCAATATTTCATAAAGAGAACGAGTGTCAGCAACGAGAGAATCGTGCAAATCGTGTCGACTCTGCAGACGATGGATATGACAGGTTCTGCATGCTGAGGCGCGGTGGCAAAGGTCATCGCGGCAAATGCGGAGGATAGCCGTGCCGCGTTTGGTTTGAACGAGTGAAAGAGCTGCAAACCCAAAAGATAAACGCAAAACGACGCGCCGACGTGCAGCACGAGGTTTGTGACGTGCCACCCAAAAGGGTTCGCTCCCCACAAAAGCCAGTCCATTATGTATGGCAACACAATTAAGGGCCTGTAGTGTTGCGAGTACGCCAGATCAAATGAACACGACCAGAGATTGGCGAAAAGCCCCATGGGATTGGAACGCAGATGATCGGCAACATAGGAGATAAACTGAAAGTCGTCGCTCATGAAATAGGCGGACAGATCGGGCGAAAAGCACGCGACCGATATGAGCGCGATTGAGATGAAAGCGATGAGGTGCCAAACCATTGCACTATTGTCTCGCCTGGCGGCGCGTGCGGTGGTTAGGAGCTTCTAACCGGCTTTTTCGAGCTCGCTCCTGAAAACCAAAACCGCCAGACATTTGCTGAAGTGATCGGTTTGGCAGAGCCGGTGCAATCGGCGACTGTAAAGTAGTGATGAAGGGGACGATTCAAGTCAACCCGACCGCACCAAATACAAATTACATCTACAACGCACTTCTCACCGGACCGCTGGAGGGCCCGTTAGCATCGCCATGAAAAAGCAACTGATGGTAAAGGATCACAAGAATTGGCTGGGTTATTCATTTTGGAACACAGTCAACCAAATCATTCTGCACAGTCATTTCAGTTCAATCGAGCTGGTCGGAGCCGAAAACGTGCCGAAGAATGGTTCTTTCTTGCTCGTCTCCAATCATTGCTCCAGGTGGGATGGTCTATTGGTGCAGCACCTTCTCGATCGCCGCGCAAACTACATGGTTTCGCCTGCCGAGCTGGTTGGTGCACAGGGCGGTGCGATTCGTGCGGTCGGGGCGTTTCCGGCTGACCCTCGCTACAACATCATGGATCACATGAGAACTCAGATCGCAAAGGGTGAGCCAGTGGTGATTTTTCCGGAAGGAACAGTTTATTACGACGGCACCACCCACCCATTCAAGAAGGGCGCGGCCAGAATTGTTCTTGCTTGCGGGGCCGAGGGCATCAACATTCCGATAATTCCGATGGGGATTAACTACTCCAATGATCCATACCATGTCCGGGCTCGCGGCGTGGTGGGTGCACCGCTCGATGCAAGCGAGTACGTTCAAGCTTACCGGGAAGAACCGCAATCTGCGATTTCTAGACTGTCGACCGCGCTGCACAGAGAAGTGTGCCACCTGCGCCATGCTGCCGGTGCCACCATGGATAATGACATACTGTTTGTCGGAAAGAAGACGAAGTCTTGGGCAAACTTGAGTATGCCCCGCATGCAAGAGGCCGATAGAGTGGTTTCCGGATAGTCACTACTTCGCGAACTGTTCTATTTCTTCCGGAGTAATTACGCGGAATGAGAATTTATATCCCTCATAAATTCCGATTGCAATCAAGATGTAGTGAATGAACGAGTAGTGTGTAATCATCTCTTGTGCGATCACATCGGCTTTCACTACCATGGCGGCAAGCAAGAATGGTATGGAGGCTGCTGCCTGTCCGGTTACTGCCGGCCAGCAATACATCAAGTAGTCGCCAAGAAAAATGGCGATTGCAGAGAAGACCGCACCGATGATACCAAATATAGTATCGAGCCCTTTTCCCGCTTTACGAACAGCAATGCCGACGACGATTCCGATCAGAATTGCGACAATTCCAAACATCATTCCGGTAGTGAGGGCAAACGCTGCCCAGGCGATTGCACATGCAATTGATGCACCCAACCCGGCTAAAATCGCCAGAAAAATATTTTGCTCGTCCCGCGCTGATTTGAGGTACCGCTCAACCTTTTGCGGATCTATCGCGCGTTCCGCTTGTGAACCTGGTTGTTCATTTCCTGCGCCTTGGTTGGCCCCGGGCTGTTGCATAAACTTGCTCCGCTAAACTCGGTAATTCACATAGCAATCAGTGGTTTTATTCCCTGTAAGCCAAGTAACTTCATTAAATTGGCTCGGCACTGATACAAAAATCAACTGCTGCTGACAACGCATCGATGTTGAGTAAGCGCTATCATGTGATTGGTCGAGGGAGGGCTATTGATGACCGAACGTTATTATTCGACGCCGAATACAAAGATGTCTGCAAGTCTGAATAGAAAGATGCCCATCGCATTATCCGTGGTGCTCCTTTTATCTCTTACTAGTTTGTCGGTCACCTCATGCAAAAAGAATGCCGAGGAGACGTCTGAAACGACAGAGACAAAACCCGAAAAACCAAAAGTCGACTACAAATCGCATACTTGGGAGCAAAACAACAAAGACGGTCTCGCCGCTCTCGAGAAGAATGATTTGGAGACAGCCGAGTTGGCGTTTTTGGCTGCGCTTGATCAAGCCGAAGCCTACGGGCGAAAGGACGTCAGAGTGGCCACGACGTGCAACAATCTGGCATCGGTGTACGAACAAAGGGAAATGTATCAGCAGTGTCTGCCACTGTTAAATCGTTCGCAAAGGGTCTTCGTAGCTGTCTACGGCACAGAGAATCCGGCAGTATCAACGGTTTTGGCCAGCATGGCTCGTGTACTCATGAAGCAGGAACGCTTTGAAGAAGCCTCTCCAATTCTTATTCGAGTAATCAAAATTCAACAAGCTAACCCCACAACCAAGCCTGAAGTTCTCCAGGACAGTATGCTCAAATACTCGACTTGCTTGAGGAGAATGGGCAGAGCGAAGGAGGGCTTCAAATGGGAAGCGGCTGCCAAACAAGTGCAAACGAAGTAAACACCCAAGACTTCGAGAAGCTTGGTCTCTTTTATCTGGGAAAGGGATTTGATGTCGCTTCGCAGTCTTTGAAAGATAACTTGGTTTTGTATGAGTCGCGAGATCTGACCACTCACGGCGTGTGCATCGGCATGACCGGAAGCGGCAAAACAGGGCTTTGCCTAACCATTCTGGAAGAGGCGGCAATCGATGGAATTCCTGTGATTGCCATCGATCCCAAAGGCGATCTCTCCAATATTTTTCTTTCGTTTCCGAATTTGGATTGGCAGTCTTTTGTGCCTTGGGTGAACGAAGAGGAGGCTCGTCGCAACAACATCACCATTGAGCAGCTTGCCCAGCAAGAGGCGACAAAATGGAAAAATGGGCTGGCATCCTGGGGGCAACCCGTCGAACGCATCCAGAAGCTTAGAGATGCCGTAGAGTTTCGTCTTTACACGCCGGGCAGCAATGCCGGCTTGGGTGTTTCGGTTTTGAAGTCGTTGACTCACCCTGAAGATGAAACATCTGAGGACGCCGACGTACTCAAGGAGAAAGTCGCCTCAACCGCCTCGTCGCTTTTGGCTTTGTTGGGCATCGATGTCGATCCTTTGAGAAGCAGAGAGCACATTCTTTTGTCATCGGTCATCGCCCATGCGTGGAAGTCGAAACAAGATCTCGACATGACCGAGTTGATCTCGCAGATCCAAAAACCGCAATTCACAAAAGTAGGCGCCCTTGATCTCGAATCGTTCTATCCTGCAAAAGAACGATTCGAACTGGCCATGTCCCTCAACAATCTGCTTGCCGCACCGGGTTTTGAAAGTTGGATGACCGGCGAACCGCTGCAAATTGATTCGTTCCTTTTCAACGAACAAGGCAAGCCACGAGTTTCTGTCTTTTCGATTTCGCACTTGAGCGACACCGAACGCATGTTTTTTGTCTCTGTATTGCTCAATGAAATTCTAAGTTGGGTGCGCGCGCAAAGTGGCACCACAAGCCTGCGCGCATTATTGTATATGGATGAGATTTTTGGATATTTCCCGCCGGTCGCAAATCCGCCTAGTAAAAAACCACTTCTTACTTTGCTGAAGCAAGCAAGAGCATACGGGTTGGGACTTCTGCTCGCCACCCAAAACCCTGTGGATCTCGACTATAAAGGTTTGGCCAATGCCGGAACTTGGCTAATCGGACGCCTGCAAACAGAGCGCGACAAGCAGCGCGTAATCGAAGCTTTGGAGGGGGCCAGTGCCGAAGCCGGTGGTTCGTTCAATCGCGGTGAGATGGAAAAGACGATTGCCGGCTTGGGCAATAGAGTTTTTTTGATGAACAATGTTCATGAGGAACGGCCAGAGATTTTTCAAACACGATGGACATTGAGTTATCTGCGCGGCCCATTGGCTCGGCCGCAAATTAAGAAGTTGGCTCAAGGCAATGCTCCTGCGCCAGCTCCAAGTTCTGCAACTCCAAGTGCTACGGCTCACGCCACAAAGACGGCTGACGTGAAGGCAACTTCTGGCGCAATGCCTTCAGCTCAGCAGTCTCGCCCGATTGTTCCACCTGAAATCAAAGAGTACTTTCTGCCAGTGAAGGATCTTAGTGCGTGCGAAAGCGGAAAGATCGTCTACCGTCCTATGATCTTTGGTTCGGCATCGATTCGATTCGTAGACACCAAGCTCGAAATTGATGAGGTGCAGCCTCGGAATCTGGTCGCTTCTATTTCCGACGGCGCTGTTCAAGTCAACTGGAGCAATGCGATGAAGACGTCGTTGGAACTCGATAACCTCGATAGCAAACCGGTTGAAGGTGGAACGTTTCAAGCGTTGCCCTCATCTGCAACATCCGAGGCCAGTTACAAAAAATGGAGCAAAGAGTTTGTTGATTGGTTGTACCAGCATCAAAAGTTCTATCTTTTGAAAGAACCGAAGACAAAGGAAGTCTCTCGTCCATCGGAGTCGGAGCGGGACTTTAGAATTCGTCTGCATCAGCTGTGTCTCGAAGCGCGCGACAAGCAAGTTGACGAGTTGAAGAAGAGGTACGCGACAAAGTTGCAGACGCTTCAAGACAAGGTTCGAACGGCAGAACATAAACTCGAAGTTGAACAAGCACAAGCTAAACAAGCCGAGATCGATTCGGCGATTTCGTTTGGCACATCGATTATTGGTGCGATGCTAGGGCGCAAACGTTTGACGCGAACTGCGTTGGATCGTGCTTCGCGCGTGGCTCGGGGCGCCGGCAAAGTTGCTCAAGGACGATCGGATGTGGACCGTGCGACGGAAACACTCGATACCATGCGAGAGCGGCAGAACGATCTTGAAACTGAATTTCAGTCGGAGCTGGCAAAAGTCGCAGCTTGTTTCACAGGTGAAGCTACACTGGAGACGATTTCGATTGCGGCCAAGATGACAAACATCTCCGTCAAGCTGGTTTCACTGGTGTGGGCTCCTTACGGAGTCAAAGAAGACTCGACGCCGAAAGAGTTGTGGCGATAATCTAACTACTAAGTAGGGTTAAAGGGAATCGAACCCTCCTTTCCAGATTGAGAATCTAGCGTCCTTACCGATAGACGATAACCCTATGGGGCACACGACGGGAGTTGAACCCGTTCTAAATGACTCACAATCATTTGTGCTGCCGATACACTACATGCACCATATGTGGTGGGGTAAACGAGATTCGAACTCGTGTTTTGGACTTGAAAGACCCACGTCCTCGGCCTCTAGACGACTACCCCTAGTTGTGTTGATTGCGTTGATGTTGTTCTCGTTCTCGTAATTTCATTTCTTTGTACTCCTTGATTTTTGTCCGACTGGGTGGTTAGGGTTCGAACCTAAATTCACAGAGTCAGAGTCTGTTTTCCTACCAGTTAGAAGACCACCCAAATTGGCTCCGCGGGTGGGAATTGAACCGCACATTCCCTGATTCAAAGTCAGGTTTCCTACCATTAGAAGACCACGGAATTATTGATGTCGTTCGCGTGGCTGTCGTTGTCGAAACATTGTTTGCACTCCTGTGGAAGGCACCAGATATGGTGCCGAATAATATTTGTGAAATGGTGGAACCCCTCGGGATTGCACCGAGTTCTCTTGGACTTCAGCCAGGCGTGAGGACTACCTTCACCAGGGTTCCGGGAAACAAAAAACCGCAGACTTTGCAATCTGCGGTTCACCTGAAGATGTATGACCAGTGGTGTCTTACCTCAGGCGAACCTCATATGAAATTGTTGTTCTTGGAAAAACATAATAGATAAAACCTTGATGGTTTGTGCTGCTCGAATTTCCATCGTAGACGATCGCACATTGTTCGTCAAGCGGAATTTTACTAAATTGCAAAAGCAGATTTCAAAATTTGCAATCACAACTCTAAATTGCAAAACGCGAGCGCACAAAAAATTAGCGGTGAAATCTCAAATTGTTGTCGTTATTTCAACGCTTGCATTTCTGTCGTATTGGTCTCGGCGACTGGTCTTGCTGCCCAACCGAGTTCTTCCAAAATCGATGAAAGACTGATGCCGCTCCACTGCCATCTGTGCAATGCGACAATTGCTTGCTCCGGTCGTAAAATTCCGTCATCAATCATTTTCTTGCAACGTCCGACTGTTTGCAGAGTCGAGTCTTTTATCACGCGAATGCGGATGAGTGCTTGTTCGATAGGTTCGAGCTCTTCTTTGTGTTTGTAAGCTTTGACAATGTCTGATTGTGTAATCAAACCGGCGAGCTTGAGAAGTTCGAGCAAGGTGATGTCTTGTTTTTGTGGACATGCTTTCTTGTTGAGTTGCACGACGATTTCGGAGAACGAACCGTTGGTATTGTGAATCGTTTGCAATGCTATCGCAGCAAGGGTCGGCGTAAAGTCCCCACGATTCACCATCTTTTGCAGACGCAAAGCTGACTCTAGTTCACTTTCGGTTATAAGAAGCAATTTCAACAAGGCTTGTCCGATTGGCTGTTTTGTCATGTTGGCGATGTCGAGGCAGCGCTCCAGATCTTTTTCTTTGATCAATCCAGACAATACAAACAGTTCACCCAGCCTCAGGCGCGGCTTTTCTAGAGGTCGCAATCCACCTTGCTCATGGAGTGATTCTTCAAGCGATCTCTTCTGCTTGTAGGCAAGAGCAAGCGTCTTAATCGCTTCGCTGCGTTCGATGCGGCCTTCTCTGATCAACGCTTGAGCTGCTAGAGCTGCATCGACGATAGTTTGCGAGACTAATCCTTGCACCACAAGAATGCGACCAAGCGGAAGGCACATAAGTTGGCTGAGACCGACTGAGTCGTCTCTCAACTTAACGGTGAGAATTCCTGCTTCAACGAGAAGCTCGCCCAACCTGTTTGTTTGAGCATCTCGAGGTGGAAGCCAGCCGACTCTTTCAAGAGCGGTATCAAGGGTTGTGCGCTGAATCACTGCGTTTCTCAGGGCTGTAATTGCTACATCCGGCGGCACCAGTTTGTCACGAATCAGAGACTGTGCTTTTACTGCATGCTTCAGCGTTTCATTGGACAAAACGCCCATCATGATAAGAACTCTGCCTACCGGCAAGCCCAGCATCCCCGAAATTTGAATCGCTTCGGTCAGGTCTTTTAGGTTTATGGCGCCAGCGGCTCGAAGTAGGTCGCCGATTAGGATGTTGGTTTCCTTGGATTGCATCTGCGGGTTGTCTCTCATTATTGCGATGAGCTGTGCCGATGAGGTAAAGCGCATCTGGTTCTTTCTTTGGTCAGCGCTGACTCCGGGCTGGACAGGCTGACGCGACACGAAGCGGACTCGTTATTAGTATCTTGACGACTGTTGGGCTTTTACGGATGTAGGAATGCCTATATTGTTCTTAGGGTCTTTCTATATTTCTTTCCAGAGCAAAACCCTGGCCCACGCAAGGTTTTGAGGTTGACACTTGGATCCACCCCTGCCATGTAGCCGATTGGCGATACCTCAACTGAGGGATGCGCACTAAATTGATTGGCGCAGGTTAGTAACGGCAGGCGCGCAATTACACTAAAGAAGGGCTTTGGCGAGCTATTACACAGCTACATGTTTTTCAGCTGTGACAAAGCCTTCTTCATGTTCATGCTCAGGGAATCTTCCGGGTCAGACTCCAATGCACGGTTAACGCATTCCTCGGCACCGTCGAAGTCTTCTTCCAATCCTTTAGCGGTCGCCAACTGCAACCAACCATTTACGTAATTGGGATTTATTTTCAGCGCCCGGGCTAAAAGCTCTTTGGCCTCTAATGTCTGGCCATCCTCTAAATAAATCACTGATAGATTTCCATATGGCCATTCAAAATCCGGAAACTGACGAATCAACTCTTCAAACGTTTTCTTGGCAGCGTCCGTATCTCCCATCGCCATCAGGTTGAAGGCTTGAATGTTTTTTTGTTCGGCAACAAGGGGCACCGGATACCGCGGTATTTTTGTCCTCAGGTATCGCCTGGCCGTTGCTCCAACATCGCCATCGGAGTCAATCTCTTGCGCAAACGTAAATGCATCGCGCGCTTGTTCGGTCCATCCGAGGGACTTGTATTTGATGCCTAGATTCAAATAGTCTTTTGAGCTGAGGCCTTCAGGCACATCTCTTGGAGGCAGTTCCACTCTTTCACCCGCAAACAAAGGCTTTCGACAATCGGAAGATGTGCAGATCATTCCTAATGTCAGTATAGCCGGACCTCTCGACATTTGCAGGAGCGTTTCCTATACGCGCGACGCGTCTATCGGGCGGCTACGGCGCCATTTGTCGTATATGCCTTTTAAGTCTCAGCGACATGCTCTCGGCGAGTGCGGCGTCTGCACTAGGAGAAGTTGGAAATTGCAGAATGCCGCGGCCTCTGTAAGCACGGGGCATTGAGGAGGTTCTTGGCACCATATGCACGTGGTAATGCGGCACGACTTCTGCCAGGGTATATGTGTAAACTCTTTCAGCTTCGGCTACTCGGCGCAGTGCCGACGTTGCTGACTTGAGCATAAACGGCAGCCCCTCGCACTCGGTCTGCGTGGCTTCAGAGAGATCGAGGAAGTGTCTCTTCGATTCCAACACCAGATATCCAACGATTGTTGTTTCCAATGAGTGGCGCAACAGCCAATCATCTGTTTCCCAGACAACCAGGTTCGGATTGAGCGAACGCTCGGATTGTCTCTGGCAAATAGCGCAACTCGAGGTGGTCATAGTCAAAGGTCAACAGATGTTGGAAACAAACATACCAATTTATAGGGAATGCATAAGCAACCGAAAGCGTAATTATATAATTTGGAAACAGCAGGAGTCCGCTCGTGTGCGCTTTGCAACGTTTATCTCCGTTTCTCTATAAATTGACTCCAGAACAAGGATTTCTGGTGAAACTTCTGAGCAGCCTGGCACTATATATGGTGCTATGTATTTTGGTGCCTGCTCAAGTCGATGCCGAAGAAATTAGATCATTCCAGAGTGAGATCAGAATTCAATCTGATTCGTCGATCAAAGTACAAGAAACATTTGTGTATGACCCGCAGGAATCGCCGCCTCGCAGTGTCTATCGGATTTTTCCACTGAGAAACCAAACCGTCGGTGGTGCCTCGCCGCGTTGCGTAGTGAAAATGAATTCGGTGACAGATCAATTTGGCAATCCGATTTCTTTTTCCGAAGCGCGTCTCGGCGATAATCTCAGCGTGAGACTTGGCCGACCAAAAGGCGCACAACAAGGCGAACCTGTATCTTACATAATCACTTACTCAGCATGGCACACATTTAGATATTTGAATGGAACTGCGGAATTTTGCTGGAACGCAACAGGCAGTTCGTGGCCGGTCGAGCTGAAAAATGTAACTGTAAATGTATGGTTTCCAGATAACGGTCAATCGAATAGACCGCTTGGTGTCGAGTGTTATGTCGAATCACCTGATGGCACAAGAAAGGGAACTCAACTAATTAATACAAGTGCGGTGACGCTCACAACTGATACCGTCGGTGCTGGCGAGTCATTCAGTGTTCTAATTGGATTTCCCGAGAATATGGTCAGGCATGAAAGCCTTCTCGATAAGGTCGATTTGTGGCTGGATGACTGGTGGCTTGCAGTCTTGCTGCCCGTTATGTGTGCCACCGGACTTGGTATCGTTTGGTGGTACTCCGGAAGAGATGCTTTGGTGCCTAGAGCTGATAGTGAAGTGGCCGCCACTGCGAAGAATGATGGTGGTTCATCGCAACCGCTCATGCCGCCTGGTTTACTCACTCCAGCTGAGTTGGGAACCATCATCGACGAGCAATGCGATATCGAAGATGTTATGTCGACACTGATCGATCTTGCCGTGCGCGGAGTTTTGAAAATCAAAGAGACTGATGGCGGTGGAAATTCATCGGCTGTTCATGACTATGAGTTTGTAAAACTCAGTTCTCCTGACTCGGGCAGATTGGCACCGCATGAAGAGAAGCTTCTGGAGCTACTCTTCCCGACCAATGAGGTGCAACCGAAGCTTTCAGAACTTCGCTTGCGTTTCTTCGCCAGGCTGAACCCCATCACTGACGCGATTTATCAGAACCTGACCAATGGCGGATATTTCAGAGGAAATCCAAAGAACATTCGCAACTCCTATTGCGTGCTTGGGGCCTCTTTAGGGTTCTTCGGAATCACTGTGGCTATCGTCTTTCCTCAGTTTATCGCCACGTCTATCGGATTAATTTTGTGCGGATTAATCACGTTTTCCGCTGCGGGCGCAATGCCTGCACGCACTGCTCAGGGCACTCGTGCGCGCAAGTCTATCCTTGAATTCAAGCAACGGCTCAAATCAATTTCCAGCGCAGAACTCAACACATTGGCCGAGGCAGATCCCGCAATCTTTGAGCGCTTGTTGCCACACGCGCTCGTTCTGGGAGCGGTGGATCAGTGGTCCGAGAAGTGCCTGGCAATCACACCCGGCAATATCGCCTGGTATGAATTCGAATCGTTGCCCGAGTCGCAGCCGTCCCAAAGAATTGTCCAATTGGGCAGAGGGTTGCGAAACATTGCTTCAGTTTTTAACACCCAAAATCGTGCCGTCACCCGCCTTAAAGAGGTGGCAGAGGCCCTCGGGGGACAGGTTTAGGGCAGATTACACGGTCGATTGCATTTTAAAATTTGCAACCGTCCAACCGTCGGGGTCGGAACAGTTTGGTTCGTCAGGCGTCAATGAGTCAGATAATTGCGCTTCGGCCGCAAAATTCACAGTGGGGTTACAGCCTTTGTGTTGATTTTCTTCAATAAATAGCTCCCAACACGAGTAAAAACTTGTTATTGTGGAAAATGGCAATTAGCTATTCATAGAGGGCCTGGCCTCTGTGCCTTCCTCTTGAGCTCCATGAATCACCTGGTGTTTTAGCTGTAGCAGGACAGAAACTATGAAAGGACCACAATTGAAGACACGAAGAACAGCGTGGGCTTTGGGTGGGTTGGTAGCAGTAACTTTGGCGGTGGGGGCTGCTAAGTTACCTGCACTCGCGGACGATACCGGATTCTTTGGTTCGGTGACGGTTCAGCGTCATGCCGAAGATGCAGCCAAGTCATGGACTAAGGGTGACTATGTGAAGGCAATGCATACGTACAGGAAATGCATTGGTCTTGACCCGAAAGAATCACTCTTCTATTACGGGCTCTACTCAGCGGCGGCCCATGCGAACTTATGGGACCAGGCAGCGTTCGCAATCGAACAACTGGTTGAGCAAGACCCTTCCATCAAGCCCAAACTCACCTACGAGTACGGCGAGGCTCTCTATCACCAAAATCGTTATGACGAAGCCGTGCCTCTTCTCAAAACCGCGTTGGCAACAGCAGATCAAGAGAGCATCGTGAAGGCGAAGATGAAGTCTCTCATGATCAAGAGCATTCCGCCGACGGTGAAAAATGAGATCGGCTCCATTGCTGTGGCACCTCCAATTGCGCCGATAGTTGATGAAAAGCCTCCGGAGAGGCTAGAAAAGAAGAGTCAGGAAGAAGTGCGACCCGATACTTCGGATACGGCTCTCAACTATCAAAATGCGTTCAGATCTGAAAGCATTACGGTATGCGAGTACGAGGGTTACGTGAAACGTGATGACATCACCTTTTATAATCCGCCAACCGCGAAGTATCACATCATCAAAATCTTGAAGGGACCTCCCCTAAACCGCTCACTTCCAATTAGATTCGAGTTTCATGACAAAACCGAATCAATAGGACAAGTTGGTGCTTTGCACAAAAAAGTAGAAACCGGCAAAATGCCCACCGGTTGGAAGTTTGGTCCGGACAAGATGCCGACCAAAGGCTCGAAATGGATTATTTTCATTCCAAACGCCGTGCCAAGAAGTGATGGTGCATTTGATACCTACCAAGGTTCGTATGGACGGCAGGAAGCCTCGGAGGACAACCTAAACCAAATTTATCGAATCATCGAAGAACACAAAGGGCAGCAATAGATCAACTGTCGCACCGGCTCCCGCCGCTGCGTCAAATCAATGAGTACACCAATTTACTAAAGAGTAGGAACGGTATGGTATCACCAAGAAACCAAAAACTATTAGCCTCGAGTGCGTTTGCAATCTTTGCTGTGGCAGCTGTAATAAGCGTTCCTGCCAGAGCTGGTGACCTAGACCCTGGATTGTTTGGATCGGTCACCATTCAAAAATATGCTGAAGAAGCAGCGCGAGCGTTGAAGACTCGCGACTGGGGCAAGGCTATGGGAGCGTACAGAAAGTGCATCGGGTTAGATCCGAAAGAAACGCTTTTTTACGTTGGCTTGTACAAATCCGCGGCTGGCTGCGGTCTCTGGGACCAAGCACTGTTCGCGCTGGAGTCTTTATTTGAGGCTGATCCATCTTGTAAGTCTAAATTGAGTTATGAGTACGGAGAAGTTCTCTATAAACTAAATCGATATGACGAGGCGATCCCACTGCTCAAGGCAGCTTTGGCTAGCGCGTCGCCGGAGAATTACATCGAAAATAAATCTAAATCACTATTAGTGAAGAGTATTCCGCCGGTAGTGAAAGACACAGGTTCGTCCGAGCCGCGTGTTGCTGTTGTACCAGTGACGCCGATCGTACCCGAGAAACCTCCTGAGAGAGCTGAGAAGGCAGATCAAGAAGATGTACGACCTGACACGTCGGATACCGGACTAAACTATCAAAACGCGTTTAGATCTGAAAGCATCACTGTTTGCGAGTATGAAGGTTATGAGAAGCGTGATGATATCAGCTTCTACAATCCCCCAACCGCTAAGTATCACATCATCAAAATCTTGAAGGGACCGCCCCTAAACAAGTCACTCCCCATTAGATTCGAATTTCATGATAAGACAGAATCAATTGGGCAAGTTGGAGCTCTTCATAAAAAAGTGGAGACAGGAAAAATGCCTACCGGCTGGAAGTTTGGTCCAGACAAGATGCCGGCGAAAGGTTCGAAGTGGATTGTTTTCATTCCTAACGCCGTGCCAAGACGTGATGGCGCATTCGATACCTATCAAGGTTCATATGGGCGGCAGGAAGCAAGTGAAGATAACCTCAACCAGATCTATCGAATCATCGAAGAACACAAAGGGCAGCAATAAGGGGAATTCCAGAACTATTTCGTCCACAAAGTCATCAATCAAGGAGTATTGAAAACATGTTGCGAAGAGTCGTTTTACCACTAACAATCGCGTCAATCGCGGCGGGTGGACTGGGTTCTTTCTTTGCTCCGGCGTCTGCTGATGATGCGGCTTTGAGGAAAGAAAACATTCACAGATACCTGCTCGATATTTACACCAAGCAGAGAAAGTTTACTGAAGCCGGCACTGAGTACAATGCTGTTCTTGCGGTGAAGGGAACAGATCCAGTCCTTCGATATAACTATGCCTTGTTCTTGGCGCAGCAAGGGAAGCTGGGGCTGGCGAAGGAGCAAATGCGCAAAGCAACAACGCTTGATCCATCAAATGGAGACATGTGGGGCGCGTTAGGAAAAATCCAAATTCAGATGAAAGACTTCGGCGGTGCTCAACAGTCGCTCGAAAAGGCAATCCAGCTTGGTAAGCAAGAGTATCGAAAAGACTATGACAGCATCAAGGTCTACATCGATCATCTCAACAAGCAAAGACAATACCAGCAAGAAATGAAGAAGTACAACGAGCAGAAGAAGAAGTCTCCGACACCAACCTCGAGCAGCGACGACGACGACGAATAAAGTAGTCTGGTTCGAAAATGAGACTACAAGGAGCCGCGATCAAATCGCGGCTCTGTTCTTAGCGTGCTGGCGCAAGTTTGAACTTCCACGCCCGCGTCATCGGTTAGTGATGAACTTCCACGCCCGCGTCATCGGTTAGGATGATTCGACTTCGTCCTTGTTTCTTCGCAATGTAGAGGCGTCTGTCAGCGACTTGCAGAAGTTCGAAAACCGATTCGCCATCTTCGGCGAATGTCGCCAAGCCACCGCTGAAGCTGACGTGAAACTCTTCGCCGTGGTCGCCGTGGAAAACCATGCTCTTAAACTCGTCCAAGACTCTGATGATGGCTGCGTGAATCGTCTCTTTGATTTCACGCCTGAATGCAAGAATAAACTCTTCTCCACCCCATCTTCCGCGCAGGTCATCGACTCGGAATCGGCGGGAAAGCAATTGACCGAATCCAGCAAGAACGCGGTCCCCGGCAAGGTGTCCATAGGTATCGTTGACTTTCTTGAAGTGGTCGATGTCCATCAAGCAAATCGAAAACGAAGTTTTGAGGCGTTGCGCTTCGGCGATAATCCCCGAGAGTTGCTCTGAAAAGGCTCGTCTGAGAAGCAAGCCGGTGATCGTGTCTTTGTCCGATCTTTCTTTGAGCATTCTGGCTCTGTCCAAGCGTACTTTGACACGAGTGAGGAGTTCTTCGTTGACTACAGGTTTGGGAAGGTAGTCGTCGCCGCCGCATCTGAAGGCTTCTACGCGCGCTTCTACACCGGTTTGACCGGTGAGGAAGATGATTGGAAGGTCTTGCCACCGAGGCGTCTCTCTGAGCATCCGGCAAACTTCGAAGCCGGTGATGCCAGGCATCATCACGTCGAGAAGCAGCATGTCCGGCGGGAAATCTTGCATGACGTCCAAAATTTTGTTTGGATCGGTCAGCGTTCTTACGATCATCCCTTCATTGCGAAGCACGAGGGCAACTGTGTTTCCGAAGAATTCATCGTCGTCAGTTACGAGCACTCGCGGGCGTCCGCCTGTGCGAATCGCCACCAAGTGTTGCACAGCTTTTTCGAGAGAATCTGATTGGAGAGGCTTATCGAGGAAAAGCGAAGCGCCGGCGTAAGATGCTTCGACTTGATCCTTTATGATTGCATCGCCTGAAATGAATGCCAGAGGCAGTGTTTCATATCCTGGCAAACCGCGCAGCTCGCGCGCGAGTTGGAATGATTCTTCGGGGTGATCGGACAGTACGTTCACCAGAGCCGCATCAAGTGGAAAACCAACGGCTTTATCCAGTGCTTCTTCGCGTGTCGAGGCTCTGACGATTTCTACAAGTCGCTGTCTGCCTAGATCTTCGACGATATCGAGAAAACCCGTGTCGGCATCCATAACCAGAATTCTTGCTAAAGAAGGGCTTGTAGGAATCTCTTCTTTGGTCTCGTCCTCCTTGCCGGAGACGACCGACATCACCTCTTTTGCTTCGGCGTCACCAACAATTTGAGCTTCAATCAGTTTGCGATCGATTTCAGCCCACGAAAGTAATTGCTCGTCAAGCGGTTTGTCGGGCATTGCCGCTGCGGCATGCTCAATAAATGCCATGATTTCAGATACTTGTCTAAAACCGAGAGACCCGCCTGTTCCCTTTACTTTATGAGCCTGGGCTCTAACTTCTGCTGCTAGTGTTGCGTCTTCGGGAGCGGCCTTTGCCTTTTCAATCGCTGCAGACAATTCTTGAATTTTCGACGGAAGAACTCTGGCGTATTTTGTCACCAGAGCCATAAACATAGTTTCGAAATCTTTGAGTTTTGCGGCTTGCCCTGAGGCATTGTCTGCAAATTGACTTTCGACTTGAGCACCAAAGACAAATGGAATAACAGGTTTATGCACGCTCAATTTGATGCCGAGCGAGTTCAACTTTTCTTTGAACGATGAAAGATCATGTGTATTGGCGGCGACGAAGACGACTGCTACTTGGTTGCCGGAAGCTCGAATGGTGTTGATCCAGTCCACTCCGTTTGAATCAGGCAGAGGACCGCACACGATGATGAGGTCCGGGGTTTCTTTGGCTAGTGCTTGTTTCCCCGCCTCAGCAGTATCTGCCTGCAGAACTTTGTGGCCTCTACCCTCAAGGATAGGAACCACTAGTTTGCAAAATGATCGGTCATCATCAAGAAGAAGGATGTTTTTTCCCATATACCGCCAATTTTTCAGCCCTCGTGGGCAGATTTTCCTTCTGGTCTTGCACACAAGTATACCCAGTCAGAGCGAGACTTCCTCATCTTGAAGACACTTCGGCAGGTTGTCAGCTATTCTTTGTGCATGCGCTTCCAAGAAGCTTTTGAGCGTTTCTGGAAATTTCGCATGTCTTTCTTGGATATACCGCGAATGTCGATTCCTATTGGCAATTCGTCTTTGCTGGCTTGTTCGACCGTGTAATAGTGGTAGAGCAGATACCTGATAAGCTCCTGCCCTTCGCTGTCGATTGCGATATCCAATTGTGCGGCCCTAAGTTCTTTTTGGCTCACGTAGCCATCTTTGTCGGTGTCGAGCTGATCGAAAAGGTGGCGAAACCGGTCTTCGGCATCAGTTGGACCCACGATGTCTCCGACATCTCGCATGAGATCGCGAGCACGGGTTTCTAGCTGCTTCATTGCGGCAATGTCCTTGATTAGAGGGTCTAAGCCTACTTCAAAGGCATACTTCAGAACGTCTTGCGCTTCGGCAGGCGCCCGGTTGCGTGAATAGAAGCCGGCCAGTTGCAGGCGTGAAAGAAAGGGAAGTGCCAGAAGCTGAACGTAGGCCTGGTCTACCTCGTCTCTGCTCAGTTCTAAGTCATTAGCCAGACTGTCCGAGTCTCTGTTCATGCGGCAGTGTTGGCGGTACTCATCTAGCGGCAGCCCGTCGGCTGCCCACACGGCTGCTTTGTACTGTGATTCGGCGCTGCGAATGTCACCTGCAAGTTCAAGCTCCTTAGCTTTGCGGGCGAAGTCGTATGGATTTTCCGGAGCAACGTCGGTCGTTTCCAGCGAACTAGATTCCTCTGCATTACCCGGATTTTGCTTCTTCATTAAAGCGGCAGGTCTGACCTCAATTTACGCGGGTTTTGCCAGCCCATCTCTTCCAAGGCATCGTCAAAAGCGACTCGCATTCTGCTGCAGTAATTCAGTGCAATGATGCACTGCTCTTGCTTCATCAATCCTTCGCGAATCAGAGGCAGGCAAATCACAGCCGCGTCGACCGTCTTTGTGTCGACTTTGCTGGCGGCCTGCAGTATCTGAACAATGTCACCACCGTGCTTGTTGCGTACATTCTGCGCAGTCGTAATGTCGCTTTCCGTGAGAATTCCAGCCTTGATGAGCAGATCGAATGCGCCCTTCAAGTCTCTGACGGGCTTCGCGCCTGGTTGTCCTGGTTTAGCGCCTGGGGCTGCCCCCGGCTGAGCAGGTTTGGCTCCGGGCGCACCAGGTTGGCCCGGCTTGGCGCCACCTTGGGTGGGAGTGCCTTTTGGAGTTACTGAAGTTCCGCCTGGCGGAGTGTAGCTTGGGGTTGTATCGCTGGGAGCGAGGTATTGTTCGATGTTTGCTCCTAAGGTGTGCAAACGCTTTAAGGCATCGGGTGCCTGCTCCGGAGTCATCTTTTCCTCTCTCACCAACTCTTGCAGCTTGAGCGCCGCTTCGAGGGTTGGTTCGTTAATTAGTCCGGCTTCTTTGAGGAGTGTTCCTAACAGAATATTCGCTCTCTTGTCGAGCAAATGGTAGTCGACAACTGGCATTCGAGGATCTTCTGCCGTATGCACCGAAGGTGTAAATGGCATCGGCATTGGCTGCGGAGGCGGATATCCAGGTGGCATCTGCTGCATGCCGGGCGGTGGGTATCCAGGCGGAAGCTGCTGCGGAGGCGGGTAGCCGGGCGGCATCTGAGGCGGCATCTGAGGCATCTGAGGCGGCATTTGTGGTGGATAGCCAGGTGGTGGATATCCAGGAGGAGCGCCAAATCCGGGTGCTGGAGGAAACGGTTGACCTGGATGTATCGGAGGATGCGGAGAAGGAGTCGGTTGAACAGGCGGAGCCTGCGGCATCATCGGCGCCATTGGTGTGCCGAAACCAGGAGGTGAAAGCGCAGGGGCCGCGGCAAATCCAGGAGAAGCGCCAGGCATGTTGACGGGTGCTTGAGGTTCTTTCTTGTTGGCGCCAGGTTTTAGCTGGTCGGGAATAGTTACGTGCTTTGCTTGAGGATTCGAATGTGCTGCGGACATCTGCAAAATGTCGAACATGAATTCCAATTCGGTGGGAGCGAATGCTTGAGACCAAGCGACTTTCGAGCCTCCCTCGTAGAGCGTCCAGAGTGGGTCGCCGGTGGCGTCCCAAACTACGCTCAGTGTGAAGTCGCCGCCGCCGTCTAACGTCCATGGAAGTTCAAAAGAACATCCGCGTCTACTCTTGGCGTCTTCCAGCATCTCGCGACAACGCTGCAGGGTAGGCACCTTGTCCTCACCAGGATAGCGCTGTCTGTTGACACTCGGTGCGTTTTCTTCCGGTTTCTTTGGCGGGCGATACATCTGGTTTCCTTTAGGGTTGCCAAAGCTCTTGGCTTATCCAATACTTCTTGGCTTATCCAATACTTCTTCGTTCAACACTCTCTTTTGATACTGTACCCGCTTCAAAATACTTGGTGCGGGTGATTCCCGCGGTAGGAAAAAGATTTTACGAATTTATCTATTCAAGATGGAAATGCGATTGCAATCCCGCCCAGCATCCCTGGTAGTCAGGTTGGCGAATCTCGTCTTCCAGAGCGAACTTGGTGGGTTTGAATACCAACGAACTTTCAAACATGAATGCTAGCGTGCCACCCTGATACGTTGGTTTGAGTTCGCAACTGCTGGCTTTCTCGAACGTTGCCGCGTCCGGACCATGCGCAGAATGTGAGTTGTGGAGGCTGCCGCAGCCAGGTATGAAGCCGTCTTCCTTCGCATCATAAACGCCGGTGATCAAGCCCATATATTCGGACATGACGTTGCGGTGATAGTAGGGCGGTCTGAATGTATCTTCTGCCACCATCCATCGCGATGGGAAGATAACGAAGTCGATGTTGGCGACGCCTTCTATCTCAGACGGTGACGTGAGCACCGTGTAAATCGAAGGATCGGGATGGTCGAAACTGACCGTGTTGATGACGTTGAACTTAGTCAGGTCATACTTGTACGGGAAGTAGTTGCCATGCCAGCCGACGACGTCCAGTGGCGAGTGATCGAGTTTGGCGCGATAAAGATGCCCCTGAAATTTCGCGATCAACTCGAAGTCACCTTCGACATTTTCATACGCAGCCGTCGGTGCCAAAAAATCTCTCGGGTTAGCCAATCCATTTGCCCCTATTGGACCAAGGTTTGGCAGTCTCAATGGCAGACCGTAGTTTTCGCAGATGTAACCACGGGCGGTGTCGTTGAGCAACTCAATTTGAAACTTGACTCCCTTGGGTATCACTATGATCTCGCAAGGCGAAACGGCAATGGTACCGAATTCAGTGCGCACCTTTAGCTGCCCTAATTCAGGAAGGATCAGCAATTCACCATCGGAGTTGTAGAAGAATTTCTTCTCCATCGATTTGTTGGCAACATAAAGATGAACAGCACATCCTCTGACACTTGCCGAGTCACCATTGCCTGCAATCGTGACCAAACCATCAATGAAATCCGTGGGCTTCTTCGGCACTGCGAGGGCGTTCCAGCGCAATTGATCTGGTGGTGCATCAAGCTCGTCGAAAGGTCTAGATCTCAGCAATCCACGATCGATTTTCTTAAATGCGCCGTGCATGACTGATGGGCGAATTTTATACAACCAGCTCCGCAAATTTTCAGAACGAGGAGCTGTGAAGGCTGTTCCGCTCAGCTGTTCTGCATACAAACCATGGGCAGGTTTTTGTGGTGAGTTTCTTCCGACCGGAAGCGTTCCGGCCTCCGCTTCTGAAGCAAAGTGATTTCCGAAACCACTTTGATATTGTCGCTCTTGCATCTCGCTAGAACCCTTCAGATGCGCCTGAATCGCTGATTGTTGCTTCAAAGTTGAGCTCCTATTTCTTCATGAAGATTGCTCGCGCTTTCTGTTCCATCTTCTCTGCATCTTTCTCTCGGCCCGAGGCTCTGAGCAGTTTCGCATAGTTGTCCAAGATTGGAACGAGGTCTGCATGAAGAGGACCGACTGTCTTTTCCTTTACTTCAATCGCGCGTTTGTAAAGAGGTTCGGCTTCGGCGTGTTTGCCTTGAGTACGCAGGCAGTTTGCAAGATTGTTTAGTGTTGTCGCCACTTTCGGATCGTTGGGACCGAGCTTTTCAGCTTCGACAAGCGCCAGTCTGAAGTGACCTTCAGCTTCGGCATGCTTGCCCATCGACATCGATTGTTGCCCCATGACGTTGAAACGCTCCCACATTGTTAGCACCCCCGACAGCTGCTTGAAGCGGAATATTACAAGAAACACGCATAGTGTAGAGCAATCGCATATAAGTTTTCATGCCGGATTGAAAATAACTCTGAAGAATTGTGGGTTGTTAGATGACAAGACCCGTTTCAGATTCTATAACTATGTACTGGTTCGCCAGGTTATAAGCTAAGCAAAGCTACAAAAGGAACGCAGACGTAAATTGAACAGCATTCAAAGATTTGCCATTTGGCTCGCAATCATGGCTATCGTTTCGCTTGGTACCTATCCGCCTTGGAAAGAGTCTGGCGAAAATGGTATGCCGCTCAAGAACGCTCCTATCTACAACCCACCTATACCTGCTTCAGGAAAGGCTCCAGAGATTGACTTTTCTCGCTTGGCTTTGATGTGCGGCTTGGCTGCGATTATCGGTGCGGGCTTGTACGTGACCTCTTCGACGAATCCGCCTGGCGCTAGTCAGTCTGGTGCAACTCAGTCCGCTGCGACGCAATCCTCGGCGTCTTCGCAAACTTCGCAGCCTCAGACGCGAACAATCGTTGAGCCACCAGCGAAAGAGAAAAGCAATACGCGCACAATTACTCTTTCCGGTGCTGCCGCGATTGGCGACATTCTTGCTGAAAGCGCAGAAGATCCGGATTACTGGGATTTCGTTTGCGAAGCGCGCGGCTCGGTGCAAATTCCCACAGGCAAACGTTTGCAGCTCGAGTTGAAGAAAGACTTCTCTGGGGACTTCTCTTCAATTTCAACATTTGCGCCGGACATTTTGTATTCGCTCGATGCGAGCGATTCGAAAATTCAAGACAAAGATCTTGATTACGTAAGCAGGTTAGTGAAGCTAAAAGAGTTGGATTTATCGGGAACGGACGTGACTGCCGGCGGCATCGCCACTCTTGCCAAGCTTACTGAGTTGGAACGGTTGTGGTTGGATGGTACCAAACTTGATGGCACCACTTTGGACAAACTTCAGGGAAACAAAAAGCTTGTAAAGTTGTCGCTGTCAGATACCGGAGTTTCGACCGATACAGTAGCAGAGTTTAAAAAGACGCTTCCCGACTGCGAAGTCGTGATTTCTTGAGTTAGTGACTCGTGCTACTCGTTCGAATTTCCGGACAACGTGTCTGACGGCTGCGTTATTTTGACGTGCTCTGAGTGTTTACCAATTCTCGGGCACGCTCTGCGGCTTTCACAACCGCCTTGATTAGTGTCACGCGGAGCTTGCCTTCTTCGAGTTCCATCAAACCATCGATGGTGCAACCGGCTGGTGTGGTCACCATGTCTTTCAACAATGCAGGGTGAGCTTTCGATTCGAGCACCATCTTCGATGCACCGTACATTGTTTGGGCGGCCAATAATGTCGATACTTCTCTGGGAATTCCGAGTTTAACACCGGCTTCAGCCAGTGATTCGATTACGACATACAGGTAAGCGGGGCCGCTGGCAGACAGCGCGGTAACTCCATCCATCAACCCCTCATCTACAAACACTGTTCTGCCGACGCATTGAAAAATAGCGTCGGCCATTTTGGAGTGATCGGCAGTCACGTGTTTGCCGTTGCACAAACCGGTCATCCCAGCGTTCATAACACTGGGTGTGTTCGGCATGGCGCGCACGACAGGTGCGTTAATCGGCAGTCTTTCTTCAACGAATGCAGTGGTTACGGATGCGGCAACAGAAACGAGCAACTGTTTGTCTGTTATGCAGTCAGCGATTTCTCTCAAAACTTTGTCCATGTTTTGAGGTTTGACTGCAAGTACGATGATGTCTCGGTCTTTTACTAGTGCCCGATTATCCAGCATTGCTTCGATTCCTAAGCGATCTTGCACGCGAGACAGCGACGACTCGTGACATACACTGCCGGCGATGTCCGAACCTAAGATGTCTCCTTGCTTGAGCAGTCCTGAGATTAGTGCTTCACCAAGCTTGCCGACGCCGATCACTGCTAGTTTTTTGCCTTTTAGCATTAGTTCCTCTTTTCGCTCTTATCCCTTGATCGTTTTGTGTCTAAACTTCTTGCCTTTTTCGCCAACATAGTCGGCGACGATATGACCGCTGCCTGTCAGTTTGTATTTATAGGTGACCATTCCTTCGGCGCCAACGGGTCCTCTCGGGTGCAGCTTGCCGGTGCTGATGCCGACTTCGGCGCCGAAACCGTATCTGAACCCGTCTGCAAATCTGGTAGACGCATTGAGAAAGATTCCCGCCGAATCTACTTCCTTGAAAAACTTTTCGAACTTTTCTTTTGATTTCGTGACGATCGCTTCTGTGTGATGCGAGCCGTATCGATTGATGTGTTCTATTGCGGCATCAAGATCTTTGACGACTTTGACGGAAATAATCAGGTCACCATATTCAGTGGCCCAGTCGGTCTCGTCGGCCGGCAAAACTCGGGCACCGGATACAGATTCTCTCTTCAAAATTGACATCGACGGCTCATCCAGTCGAAGCTCAACACCGGCCGCAAGCAGCGCAGCAGCCACTTCCGGTAGAAACGCTTGTGCTACCTCTTCATGCACGAGCAGAGTCTCGATTGCGTTGCATGCCGACGGGTATTGCGCCTTTCCATCTACCGCTAGCTCGACGGCATGCTTTAGGTCTGCATCGGATTCGACGTAGAGATGGCACACACCATCGGCATGTCCCAAAACCGGAATGCGAGTGTTGTTTTGAATGTGCTTAACGAGGCTGTTGGAGCCTCGCGGAATGATTAGATCGATCAATCCTTCAGCTTTTAGCAGTTCGGCGACATGCTCTCTTGTTTGCACCATCGCAACTGAAGAGGCAGGCAATTTTGCCGTTTTCAATGCTCGTTGAATGCAATCAAAGAGGGCTTGGTTGGAGTGTTCTGCTTCTTTGCCGCCTTTTAGAATTACGGCGTTGCCCGCCTTAAGGCAAAGCGAAACAATCTGAGGCAGCGCATCCGGGCGTGACTCGAAGATGACTGCAACCACACCTATTGGGCAAGATACACGGTGAAGGACTAAGCCGTCGTCGAGTTCTCTTTCAAGTGTGACGTGACCAATAGGGTCGGCTTGCCCTGCAACTTGCCTGATACCGGATACGATGTCTTCGACTTTTGCATTGCTCAACTTCAAGCGCTTGAGGGCTGAGTCAGATAGTTCGCCCCTCTTAACGAGATGCTCTGCCTCTGCGAGATCTCGTTTGTTTGCTTCTAAGATAGGCACCGTGTGGTAGTTGATCTCATTTGCCATCTCGGCAATCACACGGTCTCGCTCAGACGACGACAAACCGGCCAGCTTAGCTGATGCCAGCTTAGACGCGCCAGCTATTTTATGTATGTCTTGCACGGATTTCTCTTTTGATGCGGTCAACTTATTTCTCTCACTTATCTAAAAAAGCCAGGTGATCGCGGGTAATGATTGCGTCATAGTTGCGATTTGCGATCACTTCATCAATTGCGTCTGAATGCAAACCGGAGATCTTTTGTGCTTCCTCGCTGGAGTAGTTGACGATTCCACGGGCAAACTCGCGATCTGAAGAGTCGAGAATGCTGACCACGTCTCCTCGGTTGAATGAACCTCTAACTTCAACCACTCCTGCCGGAAGGAGGCTGGCTTTTCTTTTGGTGAGAGCTTCTTTGGCTCCCTCATTCACGATCAGTGCAGCATTGACTGTGGTGGCAAATGCAATCCATCGCAATCTCCCTTTTAGCCCTGCTTGAGGAAGAAACAGAGTACCTATATCCTCTCCCGCCACCAGTTTCGAGATGACGCCGGGAGTTTTTCCGCCGGCGATAATCGTGGCACAACCCGATTGGCTGGCTATGCTTGCGGCTTCGAGCTTCGTTCTCATGCCGCCTCTGCCCATGGTTTTGGCTGTTTTTCCGACACCGGTGCCACCAGCCAAGGCTTCGACCTCAGGTGTAATCTGTTCCACCACATTTAGCAATTTTGCTTCTGGCTGAGTCCTTGGATCTGCCGTGTAGAGACCATCGACATCGGTGAGAATCACGAGTAAGTCTGCTTCGACTTTGCTTGCCACAAGGGCCGATAGTTTGTCGTTGTCGCCGAAGTTGACTTTCCGGTGGGCTTCCGAGCTGGCAGCTTCCAGCTCGACTGTCGACACAGTGTCGTTTTCATTGATTATCGGCAGCACTCGCAGTGACAGCAGCTCAGCGATAGTGCTTCTCAAGTTCAGATAACGTTTGCGGTTCGAAAAATCGTCTTCGGTAAGCAGCACCTGAGCTGTGTTTATTGAAAGTTTCTCGAATGCGTCTGAGTACATTGACATCAGGCGACCCTGACCAACTGCTGCGCACGCTTGCTTGAGAGGCAGTTCTCGAGGGCGTTTTTCCAATCCCAGCTTTTGAACCCCCAAGCCTACGGCTCCGGAAGTGACCAAAAGCACTTCTTTGCCCATACCGATTAGCTCTGCGATTCCTTCTACAAATGAGTAGAAGCGACTTAGTGCGATGCCGCCTTCATCTTTCATAAGCACGGCTGTGCCTAGCTTGATGACCACGCGCTGAGCTTGCGCGATCACTGCTTTTCTGTCGACAATCTGTTGTGAGCTCGTCAAGGAATTCTTTGTTTGGCTGCTCAAAAGCTCGACTCTCTGGCGGTCGAGCGGTTCGGATAATTATATAGGCTTGTGCCAATAATTCAGCGAACCGTTAAAAGTGCTGATGAACCTTGTTTTTGAGTTGTCAAATGTTGAGATGTGAAGGATTTTAGATTTAAATAGGGGACCATCTTGCATGGGCATTTCAACGTCTCACACGCATACATGAGGTAAGAGTTGTGACGCAGGCAGTGGAAGGTTCATCGCGAGGCATTTATGCGCCTGCGGCTTCGGCGGGCACCCCTACAATTGACGCGCCGCGTGCAGCAAGGCGAACGATCACATCCGAGCAATTGCAAAAGATGCGCGATCAGCAGACGCGCCAGCAAAAGCTTTGGTCGAGTTGCCTGCGTGCAATCAACAAGTTGTGGGTGGTGCTCAAAGAGTTGAGTCTGAAACCGCTAAAACGCAAAAAGGTACTTCAGCAGTGCGATATCAGTGGTCACGTGATGACTCGAGTCGGCATGTACGACTTTGCTCCGGTTTGTCGGTTTTGTGGTCGCCAAGTTGAATCTGTCGACGAGCTGAGGCACGTTATGTAGCTTTTTCGTCTCATAAACCTACCTCTACTTGCAGGCCTTCGCGTGAGATTAATCGCAGATCTAGAAACAGTGTCTAGATCTATTTGTTGTTGGGAAGAGAGAATGTAGACGGCGGCCCGACTGTCGTGTTTGTCTTGTTTTTCGGGAGTAATTCCGATAATGATGTTTCGCAAACAAACCGTGCCGGTTAAGTTGAAGCGAATTGCTTCTCGTCCGACGATTGCGGATCTCACCGAGTTTCTGGCTTTGTGTCAGAAAGATCGTGAATCTAAGTTCAGCTATTTCTGGATGAAGGAAAAAGGCTCGGAATTTATGATTCACGTGAAGTTTGCGCCGAGCGCCGTTGAATGGAGAATGTTTGCCGGTGCCGGTGAAGGCGCGCGCGAGCTGTGGTTTTACGTCTCTAACGACACGGCTCATATTTATCAAATGATGATCAACTCTCTTGGTGAAGATTTGCAGGCGGCAATGAAAGCTGATGGTGCGGTCGCACCGAAGCGAGCTGAGGCTCCGGGCAACTTTTCCGGCTTGCCGAGCGACATGGGTGTCTCCACGTTCGATCGCGTTCCGATTGTGCAAGACCCCTTGATGCGACGTCCGCCGCCAGCGGCCCCGCAAGGCGGCGCGCTAAGCGGCGATTTGTCTGTGGTGCATATCACTAACGTTTTGCAGTCGGTGTCGTTGGGCGGCATGACTGGGCGGTTGAAAATTGACAGCAGCCGTGGACCGATCGAGCTGTTCTTCGATAAAGGTGCGCCGGTGCACGCGTTTGGATTCAATGGCACGGGCACTGAATGTTTCCTGTTGACTGTGAGCTGCAAGGAAGGAACTTTCCACTTCGAGCCAAGCTTGAAGACTGAAGATCGCAGTATCACAGCTGGTATCAACATGCTTATGATGCAGGGTGTTCAGTTGATGGACAACACCGACTACCTGCGCAACGAAGGTGTAACCAACGACAGTATAATCTCTAAGAAAAACCCAGGACTCTCCGAGGCCGGTTTCGAGCAGCTAATGTCGCGTGGTGAGCCCATCGACATGACCTTATTGAAGTCGTTTTATCTGGCAGTCAATGAGCGTACTTCTCTCAAAGATTTGCTTGCGAAATTCAATTGGGCTAGAAGCCAGTGGGTGCCAGTAGTGGCAAATTTGGTGCGTTGTGGTGCAGTCGAAGCCCAGGCCGCGGTTCAGAAGAAACTCATCATTGCAGAGCCTAAGCGAATTGACCACATCGCGGTGGAGAATGTCGCGCGCCAGCTCGCACGCAATGATACCGGCGTGATGTCATTTCCAGCGTTCATTTACATGATGGAAAGGCAGATCGCTCTTCGCACTCAGACCAGCGGACCTCTTTCGTTAATCGTTTTCGAAGTGCTTTTGCCTGCAGCCAAGACTGGCATGATTGGGCACAATACAAGCCTTCCTCCGGCTGCAGTCACCGAGCTCAAACGTCGTGTCGGGCAGCTTATCGGCCCCACTGATCTACTCGCTCATTTCGATCAGCATGATTGGGTAATTGCGCTTGCAGAAAGTAATGCCGCCGCTGCCCAAGTCATCGCAGAAAGAATCGTGAATGCCATTCGAGCGAGCCACTTGTCTCCGGGCTTGATCGAGGTCGCTATTGCAGTTGGTATCGCAACCCTGCCCGACGATACCCAAGACTTGCTCAGGCTGATGTGGGCTGGTGAAACTGCAAAAATGCGTGCGCGCACAAGCAACGTGCCTATCTTCAGAGCCTCAGATCTTAACGACTAGCTACTCGCCAGTAGTAAGCACGATTTTGCCGACTGACTTTCTGCTTTCCAGAAGTTCATGCGCCGCGCCTGCATCTTCCAGAGGCAATACTTGATTGATGCTTAGCTTGAGCCAGCCTTCTTTGATGCCGTGAAGTACGTCCTGTGACCGCATCTCCAACTCATCGCGATTAAGCAAGTAGTTGAACAGACTGCCACCAGCTACGGTGAGCGACTTGCGTTGCAGCAAGTTCGGCGCAATTGGCTCTGCGGGGCCGCTTGCTGCTCCGTAAATCACAATCGTTCCACGCAATGCCGCTGCTTCAAGATTTCCATTAAATGTGGTTTTGCCGACACCATCAATAATCAGTTCAACCCCACGACCTTCGGTTAGATTTTGCGTTTCCGCTACCCAATCTTGGGTGGAGTAGAGAATCACGTCATCGCAGCCGGCTTTTTTGGCGATCTCTGCTTTCTTCTCATTGGAAACGGTGCCGATTACGCGGGCACCTAGATGTTTCGCCCATTGCACCAACAAAAGTCCCATACCGCCGGCTGCCGCGTGGATTAGTACCGTTTCGCCCTTGTTGGGCTTTCGGTATTCATTTATGAGGTAGTGAGCGGTCATTCCTTGGAGAGGAAAAGAGGCGCCCTGTTCAAAGGTCATGTCGTCCGGCATATGAATCAGGCTGCTCGCCTTTACATTGCATGCCTGGGCATACGCTCCGGGCTGTCCGGTGTAGGCAACGCGGTCGCCGGGTTTGAAGCCGGTCACTCCGTCGCCGACCTCATCCACAACACCTGAAGCCTCCAGCCCTGGCGTATACGGCAGCTGCACCGGGTATTCGCCCCGCCGTTGATAGATATCAATAAAGTTAAGCCCGACTGCCTTAATCTTGACTCTGACTTGCCCTTCGTGCGGTGGAGCAACTTCGAGCGGCTGGAACTTCATAACGTCGGTTCCGCCGAATTTCTCAATCCAGATACCCTTTACCTTCAAAGCTACTTTGGTGGCCACGGCATTCTCCAAATCCAGGGGGTCAGATCTTAGCGCTTTCCGGGCTGGCGAACCCGAAAAATTTATGCTTGGGAGGCACTTCTTATTAAATTGGATGAAACCGTAACTCTTAAAGGCCCTAGGGGAACCCCCAGAAAAACAACGGTAAACATGGCGCTTCGTCATAGACCGAAATCAACTACATTTGTAATGCAAAGAAGTCAAAGGCGGATTGACGAGGAGCTCAAGATGATGACTACGCTGGAACCGACAGAATTCACATTTGCGTCGCAGGTGAGTCTTATTCGCTCCCAATCTCGCGAGCCCTTCGATAGAACGTTGAATTCGCTGCCATCGAAAGATCGCAAAGCGGTGAAGAATCAGATTCGACTTCTCAACAAATGGATTGAAGAGTTGCTCGAGTCGGATCAAGATAGGGGCGGACCAAAACAAGGTTGAAAACTGATTAAAATCGAGCCTATACTGACTTTCAGATAGCCGGAGCAAGAATCTGAAACAGGGGCTTTTCAACAAAATCACACGCTGGGGACCGCCTGTTGTCTTGCTCCTACTCGTCTGGGGCTCGTACATATCGCTTATCGCGCGTGGTTACTTCGTTGCCGATGATCTCTGGCAAGTCAATTTCGCATACAAGGTCTTTTCCGGCGAAACTCAGTTGATTTGGGCTAATTTTGTCAGCAACTACCTGCAAATACCGGGTTTTGACTTTTATCGGCCGCTCCTTATGTTCACGGTGCTCTCCGATTACGCACTGTGGAAAACCAATGCAGCCGGATACTACCTGACCAACACTTTGTTCTACTCGGTTAACGTCATAGTCTTCTATGCCATCGTCTTGCAGTTGACTCAGTCTTGGGGAGATTGGCGATCGAGAATAGCTGCAATTACGGCAGCGGCGATTTTTGCTTCCAATCCGCTTCATTGCGAAGATGTCTCATGGATCGCCGGCCGCCCGGACGTTGTGAGCGGTGCATTCTATCTCTCCAGTTTTCTGATGTTTCTTCGATTTCGCGCAAGCGGCAAGAAACTCACATATGTGCTGAGTCTAATCACATTTTGGTTGGCGCTCATGGCGAAGGAAGCATCGGTGGCATTACCGGTGGTGCTATTCACCTTATGTTTCTTGTGGCCGGATGTAGGAAATAATTTGGGTGGAACGGTTAAAGCGGAGAGCTCAGCCCAAGAAGGTGACGCCGGCGCAGAGGGTGATGAAGAAACCTATGGCGGTGAAGAATCAGCCGAAGATGGCGGTAAGGGAAAACGTGGTAAAGGAAAGCGCAAGAAGAGAAAATGGGAAAAGAAGAGTTCCACTAGTGCCACTAAGTCATCCACCAACGCGGGAGCAGCTGCCAATAGTGGTACAGTGCCGAAAACTACGTTTGTTGAGAAACTGGGTTCCTTCAAGCAGCTATTTGTTCGCTCGCTGAAGGCAACATGGGTATTTTGGGTTCTCGACATTATCTATCTTTGCATTCGCACCAGCGCATTAGGAACCTTCGTAGGCGGCTATACAGGAGCACTCGGCGGCGCTCTCGATCAGTGGGTCATCCTTCGATGGTTGGAACTGCCGACGTACTACCACATTCTATTTCCATTCACTCGTGCAGCATTTTCGGAAGGTGATGCGTTCTGTCTTTATGCGTATGGTGCATACGCAGCAATTTTTGTTTGCTGCGTGATGAGAATTCTATCCAACAAGCTTTCTTGGAAATGGGCGATTTTGCTTGTTGTTTGGGCAATTAGTGGCATCGTTCCACTCTTCAAACTCTGGGGCGTCGGAGCTAACTTGGAAGGAAGCCGTTTGGTTTTCTTTTATACGATGCCACTAAGTATGGTGTGCTCGATTATCTTGTTGCAACCATCACTCGGTGCAGGGCGGTTGAAACTTACAGAGGAGGTGCAAGACCGGCTGGTACCTATAGGATGCCTAGGACTAGGCGCTCTGGTGCTTATGTATGTTGCAGCGACTTATGTCACCAACTCGTTTTGGATTGGTGCAGGAGAAGAGTCGCGTGCGATTCAGTCGAACTGTTTTGCGATTGCTAAGGAATTGAAGCCCGAGCAACGCGCAGTCATTCTCGGAATTCCTAAATTGAACGGTGGCGCCCACGTAATTTTCAACGGCACGACACTTGAAGAATTGTTGAGCCCGCCTTTTATCGATGTGTCTGTATTCCCGAAGTTTCATTCATTCGAACCATTCTCAGTGGGTCCGGCAGAGACCGTAAATGCTACGCGGCTCAAAGATTTATTGAGTACTTCGACAACAGTCGGACCTTATGTTTGGGATCGTGAAAAAAGATACTTCCAGCTGTGCCCGGTCCAACAGCCTGCGTCTATGGAACTTAAGCCAATTGCTCTTTCTGCCGATATCGTTCCGGCGGAACAGATTTCAAAGTTGTTGCCTGTCAATGATCCATCAATAAATGGTATTGCTCCAAGTGAAAGAAAGCGGTGGAAAAAGAAACCGTCAAAGGCTAACAGTGAGCCTGAAGCGTCCAAAACCGTTCCAACCAACTCGGAAACCACTGCGCCCGACTCACCACTGCTCAAACCCTTTGGCAGAGTCTTTCCGAAAATTAAAGAGAATGAACTGGTTCTACAAAGCGTGACTCCTGAAGATGGGTTCGTAATTCAGAACCTCAATATTGATCCGCTGCAAGCAGATTTTCTTGAGTTTGATTTGAAGTGTGAGCCATTCGACATGGTCGTTCCACTCTTTATAAACTGGCACGGTGTCAGCGCCACGACCCAAGACGAAAATCAAGTCATGTTCGGATTTTCGCCGTCGCGAAATAAGCCGGTTCACAAAATGCGTGTGAGACTTTCGCACTATTGGCGGTGGTTTACCGGCGGCAAAATCGATGCGATTGTCGTCAAACTATTTTCGAGCAAAGAGATTTCCGTAAGCAACGTTCGACTTGTGCAAGAAAACGAGTTGGTGCCTAAAATAGAGCTACTTGAAGAGAAGCAATCGCCGAATGGTGAGTACTTCGTAAAGCGCAAAGAAAATATGATGTTCAGGTTCGATAGCCGTGGCGTGCAAGGTGGACTCAAAACTGCAATCGAAATTACAAAGGACAATTATTTCTTCGACAACTTTTTGTTCGGCGCCAATGTAACCGAAATCGGACGCAGGCTCTCTGCTCCGAAACTGAACGGTGTCGGGTCGTTGGAGTCATCTGTGTTTCCCAAAAAAGCGTATTATGAGATTAGGTCTAGATTGATTGGAGAAGGAAACTTTTTCGTCGGTGAGTATTCAGACCCCGTAACCATTTTTATGGAAGACGCAGCGAAGAAATAGCGTTTCTCCGCCTCAAATTGGCAAATCTTCTAGCGAAAAACAAGCGAAGTGATGTGTATATACGCAACGTGACAAGAGCGATCATTGTGCGTATAGTTAGATCTGGAGACACTGATTCCCTCTTTGCAATGTATGGAGTTGCTCATGTCGAATATGCCTTCAGTGCCGGAGCCGGATAAAACGAGTGTACTCAACCTCGATTACAAAACGGCTGCAATCTTGTCGTATTTGCCGGTGTGTGGCGCCAATTTGATTCTGTCGGTTGTGTGGCTTTGCACCGAGCCGAAGAGCAATTCAAAACTCAGATTTTATGCAATGCAACAAGCAATACTTTCTGGTGCTTTTATTGCGGTTGGAATTATTGTCGGCATTAGCAGCTTTATGCTGGCGATGATTCCCATAATTGGTGCCCTCGCTGGCTTGTTCGGTTTGGCATGGATGATCGCAGTTGGTGCCTACGTTCTTGCGAATGTGTATGGAATGTATCAGCTCTATCAAGGAAATGAATTTCGAATTCCGTACATCGCTGATATGGCAGAACAGTACAGCAGCAAGTAGAAAACTCAACGACGATTGCAACGCTGTTGCGAAACTTCATGGTGGAACTAAAAGATTCACCTCCCGTCTCGCTTATGGAAGTAGGTGACTGGAGTTCGACTCGCGCACGCGCTTGGCGGCGCAAGTTTGCAAGTTTGAATGTATGCCACTACAGATAGTTACTATCTAACCTGGTCGCTCTTCGTCTTCAGGGTCCATTGTTCGTGACAATGCTTCCTCGTTAGGCACACTGGCAGTTTTGATGATGCCGCTCGAAGTGTCCCCGCTCGAAGTGTCCCCGCTCGAAGTGTCCCCGCTCGAAGTGTCCCCGCTCGAAG
>CAZCZI010000004.1:114098-150501 GCA_964503045.1 uncultured Candidatus Obscuribacterales bacterium
CCGCTCGAAGTGTCCCCGCTCGAAGTGTCCCCGCTCGAAGTGTCCCCGCTCGAAGTGTTCCCAGGCGAAGTGTCTCCAGGCGCGGTTTGATTCGCGGTTGCAATTGACGCGTCTGCTTCAGGAGTCGAAGCATCGTTGGGTGTGGTAATCGGGGTGACGGCCGGTATAGTTGTCGAAGCTGCAGCAGCAACGGCTGCAGTCGTGTCTGTTGCCGAGATTGCGCCGGCTTTTGCTGGGCGATAGGAGATCCAGAGCGCTGCAACCAATACAACGAAGGAGACCAATGCCCAAATACTGGCCCAAATAATTGCAGGCACTCCAGTGAGTGTTTCCATGGTCAGAGCATCACCGCGCCGTTCTTGACCATTCACGCCGGCACTAAGAATGATCAGAGCCCTGAGATAATCAACCGCTTGCACGGTCGTCATCACTGCAAGCATCAGGAGAAACATGTGGCAGAAGAGTTGGGAGCCTCTGCGTGCCACCAATACTACTACCAACCCGATGCCTAGCATCCAGAGAAAACTATACATCGAACCGCCGCCATAAAACAGCGTCATCAACACAATCGCCACGCCTGTCGATTGTAAGACTCTTTGTGCGAGCACTGGTTTGCGGCCCCACCAGATGAGCAAGCCACCAAACACAGCGGTGCCTAAATAACCAGCCATCACCGTCATTATTCGATTGAAAGGACTGCCCGCATAACTCTGTGTCAAACCTTCTAAGCCTGGCGTAATTTCTATGAATCCGATGCTTCCACCAGTGACTCGCGCCATGAGGGCGTGGCACAGTTCATGCACGATGGTCACGAACAATTTGAACGGAAAAAGTGCCGTTGAGACGTAAGGCAGGTCCCAACACACGAGGATCACAACAAGCAATCCAAGCATGATTTGAACTGTCCGCTCGTGACGCACCGCGTACCACAGGTCGCCTGCAACTACTTTTGCGTGGGAAGCTGCCATATCTCTCATTTGCATTTCGCTTTCCTCGAGATGTTAACTGGACTGTTCGGGTAGTGAATCGGCTTCCTGAGATACTTTAATTTGTTCATCCGGTCTAGAATCGGATTCAGCGAACGATTCGGTTGCGGATACCGACACCACAGGTGGTGACGAAGTCGATGATGTCGAACTTGTCAGTGGTGTTGCTGATGGTTGCGCTGCCGGAGCTGTTTGCCCTGGTGAAGTGGTTGTTTCTGCCGTTCTTGTCTGATCTTTTGACGGTTTGTATGTCACCCAAAATGCACCAGATAAAATTACCAGTGATGCGGTACTCCATACCACCGACCAAACGATGGCTGGCACACCAGTCACGGTTTCCATCTGCTTAGCGGTGCTGACGATGTCGGGATTGAGCGAAAACCATATCATCGCGACCGACTCCAGCACTGGCTTAAGCGCTGTTTGAACAGACAGCATTAGCAGCAGCATGTGGCAAAAATGCTCTGAGCCTTTGTTGGAAATTGCGATTAACGCCAGCCCCGTGACGAGCATTGCACCGAAGCTGAAGTAACCACCGCCGGCGTAAAACACGGTCAATACTAAAATTGCTGCACCTATCGCTTGCAGAATTCCTTTCGCTTCCGCTGGTCGTCTGCCAAACCAGATGAGCATGGCGCCGATGATTGAACAGCCGATGTACCCTGCCGATAAAATCAGTGCCTGCATACCTCCAGTCGGTATAGAGCCTGCTTGAAGGTCGGGTGTGATTACCAGAAAACCGGGTGTGCCGCCGGTTATTCGCGTGGCGAGCGCCTGGCATCCTAACTGCATGATTGTGACGAATAGTTTGAATGGGTACAAAGCCCAATTCACGTATGGCATTTGCCAACAGACAAGACTGACTACCAGGATTCCCAGCATGATCTGAACCGATCTCTCGGTCTTGACCATCTGCATAATGTCTCCAGCAACCAACTTTGCGTGGCTGCTTGCAAACTCTTTTACTGGCATGGCCCTTTCTCCAGATGACATATTAGTTATGCCCTGTCAGACCTCTCAAACAGCAATAGTTGGCTGATTCAAATGACAGATAGCGCGTGTTATTGCGCTTGAAATTCTTGGCATCAACAACCCGAGATGCTGGTTTCATAAAGATTGAAAGCGAACTGAAGCGGGTAACTTGCTGAAGAGTAGTAAGCTGGATCATAATCTTTGAATTCAGTCAGTTTATATTTATCAGTCGTTAAATCGAAAGCACGTTAAGTCAGCATGTATAAACCGAAAAAACAGGTACGGCTCGAACCACTGTCGCAAACACCACGAATGAGCGACGTGAGAAGCGTTCTTGGTGAGGCGCAGCGAGCCAAAGGCTGCACGGTAGAACTTCCCTGGCGCTCGTCCGGAGGCGGAATATTCAGCCTCACTGTGCGTGTAGAGCTGGCAGGCGGTGATGCCGTTTGGACGCTATATGAGGGCGAAGGGGCGCGTTCGAGAGTCGTTTGGAGTTCGCCTTTTGAAGACATCGAACTTCTTTACGACGTTTTGACGCTTTCGCTGCCGGGCGATGACGGGGGCAAAATGCCTGATGAGGTCGTTCAACCTGCTGGTTTTGGCAAGCCTGCCACGCCGCCTGTGGGTTCGTCAGGCACCATTCCGCAGCGTCCAGATGCCGGCCCGGCGTTTTTTGAATTCTTGACTGAAGAAACTGTCAATCCGCCGCAGCCAGCACCGATGGCACAAGCGGCACCAGAACCGCAACCAGCGCAGGCACCGCAACCGGCACCAGTTCCGCCGCAGCCGCCTGTTCCGCCACAAATGCCACAACCGCCTCAACCGCCGCAGCCTCAGCCAGGTCAGTATCCACCCGGTTATGCCTATCCGCCGGGATACGCGTATTACCCGGGTTATCCACAGGGCTACCCGGGTTATCCGTATCCCGTCGCGTATCCCCAGGGTTATCCTGCCGGTTATGCCTATCCGCCCATGGATCCTCAACAACAAGCGCAGTACATCCAGCAGCAGCAGTACATGCAGCAGCAGCAGCAATACATGCAACAACCGTACACTGCAGTCACTGTCGGCATTCAGCCAGGGCCGTCTTCGCAGCCCACTGTGCCTGGTGCAGTGCCGGTTCCGCCAGCTCCGTTGCCGGCCATGCCAGCCGATGATTTGATCAAAAAACGTCCCAACATCATGTTGGGAAATTTCCTTGTCGAAGCGGGGTTGGTGCCGAACGTCACTGTTGAAGCAGCTCTTCAACTGCAGGACTTAGTGAAGCACGAAGCCTTGTCCACTGCCAAAGCCGCTGAAGCTGTCAGAAGAGCGCACGTGCGTGGCGGTGCAGTAGACCCGGCGATCATCAATTTGCCGAGGAAAGAAGGCGCCCGAGGCATGAGCCCACCACTAGGACAGGTTCTGGTTGAAGCGGGAGTTGTCTCAGTATCGGTGTTGCGCGCCGCACTCAATTTACAAGAAGTGATTAGAACCGGCGCCATGACTAAAGAAGACGCAATCAACGCGCTTCAGAAAGAATGTTTTGGCGACAAGATGCCGAATGCGTCCAAGCGCGAAGAGAATGAACAGCACAGAAAAGTGATTGGACTGTTGGTCAAGTCAGGCTTGATCAACGACTTTGACATGGACGCCGCTTTAAAAGTGAGGAATCGTCATGGTGGCGATGTGACCGAGATTCTGGTTGCAGCCGGAAAGTTGGATAAGAACACGATTGAAGCTGCGGGAATTTGCCAAACTCTGATTGATGAAGGAAGACTGGATGTAGGCAAAGCCATTATTGCGCTTAACTACTGTGAACGCAGCCGCGTCGCATTCGACGAAGCTGTTGAAGATATGGGCTGGGAGAAACCTTAGAGAGGTTCGAAAATAAATGAACGTCAAAAAAGCAATGCTTGGAGCAATGATTGCCGCCGCCGGTGGTGCCGTTTTGTCGCAGTCCGTGGTGGCAGAGCCGCAAGCAGAAAAAGACAAAGAGTTGAACGGCAAGACTCAAACTGAGGCGAAGCGTCAGCTGCAGGACAAAGAATCGAAGGCCAAGTCTGAAGAAAAGACTGAAAAGAGCGAAGCTAAGTCATCAAAAGATGGTGACGGCAAGACCGCGAAAGGACCGAAGTCTTGTCCTGCGGAAGGCAAGGCGAAGAATGGCAAAGAATGCTTGGGTTGTGGCAAAGGCTAAGTGACGTTCGAGGCTGATAACTCACCGCATCCTGTTGTTGGACTGCAGTTGATGGTCGAGCAGGACTTTCTGCAGGCCGCCTATCCGCTGTTTGAATCGGGTGAGATCGATGTGCTCGAATTCAGCATGGACATGGGCTGGACGCCGGAGGAAAGACCGACTTGGGCGCAAGAACTGCTTGAATTTTTCGGCGAGCAAAATCGATTGTTGGGTCACGGTGTTTTGTACTCACCTTGTTCTGCCAAGCCAACTGAGTTGCACCGGCAATGGTTGTCGCGTTTGCGCGAGGTTGTGAAAACCCTCAAATTTCAACATGTTTCAGAACATTTTGGTGTAGCATCCGGAGGCGGCTTTCTCGACACCGCACCGATGCCGGTGCCACTCACGGATGCTGCCGTCAACGCAACGATTGAAAACATGCAACGGCTGAAAGATGCTGCCGGAGTGCAAGTCGGCTTAGAGAATCTGGCTCTGGCTTTTGGAAGACGCGATGTTCTGGATCAAGGTAAGTTTCTAGAGAGAGTTCTAAAAGCTCTTGATGGATTCATTCTGCTCGATTTGCATAATCTGTTTTGTCAGATGTATAACTTTCAGCTTACGGCTGATGAAATTCTAGATCTCTATCCTCTGCAACTGGTGAAGGAGATACACGTTGCAGGCGGGTCGTTCAGTCGTTCGCAATTTACAGCGAAAGACATTCGCAGAGACACTCACGATGGTGCTGTACCGGAGCAAGTGTTCGAATTTCTTGCGATCGCCCTCAAGCGCTGTCCAAATGTGCGCTATGTTATCTTCGAGCGACTCGGCAACACCCTACCTGGCGAAGAAGATCGAGAGCAGATGCGCAAAGACTTTCTGCGTGCTAAATCTATTGTTGAACAATGTGCAGGCGGTGACAGTGTCGACAGTAAGTTGGCGGAAACAGGTGCGAGTTGATGAAACGCGACGAACAGCAGTTGCTGGCCGACTATCAAGACGCCCTGCTCGACTTGCTCGGGCAAGAACTTCCTGCCGATGAGATTCTTCATTGTTTGAAGACAGATTCGCGCTTCGAACACTTTCGCGAATACATAGATTCATTCGAACTTCCGATGGTCGAAGTCGGAGCCATTCTGGTGAAGAAGTGGGGCAGAAAATCTTCACTATAGATTGGGCTCTGGCGCAGGCGCGATCGCGCGCCTCAGCCTTTTACCACACCAATCGGCTTCAACCTTGCGACTTTGCGGGCCAAACCGGCACGCACGACGGCTTCAATTACATCATCGATTGGTTTGTATGCCTCCGGCACTTCCTCGGTCAGTCCTTCTCTGGTAGTTGCCATTGCAATGATACCTTTTGAAGCGAGTTCGCTTTTCACGTCTTTCTCTTGGCGCCCTTTCCGAGCTTGTGTTCTGCTCATCAGCCGACCGGCGCCATGGCAGACACTGCCGAATGTTTCTTCGAGTGCTTTTTGCGTTCCTACCAAAACATAAGATGCGCGTCCCATGTCACCGGGAATGATCACGGGCTGTCCTGTCTTGAAAAATGCTTCCGGTAATTCATCTCGTCCTGCAGGAAAGGCTCTTGTAGCGCCCTTTCTGTGCACGAGAACATTTTTCGTCTGGCCGTCGACTTGATGCTTTTCTAGCTTTGCCATGTTGTGAGTGACGTCGTACAAAAGTCTCAACTCAGTGGCTCGTCCAAACAATTTTGTCATTGCCTGACGTGTGAAATGCGTGATGCATTGCCGATTGGCAAAGGCGAAGTTGGCTGCAGCCGACATGGCGCCGAGATAATCTTGCCCTTCTTTTGATTTGATTGGACAGCATGCCAATTCTCTGTCGGGAACGGTTAGTTTGTATCGCTCCATCACGGGTTTCATCGAAGCGACGTAATCGGTGCACACCTGATGCCCAAGCCCACGGGAGCCGCAGTGAGTCATAAAACAAATCTGTCCATCAAACAGACCAAATGCATTTGCCAACTCTCGATCGAAAATTTGCTCGACATACTCGACTTCGAGGAAGTGATTGCCTGAGCCGAGTGTTCCAAGTTGGGTGGAGCCACGTTTCTTGGCTCTTTCGCTAACGCAGGTATGGTCTGCGTTTCGCATACGCCCACCTTCTTCGGTATGGAGCAAGTCTTCCTTGGTGGCAAAGTCCTTATTTAGGCACCACTGCGAACCGGTCTCTAAAATCTTTTCGAGATCTCTTTTGTCGAGTTTGATTTTTCCGTCATTGCCAGCCCCTGCCGGTACCGCCTTAAACAGCGCTTCAACGACCTCTTTCATTCGTGGTCGCACGTCTTTCACTTCGAGATCGCAAACGAGCAAACGTACTCCGCAGTTGATATCGAATCCGACACCACCGGGTGAGACGACCCCTGTCTCTTCATCCATCGCAGCGACACCGCCAATTGGAAAGCCATATCCTTGATGCACGTCCGGCATGGCCATTGAGCGTTTCAATATGCCAGGCAGCATGGCGACATTTGCCGCTTGTTCCAATGAAAGATCTTCGCAAAGGTTTTTGAGCAGTCCGGGATTACTGTAAATCACTGCATCGACAAGCATTCCTTTTTTGTAGGTCTTCGGGATGACGTACTCAAACTCGCTTCTCACCTCGAGAATCGAGTCCCACTTCGTACCTGTCTTCACTTTTGCCGTCATTCGTGACTGTTCCTCAAATATCTACATACACTTGAGCAGTGTAGTTGCCTCCTGTGTTTTCAATGTTCATCTGGTGAAACGTGATTGCTTTTACATAAGTTTTTACTCGGTGCTTGCCGGCGTCGAATTTTGTCATGGACAAGGCCGCATCCAACGTGTAGCCTGCGTCGCCGGGTTTGACGTTCATCGACTCGCAGTCGAGAAGTATGTTTCTTTCTCCGTCGAATTGATACAAGACTTCCGAAAGCCAAGCGAACATAAGCTCGTCGAGATCGGGACCTTCAAGAGTAACTTCGACCTTTTCGCACGATTTTGATTTGTTTGAACCGGAGTCGCTGCCTACGAGAATGCTCGTCAGTGCAAGCGCCGCCTGAGCGTACAATTCGCTCAGCGATGGCGCTTGAGTACGAAAGCCCATGTCGGCTGGGTGATCGAGTATTTCGAAAGTCGGCACGCTACTTTCCCTTCGTGTCGGCATTGTATGAATCAGGTGTGTATCCCAGCCGTTTTGCTGATTGAAAGTCTTGCTCGGCAAGGGCCTGGCGTCCCAACTTCTTATTTGTGAGGGCGCGGCCGTAATATGCGCGTGCCGTGTGTATTGGGTCGACACGAATTGCTCGGGTGTAGTTAGTGAGGGCGTCCTCGTAATGTCCGAGCGTGCGCAACGCCTCTGCGCGCACCATCCAGGATTCAGCATCTTCAGGGTTGATTTCGACTGTTTTTGTGTATTCGTCCAACGCTTCTTTGTTTCTTTTGAGCTTCAACAAAATGTCGGCTCGCTTATAGTGATAGACGATCTCTTCGGGATCCATCTTTTCTAAGGCTGTTATATTTTCCAATGCTTTTTCGTAATCGCCGAACTTCAAGTAAATTGCCAGGCGATATTCGTAAGGGTTTTTGCGGTTAGGTCTGAGTTTTGCCGCTTGATCGAGATCGCGCAGGGCTTCCTTATACCTCTTCATTGTTTGGAACAAAACAGCTCTGTTGATCAAAGGGTCATCAGTGTTTGGATATGCCTTTACGAGATGGTTCATGTCAGCCAATGCTTTGTCATATTGTCCGAGTGCCGCATAAACATTGGCTCTGGCTTTGAAGGCAGCTTGATAATCAGGTCTGAGCTCTATTGCTTTATTGAGATCAGGCAATGACTCCTTCTCTTTGCACATGCTGATGTACATCTCTGCGCGTTTTAGATAACTCTTTGCGTTTTTCGGATTTTTTTTGATCTCTTCAGTCAAGCGCGCAAGCTCATGTTTTCCGCGCAGCTCGAATGATTCTTCTTCGGTGCCGAGTATCTCGAATGCATTTTTCGCGTATGCGGTTTGAGTTTCAAAAAACGCAAACGAGATCGCTGCCGCCGTGGCAGTGCAAATGACGAAACTAAACGTAGCGTGGATCTTCAATTGATTCGCTTTTTACGGCAATGAAACGGAAACTCAAAGGTCGCATTGCCCACAGGCACTTTTATTAGAACATCTTCGCCCCGTGGATTCAAATAGAACAGTTCTCCTGTTCTTGATTCTAGCGGTTCCAAAACTATTGGGACGAGTCCACTCATTTTACCCTGCCCGGATCTGACCAAAGCGGGTTGTTCTACCACCACTTCTGCTTCATATTGCAATCCTTCGCGCGAAGGCAGGATGCCGGCTCGTGCCGGTTTCAAATGCGAGACGCCCGGCCATTCTCCATAGATGCCAAAGACGTTGGGTCCGCGAAAGAGATCGTGCCCGTGGGGTGGAACCAGACCACGTACCGTACGGGTCTTTTGAATGTTTGCAAGCCATGGACGGTTTTGTGTGAGGTCCCACATGTTGCGTTCGCGTCTTATGCGATCGATGCCCTTGGGATCAACTTCGTGAATGACTTGTGCTCGAGTGTTGGCTTCCTCTTTCGCAAGTTCGACCACGACTTTGCCTAAACCAACTTCCTCTCTTTGCTCGGTGACGTTTGTTATGCAGATCAGAACTCCTAAAAGTTCCCACAAATCAATAACCGTAACTGCTACCCGCACGCCGGCAACCGAGATGTATCGAAGCGGGAAGTCTGAATCTATGATCTCTTGCGCCATGGGAGAACCTTCTTCCCAGCGAAACCGCACGTCACCAGATATGGTGTTGGGTCGGTCGATGCGCACTGCCTTTTCTTTTATCGAAAATGAGTGTTGGAACAGTCTTTGAGCGGCGACTCTCTCGCCGCGATCTTGCAAGAACTTACCTTCTTGTCTCAATGCATCGGCGAGATCAAGCTGTTCGTGTCCTGGAGATTTTTCTAGGATTTGACGACCTCTTTCATAAAGCGGTTGAGCGTCGTCGAACCAGCTTTCTTGCACCAATATCGTGGCCAGCAACACGAGCGCCTTTCCGACATCGGCATGGTCAGGACCATAGAGCTGCTCGCGTATTGCCAATGATTGGCGCGCGTAGTTCTCCGCTTTTTCGACTTTGTTGTCGCGAAGACAGAGAGCGGCCATGCCGTAGAGTGATTGTGCATACTCCGCAGACTTCGTACCCATGAGCGATTTCGCTTCTTGCAGGCACCAGCCGTACAAGTCAGATGCCTCGGGAAATCGCTCTTCCGCCAGCAGCACATTCGCAAGCAGCAAGCGACTTTCGAGCAGCCTTGTAGGCTCGGCTCCGACATGTTTTGCCTCTCTAATCGCCGTAATCAGTTTCTTCTCTGCATCCTGATAATTGCGAGCGGCGTAGGATTTTTGAGCGGCGCCGAAGTAACGTTTCCATTGATCCGAGCTGGTTTCGGCGTGCGCCGGCTGGCATATATGAATTGATGCAAGTCCAACTGTCAACGACAGAGAGATCGAAATCGAGATCTCTTTCAAATGTTGATGAAAAAATCGAGGAGTATTGAACATTACGCAGCTCATTGTGCTTTTCGTCTTTGTCTATGCCTCATACATAAGACTCATTTGCCAAGACGATAGGCAGCACAGAATTAGGAACTGTACGTCTACTTCGTAACAGTTCTTGCCGAGGCGCATCATTATACAAGATATAATGGTGCGTTCCGACTGTACGGATATCGGGCCGTCATTCATGTGGAAGGGTTGTGGGCTTGCGGGGACCTATGCTGAAATCTGCCGTGGCGTTTGCCGCAGTGCTTTGCGCACTCCTGGCATCTGCTACGGCCTGTTCGGCGCAGAAAGCCGGCTCTAAAATCGAGTCTTTCGACAGTGAACTGACGCTTGCGAAAAACGGCGAACTCAGCGTTGTCGAGTCGATAAACGTCAATTTTGGAAGTGCTAAGTGCGATTCATTCGTAAGACGAATTCCGTTTCGTTTTTCGCATGGAAAAGCCAGATACACAACGCTACTTCATATCGATCAGGTGACCACCTCTTCATCGTCGTCAGTGCCATTCGTTGAAAAATGCCAAGGTGACGAGGTTAATCTAAAGATCGGCAAAGAAGATGTTGCTCTTTCCGGACAACATACCTTCATCGTTCGCTATCGTGTTTTACGTGCCGTCACATTTGCTAATGGGCTTCCTCAGCTGTATTGGAACGCCACCGGATATGATTGGCAGTTCCCCATAAAAAAAGCATCCGTGCATTTCGTGCCGCCTGCTGGAGTGACGACAAAGCAGTTGCATGCGGCATCATCAGTAGGTGCGCTGGGTGCGAGAAACGCGGCTCAAACTGAAGTGCAACTGACGAAAGTCAATTTCACTGCGTCGAATCTCAAGCCAGGACAGGGACTTAGCGTTCTCGTCACTCTGCCGACCGGCGCGGTTGAACGTCCATCTGAATGGTTGTTGGCGATGTGGTACCTGCGAGATTGGTATCCTGCAGTCGTCTTGCCGCTTTTTACTGCGATTGTTTTGTACCTCTATTGGTGGTGTTACGGTCGCGATCCTTCGGCCGGCAAGGTTATCGGCGTTGAGTGGGATCCGCCATCGACGCTGACTCCGGCGGAGGTTGGCACTCTCATTGATGAAAAGTGCGATGACCCCGATGTTGTCTCGACGCTTCTGGACTTGGCTGTAAGAGGATATGTAAAGATTCGAGAGGTCCCCTTCAATGGCTTCTTCTATTTATCAAACAAGGATTACGAGTTTGAATTGACCAATACTAATTGGGAGGGATTGAAGCCTTATGAAAGGCTATTTCTGACCTCGCTTTTTACGATTGACAAAACCTATGCATCAAGGCAAAAGGGAGAGTTTGGGGCGTATCTTCGTCCTATTAAAGAAGAGATCTACAAATCACTTGTCACCGACGGTTATTTCGTCAGGCACCCTGAAGAAGATCGTCGAATCTTTCACACGACTGGAATTGTCTTGATGCTCAACTCGGTTGCAGCTTTAGTGATGACGATGAAGGGCGCCAACTGGCTTCCGTTTGCAGCCGGTTTCTATTTCGCGGGCGTGATTACGTGCGTGGCTGCAAGCTCAATGCCCAAGCGCACTTCCAAAGGCTGCGAAATACTGAGGCAGTGCGTGTCATTTAGACGCTTTGCCACCATGGCTGAAAAGAAACGCATCGAAGCCATAGCCAAAGAAGACCCCACAATTTTCGGGCGGCTGCTGCCATACGCCATTATTCTCGGTTGTGCAGACAGATGGGCGGAACAGTTTAAGGATGTCGTCGTCCAAAGACCTCAATGGTTCGAAACGATGAACGAGGGCAATCGCCCATTTTCTTCGGCTATGTTCTTTGAGAACCTTTTGCAAGCGATCGACATCTTTGGCCGGGCTCTCACTGAGCCTTCCAGGGGCTCGTAAGCAGAGTCTCACACGATGGAATATTATGATGGGATGACGATTAGGCGCTGAAAAGTCCACTAAAGTGGCATAAACCTATAGATAGCGCCACTAAGGAGACCCCGTGCACAAGTCGAAGTTCGCGATTTTTGCAATGCGATTGTCACTGCTGTGCTGTTTGGCTCTGATTAGCGGCAATCCTTGTATTGCTCAAGAGGGTTTGGCTAAAGCTACTGATAGACCGGACGATGTGGAGTTGAAGAAACAGTCTCCACAGCTCGACAGTGCAAAAAAGAGTGACGACGAGAAATCGCTGAAGACCGAACTGACTTCGGCACAAAAAGCAAATGAGTTGTTGCGGCAGGGCACACTTCACCACAACAATGGCTATCTTCCCGAAGCCGAGCAGTGCTTCAGACAGGCATTAATTCTCGACCCACGCAACGCCAATGGGTATTTCAATCTAGGAGCAATCGCAGAATCGCGTGGTGACTTGATTACGGCGTTAGGACATTATCGTGCTGGTCTTAATGTAAGCCCTGGTGATAAGGAGATTGGCGAGGCAATCACTTCCATAGAAGCGCAGCTGAAGCAAATGAGCAGTTCGGATGCATCTAGCACGCGACTTGCGAGATCGACACCGGCCTTTACGCAATCGGTTTCTACCGGTAGCGCACCGATTCTTTCAACCTCTGAGGTTGCGCCGCCGGTGGCACCGGCAATTACTCCATCGAGTGCGCCGAATGCTAATGCCTCGGGTCGTCAATTCCAGCTGAAATCAAGTACTTCTCGAACCATGGGGCAAGCTCAGGCGACCAGTCCAGCTCCTGTGGCAACGGTGATGCAACCAAGCAGAAAGAAAGCAATAGCCAAAGCGGCTCTTGGAGCTGCGGTTTCAATCGGATTGAGCACCGCACTTAGATCGTCCGGATTGCACTGTCCAGTTTGCAGAGTCGTTCGATTCGGGTTTTAGTATGAGCAGCGCGCTCTCAACCGCCTTGTCCACCTTAGCAGCGTTTGTAATAGTCTTTGCCGGTTGCTTGCCGGCATCAGCGCAATCGTGCTGTGATCACGCGGCGCGAGATCACGCGGCACGAGATCACGCGGCACGTGATCATGCGGCGCATGAGCAAGGTGACTTGGCGACTAGTGCGATGCCGGACTCATTGACGCAGTCCTCGAAAGTGATTGCCTCGCAGTCGCCATATCGTATTTCTAGGCAAAAGGTCCTCAAGGTGCCGTCGGACCAGCAAGACGAAACCCCCGAAAATCAAAATTCCAAGCCGTTGTTTGATGGTAGTGGAGCTGATGTGTCCAGGCAGTTCGACAAATGGAAGGACGACTATGTCAGACCTGTAGTCTGCCCTGTGTTAATGTGCCATGGAAATTGTGCGAAGACAGATCTTGGTTGCAAGGGAATCTACGGGTCGATTTTGGGCGGAATGAACTCTTGCTGCATGTCTGCACCACCTGTGGTGCATGACGGTGAGGGTATTTTTCCGCTTCGCTTAGTTGATGATTAGTCATTGTTGCGCTCGCTGCAATAGTTATGCAACTTTTACTTTCAGGTAATTTTTTATCTTCGAGATTTCGCAAGTGCCCAAATTCGGCATAATGAGCAGCTCCCGACATGCTGACATTTGTAATATGCTGGATATGTAGTCTTCGCCACGTCAATTGATAAAACGTTTCTGGACACGCAAATGCGGCAGTTTACTTATAATAGGAGGTCGAACACGAACCTTCGCTTTCCGAAAGGGAAGTTGATGTGCTCGGTCTTCTCGTGCAAGGACTTTCCAATCAAGAGATCGCAGACAAGTTAGAGATAAGCTCCGAAACAGTCAAGAGCCATCTGCGACACATCATGAAGAAACTTGCTGTGTCTGATCGCACACAAGCCGCAGTGAAAGCGCTCAAGCAGGGTCTGGTTTAGTCGTCGTCGCCGGCGCTTGCTGCACCGGCAAGAGCACCGATTGTAATCTCGCCTCTGGCAACTTTCTCTTCAGCGATTTTCAAAAGTCCCCAAGGGGAAATCTGAAGAGCGACTGCCAGTTTACTTAGATTACGAATGGAGATGTTGCGCGTTCCGCGCTCGAGATCTCCAATATAAGATCGATGCAGACCACTTCTGCGTGCCAGCTCGCTTTGAGAAACCTTCAGCTCTGCTCGGCGATCACGGACTGCGATTGAAAGTGCCATTATTAGGTCGTCTTGAAGGCCCAGGGTTCCCTCCTCCCTTGTGCCGGTTGTTGTCAATTGCCTAGAACCTATCCTAAGAATGTTCAATTCTATAATCTTTCACCCAAATGGGGGATTCAGATCCCCGGAGTGGGTGATCTTTTTTTCGATTCTCAGGACTTGAATACCGAAGTTGCTCTTGATTTCTGCGCCGCGAGTAAGTTTTTGCTTCAGGTAACTGTCTAGATTCCCCGACCGAAGAACCAGTACAAAACTCCAAAGCCCATCAAAGTTGTGAAGCTCAACATTGCAACGATAGGCATAAGTCCAATTGTTTTCTCTTTAACACCGTAATTCATGATTGATCTCCTTGCTCTAGATTCCTTGTGAACGCGGCGGCATATCCATCGATGAACGCAAAACGATCACTAGACTCTGCTGCCAAAAGCAGAGTTGCTCATTGATTTGTGGCGCGACGAGTGAATCGCAGCCCATGCACACTCAACAGAATCGGATGACGCTGAGGTGATTTGATTGTTCCGGTCTATTACCCATTCGTATTCAGGCTTTACCCCATGTGATTCGAACTCAGCAACAATCATAATGAAATTGATTCATGAGAACTCCCGGATTTGAGCCTCGCCTAGCCAGTGAGGCTCGGTCCGCGTTTAGCACTAAATCCGCGTTTAGACTAAATAGGAATGGAAGCGAGTTTTGTTATTTGAGGCTCTGTTTTGCGGGTTCGGCAAACGAGCATGCGACAGGAAACTCCAGTGTCTTTTTGTCGCCTGATTTCTTTACCCACGCGAAATACTCGCCTGCTTCTTTTGCTTTTCCGTCTGCAAGCATTTTCAGACCGAGTAACGTCCTTGCTTGCGTTTGCTTGGTGCTATCGGTTGCCGCCTTCAAAAGCGCCTCAGCACTTAAATTTCCCGCCGCAAACTTGAGAATCGGAGTCGGCCACTCCGCTCCGTCGTTTTTGCTTAGTGTCTTGTCTAGAACATGTTTTGCTTTAGTTGGTTGCTTCGCCATCAAGTAGGAAACATTGCACAGTGCCGCCACCCGTGGTGCCTCATCGTCATGCCAATATGTGTTTACCATCCAGTTTTCAAAATCGAAGGCGGCTTTGTCGTATTGGCGCTTACTAAGCAAAGCAAAGCCACGATTCAATGTTGGGTCGGTAAGGTGAGGGCTCAGTTGAATGGCATGATTGAAGTCTGCAATTGCTTTGTCCGGTTGGCCGGACATGTACAAAGAGCTTCCGCGAGACATGAAGAGTACAGCGTCCTTGCAGCTCGTCGACATAAGTTGATCGAAATCTTCAACCGATTCTTTGTAGCGTCCGGTTTGAGCCAGAAGTTGCGCGCGTTCTATCAACCCTAGGCGGCTCTCGGTAACCAACTTTGGCATGCATTGGCTGTACAAGGGATCGTTTGTGATCAAAGGCGGAAGTTTTCCGGGGTCTAGTTTGATTGACTCCGAATAGTCGCGCAGCGCCGCATCGACTCGGCCTTCCATGTCTTCAGCTCGGGCTTTGAAGTAGCGAGCCAAATAAACCGCGGGGTGTGTCTTGTTTTTGGAAATGGTCAGGTCGTAGTCTCTGATTGCATTGACCCTGTGACCTTGAAGCAATTCAAAATTGCCGCGAAAAAAATACGCTTCAGGCAGATTCGGGTTAGCTTTGATGCAATCATTGAAGTCTTTCATTGCCGAATCAACGTCATTGAGCATTCCCAATAGAAGCGCCCGTGCCAAGAGAAAATCAGGGTTGTTCTTACTCGACTCGATTGCTTGAGTGCACTCACGCAGCGCTTTGTTGTATTTCTTGCTGAGATAAAAAACCGCAATACGCTGTTTAAACGCAACAATGTTTTTCGGATCTTCTCGCTGCACCAAATCGCACTCTTGGAGCGCTTTATCGAAGTCGCCGGCCTTTGAAAATTTTGCCGCTTGTTGCAGGTGCGAGTTTATATTGCTCTTGGCGGCTAGCGCATCGAAGCCCAGAAAAGCTGTCGCAGCAAATACGGATGTCCAAAAACAGATTGCTCTATTCGGCATCACTTGCCAGATTCCACCGGTTTTGCAGGCAGCGTTTGGGAGGGTTCGTCCAGTTTCAATAACTCTGCTTTGGGTGGAACCAATTTTGATGAATCAACCTTTCCCGGATCTGGTTGCGGGGTGTCAGTTTTTGCGGCATCAACTTTCGGTGTATCGGCTTTTGACGGATCGGCCACCGTCGACTCGGCTGCACCGACTGTTGATGCTGGTTTTGAGCCGCCATAAACTATCGGTTTAAACGAATTGATTGATGAGTCAAATAGTGTTTTGTATTGGGAAAATGCAATTGGATCTGCGCTGCAGCTGATCACAAAGATATTGTCGCCGGACTGAACGAAAGCCTTCACGACTCGAGTCTCGATGATCCCGAGCTTTTGTTCGAGGTCGATTCGTTTGGCTGGACATCCACCGATTTCAACGTCTTTCGCTTCAATGACTTTCCAAATCGTCGAGTGAACTTTGGCGTTGTAGTCGTAATAATCTTGAAGTTTCTTGCCGCCTTCGAGCTTGCTGACGCCAACTTTTATATTGGGAGGAACATTCTCATCGCCTGAAACTTCCGAGAGAAACTTTGTTGCGCAGACAACTACGACAGGATCGGGCTGCACGTGCCAATTCTCTGGAAACTCAATGCAGAAACCCTTCTCTTGATTAGCGTAGAAGCTCATGTCGGCTATTGCTTCGCCACAGGTCAAGAAGAAGGCTACAAGCGCCCCCGATATGATTTGCATGACCTGAATGATTCTTGAACTCATATGTGTCAAGTTCCCCAATTTGATTCAACCTTATACATGATAGATTAAGTGTTCGTCTTTTACTCTATGTGGTCAATATTTGAGTACTTTGGTATGAAATCACGCAGGTTCCTTCTAAGTAGTCTCTGGACTACGTTGGTCGCTTTTGGCTGTTCGTTCGTGTGGTTGACAGCCGATGCAAGGCATGACGAAGGTCAACAAAAGTCCAGAAGCAAGGCTCGTGGTGATGCCCCGTGTTTGTCCTGGGTTCAACCCCTTCGACCTGTGAAAGCTGTGATTCTCTGCGTGCATGGTCTCGGGTTGCACAGCGGGAGTTATGAAGCTTTTGGCAAAATTATGAGCAAGAAAGGTTGTTCGGTCTATGCCATCGATGTTCGTGGCTTTGGCTCGTGGATGGCTGCCAAAGGACATCAGAAGGTCGATTTCGATGCGTGTCTGGAGGATGTTCGCGCGACACTTCGATCGGTCAAAACAGCCAATCCAGACAAGCCGGTATTTCTTCTTGGTGAATCTATGGGTGGTGCGATTGCGTTGCAATCAACAGCGAAGTTTCCTGAGTTGGTGAATGGATTGATCTCGTCTGTTCCTGCTGCAGAGCGTTTTCAGCAAGGAAAGACCGATTTGAAAGTGGCGTTGCACATGCTGACTCCAAATCGTTCGTTCGATGTTGGATCCGGCATCATGGATCAAGTCACGAAAGACGAAGAACTGCGTCAGAGCTTGAAGGAAGATCCTTTGGGCAGGCTCAAACTTTCTTCAAAAGAGCTTTTGCAATTCCAAGCATTTATGAATCAGAATCACGACGTTGCACCAACCATAACAAACATTCCCGTCTTAATTGTGCAGGGTGCCAAAGATAAGCTTGTGAAGCCAAAAGGAACGGCAGAGCTGTTTGACGAGTTGGCAACGTCGGACAAGAAAATGATAACGGTGCTCAGTGCAGAGCATCTAATTTTCGAAGAAGGGCAATTCACCGACGAAGTAATCGACAACCTGGATGGTTGGATTAATGAGCATTTGCCGCGGCGCGGCCCTTTGGATCAACTTACACAAAGAATAGAGGCGGCTCGAAGTCTGATTGACGAGCAGAGATATCCGCAGGCTTTAGCGATTTTGCAGCAGTGTTTGCAGCTGTCAGGACAGAATCCGGAAGTGCATCTGTTGATGGGACTCGTTCTGGCGAAGCAGCACAAGCCGCTGAAGGCAATGTCTCACTTGAAGCAAGCGATGAAGTTGAGCGGTGGACCAAACAATCCGCAGTTTAAGAGTCGTGCCAATAAGGTCTTGCTGTCGTTGCCGCCTGAATTCTTGTCGCCACGCATGGGTGCGCTTATGAATCGAAAAGCCGGTGTCGGTCCGATGGCAGTAAAACAAAAGATGGGAATGATGCGCCGAGGCGGAGTCCCTGGAGTGGCCGGGAATCCTGCTCCCGATCTGTCGGGACAATCACAGGTGTTAGTTTTCTGTGCCGGCTGGTGCGAGCCATGCACAGATCTGGCAAAACTCATTGCTGACGCCGAGACGAAGTTTGGCAACAAAGTCAAATTTGTTTCAATTGACGTTGATGATCCGAAAAACGAAGAGTTGATGGTGAAGTACAACGTGAGTCCCGTGCCAACTGTAGTCTTCTTAGACTCGAAGGGCGAAGTCGTTTCATATTCAGTCGGATATGCCGGCGTACCTGGAATGATCGACGGTATGAAGAAGTTGCTTCTACCCGGGCTCCGGTGAAATCTGAGTGTAGAATTGGTATTCAAATTCGTCGCTGGACGATTTAATCACAATTGTTTTGATTTCATCACAGGCACCATCGGCGGTTTCTGCAACTTCTGCAAAGGATTGAATTGGGGCCGGTGGAGCCAATGTCTTCCACCGTTCATTATATTGGTCAATTGCAGCACTTTGTCGCTTTCACCGAAATTGGGCGACAAAAAAAGATGCGTTGTGCTCTTTCTCCACTATGCTCTTCGATTTGGCGAAACTTCAGTTTGTTAAGCAAGTTGCAACGATTCGTGCCCCAAAGTTTCTGAACAAAGTACGAAAGCGCCAAATTCTCGTATCCCGAAAGGCTCGATAGAAGAGCGATTCGGGACACCCCAAGCATGCGCTTCCCCACTTCGTTCAGGAAACTCTCGGGGCAAAAAAGGATCACCTCCGCAAAAGGCGAAATAAAGGCCTCCGCGAAAGACCTGCTTGGTCGTTTTCATCCATTCGATTCTTCGAAATTCCCAGGGAGATACAGGCGCCTTCTCGCGCCACAATCCGAGCTTCCGGTTGCGAGCTTGCTTCTCGAGCCAGGTCAAAAATTGGCTCTTCGAATACTTCACGAAATGCCAAGCCATTCCGCGCGCGACCAATTCTCGGTTTACGCTGCGCCCATCAGGAAGGGTGACCTCGGCAAGCAGCCGCCCGTTTTGATCGACTGCATTGTAGTCTATCCACACCTCTTTTCCTTGCACCAGCTGGGTAAGAAGGGCCTTGGCTTGCGGCCCGTATGGTTGTTTAAGCTCCGGGGCGTCAATGTCGAGAAGCCGGATTGTGTCTTTCTTGCTGTTTGCGACTACCGTCAGGCTGTCGCCGTCGGAAATGCCGGTGACCTTAGCTGTAAAGGACTTTGCCCAGCACGCCTGGCTGGCAGCCGCCGAAAGCGCTGCTGTTAGTGCCAGAGCGCTGAAAAATGTAACAAGCGGTTTCCTGGTAAAAGGCACGGTGTTAGTCCAGACTGGTAACCCTGAGAAGCTCAGGTTGCAAAATACTACATTTAGCACGCCGACTGCCGCTATTCCTTAAATTGTTCGGGATTGCGATGTGCGGAGGCTTTTCAGCCTCTAAGCGAAAGATCACACGCGGATCACACGGGCGAACTGCTGCCGACAAGGGCAAATTGGGAATATCTGTAATGTTCTCGCAGATAGAGATTCTCAGAAGCCATGGACTGGCAAGAAACGATAGAGACCGCTAGGTCTCACTATAATGCAGGGCGCTTTCAGCAAGCGCTCATGGCTTTTCGCCAGTCCGCCGCCGATTTGGAGGCACAGGGAGAGGATGGTACCCGGCTTGTGGAAACGCTCAGAGAACTGGCAACCACGCTAAGGCGCCTAGCCCAGTACTGTGAAGCAGAAGACCTGCTCAAGAAAATTTTGCCTGCCATGACTGCATTGCATGGCGAAGTGGCGGTGGAAACTTCTCGTCTATTTGAAGAACTGGGGCTTGTGTACATAGAGCAAAGTCGTTATGCGGAGGCGGAAGAGGCGCTTGAGAAGTCTTTTTCCATTCGGAGCTTTTGCTGCGGTACCAATTCGATTGAAGCTGCCGAGACCCACAACGATGTCGGGTTGCTCGCCTGGGGGCGCGGTGACGACGCACGAGCCAAGAGGAATTACGAAACGGCTCTGGAGATTCGGCGTAATGCATATGGTGATAAACACCCGCTCTATGCTGAAACTCTAGACAATCTCGGCGCGTTGTACCAGCGATTGCATCGTTTCGATGATGCGGAAAAATGTCACACTGAGGCTTTGCGCATCAGAGAAGAACGCTTGGGAGTCGAGCATCCCGAGGTAGGTGACAGCCTCATCAACTTGGCGGAAGTTTATAGAGAACAAGGGCATCATGGCGAGATTGAACAGTTGCTTTTGCGTGCCATAACCATTTTGGAGAAGTCGCTCGGAGACAGCCATCATAATGTTGCCGTGGCTATCAATAATCTCGGTGGATACTATCTCGAACAAGGTCAGCTAGAAAAAGCGCTTCCACTTTTTGAGCGCGCAGTCGAGTTGACGTCTCGAACTCTTGGCGATGACAACACCGCACTGCTGCCGCATTTGCACAACCTCGCAACTGTTTATCGCCAGCAGAATAAGGCGGAAGAGTGGCGTTCGATCGAAGAGAGAATTCAAAAGCTCTTCGAGGAGAAACTCAGTTCATCAGGTGGAACTCAGCATCTTCTTCTGCAAGCGCACTCGCTGCAAAACGAACGCGATTATGTTGCCGCTGCTTTGTTGCTCGGCAAAGCTTTGTACATCACTCAAGAGGAGTTTGGAGCCGACAGTCTGAAAGCCGCACAAATTCTCGACTTTCTTGGTTCCAATAGCTTCTGGCAAAAGGATTTGGAAAAGGCTCGCAATTATTTTTCTCGGTCTTTGATGATTAGAAACAACAACAATGGCAGTGAAGTTGATGTCGCTGCCGTCGAGCAAACACTGGCGTTTCTCCAGGCGTTGCAAGAAGAGAAGGAAGCACTGATGAAGGAATTGCAATCAGGGGATGAGGCAATGCAGGACTCTGAAAACCTAAACCTAAACAATAATGTGAATGTTCAACCAAAGAGTGTGATTCAGCCAATTAGAGTCGGCAACTACCAACGAATTGTAGTGCTGACCGGTGCCGGAATCTCCGCCGCATCGGGGTTGAGAACCTATCGAGGACCCGATGGACTCTGGGAGGAGAAAGACACTGCTCGCATGTCGCAAAAGGAGATCATCGAGACCGAACCGGAAGCTGTGTGGAACTTCTTTGGTTATTTCCGCGAAAAGATTCTGCAAGCAAATCCGAACGCTGCCCACACTGCCTTGGCGGAATGCGAGAAACAGCTTCCCGCTGGTACGAATTTTACCATTCTTACTCAAAACATCGACGGTCTTCATCAGCGAGCCGGAAGCAAGGTGGTGGCAGAGCTGCATGGGTCGCTATTGCGAAGCCGCTGCTCCAACAGGAAATGCAATCTCAAAGTTTTCGACGACAGTGACTGCCATTTAGACAGAATGCCAGTCTGTAAGCTTTGCAATTCACTGATTCGACCAGACATAGTTTTCTTTGGTGAAGAACTCTCGCTGGACGCAGAATACATGGCTAAGAAATCGCTGCGTGACTGCGATCTGTTTTTTGCAATTGGAACATCTGGAACAGTGCAGCCCGCTTGCAGCTTTGTCGAATGGGCAAAGTATGCCGGGGCCCATACAGTATTGGTGAATTTAGAACCAATGGAAGTTCGCAACCGTGCCTTTGACCAAGAAATTCTTGGAAAAGCCGAAGACGTGTTGCCGCACCTGTTTGGATGATGCGGTTTGTTTCCTACCTAAACTAAGCCTTAGCGCCAAAATGAAGCCTTCGTAAAAGTTGCCAAGAGAAGGCGGAAGCGATGATACTATTGCTTCAGCCTTTGAATCGAGAAACAGGAAAGGACCGGCCAGCGTTGCGCCGTGGCGTTTGCGTTTCTCTAGGGGATTTTATGAATGAAGACAAAAAGGATGATTCGAGCAACTCATTCCAGTACGAGTTCTTCCAGCCGTCTTTCAGCTCGCTCGATTACTCTTTCTCCGCTGTGCAAAACGATGTTGCGCAGCAAACAAGTTTTCCAGCAGCCCAGAATACTCAGACAACCGGCGCAGTTAAAGAAGCGCCGGCGCAACCCGTGGTTCCGCCTGCACTGACGGAACCACAGGACCTGCAACCCGTGGTCCCGTCTGCATTGATGGAACCCTCAGCTCGGCAACCTCTAGTTCCGCCTGCAGTTATGGAGACCCTAGCCCTGCAACCCGTGGTTCCGCTGGTAATGCAGTCGCCAACACTGCCTATCAATCAGATACAAGCAGTTCAACCCGATGCACGCATGCGGCGTTCGCACATTGATGCGCAAGGCGCTCTCTTGTGTTTTGAAAACGCACACAAGCCGCCCCAGCTTAGAAGCATCGAATACCCGGATGGTACGCGCACCCAGTTTAACTACGATTTGGAAGGCGCTCTGGAAGTAATAGTCGATCGCGATGAACGCAAACTTCGCCGCGTGAGTCCTGTCGCGTTCGACGGTTTTGCGATGTGGTCTCTAGGTCAAGGAGACACAGCCGAAATCAGACCAATCGTGCATTCCAACGGCAATTGTGAAATCCAAAGCAAATGCGGTTTGCGCCAAGTCACACTCACCAACGGTCGCAGCGCTACTGTGAAGAAGCCACAAAATCCTGTCGAATTTGAATTCGTTCTACTCAAGGTCTTTTGGAGGATTGATGTCGATCGCAGCAACTTCCTCAGCTTCGACGAGCTGGAGCAAGCACTACGCCAGAGATGGTTTGAAGGGGATGAGCTTGAAGTCTTGAAATTCATTTGCGAAAAGTTTCAGAACATCAAGGACTTCAGACGAACCCATGCGAATTGCCCTGGCGTTCGCGCCGATGATGTGCTCGAATATGCCGAAAGCATCAAACACCAGAAAAAGATCTTGGCAGTGGATTCAGACCTCATTCCCGAGAGCTCATGGGACTCTCGCGTCGAGTACATGGACAGTGTTTCGTGCGATCAAATCTACGCGACTTCGGACAAACGACTGTCTGTGCGTGCCGACGCAATCAAGCAGGGAGTGGCGAGCTCACCCAATTTCTTAGCCGCGCTACGCCCGCTTGCACACTGCAATCCTGATGCGATCTTGAAAATGATTGGCGACGAGTCTGATGGTTTCATCCCAGTGCAATTTCCTGGAAGCCAGCACCAAACAAAAATTATCGTCACACCACCCGATCGAACCGACTCTGCGAAACTGTCGCGATCTGGTCTTCATGGGCAGTGGGTACGGGTCTTGGAAAAGGCGTATCGCGAGTACCTCACATCATTCAAATTGATCGACAACGTTGAAAACGCGCTGGCGCTTTTGACAGGTAGTTGTACCGAATTGCCCGTGTCTGAATTCTCTACCGACGGAGTGTCCGAAGTCTTGATGCAAACAAGATCTCGACGTGCTGCCGTAGTCAGAGTTCGCCCCGGCAAATCGTTTGAAGTTAACGGAAACATTGTTGTGTCCGGGCAATGCTATGGCATCTTGGATGTCGACCCGCTCACTTTGAAAGTCACTCTGGCAAGCCCTTGGGGAACGGGCTGCACCTGCGATCACTTGGGCTCGCCAATCAAGTGGAGCGACGGCACTGACGGCAGTTTTGGAATCGAACTAAATCAGCTCCTAGCGGTTGCTGAAGTGCTTTTCTATTAACGAGCGGCTCACAACTTTTCAACATGAGATGCGGTTACCTTAGCGGCCTGCTATAGTCGTCCTGAAATTCTCAAACTAACCTAACTTAGTAAAGGATGTCTGAGGCGCTGCATGAGAGTTCTTGTCGTCAACAACGGATCGAGCAGCTATAAGCTGTCCGTGATTGAATTGAGCCAGCAGCAGTCATCGACTCCGAAAGTTCTTGCAAAGGATTCCGGGAGCCTCGGCTATCATGAGCCCGATGCTGAGCTTCACGACATCTTGCAATCCAAAATTAGAAGCCTGCTTGCAACTCTCGACTCAGATACGATCGACGCGATTGGACACAGGATTGTTCATGGCGGTGAGCTGCACAAATGCGCAATCGTGGTGAACAAACAGGTGGAAGATGACATCGAGAGTCTCTCGAAGTTTGCACCGTTGCACAATCCACAAGGTCTGTCATCGATTAGAGCATGCCGAGCAGTCTTTCCGAAAGTGCCACAAGTTGCAGTGTTTGACACGGCGTTTCATTCGACGATGCCGCCGGTTTCTTACGTGTATCCAATCGCCAAGGAATGGAGAGAAGGGTTCGGTATCAGGCGCTTCGGCTTTCACGGAATCAGTCACTCCTACTGTGCTTGGCGCGCTGCTGAGATTATGAATCGAGATGCCGAATCGTTCAACATTGTCTCGTGTCATCTGGGAAGTGGCTGCTCGCTGGCTGCCATTGCAGGCGGTGCTAGTCTGGACACAACAATGGGCTTCACGCCGCTTGAAGGTTTAATGATGTCGACGCGATCGGGTTCAATTGATCCCGGCATATTGCTCTATCTCATGCGCACTGAGAAGCAGACGCCAAAAGAAGTTGAGCATGCACTCAATACCCTTTCCGGCTTTAAGGGCTTATGTGGAACGCCGGATATGGTCGAAGCAAGAAAAAGGCAACGAGCCGGCGATGCTGATGCGAAGCTGGCGATTGACGTGTTCATTCGTCGGGTCGCCCAGGGAGTTGCCGCGATGGCGGTGTCATTAGGAAGAGTCGACGCGATTTCATTTGCCGGTGGCATAGGTGAGAATGACAAGCTGACACGCTCTCAAGTATGCGACTCCTTGAACTTTCTTGGAGTGGAGATAGACGACGAACTCAATGACAATGCTCAGGGCGACTGTTCAATTGCTACACGAAAATCGAAAGTAGGCGTGCTTGTTATCGAAACTCGAGAAGATCTGCAAATTGCAAGAGAGTGCGCATTGGTTGTCAGCCAGGCTAATATTGGAAGGTAGCAAGATTGGGATAAACCACAGGATCAAATAGAAGGGCATGTTTGATGATTTGCGCAACTAATGCGAATAAGGCAAAAAGACTCGTCACTCTTATCGTGACGGCTATAGCTCTAGGTTTCCTCGTCCCGTCGGCAACGGCTCCTGCATGGGCCGACGATGCATTCACCAAGGGCGTCAACACCTTCAACAAAAGAGACTACAAATCTGCACTCGTCCAGTTCGAAGCAATCGTAAAAAGAGAACCTCGAAATGCCTACGCAGTGTACTATGTTGCCATCTGCAATCAGTATCTAGGCAAACCAGAAGTTGCCCGTAAGCTATACAGAAACCTAGTCGATAATTTCCCGGGGACTTCCGCCTGTCGGATGGCAGAAACAGCGCTCGGACTGCAACCCCCCATCGGCATACCTAACAACGTGAATGCAGCTTCCACGACTTCCGCGACCTCCACCGGAGTGCCAAACTCAACTGCAGTGCCGACCGGACCTGCCCAAGAAACAGTGTTCATCGATGCCAGCAAGCAAGGACACATGTTGGTGCCTGCAACGGTTAATGGGCACTCCATCAAAATGTTGATCGATACAGGCACTAGTGCCTGCCTTTTCGGCAAAAATCACCTCAAGCAACTGGGCATAAACGAGCCCACCGGCCCAGCGACGGGGAAGGCGTATACGAGTGCCGGTCACCCCTATAATGTGTGGCAAGTGCCTGTAGATGTTCAAATCGGTAACATCAAACAAAGACTCACGGTCAATGTTCAGGAAAAGCAGGATTGGGACCCGCTTCTGGGTTGGAGTTTCTTTCGCGGGCAATCGATTCTTTTTAACAACACGAGAGGGCAGCTTGGATTTTACAAAGCGATGCCGCGTAACGAGGTGCCATCGGGGGCGGTGCATGTTCCACTTGAAGTCGATGCAAGAAACATCGCAGTGCGTGTAAAAATCAATGGTATTGAAACACCGGCAAACATTGATACTGGAGCTCAACTTTGTCGTGTCTATCAGAAGGACTCTTCGCGGTTGGGCGTGGTTGCGCCGCCAGGTGCCAAGCCTGATACGTCAATCACAGATGATGGAACACCGGTAAAAGTAACTCCTACAACTATTCAGGCTCTCTCTTTGGGAACTTTGACCAGCAACGGAGTGAGAGCAAATCTTGTCGATGTCGGCAATGGCAATCCATCTCTGGGTATGTCCTATCTTTCAGAACTCAACATGCTGCTCGATATAGACGGGAAGCGTGCGGTGTTTTGGCGTTGACCAGAACGCGCGGCAAGCCTCGTCCTTGGGAGGGGAGGAGGTCAACTAAAGCGGAATTGAAAGTACTTTTTCTTTGAGGTTCTTTCTTAAGTGCGAAACGGTGTCCACTTGCCGGTGTCGTCCAGAATCTCGTTTGGAACAAAGCGCGATTTGTATTCCATCGATATGCAACCATCAACAAAGTAGCCGAGATGCACATATGGCAAACCGAGCTTCCTTGCTCGTTCTATCATGCTCAAAATCATGAATGTTCCGGCTGACAGTTTGGTCAGGTGTGAGCGGTAATAATAATAGATTCCAGAAAGCCCTTCCGGCAGCTGATCTACGTACATGATCCCAATCAGTTCGTCGGCTAAATAGTAGCTCCATTCCTGACACGGAAATGGTCCAAGCATAAAAGATGCAATGTGCTCCATTGCGTGTTGCAAGTCAGGCATCGGCCAACCACGATTGGTCGAGCGAGTTTGATGGTGTTCCAGATAAATCTCGACGCGTTTCTCATCGATTGACGGTTCGCCGATTTGTATGACTACGTTCCTCCCAAAAGCAAGAGATCGCTTTTGGCTTCGACTGGCGCGAAAATCACTGACTGGTACGCGCAATGACCGGCAAGCCGTGCAAGACGGACACTGCGGGCGGAATAACGTCGAGCCGAACCGTCTCCAGCCCTTGTTGAGCAATTCCTGGTACTCGGCAGGCGTCATTTCCAGCACGAATTCATAGCGAAGCTGCCAGTTGCGATCTGGCAGATATCCGCATGTGCTGGGTGGGGAGATGTAGCCTAATGTGCTCTGCACGTCGTTGCCTCTACCTTATATTCTAAGGTTCTTGCCGTCGATTGTTGGGGGTGCCCCTGTGAGCCAACATAGCTTACGCGCCTCGGGCTTAGAGCAGTGCTGGAACCGGCGAGTTTGAGGTGCGATGAAACGTGGACTCGTCTAGTCTTTGAACTTTTTGGTTGGTACGAACTAAATCGCTTCGACCTATGTTGGTGCGCACTCTGCGACCCTATAAATGACTACAGAAACCCCTAAATTAGTGAAAACTTCATCCTTTAGGATGATTTCGAAATCGATAGCTAGGACGGTTACATATTGGAAACAAAGTGGAATCCTTGTACTTATAGTGTCATGGTATTGTTTCTGCCGCAGAGGTTTTGGGATTATGAACGAAGTTTTGGGCCACCAAGATAATCGAATGATCGAGTTTGGTTTGGCGATATTGGCGCCTCGTTGGACCAGTTTGGTGTTGATCGAATTGGCTGGTGGAAAAAAGAGGACCACCCAACTTCTGAAAAATCTGCCTGGGCTGAGTGCCAAGACTCTTTGCGAGCGGCTTAGGAAGCTGCAAGATCTAGGTTTGGTGACAAGAACGACATATCCGGAAGTGCCACCACGAGTGGAGTATGAACTGACGGATGCCGGCAGAGAAGTTTTGGAAGTGCTCAACGTTTTGAAGCGTTTGGGCGGACAGTGGGTGACCATGGAAGTGTCGGCGGCGGCGAAAGGCAAAGCCCTTGGGCGACAAGCGATACGCGGTCATGTATCTTGAAGGATTAGAAACCAATCAATAACGGCAACGAAAAACGGCAGTGCCAACAGCACTGCCGCTTCGGTCTCGGTGCAAAATGTCGTAAACTAGGCGTTTGGTTTTACTTCAACGGTGTTTTGCTCTTGAGATTCACCGACGCGAGCGCCTTTATTGCCCCTGGCACCATGCGCTTTGCGATGCCCCTTTCTTGCGTGCTTGGGTGAAAGTGCTCTGCGACGAATCTGTTTTTTCTGATCGTCGGTCAGCTGTTCGGAGACATCCATTTTGAATGCAAGACTGAGATTGGCAATATCGGCGCGAAGACCGTTGATTTTGTCTTGTGTTTGAGTGATCGCTTTGCGATCTAAAGTCGGTTTTGTGATCATGTCTTTCAGCTGACGTTGCGCCGATTGAAGTTCAAGACGTTTTGGCCCTAGGGTGTCAGCGAGTTTGTTTTTCATGTCATGGATTTTTTCGAGCTGTTCGTCGGTCAAATTGAGCGCCTTCATTCCACCGCCTACGCGACCGGCTACCGCAGCCGCAGCAGGCTCGCCGCCTATGTCTATAACGGGTGCGATTGCTACTGAAGACTCGGGATTGTCGAGCTGAGCACCAACACCAACAGAGGACTCATCTTGTAATTGTGCATATACAGGAAGCGAAGTAACGATCGCCAAACTAAGCGCAGTCAAAGCTACAGCAATTTTCATTGCATTTCTCCTTCTAAAATATGGGTCACAGAATTTTTGATTAAGCCGCCGACGTCATTTCGGTATTTGATCGTTCCGCATCCGTCGCATACTCCTATAACGCTTGGCAATGCCAAAAAGTTCAAATTTTTTGGATAAAAATTTGGATTTTTTCGAAGAAAGTTTTGAACCCCTCCACTGGTGGGGCTTTCACAAAACACCCCGGCGGCCGTTTGGGGACTGTTTCGCCCAAATTGTTCTCAGCCCCACTCCATACTAAGGATGGTGATTTAGTACCATTTATGTTTATCCATATATGCGGGGCTTCGGTTCGCGATGCTGCTCCAGATTTCGACTACCCATCAACCGGCAGAAGTGCTCAGCTATCTTTTGCACAAGCATCCCGACAAGTTGCAGTCGACAGAGCTTTCGTTTGGAAAGGTCTTTGTCTTTTATCCGGAGAATTCGAAGGAGCGCTGCACGGCTGCCGTGATGTTGGAGGTTGATCCGGTTGCCTTGGTGCGCGGCAAGAAGGCGAGCTCTGACGGCATGTTGGAACAGTATGTAAATGACAGACCGTATGTTGCCTCGTCATTCATGAGCGTCGCCATATCGCAGATGTTTAGGTCGGCTCTCAATGGCACTTGTAAGGAACTGCCGGAGATGGTCGCGCAGCCCATTGCCCTGGAGGTGTCACTAGATGTGGTGCCTTGTCGCGGCGGTGAGGCGCTCGTTCGTCGATTGTTCGAGCCGCTTGGATACGAGGTCGCAGTCGAGGAAGTGATGCTCGATGAGACCTTTCCTGATTGGGGGCGAAGCCGCTATCTGCATTTGAAGTTGAGTGCAAACAAGACACTCAAAGATCTGCTGGCGCATCTTTATGTTTTGATTCCGGTGATGGATAACGACAAGCACTACTGGGTCGGCGAAGACGAGGTCGAGAAGCTCTTGCGGCACGCCGGAGAGTGGCTTGCCGTGCACCCCGAGAAAGGTCTTGTCACCGATCGGTACCTGCGACACAAACGCGGGTTGACCCGCGATGCTTTGGCGCGACTGGTGATTGAAGAAGATCAAGATCTTGATGAAACGGACATCGTGCGGGCCAATGAGGAAGAGGCGGTCGAAGAGAAGATAAGTCTCAACGAGCAACGAATCGGGTCTGTAATTTCTGTTTTGAAACGGTTCTCAGCGCGGCGCATCATTGATATGGGTTGCGGCGATGGCAAGCTTCTGGGGCGATTGAAGGAAGAAAAAGAGTTTCAAGAGCTGGTTGGCATGGATGTTTCGGTGCATGCGTTGGAAGTTGCGTACAAACGATTGCGACTTGAACGCGTGCCAGAACATCAGAAAGAGCGAATCAAGCTGTTGCAAGGCTCGCTGACATACAAAGACAAACGGCTCAGCGGTTTTGATGCGGCTACCTGTATCGAGGTTGTGGAACATCTGGACCCGCCCCGCTTGGAAGCTTTTCAGCGGACGATTTTTGAATACGCCAAGCCGAAGGTCGTGGTTTTGACTACCCCGAACTGCGAGTACAACGTGCGCTTCGAATCGCTACCTGCCGGTGTGTTCAGGCACCGAGATCATCGATTCGAGTGGACACGCAAAGAGTTTCAAGAGTGGTCAAATCTGGCTTGCGAGCGCTTTGGCTATAACGTCGAGTTCTTGCCCATTGGTGCCGAAGACCCCGAAGTGGGAGCACCAACGCAGATGGGGGTGTTTACACTCAAATGAAGCTTTCGGTACCTGAGTTGTGTCTTGTCGTGATGATCGGTGCCTCCGGCTCCGGAAAATCGACGTTTGCGAAGAAGCATTTCAAGCCGACTGAAGTGCTGTCGTCTGATTACTGTCGTGGTCTGGTGAGCGATGATGAAAACGATCAATCGGCAACCACGGATGCTTTTGAGGTGCTGCATTTCATTGCCTCCAAGCGGCTGCGAGCCGGGAAGCTCACCGTAATTGATGCCACCAATGTTCAAGAAGAGGCAAGACGACCGTTGGTTGCATTGGCGCGATCGCAGGATTGTTTGCCGGTTGCAATCGTGTTGGATATGCCGGAAAAGCTGTGTCTCGAGCGCAATCAGGGAAGACCCGATCGCACCTTCGGCGATTACGTCGTCAAACAACATCGCCAAAATCTTCGCCGTTCCATCAAACATTTACAAAGAGAAGGCTTCCGCCATATCTTCATTTTGTCGTCGCCTGAGGATGTTGAATCGGCTGTTGTGGAGCGGGTTCCACTCTATAGTAATTTGAAGCACGAGAAAGGACCATTTGACATTATCGGCGATGTGCATGGTTGCTTTGCGGAGTTGAAGGAGCTGTTGGAAAACCTCGGCTACAAAGTAACGGTCGAAGGTGTAAACGGCAGTGGGAATGGATCCGACGGTGCAATTCCGAAGATCACCGTGGATGCTCCGCATGGACGAAAAGCAGTGTTTGTAGGCGATCTCGTCGACCGCGGGCCGGATGTTCCTTCCGTTTTGCGTCTGGTCATGAGCATGGTTGAAGGAGGCAATGGACTTTGCGTCGCCGGCAACCACGACGTGAAACTACTGCGAAAGCTGAATGGGAAAGATGTTCGAATAACGCATGGGCTGGCAGAAACGCTCGAGCAAATGGAGCGCGAGCCGAAAGAGTTTCACGAGCGCGTGGCAAAGTTTATCGATGGTTTGATCAGTCACTATGTTCTTGATGATGGAAAACTGGTGGTGGCACATGCCGGGCTTAAACAGTCATATCAGGGACGCAGCTCGGGGCGGGTGCGCGAGTTTTGTCTATATGGAGAGACTACTGGAGAAACCGATGAGTACGGACTTCCGGTGCGATACAACTGGGCGATGGAGTATCGCGGCAATGCCATGGTCGTCTACGGGCACACTCCCGTGGGCGAGCCGGAGTGGCTTAATCGTACCATTTGCGTCGATACCGGTTGCGTTTTTGGCGGCAGCCTGACTGCGCTTAGATATCCCGAAAGAGAGTTGGTGTCAGTTAAAGCGCAGCATACCTACTATGAGTCTGTGAAGCCGTTTTTGGAAACCGATAAGCTCTCACCACAATTGGGACTGGATTCTGGTCGTGACGAGGTTCTCGATATCGAAGACGTCACAGGCAAGCGCGTGATAAACACGCGATTGCAGAATAACATCACGATACGAGAAGAGAATGCGTGTGCTGCTCTCGAAGTGATGAGTCGGTTTGCAATTAATCCAAAGTGGCTGATTTACCTGCCGCCGACAATGTCTCCTTGTGAGACGAGCAACCTGCCGGGCTATCTGGAGCATCCCGTCGAAGCGCTCAACTACTACTTAATCAACGGTGTCTCGACCGTTGTATGTCAAACCAAACACATGGGCTCGCGCGCCGTTGTTTTGGTGGCAAAGGACGAATCGAGCGCCCAGAGACGATTCGGCGTCGTCAATGAAGGTGTCGGAGTTTGTTATACGAGAACGGGTCGGAAGTTTTTCAATGATCCTGAGTTAGAACGAGAGTTCATCGCCAGAATGTCAAATGCGTTGACGGCGGCCAATTTCTGGCAGAAGTTCAACACCTCATGGATTCTACTCGATTGCGAGCTGATGCCATGGTCTGCCAAGGCTCGCGAGCTAATTCGCGATCAATACGCGGCTGTCGGCAGCGCCGCCGTGTCATCACTGCCGGTGGCGTCAAAAGCCTTGGCGATGGCGAAGCAACGCGGAGTCGATGTCGCCGAAATGCTCGGCAAAGTCGATGCGCGTTTGGAGATGGCGCAAAAGTTTCAAAAGGCCTATAGGGGATACTGCTGGAACGTCGAGTCCATCGATGATTACAAACTGGCGCCGTTTCAGATTCTTGCAACCGAAGGAATGACGCACGTCGGCAAAGATCACGTCTGGCACATGGAGGCGCTGGCCGAACTCTGCAAACATGACCCAATACTTTTGGCAACCAAGTACAGGGTTGTTGAAACCAGCAATCAAGCCAGTATGGATGAAGTCGTGAGCTGGTGGGAAGAGATGACACGATCGGGTGGCGAAGGCATGGTGGTGAAACCATTCGATGCGATCGTGCCTGCCAAGCGAGGTCTCTTGCAGCCTGCCGTCAAATGCAGAGGTCCGGAATATTTGCGCATTATATATGGACCGGAATACAGCGATGACAATAACCTCTTCCGGCTTAGAGCGCGTGGTCTTTCGGCTAAGAGAGGATTGGCGTTGAGAGAGTTTTCTCTGGGCATTGAGGCGTTGGAGCGCTTTGTGCGGCACGAGCCGTTGTACAGAGTGCATGAGTGTGTGTTCGGCGTTTTGGCATTGGAAAGCGAACCTGTCGACCCGCGGCTTTAGTGGAGATACAATGGTATTTAGATGGAAATTTAAAACCAAGGCAAATTTAGTAGCGAGGGCATACAAATAGAAATTCTCATTTCAAAGCTTCCAAAAGCTGAATTGCATTTGCACATTGAGGGAACATTCGAACCCGAACTTATATTTGAAATTGCACAACGCAACAAATTGAAGGTGCCGTACGCTTCGGTAGAAGACCTTCGAGAGGCTTACCATTTCACGGACTTGCAATCGTTCTTAAATGTCTATTACGCAGGAATGAACGTTCTCAAAACGGCCCAAGACTATATCGATCTTGCAAACGCTTATTTCGAACGAGCGAAACAACAAAACGTCGTGCATGCCGAACTCTTTTTCGACCCGCAAGCTCACACGGAGCGCGGCGTGTCCTTCGATGTAGTGATGGAGGGGCTCTGGGAGGCTGTTTCCAATAGTAAGAAACACCATGGCATATCGAGCAAATTGATTATGTGTTTCTTGCGCGATCAAAGTGCGGAGTCAGCCATGGAAACCCTCGAGCAAGCACTGAGGCACAAAGAAAAGATTGTCGGCGTCGGTCTCGACTCCGCTGAGAAAGACCACCCGCCGGTCAAGTTCAAAGACGTCTTCGCTCGCGCGCGCGCAGAGGGCCTTCTTACCGTCTGTCATGCAGGCGAAGAAGGTCCGCCCGAATATGTTTGGGAAGCGCTGGATGTTCTCAAAGTGTCGCGCATCGATCACGGCGTGCGCAGCTTGGAAGATCCTCGTCTTGTCGATCGTCTCGTCGACGACCAGGTGCCTCTGACTGTGTGCCCGATGTCCAACGTCAAATTGAAAGTATTCGATAGGATGCACGATCACAACCTCAAGGAGATGATGGAGCTTGGCATTCGCGCCACGATTAATTCGGACGACCCGGCGTACTTTGGCGGCTACGTATCAGAAAATTTCTTGTCCGCTACCGAAGCGCTCAATCTCACCCACGAAGAACTCGTAAAACTTGCTGAAAACTCGTTTAGAGCAGCATTTATTTCGGATGAGGAACGTGCCGAGTATCTAGGCCTGCTCGAAAAGGCTGTAAATGGAAAGGCTTGCACAGTAGAGTAGAGCTGTGACTGGGTTGCTGAAACCAATTTCAATGTTCAACTTTTTTGCTGCGGTTACGCTGGTCGTGATCGCAGCCGTTTGTCTGGTCAGTTTGTGGGATGACCGCAGGCATCAGCAGTCTGAATTCAAGCGCGCCATGAAAGTGGAGATCACGCCAGTCGAGCGCAATATGTATTACCGCAAATTTGCAGTGGCACGAGATCTCGCTACCTCGTTTTTGAAAACATATCCATACTCACCTGAAATCTATGGGTTGAGAGCAGCTGCCCGTGCAGAACTCGGAGACACCAAAGGCGCAAGCGAGGACTGCGACAAGGCGTTGATGATGAAGCCGGGAGTGTATTGGATCTATTTCGCGCGCGGTCTCATCAAGCTCGAGGCTGGTGCGTATGCCGAAGCTTTGTCAGAGCTGGAAATGTCTCAACAATGCGGGCTTGGTGACTTCGCACCCCTATATGGTGCCCGAGCAAAGTGCGAAGCGAAGCTGGGACAGACGGAAGCAGCGCTGCGCGATTGTAAGACGGCTCTGTCTATTGACGAACATGATGAAGAGTCGATTTCTCTGCTAGAGCAATTGCAGCGACCCGAAAAAGACAAGCAAAAAAAATCGTCGGAACTCATCGCGAAATGAACATTCATTTCTGGTTCGCGACTGCAATGTTGACGCTGATAGCTGTCTGGTTTGTCGTTGTCTTCGCTGTGACTGGAATCGGTCTGCTTGCTGGCCATGCATTGCGGCTCAAGTCACGGCTGACTCTTGATTCACTGATTCTCAGCTTTTGGCTTGGCTTCGGTGTGCTTCTGACTGGTCTGCAGATGGTTCATATGTTTCTGCCAATCTCGCCTCTTTTTCCAGTCATAGCGGCCGGGCTGGGATTGCTTGGTTATGTGCTGCATCAACGCCAGCTTAGGAGCTTCTTCAAAACCATCAGACTAACCAAGCAATGGCTTGTAATGCTACCGGTGGCGGTGGTGATCGCTTTTATGGCGCAAAGAGCAAATGGACCCCTTTTCGATTACAACGCTGGTTACTATCAACTCGAGATAATCGAGTGGTATAAGCAATTCGCTGTTGTTCCCGGGCTCGGAAACCTGTTTGGGTGCTTGTCGTACAACCAGACTTACTACTTCTTAGCAGCGCTTTTGGATCAGTGCACGGGTATGGGAGTCCCTCCATGCGAGAGCATCACGAATGGTGTGTTCGTCACTATGATGATTCTGCAAATCGCGCTCTGGATGTCGCGGGCTGGAAGTAAGAGCAGTGCGACACGTATTGCCCTCGCCTTTCACTTAGTGTTTTTCATCATTGCTTTCTACGAGGCGATTGGACCAAACGTAAAAGGAGTGGCCACAGAGATCGCGTCGACTGCGCTTTCACTCGTCATCGCCAACGAGCTGTTTAAATTGCTGATTAGGCGCCAGTCTCAAGCGTCGCGACGAACTGAGATTTTTCTGGTCATATTCTTCAGCGCGCTTTTGATCACAATAAAGGTCGGCAATATCTTTTATGCCTTCAATTCGTCATTGATTGCGTTGTGGCTCGCGCGTGAATCGAAATTCACATCACAAGTTGTTTCTGTGCGCCAGTTGGCGCTCATTACATTGCTTGTTGGGCCTTGGATCATTCACGGCGTGATCATGAATGGTTGCCTTCTCTACCCACTATCTTTCACGGCTTTGCCGTTTGAGTGGACTGTTCCTAAACCCTCAATTCAAAGCTGCGCAAACTGGATATATGGATTCGCTCGCACACCTGACTGTCACTGGACACAAGTGCAACCCGGATGGGGCTGGCTTCCTGGCTGGATTGGTTACGTTTGCTACATCTATCAGATAAACACACTCGTGCCATGGATGATTGCGTGTTGCAGCGCGCCGGTCGTGATTGTGAATCGCAACAAAATCGATAAACGAATATTCTATGTGTTGTGGGCAGCCGGACTCAGCTATTTTTGTTCGATGTGGCTGGCACCGGATACGCGATATTGTGTAGGAACGGTCTGGATATCGGCTGCCATTCTTGCGGCACTAGCGGCGGAGATTCGAGGTTTTACCAAGGGCAAAGCAGTCGCGTTCTTTGCTTTTGCGTGTGTCGCTTTGGCATGTTCGTCTCCGCGGTTCGGTCAAAGCGTTGGTTTCTTGCAAACCTATGTCTTGGCTAAACCACTCACACGAGAGTTTGTCACGCGCTCTGGATTGAAGGTACTGGTTCCTGCCCGTGGCGATCGCGTTTTTCGAGAAATTCCGGCGACACCGTTTCCAAATCCATACCTGAGGCTTCGTGAAAAAGGGCGAATGGAGAGCGGTTTTGTAAGCGACATAAAGGGAAACGGAGTTGGAGTCGAGCCTTAGGAGATACTCCTACTGTTTTTGGTGCGGTACCAAAAAATCACACTTGGTCTTTAAAGTCAGACTGTTCATTACCCTTACTATCCCCATGCCTTGAACAGCCGAGGTTCCTTTAATATGGACTTTGATGATGCGTTTGCTGCCAAACGGCAGCAGAGTGTGCGCAACAAGTTTTTTGATGATTTTGTTTCTGGAGCCGGAGAGCCCGCTCCAACCAAGAAGTTAGCGACTCAGGAGATTGCCGCTTCACCAGGCGGCGATGTCGACAAAATGCTTTTGGATTTCAGTCTTGACGGAGATGCTGCCGCTGCCAATCAATCTAAAAAGATGGGCTCGATGCCTCCAAAAGATTCAGCTGCGTTTGTGCCGGACGAACATTTCTTCAGGACAATAGCTAACAAGACTTAGGTGATCACGCGCCGCGTGATCACG
>CAZCZI010000004.1:150601-170712 GCA_964503045.1 uncultured Candidatus Obscuribacterales bacterium
GTGATCACGCGCCGCGTGATCACGAAATTCGTGTCCCATTCGCTGTATTGATCTCGAGATCACGCAGCGCGTGATCTCGCGCGCTATCTTGCGCCGACCTTTGCGCCGGTTGAGTTGAGCACGGCATCGAGAAGCCCCGGAAATCTCGAGTCGAGGTCTGCTCGACGAAGAGATGTGAAATGCTCTCGTCCTTCAACTCTTGTTTGAATCACACCCGCATCGCGCAACACTTTAAAGTGGTGCGTCATTGTCGATTTCCCTTTTTCAGAACAAATTCTGAAGTTGCCGCAAGTCAACTCGCCCACATCCTTCAATTGGCAGACGATGTCCAGGCGAATCGGGTCACTCAGCGCATACATCACCGTGGTCAGCTGAATGTCGTCTGGTGATGGATGGAACAGGTTTTTCATAAGTTTCAGAACTTCTTTTGGGGTGGGCTTGACGGTCCACCTGGTAAATAGTACGATAATATGCGTACAATGCGACAATGCAACTATCGAACAATTTAATTATTGTCCAAGTTGCCCCGAATAGCAAGACTTTGTGCGGTAATTATCAAGAAGAAAACCAAAAAGAAGACACAAGCAGAAGAATATAAGGTAATCCCGTTATGAAACGCAGTCTATTTTCACCAATGAAGTTGGGAGCCGATCTGGAGCTTCCTAATCGCATCATCATGGCACCGCTTACAAGAATGCGTGCAGGTGCTGGACTGGTGCCGCAGCCTATCGCTGCCACTTATTATTCACAACGTGCTTCGGCAGGACTGATCATTACCGAAGCGACCGACATCTCGCGTCAAGCGCATGGATACGCAAATGCACCTGGAATTTATACAGATGCCCAGATTGCAGGCTGGCGCAAAGTCACTGATGCCGTGCACAACGCAGGTGGCAGAATCTTCGTTCAGCTGTGGCATACGGGGCGCGTTTCGCATCCATCAATGCAAGAACACGGTCAACTTCCTGTAGCACCATCGGCGATTGCAGCAGAAGGGTTTGCCACGACGTATTCGGGGCCGCAACCATTGGTAGTTCCACGTGCGCTGGAGCCTGAAGAGGTTCCCGAGATTGTCGAACAGTTTCGTCAAGCCGCAATAAATGCTCTGGATGCCGGTTTTGATGGTGTCGAAATTCACAGCGCCAATGGTTATTTGCTGGATCAGTTCCTTCATGATGGATCAAATCAAAGAACCGACAAATATGGCGGACCAATTCAAAATCGTGTGCGATTGCTGATGGAAGTTGTCGATGCGGTCGTTGGCGTGTGGGGCGCCGGCCGCGTTGGCGTGCGCCTTTCGCCAAGCGGAACCTACAAAAACATGCACGACTCAAACCCGCTTGCACTATACACATATGTTGCTTCTCGCCTCAATGAAATGAACATTGCGTACATTCACGTAATCGAGCCTCGCGTCAACGGCAGCCAAGACGTTGAAGGCGAGCCATCAGGAGTGAGCTCAAGAGATCTCAGACCGTACTTCTCAAATGCGATCATCAGTGCCGGCGGTTACACGAGACAGCTTGCGATTGATGCAATCGAAGATGGAACGGTCAATCTGATTGCCTTTGGCAGACTCTTCATAAGCAACCCCGATCTGCCGCAAAGACTGGCTCTCAATGCACCTTTGAACCCATATGACCGTTCCACATTTTATGGTGGCAGCGAGCACGGGTATACCGACTACCCGACATTGGAACAAGTTGGATTCGCGCAGATTTAATTTCGCGATTTGATCGCTTTGATCTCACGATTAATGGTCGACTCAATGGGTGCTGGCTTTCAGCGCCCATTGTGCCTTTGTTATTGATTGGTCGGATACTGATGAACCGGCACCAGCTGTGCCATATTATTCTGCCTTAGATAGTTCGCCAATGATGCTTCGAGGTCAAGCTGCTCGTGATATCTGAGCGGAACAAATGATGCAGTTCGATTTGCAATAGATGTGCTCGTGGTGTTGAGTATTGGGCGTCCTTGCTGATCGAAGAAACGTGCGGATGACATGGTGTGCAACTGATTGTTATTGATAGGTGTGTAGCTAATGATCTCTTCACTTTGATAAGTGCGATCGATGCGACCAGTCTGTTGGTTGACGCTCACAACAGTCGCGCGAAACAGCAATGTGACTTGGTTTTCGCTTGATTGAAGACATTTGAATCCGTTGACGATTCGCTGGTCGAGGTCGAGCCCCGAGACACCATCCCTGGTGAACGGCAACAACACAGCATGCCAAATCGCACCGGTGCTATCCATCTGATAGCCGTATGTCGCCGACATCACGTTTTGAATCCACACTGGAGTACGGGATTCTGAACCAGTCCTCATGTCGATGGCGTCGGTGCGCTCGTCGCCTTGCTTTTGCCAGGTGCCGGCAAACCAGGCGGGAATTGGAAACCACTGAACCCACTCCACATTGGCTCGAGCCGTGGCTCGCGCAGAATATGTATTTCCGGGCTGATACTGCGGGGCGACCGGCGGCAAAGTGTCCGTGTGCTCGACACCACCTTGCAACATGGTTTGGGCGCCGGCGGGCAAGCCCAGCGCCACAAATAGACATGCGGTAACGGCTAAGGGTAGGATTACCTTCATAGGGTTTCCATCATATCAAGGATTAGCTCGTATGCGAAAAACTGTAGTCGGGGTCATGGGACCCGGAGATGGTGCTACAGCAACAGATTTGGGGCGCGCCAGAGAGCTTGGGCGGCTGATAGCGGCTGAGGGCTGGGTGCTATTGACCGGCGGCAGGCGCTCCGGCGTCATGGATGCCGCGAGCCAGGGCGCCCATGAGGCTGGAGGGCTGGTGCTCGGGGTTCTTCCCGATGCCGACGACCATGCCATGTCGCCATACGTGGACATCGCCATCATGACCGACGTGGGCAGCGCCAGAAACAACATCAATGTTCTAACCAGTGACGCAATCGTGGCCTGTGGTATGGGGGCAGGAACGGCATCGGAAGTCGCTCTAGCCATCAAAGCCGGCAAGACCGTCATTTTGCTGAGCGATGATCCAATTGCTCATCAATTCTTTCAGAGCCTGGATAAGAAGCGCATCAAGCTTGCCACGTCACCGGATGATGCGTTGAAAACTATCAGGCAAACGTTGCCGGTTTCAGCAAACAGAACTTAATTACCCGATGCCTCGGGCTTTGTTTCGCCGGTTTTGGCGTCTTGCTTTTCGGTCTTCTCGTCTTCCAGGAGGCTTTCGCCCTTCGCCAATTTCTCCAACTGTTCCGTTAATTCTTCTTTGAGTCCGGAGCCAAACCCGATGTGCACGGCTTGAACCGTTCCATCTTTGCCAATGATCACTGTCTGCGGAATGCCGTTGAGTTTGTACATTTTTCCGGCCGTTCTCTTTTGATCGAGAATGACATTTGGCTTGAATTTTACCGATCCCAAATATTCATTAATCTGCTCGGATGTTTCGCCTTGATCGACAGCGTAGAAAACAACACCTTTGTCTTTCATCGACTCAGTCACGGAAGTGACGATAGGCAGTGCCATTCGGCAAGGCGGGCACCATGTCGCCCAGAAATCTAAAACAACAATATCTTTCTTGAGATGGTTTTGAAGATCGACTTTTGCTCCGCCCAAATCATCCAACGTAAATGTTGGGGCTGGCTTGCCGAGCAGCTCTAGGGCAGGTGCATCCTCGAGTTCTTCTTTGCTGTATTGCTTGGCGTCAGCTTGAAGCGCGCCAACCGAAACCAAACTTGCCAACAAACCGAATGCGATATTGCGAATGAGAGTTCTCATGGGACCTCACGGGTTAACTGATAGTGGGTAATTTTAGCAGCATTCCGTATATGTCACCGGGTGCCCTAATTTCCGCATCTTTCAGCTCACGGGCGAATTGTCTATGTGAATGTTGAAAATTTTGTTGATTTCGGCGCCAATTTGGGGCAACCCGATTTACAAGAAAATGTAGAACCCGGACATCCATAGCAAACAGTGCAGGAATGCCGGAGCTTCTATTAGTAGGCGACTGAGCCTCAAAAACACGGGTCAACGCGAGCGGCTATGAAATGCCGCTGGGATGTTGACGCCCGCGATTGGAAAAATTCGACTCAAAGGGGAGTACGCATATGGGTAAGGCATTAGGTATAGATTTAGGGACCACAAACTCCGTAGTAGCAGTCATGGAAGGTGGACAGCCCACCGTTATTCCCAATGCCGAAGGTGGACGTACGACACCGTCTGTCGTGGCGTTCAACAAGGCTGGTGAAAGATTGGTAGGCCAACTGGCTCGACGTCAGGCTGTCGTAAACCCGACCAACACCGTTTATTCGATTAAGAGATTCATTGGTCGTCACTTCAATGAAGTGGATTCGGAAAGAAAGATAGTTGCATACAAGGTGAAAGAAGGAGCGGCAGGCAGCTGCAAAATCAGCCTCCAAGGAAAGGATTACAGCCCCGAAGAACTCTCTGCAATGGTGTTGAGGAAACTCAAAGAAGATGCAGAAAAATACTTGGGTGAAAAGGTGACTTCTGCAGTCATTACCGTGCCTGCGTATTTCAATGATTCACAAAGACAGGCGACGAAAAACGCTGGCGTCATTGCTGGACTCGATGTATTGAGGATCATCAACGAGCCTACGGCCGCAGCTCTTGCGTATGGAATCGACAAGAAAGGCAAAAACGAAACCATCCTTGTATTCGACCTTGGCGGCGGCACGTTCGACGTCTCCATTCTCGAAGTAGGCGATGGATTGTTTGAAGTCAGGGCAACTAATGGTGACACTCACCTTGGTGGCGACGACTTTGACAAATGCATTGTCGATTGGGTAGCCGAAGAGTTTAAAAAGCTCGAAGGCATCGACCTGCGCAAAGACCCACAAGCGTTGCAACGCCTCACAGAGGCTTCTGAAAAGGCGAAGATTGAGTTGTCTTCAGTTAGCGAAACAAACATCTCGCTGCCTTTCGTAAGTGCAGATGCGAGTGGACCAAAACACCTCGATATGAAGCTGTCGCGAGCGAAGTTTGACGACTTGACTCGCCCACTGGTGGAACGTTGCCGCAAACCGGTCGAGCAGGCTCTGAAAGACGCAGACCTTACCTACAACGACATCGATGAGATCGTACTTGTGGGTGGTTCGACCAGAATTCCTGCAATTCAAGAACTCGTTAAGAAGTTGACCAACGGCAAAGAACCAAACCAAAGCGTCAATCCCGATGAAGTGGTGGCGGTAGGTGCAGCCATTCAAGCTGCGGTTCTTGGCGGCGAAGTGAAAGATATTGTGTTGCTCGACGTGACGCCGCTGTCACTCGGTATTGAAACCATGGGTGGTGTCTTCACCAAACTGGTGGAACGCAATACAACTATTCCAACTCACAAATCGCAAACGTTCTCAACTGCTGAAGATAATCAGCCGGGAGTGGACGTGATGATATTCCAGGGTGAGCGCCCAATGGCTCGCGACAACAAGTTGCTCGGCAACTTCAAACTGGATGGAATCGCTCCTGCTCCGCGTGGACTTCCAAAAATCGAAGTGTCGTTTGACATCGATGCCAACGGTATTGTGAATGTCACCGCCCGTGATGAACGCTCGGGTAAGGAACAGAAGATCACAATCACCGCCAGCACAAACCTTTCCAAGGAAGATGTCGAAAGACTCGTCAAAGAAGCGGAAGGTCACGCTGAAGAAGATCGCAGACGCAAGGAAGAAGCTGATGTTCGCAACGAAGCAGACTCCATGTGCTACACGATCGAACACAAGATGAAAGAACTTGGATCAAGCGAAAGAACAAAACGTGCAGAAATGCTCGTGTCTGAACTGAGATCCAAACTCCAACAGAATGCATCGCTGGAAGTGCTGAAGAAGCTGATGGACGAACTTAGAGGAGTTGCCGTCCAACTCGAACAAGAAGCTCGTCAACCAGTAGGCGCAGGCGCTGCCACCGGTGGTGCAAACTCGCAAGGAGGCTTCGCCTACGGCGGCGGCCCGAGCTACTCGGGTGCGGCATCCGGCGGCAATGGCAACGGTAGTGGACCATCCTACGGAGATGACTACATCGACGTCGAAGCCAACTAGATAACTAAGTTTCCGTCGCGGGGTTCAGGGGGTGCGCAATCATGCGTATCCCCTGATTGTATCTAAGGTTCGTTTTTGGATTTTCACTCCTTTGAACAGAAGCCTGCGCGAAATGATCAATCAGTTCGCGCAAGTTTTATTAACTTGCTTGGTGCACCAGGTGCACGTAATCTGGGCTAGCCGATTGGAGGCGGACGATCGTCACCGTTCGCGAGGATGAGTATTGAACGCATCCTCAGTATATTGCGTGTAGACGCGTGGTGACATATATGTTACTGTTGAAAATGAGAGTTGAAGAATACTTGCTGGAGGATGGTTCAAGTCCGTATAAGAAATGGGTTCAATCCCTCGATGCGGAAGCCGCCGCGAAGGTAGCGATTGCGAGATTTCGTATGAAACGCGGCCTAATATCAGCGATCAAATGGTTTGATGGAATTGGAGAATACGTCATCAACTGGGGACCTGGCTATCGGATCTACTTGGCACGGGATGGAAGAGACCTTATCCTCCTGTTCGGTGGTGGAACCAAGAAGGGACAGAGCGACGACATTAAAGAATCGATACGGCTACACGAGGAATATAAAGTTAGAAAGGCCGCAAGCTTGAAAGCACTGCAAATTGGACTCGCAAAGAACAACAAGAGCAAGAAAGGTAAGAAGAACAGAAGGTAATCGAAATGGCACTCACACGCAATTCTAAGCACACAATTGCTGAACGCATCAAGGAAGATCCAGCATTTGCAAGAGCTTTGCTGGCAGAGGCAACCAGCCTCTTTTACAGCGGTGAGTCAGAAACGTCTCGAATGGTCCTTCGAGCTTTGGTTAATAACACCATTGGTTTCGAGGAACTTTCACGAACAATCGATATTCCGGCTAAGAGCTTACATCGCATGCTCTCGTCGCGTGGTAATCCAAGTATGGACAATATCTCCGCGGTCTTTTCTGCTTTGTGCGGCAGACTGAAAGTGAAAATTGAATTGACCGTAGTTGATGTAGGCAAGAAAAGGAAAGTCGTTGCGCGATAAAGCAAAAGGTTCATGACGATAGATCAGTGCAAGTAGAACGCCTTATTGTGACGAGGCTGGCTAGGGTGACGTCGGCGTTAACACCTAGTTAACGGCTCGCCTTTAGACTTCCGCTCATAACCCCGCACTCAAACCGGAGATTCAATCATGGCACACGATGATCTCATCTTTTTCCCAGAATCCGACCGAATCAAAGGCGCTGGCTCAGCAGAACCGAGTCCGTTGCTGTGCGAGTGCCTTGATTCATACAGAGAAGAGCAGAAACGAAAAGCCTGCATACCAGCTCGGAAGTTTTTGGGCGAGGTGGAAATAGTTGATGGCGAAAAAGTCAACGCAGACTGCGGGAAAGATCGCGAACCAACAGGATGGTGGGAAAGAAATTGGAAACCTGTTTCTGCAACTATGGCAGTACTGCAGCCCGTTTTATATGTCGATGGTGACCGTCTTCGCGTCCACCCAGTTTCAGTCGCAGTGCCCGCCGGCGATGGTCACCCGGAGGCGTCTACCAAGCGTTGCAAGCCTTAAGGCAGTTTAGAGAATTATTTCCCAGCCCACGAAATTCCAAAGTCTGAATCGATCTTATCGACTTTCGTTTCTCCGATTGTTGGGGTGGTTATCACCATGCCTTGCGTAGTTCACACACAGACAACTTATTATTGTACTGATAGCTTTGGCCATAGCTTTAGAGGTACAGCTATGTCCGAATTGCACGATGATTTTTCCAGAACGCCGGTAAGCGACTCTGGATTGCGCCCGTGGTGGTATCTCATGATCATCGAGATGGGCGTCATGATTAGCATTCCCATCTTCGTGCTCGGCGGTCAGCTGGGTATAGGCTTGAAGTTTACCGATTTGGTTCTCGCCACTTTTTCAGGTGCGGCGATTCTGGGAGTAATTGGTGCATTAACGGCGCGCTTGGGAGCAGTCACTCGATGCTCCACTGCGTTGATCGCCAAAACAACGTTCGGAAGCAAAGGCGCATCCATGATCGCACTTATTCTGACGATGGGCATGATTGGCTGGTGGGGCGTGCAGACTGAAATGTTTGCCAATGCGGTTGTGCAACTTGCAAATCAAATCTTCCATATGAAGCTGTCGCCAGAGATAACGATTGCTATTGGTGGAACGGCAATGATTACGACCGCAGCCTTGGGCATTCGAGCCATTGGCAGGTTGAGTTACTTGGCTGTTCCATTGCTCTTTGGTGGGCTTATCTATGCTCTCTCATCAGCGTTCGAGCCTGGAAAATTCAGCATGATTATGCAGTTCCAACCCGCTCAAGCCGATTTGATATCTGTGGGAGCAGGCGCTGCGACGGTTGCAGGTGGCTTTATTGTGGGCGCTTCCATGAATCCCGACTACAGTCGTTTTGCTCGAACGAAAGCACATGCTCTGGCATATTCGATTGGCGATTATGCGTTCATCTATCCTTTATTGCTCATCGCCTGTGGTGTCATTGGTGTGACGTTCCAAACCAAAGACATCATGATTCATCTTGTACCTGCAAGCCTTTCTTGGCTCATCTTCTTGATGATGATGTTTGCGACTTGGGCTGCAAATGATTGCAATCTCTATTCGTCTTCTCTTAGCCTTGCTGCGGTTCTGCCGCGGTTGCAGCGCTCGCACCTTGCGATACTTGCCGGTTTGATTGGTATCACTCTTGCGGAGTTTCACATTGCTGGACACATGGTTTCGTTTCTCACTTTGCTTGGAATTTTGATTGCTCCGATATCCGGTGTCTTCGTTATCAACGCTATCGGGAATGAGAAAGCCACTACCGAAAGAGAACTCGCTTCCGTCAAAGACTGGCATCTTGCGCAGCTGTTTGCGTGGTTCGCCGGCGCGGTCGTCGGCTATGCCGCAACGTCGAAAGACGCTTTCGGCTTGGGATTGATTACACTCACCACGATTCCAACGTTGGATTCGCTTTTGGCTGGCGGAGTTGTGATGCTCATGGTGAAGATGCTTTCCAAAGTTTGGATTCACCGTGTTCAGCCTGCGACTGTTCCGATTCCATCGACGATAGATCAGTAGTTGCTCAAGAGAGTGGAATCGCATTGGGAAAATGAATTCCCATTTCTGTAGTCGTGCCGCGGATATGCTTCTTGACGGCGGCTCTCGATGTGCCATTTTTTTCTATTTCTTCGAGATAGTTGTTGAGCAAATCTAAGAAGTCGTGTTGATCTTTGCCTACTAAGAAACAGTTTGGGTATCGTCGAATTGGTCTGCCGTGGGCGACGTTCACCAATCGTTCAGGCAATTCGCTGGTATAGGCTTCGTACGTGATGCGCTCTGCCATCGTTGCGTCTGCGCGACTGTCGGCTACAAACTCCAACAATGCTTTCACGCGCCCTAGTTGTGGTGCTCGAATCCACTTAGAAAAAATGAAATCTGTAAGAGCGATCTCGTGCGTGATGTCGCCTTCTGTTACTGCAATTCGATATCGAGGATCGTTGAGTGTAATCCAATCTGCTTCAGCCAAAGGACTATCGTGACGCACCCAAACGCCCACGTCGCTGTAGTAAACGGGACGGCTGAGCCCTGCCAGTTTGTGACGTTCTGGAGTCGGCCATGTCGCGGAACAGAAAATATCGAAACGTCCCTCTGCAAGCCCGTCGATGACGACGCCGTAACCTGTTTCCTCAACCCATTCGATCTTCAATTGGTGTTGATTGGCGAAGCCTTTAATGATATCGCAGAAGATACCACCAAATTCCGTGCCGTCTCTGTAGAAAACCGGTGGATAATCAGTGAATGCCGCGCGTAAAATACCGCTTTGCATGACGCGGCTGTAGGTGTCGTGCAACGGTTGGCTTGTGACGATGTCGCTGCTGTGCACTTTCTGATAGGTTTCGTAGGGTGCTTCAAGTAATAGGAAATCCAACTCCGGTTTTTGCACGCCGTCATGTCTGCCTGAGATGTAGTCCTCATAGACTTGCCAATTGCGATGATATAGATAGCACACACGCTTGCATTCGAAAAACTGAGGTGCGTACTCCATGAATGCCAGTTCCGAAAGCAGATAGTGAGTTGCGCCTTCTACCGCCGCTTCAATATCGGTGCCGTTCTTGAGGGAACTTGCGATTACTTCGCGACTTGTGCTTCGCACACTCTCTGCGAATTTTGGAATCGTCTGATACTTGTTCATCATTTGCTGAAAGTGCAATTGATAGTTTTCATTGCATTCAACTTCTTCCGACCAATCAAGAATGCGCACTTGCTCTTCGTTGTAGCCCAGCGACTCAGCGAGCCTTCGCGTGCGATTCTTGAGATTGTTTCCCTTCGGAATTGCTTTGTTGCGAGCTTTGTTCTGCTCGTATCCCAATGCCATGTACGTTGCGATTGCAGGAATATCCGCGACCATGATTGCGCAGCGTCCGAAGCGTTCAATCGACTCCTGAAGCAAGAAGCGCACTTCATAGTCTTTGAAGTAGCTATTGCCTGGCGACATTCCGATAATTGCGAGCGGTTTTCGCATGGAGTTGGGGGCTTCCTTGCTGATGCGTTCCTTGAGGAATATGCCCGATGTCAAGGACAATGGTGTCGGGTTAAACCGCAATTGCATGCGGAGATTAATCGTTTAATCTCCGCAAAATATGCGGAGAAAGCCTTGAAGCCCAACCTCTATCTCAACTAGTTGTTAGGGAATTCGTATTTCTTGCGTGCTGCTTCGAGCGCTTCCTGCGGCGAGTCAAAGTGGTAGACTTTGCCGTGATCGGGATTTGAGAGCTGACGGAAGAAATATGTGGTCATGTACTGACTGTTGCCGTTTGCAGAAATGTAGATTTTGTCGCCGACTGCCTCACCCCATCCTTTAGCGAGTGTGATGGTAATAGAGCCGTTGTGCAAGTTGGTTTCCTCGATGCATCCGTTGGCATATGTGCGAATGATTTTGTCAGCAGACTTTACTTCATCGTAGTTGTCTTGGGGCTTCTTTCCCCAGTGATGAATCGACCCATCGGCCATGCGAGCCATTCCGCTGCCGTCTGAGTATTGTGCTTTGACTACGTCACCGTGTGCGTCTTTGATAACGACAGAGTTGTCGGCATATGTGGTCTCGGTAGTGCCGTCGGCATTATGCTTTACTTGCTTGGTGAAAGCCTTCTGCAGTGCTTCTCTTTCTTCTTTGGTAAGGTAGACGTCTTTTGGGTCCTTGAGTTCTTTGCGATCAATTGTCGGCAACTCTTTCATTTCGTGGGGAGTAGGCTGAAGTGTTGGGAATTCAGGGTAGTCACGCTTTTCGTGGGGAGTCGGCTGAAGAGTCGGGAATTCAGGATAGTCACGCTTTTCGTGGCGCGTCGGCTGGAGAGTCGGGAAGTCAGGGTAGTCACGCTTTTCGTGGCGAGTCGGCTGAAGTGTCGGATACTCATTAACTTTCCCTTGCCCGACTTTAGAGTCTGCGCCTTCGACCACCAGTTGGGGCAGCCATTCGCTTCCGCTGCAGGCGAGGGTACTGTTACTTACGCTCAATATCTTCGCGAACTCCTCTCTGTTGCCGTACAAGTGGTGCGTGTCGATCGAGCGGCCAAGGGAATGTGCGAGGACGTTTTCACTTGGTTGACCACAGGTTTTATCGGTACTCATGGGGACCCTCCATCGGGCTGGTGCGTGCCTGTTGCAGCAAAGATGTAGAGCGGGAATACTTGCAGTCTAGCCCCCACTCATAACCAACGGATAACCACCCCGACGGTAAACCGGCCCGGAATAATCAGAAAACTGATAACACTCGTCGTTCTCTGTCGCGATTATGAAAAAATCGCTGTTTTTGATATTCAATTGCCAAATATTCTGTGGATGGATTCACGCAAATCGCTAGCCCTGATTCCGAGAATATTTCCGTTGCCGCAACCTTGCACCCGTGCCAATATGTGACCGTGCTCGTTGACTATGGCTGCTCCGGATTGGCCAGGACCTCCACCTATGCGGAAAGCTGCTCGATTTCGCTGCATGTCTTCGCCAACCAGTCTGGGCGCTCCCCATTTGTAGCGAGGTATAAATTCTCGAGTTGTGCCGTTGAAAACTTTCGGCTCACCGCGCACCCATCCAAAAGATGCGACAGGTCTTGCCGTTCCCCCTTCTTCATGACGCTCAGCAAGGGGAAGCACAGGACAGTTCTTCTGCGGGTCGTTGATGCCCTCTACCTTAAGGTACGCCACATCGATAGCCAAATCTCGGGCTAGTACATTGGCAGGATGTTCGCTTCCATCATGCAGTTGAACCGTAGCACGAACGTTTCGCATCACATGGTTATCAGTTGCAAGAACACATGCATCAGGCTTGCCGGTATCGACAAACGTTCCCGTTCCTTCTTCGACGTTGGGGATGATATGCCAGAGAAAAAACGAATTTTTCACCAAGACTGAGCTCTCTTTCAGTAATTCGATGACGTCTACTGGAACCTTACCAGCGATTCGATCTTGCGTAGGTGTGGGTGGCTGCTTGTCTGTAATCGAAACGTTCGAAGACTCCAATGCTTGTTTGTCGCCCATGTTGTTTCTCCGTGCAGACGCATGACTGCTTGGTGTAACAGACTAAGCGCGAACTATTTCAAAGTTATTAAAGCGTTGACCGGCGTCGATCAGATATTGGTAGGTGCTTTCATGAAGGTAATGCTATAGCGGCGGCGGCTTCAATTTGAACCACCGCTATTGGTCAAATCTGGACCTCTGGCACACGAGTCTCGCATTTTATAAAAAGAAAGTCCGCGGTTTTATAAATATTACAGCCGCGTTTTTATAAAAAAACATGCCGCGTTTTTGTAAAAACTCGCGCCATTCAATCCTCACAGGTTCCCCACGTTATCTCCGTAAGCTGGAAGAGTAACGAATGGAGAACCACCGGCAATGAACAAGAGCACCTATCTCGCGCCCCAGGCAATGAAAGGAGACGGATACTACAACGCACATTGCGGCGTGCAGAGATATGCGGTAAACGAAACTCTTCCGCTCATTGTCAACGCTGTAAACCACAGCCCTCTGCCAATAGCTGGTCATCCATTCGCTATTGTAGATTACGGTTCTGGTGAAGGAGCCAATAGTGTTGTAGTAGCAAAAGCGGCTATCGATGCCGTGCGCAGGCGCAATCCACTGCAAGACGTGGTTGTAGTGCACAACGATCAGCTGTCAAACAACTTCAACGGGCTCCTCCAGACCGTGCTCAGGAGCGAAAGCTCGTACATTAAGGACAGCCACTTCGGTCCCGCTGGACATACCTTTGTTTATGCGAGCCCGGGTAGCTTTTACGAAACGGTCGCGCCGGCGGGGACGGTGCAGCTCGGCGTTTCTACATGCGCATTGCACTGGATGAGCAGAGTACCAAAAGCAATCATCCGCGATCACATCTTTCAAGCCGGCGCGACCGAGGACGAGAAGAAGCAGCTTGCAGAAGTCGCTAGAGTAGATTGGATCAACTTCCTAAGAAGTCGTGCCGCAGAGTTGGCGCCTGGTGCACGGCTCGTGGTCAACATGATCGGAAGGCGATTTGATTCTCAGCAAATCGAATGTCGTCACCACGCTCTCAATCGGCATTCCGTGGGCAACCACCGCTATGTTCGCTCTGTAGACAAAGAGGGCGAAGAATCTATTACTGTTCAAACTCTGGTAGAACTGATCAACGAAATCTTGAAAGAGTTCGTCGCTGAAGGCGCGCTCTTGGAGCATCAGTACAGAGATCTAATCATTCCAATCTATTGCAGAACTCTCAATGAAGTGTTGGAACCAATCGAAAGTCTCGACTCGCCGCTGGCGGAACAATTTAAGGTGGAACATGCATGCATAAAGGATGTTCCCCTACCGATTGAAGAGGAATATATGCGCGGAGGAATAAACGCGCATCAAAGATTTGCTCACGACATAGCTGGCTTCGTGCGTGCATGGAGCGAGTTGACGCTGCTCAATGCCTTTACTGGCGGCGATCGAGACCAAGACGAAAAGTATCGTCCAGTTGTCGACCAACTGTTCGAACGATTTGAAGAAAGAATTGCTGCAAACCCAGACAAATATGCTCACGTGGAAAACCACTTGATCTACTTGGTTCTTGTTAGAAAGCAAGAATATAACTAAGTCGACACGACCTAAACTCACCACTTAGGAGACGCACCATGACTACAAATACACGTACTTTGAAAAAGTCCATCAGCGGCAAGAAACTTCTGAAAATCAAAGAGCTGAAAAATACCGCCTCGATGAAAACTAATGTGGGCGGGATGAATGCGACAAGAACTATTACTCCATTCTGCGCTCCGACTGGCCCTCATCCGTAGGGTGACAAAATCCCGATTCATACGCCCGGCTGGGAGATGTGTCATAATTGGGTAGTGTCCGGCATTATTGGATTTCCCCGGGCAGACTTTGAATTGGATTGAAGCCTCACTAGGCATTCACCATAAATCCTCAGGCAGACGCCGCGACGAGGAATTATGAGTTATGAGCTTAGTGACACCAGGATTGGTTCTTAGAAGAAAAATCGATAGGTTTGGCTCGCATGTAAAAGTTTCTGCTGAAGCGGCAGATCTTATTGATTTTGTGCGAGAAACAAAGACCGGACTGCGTGTCTGGATGATGCGGAAGTCCTTGCGGGGACGTGCTGCTGCTGCCGGTAAGGCTGAAAATGGACTTACAGAGGAATCTGTGTACACCGGGTCTGGTACACAGCGACCATATGTCGAAGATCGAACTAAAGACACTCCGTCGAGTGATCAGGCACGTTCGAGTGATCAAACACGTTCGACTGACTCGACTGACCAAACACATGAAGGTAAGTAGTAATGGTGATATGTCCAATTGCGATGGCCGTACATTGCACAGGCTGTCCGTTTTTCAAGTTTTGTCCAGCAAAGTCGATTCTTGGCGATTACAAAAAAGACGATGAAAGTGGAGGAAGCGCGCCTGACAAACAAGATGAGTCTGCAAAGACATCGCAAGATTCGGAGAGTGCCTAATGAAACGTTTCCTCCTTCGACTATTTCTCTTCGCCGCGGTGTTCAATCTCGTTGTTCCAATGCTTCCTGGCATTAAGTTTCAGGGAGACTTCCTCCTTTCTATTGGCGCTGGACTGATCTTTGCCGGCTTTGGCTGGATTGTGGAGGCGATCGCGATCTCAATCAGCACTATGTTGAAGCTCGATACTTTTAGTGGGTCCATGCAGTTACTGGTTCCAGCATGGCTTATAGCTTTCTTGTTTCTTCCAATGATGATGGCTAATTACATTGCCAGAGTAATGCCGGACTCCCTGTCATTTCGTGGTTGGGAGGCAGTATCCGGTGCGATTCTAATGCTTGCTATAGGAGTCGTCACGAGCGGCAAGCTTCACGAACAAACCAGAAAAATGCCGACGATTCGTGTCGGTCGCAGGTAATTCACCTCGCGGCCGAGTTGTCTTACACACTTGTACGAGTTGTCTTACTTGTACAGCTCCCACTGATCGTTCTTGAAGATCATCAGTTGCGGTGACAATCCATGATTATCTTCCGGTTCCTCAAGAATGTTCTTGGCTGCAATACGCAGTGCTTCAATTCCATCTTTTGAATCGCTGCGTGCAAACAACACAATGTCTCGATGTGGTGCTACGACGACAACTTCGCCTTGCAAAAAGTCGGAGCCGACTCGTTGCCAGAACTTAGTGTCGAGCAAGGTGCATGCTTCTAGATTCTCGCCGATGCCCAACTGAAATACGCCAGGCAATTCCGCAATCTCTCCCATCTGAATTTCGGCGGCTCTAAGCTGGGTGCGAAGATTCTCCATAGCAACACTGTGAAGTTGCTCGGCGGACAGACCAAGTCGTTCAACATCATGTCCCATAACCATCTGAAACATCGATGGCAAGTCGAATGCGTAGGAAATAATCAACTCTCCAACAAACGCTTGTGTGGCAGGCAGCTGATCGGCTGGTATGTTCATTCCTTTTAGTGCTTCAAGAAACGCGGGCGTCTTTAGTCGCGGAACAATGTAACTTGTATCCGGTTCAGCCGTGGCTGGGTTGCTTTTCTTTTTGAACAGGTTAAACATGACCGTTCCTCCTGAATCCGCTGCTCCAATATGCCCGGTTTGCAAAATTTGGTCGTCTGGAAACGACGTGGACTGGGACGTCAAACATTTAATCTTCAAAATTTGAACTTTTTGGGGGGGTGGAGCGTTATAGCAATGGATGGTTCAATAGTCATAGATGCCGCAGGAGGTATCTTGCCAATGAAACGAACTTTTTTAGTCAGTGCCCTTGCGGGTCTTGTGGGTTTAAGCCTCTGTGTCGGATTGGTTCCGGGTGCATCAGCGAAAAACCCTATGGTTAGCGGGCAGGATGCCCGTCTTCGCGCTCAAAAACTCAACGAAACAATTGAGTGGAATCAAAACTTTGAAAAGGTGAAACTGGAAGCCCAACGGACCAACAAGCCCATTTTCTGGATGCATATGCTTGGTTCGATTAACGGACACACGTGATCAGCAGGCAATAGTCTGAGAGCCGTGTCGCTCTCCGAAGAACCCATTACCTCTATATTGAAAGACGAATTTGTCTGCGGCACCAAAGACATCACCGGATTGCCGTATGCAGGGCGTTCTGGAATGCATGCGATAGACGGGCAGGCGATAAACACGACAAATGGAGCGGGTCCACATAACATTCAAATGTTTGTGATGGCTCCGGATGGAACAGTCTTGCACTGCTTGCCTGGATTTTGGAACCCGGAAGATCTCGCAACAGAGCTAGACTTTGCCATGCAGTTGTATGGCGTGTATCAAAATCCGCGGTTGTCGCAACTTCAGAAGAATCAATACTTCAGTCAGATGCAGCTGAATCATATTCAACAACACTCGCCGAAGATGGTTCGCCGAAGCCGCATGCAGGGCTTCGATCAGAAGTACGAAGCGAAGAATCGCTTGCATCAATCGGACACGATTAGAGATGCGAATCTTGCTGCAGCAGTTGCGTCAAAAACAATCATGAATCCGATGCAGGCCAAGGAAGCGTTTAAGACGACGGATGAAATCATGCACGAACGCATGGCGCAAAGACCGTTCGTCAAATACGAAAACTTCGATGTAGCAGCGTATAGCGACTACGGAAGACCGCTTTACGAGAAGCATGAAGACCAACGCGATCTGAGCGGACAACGAATCACCAGTGGTGCCGGTGGCAGCAGTCTGGGTCGACGCGTCCCCCGAAATGCGATCGTGAAGACCTACAAATGGGGACGCAAACTGGCTCGCCAATAAGCGGACGTGCTCCAAGAGAAAAACTGATCCCAACTATCGAAGGCGCTCTATTTCTTGAGCGCCTTCTCCAGCGTGTCGCACAGAATCTTCATTGTCTTTACGCGCGCGTGAAGTTTGTCTTCGGCTTCGATCAAGTTCCACGGTGCGTAGGCTGTGCTTGTGCGATCCACCATGTCACCGACGGCGGCGGCATAAAGATTCCACTTTTCTCTGTTGCGCCAATCTTCATCAGTGATCTTGAACTTCTTAAACGATGTCTTTTCGCGGGCTTTGAATCGTTTCAGCTGTTCCTCTTTGCTTATCGCCAACCAATATTTGACGACGATCAGTCCACTCTCAGAAAGTTGCAATTCAAAGTCGTTCAACTCTTCGTAGGCACGGAGCCATTCTTGCTCCGTGCAGAACCCTTCGACTCGTTCTACCAAAACGCGACCATACCAGCTGCGATCGAAAATTCCGATGTTGCCTCTCTTTGGAATACGCCTCCAGAAGCGCCACAAGTAAGGCTGCGCAAGTTCTTCCTGAGATGGAGCCGAAGTGCCGTGCGCTTTGAAAATGCGTGGGTCGAGGGCTCCGGTGATTCTTCTTATGGTGCTTCCTTTGCCGGCTGCGTCGTTGCCTTCGAAGACGGCGATGAGACCGACGTTTTCAAACTCCTTCGAAGTCGTAAGCCGGGTCAGTTTCCTTTGATATCGATCTATCTTGTCGTTGTACTCTTCATCGGTGAGCTTGAGAGACAAGTCCAACTCGTCAAGAACTGTCTTGGAATCAAGCGAGCTCAATATCACGGCTGGTGCGCATCCGCTGAGAGGTGCGGGGTTATCTAACCGTTTGCGCATTGCTTCGAGCAAAGTTTTGCCTACGGTCATGTTGCGATATCGATGGTCTTCGCTGGGTACCACAATCCACGGCGCATACCCGGTGCTGGTGAGGCGAGCCATCGACTGTCCTACATCTAGTGCCTTTTGGAAATCATCCTTGCCGATGTCACCCCATTCCTCCAACGCCACCTTTTCTTCGTCGGGTCCGCCATTCTTAGATTTTTTTCCTCCACGCTTGGGTTTGGCCAGGTTGAACCAAAACTTGAGAATGAGCGCGCCTTCAGCCGCAACCATTGACTCAAACCGATTAATGGCTTGCATCTGCTGCTCAAACTGTGTGTCTGAAATTTTGTGCACAATCCGTGAATGGAGCGGTTGATGGTACCAGGAGCCGAAGAAGAATCCGATTTTTCCTTTGGCTGGCAACGCTCGCCAATAACGCCACATGCGCGGACGCAGGCGCTCTTCCACGGTGGGGCGCCCGAAGGCCTGAGTCTCGAGATGGTGGGGGTCCATCCATTCATAGAGTTTGTGGACTGAGTCGGCTTTTCCTGTTCCGTCCATGCCGCCTATGATGACGATTACTTGAAACTGCTTCTTCTCGGCCAGCTTCAGCTGTGTCTCCAAAAGGTCTTCCCTGAGCTGCGGCTCGAGCTTTTTATACTCGTCCTTTTCCAGAACATGTGAAACATTGGCTGATTCGAACATTGTTTTTGGGGTGCTCTCTCAAGGGAAGATTTCAAAGTGCCTAGACCTAGAAGCCTAAATGCGGATTAATCCACCGCTATTTTCTAGAATCTTGACCGTCCAATTATAGTTACATGACCGCACGGCCGACCCGCGCCAAGTTAAGATCATGCGGAGTCGAGAACGCGTTCTCAGCGGGGAGTCAGTTTGAGCAAATTAGTCATACCGGCAAAGATTGGGGCTGTAGGAACCTGCGTTCCTGAGCGGCTTTTGACCAACAGCGACCTCGAGAAAATGGTCGAGACGTCAGACCAGTGGATTGTCGAGCGCACAGGCATTCGCAGGCGCCACATAGTAGACAAGGGGGTTGCTACCTCCGACTTGGCGACTGAAGCTGCGCAAAAAATTCTCAAGCAGACTGGGCTCAAGCCTACCGATATCGAGCTCATCATTGTTGCGACGATAACCCCTGACATGCAGTTGCCTGCGACGGCTTGCATCGTACAGCACAACATTGGAGCAACAGGCGCTTGGGGCTTTGATGTGTCCATCGCGTGCTCCGGATTTCTCTACGCCTTGCAAGTTGCGGCTCAGTTTGTCAGCACGGGAGCCCACAAAAACGTGCTTGTCATCGGCGTCGACGTAATGTCTTCAATCATCGATTACACCGATCGCCAAACTTGCATCATTTTTGGTGACGGCGGTGGCGCCGCATTAGTGCAGCCCTCAGAGGAAGGTTTTGGACTGATCGATTTCTTGCATGAAGTCGATGGTTCAGGTGGCGCGGCGCTGTGCCTGCCTGCAGGTGGAAGCCGAAACCCGACATCGTCCGAGACAGTCGAGAAGAGAATGCACTATGTGCATCAAGATGGGCAGGCGGTTTTCAAATTTGCCACAAGAAAAATGGCGGAAGTTTGTTTGAGACTTTTGGAGAGGAACGGTTTGACAGGGGCGGATGTAAACCTGTTTATTCCTCACCAAGCCAATCTTCGCATCATCTCCGCAGCAGCCGAGAGATTGCATATGGATATGGATCGAATTGTCATCAACATCGATGAGTACGGCAACACCACTGCCGGTACGCTGCCTCTGGCGATTGCGACAGGCATCGAGCAAGGGCGCTTGAAAAAGGGCGATCTGGTGTTGCTCGCCACCATGGGTGCAGGCTTCAGCGCTGGTGCCGCAATTATGCGTTGGGCGTATTAAGATCTTGTGTTTTTGATTCTCGATTAAGTTGCGACTGGCGATTTTTTTGTGTTGAGGCACTTCTCTTTTTTGTCCGGAAGTTTTCCGGACAAGGAGTGACCCGTGCACAAAATCACGGTCTGGAAGTGTAAGCAGT
>CAZCZI010000005.1:0-7470 GCA_964503045.1 uncultured Candidatus Obscuribacterales bacterium
ATGGGCTCTCAACTGGACCAAGACCTGTCGCGTCCCCGAAGCCCTTTCCCTGATCAAAATTGCGTTAGTCTTGGTCCCGTTGTTGAGCGCCTGTCGTCTCATGCCGGGGAGTCTATCGGGCAGTTGTTGCAGCCTGGTTGCAGATTTGTTTCAAATTTGTGGAACGGGTCCCATTGCCTGGACAATGTCATGACAATTTGATATATTAGTCGTACGATCGGGGTTTAGGGCATGACGCCTAAAGTAAAAAACACCAAAACGGAGAAATTCGACATCAGGCTCAGCCAGCAGGAAGAGGCTGTTATTAAGCAGGCTGCGGTCTTGCAGCGTACGAGCCCGACAAACTTCATTCGGCAACACGCACTGGTGGCAGCTGAAGCGGTAGTGCACAATCAAACACGTTTTGTGGTCACGGAAAAGCAATGGTCAGCAATCGAAGAGGCTCTGAGTCAGCCAGCCAAGGTTCTACCGAATCTTCAAAAGAAATTGTCGAAGCCTGATGAATGGGACCAATAGATGGTCTCAAAACCTGAGCCGCTCGGAAAGGAGCATGTTCTCGACCAGTTTGATTGTGGAAAAGAGCCACTGACCAACTGGCTCAAGAAGCATGCTTTACAGAGCCAGGCTGCGCAGCACACAAAAACAATGGTGATAGCTGAGGATAAAGTAGTCGTCGGATACTATTCCTACAACGTAATATCAGTGGAGCACGAAGATTCAACTCCGGACAGAGTAAAGAAAGGTCTGGCGAAACACTCGATTCCAGTTTTTCTCATTGCAAGACTGGCATTGGATACAATACATCAAGGAAAAGGTATCGGTTCTCGCCTACTTCGACACGCACTCAAGGGAGCGGCTGCAATAGCTGCCTCTGCCGATGGCGTGCCGATTCGCGCCGTAATTGTTGATGCAATTGATGACGATGCGAAGAAATTCTACTCCGGCTTCGATTTCAAACCGTTTCCGGCGGATGGACTCAGAATGTGGCTTTTGATGAAAGATCTCATGGCCACACTACGAGCTGAAGATAACTGCGAATGACGACTTGTGGGTTGGCAAGCGGTAGCCTTAATCGATTTCAAGGTGTTTTAGGCTGACACAGCTTAAAATGGCGAAAACCCAGGTCTATTTTGCCATTCAAGCCATTCAAGTCATCGTGAACGAGAAAGAAACTCGAAAATCGATTAGGGACAGATTTCCAATTGCGAACTCTGTCGCTGGCATTGCATTGGTATTTTTTGCGTTTATCAACATTGCATTGCCGATTTATGACGAAATAGAAGTACGCGTGAAAGAGTCGCGTGCATCGGCTCACGATGTTACCGCGGGGATATTCAAAAACGTAATCAAAGATGTTCAAGCGCGTGCGGGTGATGGCACCACAATGCTGATGGGATCTTCCGTTGTGAGCCTGCCGCTGTGGAAATGTGACGCCACTCTTGCAAAGCCGGGTGATAAACCAAACCTGCAAAGATCATTTTGGTTGGAACGGTATTTGACTGAGAAAAACGCACTTAAAGATCAAGTTTTGAACGCATCACTTTCCGGTGCATTCGTAAGCGATCAGTTTTTGATTGTCGACAAACTATGTGAAGGCAAACACAAACCTTCGCTTCTGATCTATGGAATGGTGCCCCGTGACTTCATGGACTCAAGGCTTTCCGGGTTTTCTCGAACACCAATTTTCGATTTGCTTGTTGGTGCTGCTGATGTTTTTAGACTTAGCGATCTCTTGTTCGGCAACTTTCAAGAGAAGGCAGATTTTCTTCTAGCTAAGACTGTCTATCTTTTCGATCATCGCGGAACCTTTCAACATAAGCTTCTTGCACGCATGAATATCATTGTCGCGTCATTACTTGACAAAGATGCTACAACTGTCAGCGACGCGTCTGAGAAGTTCGATCCAAAGAACCCGATGGCGTTCTTCAAGCGAGAAGCTGTGTGGGCGCGCAGTGTGAAGGAGTATCAATATCGATATCGATACTTCAATGTCACGCAGTTTGAAAAGCAGAAAGAGTTCTTAAATGCGCTGATTTCGCTGTGTCAGCAACGAGACATCGAGCTTGTTCTCGTCAATATGCCGCTTACGCAAGCCAATATAGATTTGATGCCGAAAGATCTGTACAAGCAGTACCACGAGTTTCTTGCTAAGGCAGCGGCAGATCGAAACGTGTCCTACATCGACTTGCAAGGGAAATTCCCTGATGAAGAGTTCTTCGACACAGCGCATTTGAACGATAGCGGTGGCGGAAAACTTCTGACAATGTTTGGCGATTTGATTATTGAACGACAAAAACACGGCAACACTCGTGCCATGGTCGCAAATGTGGGCGGCAAGTCGCTCTAATCTCTCGTTCTAAAATCACTTTAGGAGTAACAACACCCGGGTATATATCATATCTGGTAGTTCCCCTGAATCGGAAGATATATGTTCGCAAGGGCAAGAACCTTCATCACGCTGGTGGCCGCAATTGCATTGCAGTCAGCTGCACTTTTGCCTGGCATCGCACAGGATGCTGCGCAGGATGAGCAAATTCCCGCCAATTCTCCCGTCAAAGACAAGTGGGCTGTCGTTATTGGAGTCAGCTCCTTCGCCGACCCTAGGATTAACCTTAGGTATGCCTCCAAGGATGCCGAAGACTTCAAAGAGTTTCTTATAAACAAATGCCACTTTGCAAACGATCACGTTAAGCTCCTGACCAACGAAGCGGCAACCAAAGATCGCATTCTTGACGTATTGGGAGACAGTTGGCTACCGAGAGTGTCCCTGCCTGACGATTTAGTGGTCATCTTCATTTCGACTCACGGCAGTCCAGCCTCAATGGACGTCATGGGAGTCAACTATTTAGTCGCCTATGACACCAGCCCGGATAAGCTCTTCACAACGGGCATTCCACTTCAGCGCCTTGCAGATACCATTAAAGAGCGGGTCCACGCCAAACGTGTTCTCGTAATTCTTGATACGTGCTTCTCCGGCAGTGCCAGCGCCACGAAAGCTCTCATCCGTTCAGGCAACGTTGATGCGATGGCGGTTGCTCAGGGCACCGGCCATGTGGTGATCTGTTCGAGCTCGAAGAGTGAGGTCTCATGGGAGTCGAAGAAATACAAAAATGGTGTGTTCACACACACTTTGATGGATACACTTCTTGCAAAAGGAGAAAGCACAAAACTCGCTGAGGCTTTCACACAGCTGAAAGACAGTGTTCAGCAACAAGTTGCATCTGAGCGCGGTGTTTTGCAAACTCCGGTTCTCGAAGCAAGTAGATGGAAAGGCAACGACCTTGTTCTTGCGTCGATTCCGACCAGTCCAAGAAGAGTGCCGGAGGATGTAGAAGAAGAGGAAGAAGCGCTGCCAGTCAAGGCAGTCGGCGAAGTGAATTTTTCCGGGACTTTCTACAACAACTGCCAAACTAGCCCAGCGACTCTTGTGTTTACTCCCATCTCGCGAAATGTGTATAAGGTGGTCTGGACCTTCAACAATGATCCAGAAAGAACAGTCTCCACAGCGATCAAGTCGGACAATACAGTAGCTGCGTCATATTGGCGCGAAGGCAAGCTAGGAGTCGCTCTCTATCAGGCTTTTGCAAAGAGCATATCCGGGCGACGCGCAGTCCAGCAGAAAACAAACGGCATCTCACGAGTAACGACTGAGCCAGAGACTTTGTGTCGAGCTATCGCTTCCAAACCCAGTCCGTATGTTTCGACGGAGTCAAAAGATTGGTCAGGAACATATTCCATCATTGGCGATGCCGACAATGGTGAGCAATACACAGGCAAATTGATCTTGATGAAGTGCGACGATTCTTACACGGCACGCTGGCTGATAGACGGTGGCGAAGACTTCGAGGGAGTTGGCGTCGCCTACAATGATTCTCTAGCGATCGCATTTAGATCGGGCACTGGAGCTGGTGTTTTGTTGTATCAGTCAGACGAAGCCGGCAAGCTTAGAGGAATCTGGGCCAACCAGAGTGCCCAGAAGCTCTTTTGGGAGAACGCCACCAAGAAAGCACCGGCAAGCGAAAAGGTTCCACTCATAGAAAAGCCCGGTAGTTCTTTAAAAATGGACTGAGAGAAGCATGGCAAAGGTTCTATTTGTAGAAGACGAAAAGGCGCTGAGCGATGTCGTCGTCGACTGGCTTACAGCGCAGCAATACATAGTGGAGCATGTCGGCGACGGGCAGGAAGCGCTTCACCGGCTCAACTGTTATCAGTACGATGTGATAGTTCTTGACTGGGGTTTGCCGGGCATAAGCGGCATAGAAGTGTGTCAACAATTTCGCTCCAAAGGTGGTGCGACACCGGTGCTCATGTTGACCGGCAAGCGAGATGTCGACGACAAAGAAGCTGGGCTTGATGCCGGTGCTGACGACTATTTGACAAAACCGTTTCATATGAAGGAGCTGGCTGCGCGATTGCGAGCTCTACTGAGGCGTCCACAAGCCGTAGTCTCAAATCAACTCACTGCACGCGATGTTGTGCTTGATCCGACAACGCATCGTGTCACCAAAAGTGGTGCCGAGGTGAATCTCTTGCCTCGTGAATTCGCATTGCTCGAATTTTTGATGAAACACCCGAGTCAGGTGTTTAGCGCAGAAGCGCTTCTGGACAGACTCTGGGCTTCTGAGTCTGATGCTACTTCCGGCACCATTCGAACCTATGTCAATCGACTGAGAAACAAAATTGATACCGAAGGACAGTCGTCACTGATCTGCACGGTGCATGGAATTGGATATAGATTTGATCCGTGATCGATTCTAAGACCGTCTCGAAGACTGTAACTTCATCCTCTCCACCAACTCTTCCAGCTGGTTCCGCACGTCGGGTCTGCTCACCTTCGCCCTATCACCATGTCCTGCTAGCACCCACTCGAAGTCGTAGTCGATCAGCTTTTGCATAGACTTGATCTGCTCACCCCACGAGTACCAGCAGTGATCCGGAAAGCTCTCCAGGCGTCCTGTTTCACGATCGAAGTGCAGGTGATCGCCGGTGAATAAAAACTTGTTCTTGTAAAGCAAAACCATATGTCCCGACGTATGACCAGGCACCGGAATAATCGTGAATGCATCTTCAAACGAACTCGTTTCTTCTCCCTCGATCACTATCTCTGAGTCCGGCTGTGAGCTCAGCTCTCGACTGTGAATGATTCGCTTTGAATTGAATTCTTGTGCAAACTTGGCGGCATCTGCAACGTCATCGCGGTGCGTTAGAAAGATGTATTCAATTCCTCCCATCGCTTTGAACTTTTTGACCAGATGCGGCAAATACTTCGGCGAGTCGATGAGCCAATTTCCCTCAGCTCGCTGAATGAAGAAACTGTTTCCTCCATATGAGTTTGGTGAGTTGAAGCCGCTGTAAAACACGTCATCTTCGATCAAAAGGGGAAACTCATCGATGACCTCTTTGGCTTTGTTGTGCGCACGGGTTCCGATTGAGCCGGTGGGGCAGCAAAGCAGAGCCCGCGTTGCGGCAACCACTTCCGCATCTGTTTGAGGTTGCGAAAATACCGCTGAGAAATCTCCCGAATCTCTAAAAACCATCGGTGCCAGCTGCCGGCAAGTATCACAGTTGATACAGGTAGTATCGACAAAAAAATCGCCGGCAACGTTGTCTGCTACAGCCTTTTGCGGATTCGCCAAAGTAATTCCTCTACTTCTTGTGTACTTCTAGGATACCCCATCGAGAAAACCTGATGCTCACATGGGCAATAGTCCTGTATATTGATGAGGTGGCTAGCGAATTCAATAGTTCATGCCAACTAGAAACTTTCTACATTCTCAAATCGCTTTATCCGGCGCAGCGCTGATTGCCGTTATATCCGCGGGCACTTGTGATGCAAAGGACTCGAAACCCGTCGACGGACCAACAACAAAAGCCTCATCAAAGCTGTCGCCGCAGGCTGACGCTCAACTTCAACAACTGTTAGTCAAAGCACGAACCGCCGGCAACAAAGCTGATTGGAAGACATGCGAATCAATCTTTCGAGAGATCACAAAAAAGTACCCCCAGCGTCCTGAAGGTTGGAACGGCGTGGGTGTCTGTCGAATGGCTGCCAATGACGCGTTCGAGGCTGAGTCCAACTTCAGAAAGGCTTTGAACCTCGATCCGAAATACGTGAATGCACTAAATAATATGGGTGCGCTCTCTGACAAAAAGGGCGATCATGCAACCGCTGTGCAGTACATTAGACAGGTCGCTGAGATAGTAAACAAACCGGAGGCTTGGTTGCAGCTCGGCTGGCTCTACATCGATATGTCAGATGGTCCTAACTCAGGAGCCGCGTTCAAAAAGGCGCTTGCTTTAAACTCGAATGACTTTCGCGTTTGGTATTCACTTGCGTTTCACGCGCAGTGTGTGGGAGATATGAAAGAGGCAGAGAGATGCTATCTCAAGACAATTGCGCTTCAGCCGAAGTTTAGACATGCAAAAAACTATCTCGGTGTCTTGTATTTGAATCAAAAACGATACGACGAGGCTGAGAAAATATTTGAACAGCTCGTCAAAGAACACCCCACCTATTGGAACAACTATGGACTCGTAGCGCTGCGTCGCAATGATTTAAAAACCGCAGAAACGAGATTCAAGAAAGCCAATCAGCTCGAGCCGAATCAACCCTGGACTTTACTCAATTTAGGCACGGTAAGAAGAAGGCAGGGATTTTCAAAGGAAGCTGAGGAACTGTATCTCAAAGCTCTAAAGATAGATCCTACTTATGCCAATCCACGCATATCTCTTGCTGAGATGTATCTCGACCAAGACAAAGTCAAAGAGGCGAAGGAACAGTTTCAAAAAGTCACACTCATGACTCCGGGGAATGCTTCTGCGTGGCATGGACTTGGTATTGCATATGGTGAAATGGGTGACTCCGAGAAAGCACTCAAGGCGATTCAGCGTGCTGTCAACCTCAAGCCGAAAGATATGTATGCCTGGTGCGATCTGGCGGTGGTGTTCAGAGAGCGCGGACAAAAGCAGAATGCTATAAACGCTGCACGCAAAGCCTATGAGTTGGCACCGAAGCACGAGAGAGCACTTCAGTGCTATGCGATGGTGCTGATGCAAAACAAGCAGTATTCCGAAGCCGTGAAATATGCCGAACAGGCTGTGAAGGTTGCGCCAAAGAGTGCAGAGGCATGGAACAATGTCGGTGTAATGCGAGGGTACAATAAGGACTTTAAGGGAGCTGAAGCGGCGCTTAGAACCTCTGTGAAGATTGATCCAAAGCACACGAAGGCATGGACAAATCTGGGAGCACTGTTAGCGAAGGCCGGCAACAAAGCCGGTGCTAAGGAGGCGCTGACTCAGGCTGTTAAGAGCAATCCAGACAACCACACTTTGTTATATGAGCTCGCGCATGAACTGGAGACCCTCGGAGAAAAGGAGTTGGCTCTTGAGGCACGCAAGCAAGGGTTGGTGGAAGCTCCTGACGAAGCGGATGTGCTCTTGAATGTTCCATATGTGATGCAACAAGGTGCA
>CAZCZI010000005.1:7570-114263 GCA_964503045.1 uncultured Candidatus Obscuribacterales bacterium
TTCAGGTGGTTCGGGCAAGGCTTCGGGATCTAAGCCTGGTTCTGGTCTTCCCCCTGAGTTTCAGGTGGATTAGCAAGCGTATTGTGCTTAAACTCAGTGCGCAATAAATCAGCACGCAACCACATCTTATCCATCATGTCTGCAATTGCCATAATTGCAATTGCTTGTGTCCATAGAAACATGGGAAAGCAGACCCATGAAAGTGCGACTGCAAGCTGAAACCAGAAGACGCGCTTTCGCACTGGTGCCCAGCGATTATCAAACTTCCGGCACGAATTTACCGCTGACCAAACTAACTTGATCAAAACAAATTCCAGTGCGCAAGCGATCATCGTTGCAATAGTAACGACTATCCAATATTGATCGAGTGCAAAAGGTGCCCAGTTTGGATCCGGTTCTTGTCTTTCTACTTTATCCCAAACACACAGCGTCTTTCCCCAGACTCCCAAGACATCTCCGAGCAGAAAATTTTGCATGAAGAAGTTCTTCTCTTGGCAAATATTCCAACAGGGAAAACCTGCTGCTTCCATCGAGCGGCCTAGTCCAACAAACGCTTCGCGATCGTTCATCACCTTAGCAGTGGCAATGCCCAAGCCACTTGCCGCAGCACCAATGTCTCCAAAAACACCGCCAGTATCTACGTCCATCACGCCGGTTTTTCCAGGTGGCCATTCACGAATTCCTAGCGTACCCAATACAGGAATAAACCAATTCTTTCTGTATAGCGCATATTGCTGACGTGCAAATTCAGGGTCGAGTGACGGTAAAAAGGCGAGAGCCCAAGACAGTCCACAGCCCCTGGGGCCGCCCAGAGGTTTTCCGTCTGTTCCCAGCTGAGCGATCATCAATCCTGTTTCTGGATCCAAGAATTTCTCATTGAATTTATTAAAGCGATCGATTGCCGGTTGATAATTCGTCTCGTAGATTTTGTCGTGTAACCGGAGCGACTCTAGTGCACAACAGTTGTCGCACGGCCAAATCATGAACCCGGGATAACTTTCGAGAAGCCCATTGGGGCTGGCTTGAAGAGCGTCGAACAGCTCCTTGCTATTGGTGTGAAAGTCATCGATGATCTTCTTTTGCGAGCCGCCGAGAAGTACATAGCCGGCCCTCAATAGATTGATCTGTCCGGCTGGTATCACACCTCCTTTCGGAGTCATGTCTTTGCAATATTCAAATGGCTTCTGCGTTTGCAATGTCTCGCATTTCGGCATGATGCGCGCGATTTCAGAGAGTGCCCAATCTTGGTACCCTTCAATTCCAGGGCGCGACAAACCGAGATTGACGAGGGCGAATCCATAAAACGTGTAGCAGAATAGACGTCCTTCCGGATAGAAAAAACCGCAGGTTTCCGCTTCCAAAGGCAAGCGGCGCGATATGGCTCGGAGTTCGGCAGCGCTTACCCACCAGGGTTCTTCGTAGTTGGTGATGCTTATGTGCGAATAGATTCCGCACAACCAAGACCCTAACAATACGGTGGTGGACAGCCAAATGAAAGCAAACAACACCACCTCACCAGGCGTTGTAATTCGTCTTTTGGGTGTGGCGGTCACAAGTGACTGTCTTTCTCTAGATAAACTTGAACAACAGCAAGCTCACCACTTTCGGTGCTGCTTCTCCCGAACTCGGCTTTGCAACTTGGAAGCTTACTTGGCTGACTGGGTAGACGTAGTTTTTGCCGCCGTGATTTATGGGTTCTTGCAAAATGAATGCGGGCTCGCCAAACTTCTGTTTCATCGCCACGAGTCCGTCGCCGAGTGAAACACCTAAGCCGGGGGGTGTGAGACCTCGTTCAAAGATTCTCAATCCCTGCACTTGGTTGTTTCTGATATAAACCTGAAGCAGCGGTTCTTGCGTACCGGTTGCTCGCAGTGACCATACCTTCCAACCGTCAATCGTTTCCTTCAATATATCGCCGCGATTCGCCAAGAAGCGGCTTGTCTCATACTCGCTGCTTCCAAGCATCAAGCCAGGAATTCCAGCCACCATACTCGGTGGCACGTAGGCAACAAGATCTCGTTGCCGAGACCTAGATTCAGCTTCTCGCTTGAAGCTCGCTTTCGAGTCAGCCGTGCTCGCGCTCGGTTTAGTCTTGTCGGATCTTTCTTTGGCCTTTGTAGTTGCCCCCCAACTTGAAAGCTCGTCGTTATCGGCACTGGAAAGGGAGTTTTGACCGTACTCGCGGTTGTACTTGAATGCACTCGGTTGGTCGAGCTTTACCGTGCCTTCGTCTCCCTGGGATGAATACTGATCGGCGACCACCGGCGACATCGGCGCTCCAAACTTGGGAGCATGAGCAACGACCCTATTTGCGGCTGTATTGCCCGCGTTTGTGTCGATGGTCCTGTAGTCTTTGATGGTTGGTGAGTCGTCAATGATTTGAGTTCCCCTGGGGGCTTTATAGAACCGAACTCCTTTTGATTCCTTAGATTCTTCAGCCTGAGGTGCGCCACCTGCGCCTGCGCTAGAACCAAAGCCGAACGAACCACCTTGATACTGTTGTTGTCGCGGCGCTACTGCAATTTTTGATGGCATCTGCTGTGCTTCTTGCATTTTCTGCGTGATGCCGGCGAGGTTACCGAAAGCTTTACTCAAGCGTCTTTGCGACTCCATCGACAATCCGCGCTCTGAGTCCTTGGCTGGCGCGGATGCCGGCGAAGGCGCAGACGCTAACGTAGTCGCGCGTCCTAAAGTCGGTCCGGGTGCATAGAAGCCGCGAAGATTGCTCGCGCTTGAAGCTGGCGTAGCGGCCTTTTTCAAAGAACCATGTGTGCTGCTGCCATCGCTTTCCCAAATACCGTTGCTCGCTTCGCTTCTGCTTGGTGTTTTGTCTTGACCTTCATTGGAAGATGCGAAACTATCGGCAGGAGGCGGGGCCATCGCAATGTTCATTCCTTGTATGGGCATGGGCATCGTCTTGCCTGCTATCGCTTTGTTCTTTTCTTGCGGCCTGATCATGAGTGCAGGGTCGGTTTGATTCTGCAAGAACAACTGATTCTGGGTGAGATTCTGTCCTTGAAACGCGATGATTTCTTTGGCTTGTTGTTTCTTTTCGTTTTTAGCGAGCTGCGGCTCGTTGCCCATGCGCGTGAAAATGCTCTGAAGCAGTTTCAAACCAGCTTGCGGCGTCGGCAATTTCGATGATGCAATCAGCCGTGGCGATAATGCCGCGGTTTTGGAGTCACAGCGAGCTGGCGTAGTGCTCGATGAAAGGAGCATGCCGGTCAACAGAATTGAGCCGGCCGTGAAACTAAACACTACTTTTGCGGTACGCATGATCACCCTTACCTCACTCAGGCACCAGCTTTCGCTTCCGAAAGCTTTGCCTCCCAATCATCAAGTTCGGACTGATTGATCAGTCCTCTTCTGTTCGACAAATAGACTGCTCTGCAGCGCTGATTGAATTCAGTTTCTCCGCCCTCGCCGCGACCCGGAATTCCGAGTTTCGCATAAAGGGACTTGAGCCGCGATTGAACAGCTTTCTCCGTCAAATACAAACGTTTAGCGATGGCATGATCGGTCATGCCCAACGCGATGCAAACCAATGCCTCGTACTCGGCGACGGTCAAGCTGGTGGCCCGGTTTTGTGTGCGCTGAATTACTCGCGCGATACCTGGGTGTATCCAACAATCGCCTGACAGCACTGCTTTGGCTGCTTCTACGACTTGCTCGTTGGATGCGTTTTTCAAAACATATCCAAATGCGCCATTGGGAGGAACTACTTTCCATAGCTGTCTGACATACACTTCGTCAGAGAAGTTGGACAGCATGATGACGCCGGTTTCCGGCAACTTCAACAAGATCTGCTCCGCTGCCTTAATGCCGGACAGGCGTGGCATTTTGATGTCAAGGAAAACCAGCTCCGGCTTAATTTTGAGTGCCTGGTCGACAGCTTCTTGACCGTCTTGAGCTTCATGAAATGGTCCACGATCGGAGATGTGCTGGGTCAAAAGGTTCTTAAGCCAGCCACGGTCTCTTTCTTCGTCATCAACGATTAGTATCGTCATTGCTCCTTCACCCCAAGTTTTTGAATGTCAGAAACGCCTATAGGTATCTTAAGGTTCACCTCGGTTCCTGTGGGGAATTTCTCAGGCTTTTTCCACTCAACGTGAGCACCTATTAATTGAGCACGTTGGCGTATGTTAACTAGCCCGTGCGAGTCACGGCGTATGGCTTTGGGATCGATTCCCTTGCCGTTGTCGGCAACTGAAATGAGAAGATTGTCATCTTTTTGTCCGATTGAAAGCTCTACCAGGTCAGCGTGGGAGTGCTTTTCGATGTTGTTGATGGTTTCTTGCACTATGCGATAAAGCTGCAGTTTGGTGAACTTTGGCAAGCCGTAGTCATCACTTCCATCTCCATCACTGAATGTGGTGGATATGTTTTTCTCCCTCTCTAGGATAAACAAAAGGTTTTCCAGTGCGGGTTTGAACCCCATGGTCTCGAGAGCCGAAGGATGCAAGTCGTTTATAACACGTCGCATCTCCTGCACGGCGCGATCGAGCTTTTCTCTCATCTGCGTGGGAATTGGATTGTCTCCACCCAAATCCGTGCTCAGTTTGTCGGCGAGTCTTGCCACCGAAGATAGTGCCGGCAAAGTCTCATCATGCAAATCTTCGGCAATGCGTTGGCGTTCCTCCTCGGCTCTGACCTGCATGGCTTCTCGCGCTGTTGCCAGTTCTCTGTTTCTCAAACGTAAATCCGTGTCGAGATATATCAATGTTCCAAACACAAAGCTCAGCATTAGCATTGCCAATAGTGGAACGATTGGAACATGCAGATGCCAAAAGACAAATGAAACCTGAGTCAGAATCAAGAGCACCATTGATGTGCAAATGAAGGTTGTCGTACGCACGCTCATTGAAAGGACAGACGCAAGCGCACCAAATGCGGCACCAGCAAGAAGCAGGAAATGGTGCAAAATGCTTTTCGGGAATGTAGATAAAACTTTGTTGGTATGCATCGAAGTGATCGCGTCTGCCTGAATCTTCACTCCAGGCGCGTTGCGCGTAAGCGGCGTTCGTGTCTGCAAACTGCTGTCGGTTTTCTGCGCAAAGTGCGTGCCGATTAAAACGGTTTTGCCTTGAAAAATGTTTGCATTGAAACCGTCTTCCAAAATTTTTCTGGCTCTTAAAGTTTCATATTTGACGTTGGCAAAATCTATATACAGTGGGCGGCTGTCTGCGCTTGGCGGGCTCATCATCGCTTTGGACGGACCAACGCCGCCTTTCTGCGTCATCAGTGATGCCACCACTTCCGGAAGCGACTCGAATGCTTCGCGTTTTGTATATCCGCTATTGGTATCAGGTTGATCGAGGGCGATTGGTAATTGGCAAACAAGACCGTTCGATTCTTTGATTAGATGGTCGTACGCGCACACCCGCACGGACTTTCTCAGATCGTTGGCTGGGTAATCGAGTGTATTTTCGAGATCTCCCAACAATGCCATTACGACGTTGTCTTTGTACTTTTGAAGTGTCTTTACCAGCTCCGGATTGGCTCTGCCGCGCAGATCGAGATCGAGCACGACAAGAAGCGGGTTGCCGCTTTCAATCACAGGAATAAGTCGAGAGAGAACCTCTTGAATCGGCGCTGGACCGTTTTCAACTGCATCGCCTTCAAGTTCGAACTGATCTAAGTCGTCATAAATTACCAGCGTAATGTCCTGAGAACGCACAGGGCCGAACATACGGGTGTTGATTTCATTCGCGACCCGGTATCGCCATTCGAGCAGTGCTAATTCCATTGAGTCGAGCACGGGAGATTCCGCCAGAAGCAGGGTTATCAGACATCCCGCCAGTGCACCGCCAAATAGCCGTTGAAACAGTAAGCCATCTCGGCCTTGAACTTTGACGGCGGCAGGAAGGAGCTTCGTTAACGGCGCTAGAGATAGCCTCATGTTTTTCCTCGGAGCATGCGCCTCTGCTCCAAGATTAGTCTAGCTAAGAAGATTCGGCAAATGCCTGGGGAAAACCCCGAGCTTTGAGCCTTCCGAGCCCTTTTTGGGGTAAACCCCAGGAGCGAATCGCTCTTTCTCCGGCTGATTATGGGATGGCAAGCCGTTAGGCTATAGTCAAACGACCAAACAGGCGTTCTTGCCGCCTGCCTAAAACGAGCCCCCGGAGCGCGTGCGTGTAAAGAAACATTGAAGCGTTGCAGACCCATCTGCAAAGCTTCCAGGCTCTCTAAACATGAGTCTGCCTGGCATTGCTTGGAAATTTTCGTTTCCACCAAGAAAATTGCACCACTAATTGCGCCGCCAAAACCGTCAATTTAAGGGAGAAATTGGGTAAAAGATATTCACCAAGAGCGAGTACTTTCGCTCGCTCATCTCGGGACAAACGAAAGACGCCAAGCCAAAAGCGAGGCGTCTTTTGGTTCTCACGATTGTCTGGCATAACCATGATACCAAGCGCAGTCAAACAATCTGCAATCTCTGAGTAAGCCCATGTCTTGGGGCTTTTCAGAGTCGAATTCTTCAAACGCCGCAGCTCATCAATGATATGATGTCATTAAGAGAGTTTGTGGAAGTGTGCCTGCTTTGAGCTTGAGCACCTTTTGAGCCGCGCTATTTGCACTCGATCTTGGTGGTTACCGAAGATCAGAGGTTGTTAACGCATGGTTCAAATTGAGTTGTGTTCGATTGAGGGCACAGATGATGAAGCGCAGAACTATTACAGAGCCGGCGACAATGTTTTGGATTGGATACGAGTCCTAAGTCGTCAAATTGCAACTCCGGCTTACTTGCTCAAGCGATTAGCTCTAAGCTCTGATGCAGAACTCAGAGTCTCTGTTGCCGACCATTTGAACACACCGATTGAAGTTTTATTGTTGCTCGCTAACGACGAAAATCCTGATGTTCGATGTGCAATTGCGGAAAATCACAACATCAGTCGAGATGTGCTCAATAAGTTGTGCGATGACTCCAATCCCTACGTGGCAAATAGAGCTGAAAAGACATTGGCTCGCCTCGTTTCGAATGACTCTCGTTATGTCAGTTAGTTAACAGGTAGTGTCCAGATGTTGTGGCCAGATGACAAATTGATTTTCGACAACGATCGCTCTTCAAACATAGAGAATGCGCTTCGTCAAGGACGATATACCGAGGCGGAGTCGGAGTGCAAACAGTTACTGGCGCGACACGGTGACAGTGGTAGGCCGGCAGACATCATCATGCTGACGTGGATGAAGAGTTTGGCGAAGGCATTGGAAGCTCAAGGAAAGTTTTCAGAGGGCCTCGATACGCGACTGCGCGCGCGATGGATATTGATGTCCTTGATGGACATTGCTTGAATCGGAAAATTGGATCAATGGGAGTTGGTTTTCAGGTTGGAGTTGTACCTGAACAATCCGGGTAAGCGCCGAATTCCTAGAAGCTCAATCTTGCTATCAGCTTGCGATTGCGAACAGTCCGTTATGGCGCTTACCTGGTTTGTGCAGCAAACTGCGAGGCAAAATTTACCGGCACAAGCCGTGTAAGCGCCAAGAACCCAAACGTCAAATCACGCTGCAGGCTTGTATTCGCGAACAGTTAGTCACGGCGCTTACCCGGCTCGTTCAGCAAAACTCAGACGCAAAAAAAAGGAACCTGCAGGACGCATTTGTAGCGCACGCACGCACGTCTCGTCGTTGGAGGTATTGAGCGGTTGAAGCTATTTACTTAGGTACAGCGCTGCTTGATGCCGCGACTGAAGGATTGGTCGAAATATTGCCCGTAATCACACCCAGACCATAGCCGACAGCAGCGACAGCCACGAGAATGGCGGCGACGTAGCCGATGCTTCTGCTAGTGCTTCCTGTGCCGGGTTGATGTCGGCCGGTTACAGCGAGTTTCTTCTTCGCCAGTTTCGGGTCGGCGGGATCAGGATAGAAGGAAAGGTCTGTACTTTTGCAGCGCGTGCAAGAAGTCGCATAGCGTTGCATGACGTTGGCGCAATAGTTGCACAAAATAGTTCGCACGGGGAATTCCCTCCGGAATTGTCTAAAGACAGTACGCCATCAAAAAATATCCAACTGTCCATTTTTGAACAGCTGCAGAATATCCCGATGGCTGGCTGATGTCAAGAAATATACACCTCATAAATATCCAGAAAGTTACAGTTCCGTATATGAGCAAGCGCCCTCTGGAGTCCGCACGAAAACCATGAGGATACAACCCCAGGACTTTTGGCCTGTTGGGCTTGGTTTTGAAATTTACGCGTCGAGTATCTCTAAAGGATATTTAAAATATGTTTCCTTTTGGTGACTAGTTAATTCTTTTTTTCTAGTTTCTTTCTGGGGTTTACCCCAGAAGTTTTGGTCCGTTGTTCCTGGCGTTTCGCGAGCTGGGTAGATCTAGGCTAGTAGTGGCTCGGTCCAAAGTGGAAACACGTTCACTCCCTTTGTGGAAACACAAGATTTTTGCCAATTACTGGACACGAAGAGGTCTTATCTATGAAACGCTTGGCGATGTCCGCCCTAATGAGTCTTGCAGCATCCGTATTTTTGGCTCCATGCGCCAACGCGACTGGTTGGATCGTGATTGATCCCGTCAACGGCGTGATGCCAAATGTTCCCCGCACCCCAACCGTTACTCCGGGACGCCATCCGACGTTGCCGCGAATTCCGGGGCGCACTGTCTTAACAGGAAATGTGTCGTTTGGATTGCATCTTAAGGATGAAACCATTCGCGTGGAGATAAGCGATCAAGTCGCAAAGACTTACATCAGCCAAACCTTCTCCAACGACAGCGACAGAAACCTTGCAGGCACCTATCTGTTCCCTCTACCTGAAGACACCACATTTAGTTCGTTCTCCCTACATATAGATGGCAAGCCGGTCGAAGGAAAAATCCTCGAAGCGAATGCAGCCAGACAGCAATACGAAGAGATCGTGCGCCGCATGATCGACCCCGGTTTGCTCGAATATGCAGACTACAAAACTGTGCGCGCACGAATCTTCCCGATTCCCGCACACGGCACCAAAAAGGTAGAACTCGAATACACGCAGCTGCTCAAGGGCGAAAATGGAATGGTCAAATATCGCTTCCCGCTGAAGGCCGAGGGCGATGTGGAACCGGTCGATCAAGTAAAGATCGACGTTAAACTATCGAGCAAGCAGGGGTTGAGAACAATCTGGTCGCCAACCCACATGATCACCGCCAATCGCGACGGCAACAACCTTGCGAAGATCGCAATGCTCGAAAAGGAAACGATTCCGGATAAAGACTTCCTTCTTTATTACAGCGTTTCCGACAAGGATATGGCTGCCAATCTTCTCACGCACAAAAACCCTGGTGAAGATGGATACTTCCTTCTCACCTTGACACCGCCGATGAGTGCAAAGGCTGTTCAAGCCAAAGACATCGTCCTGGTTGCCGATACTTCCGGCTCCCTGAGCGGCGAAAAGATGAAACAGAACAAAGAAGCGCTCAAATACATCGTCAACGCTTTAAGTACTGGCGATCGTTTTGGCATCGTTCAATTCAATACGGATGCCGAAGCATTCAAAACAAAACTGGTTGAAGCCACAGCCGAAAACAAAAAGGCAGCATTGGCATTTATCGACGATTTGGAAGCTCATGGTGGAACCAATATTGGTGATGCGCTCAATCTAGGCACAAATATTCTGAACTCAGACACTTCGGATCGCCCGGCATATCTGGTTCTCATGACTGACGGTGAACCGACGGTCGGAGAAACTGACATCGCGAAGTTGACGAAGGTCAATTCGAAGCGTGATGTAAGAATCTTTGATTTCGGCGTTGGTTATGACGTCAACACCAAATTGCTCAACAAGCTCGCGATGGAACATCACGGCACCTCTCAATACATCGAACCAAACGAAAGTATGGAGACAGCGCTTTCATCGTTCTACAACAAGATCAAGAGCCCGGTTTTGAGCAACGTTCAAATCGCCTTTAACGGAATCACTGTGAAAGATGTTTATCCGCGCGAAGTGAAGGACATCTTCGCCGGCAATCAGGTACTGCTTCTCGGCAAATACAAAGTCGGCACAGCAGCATCGATTGGCCTCACCGGCAAGATCAATGGTGTGGCGAAATCTTATACGTTCCCCGTCAACTTTTCGAATGAAGAGGCCGGCCACAGCTATCTCTCGAGATTGTGGGCGATGCGCAGAATCGGCTATTTGACCGACGTTGCGCAGGCAAATGGTGACACCAAAGAAGTGGTTGACGAGATTGTCGCACTCTCTAAAAAGTACGGCATTATCTCGCAATACACATCGTATCTAGTCACAGATCCAAGTGAAAACGGACGTTTAGCCAACAACATGCCGGCGGTAACATCCAGACCTATGATGTTACGAGGAGGGCGCGCTTTCCCATCGCGACGAGATGTGGCACGCTTCAGCTTCGCACCCGCTGCTCCAATGGCCCAAGCTTTGGATGGTTTCTCCAGAGCTGGTGGTGCTGGTGCATCGTCAGAAGCGATTTACGGTGATGAGGGATCGATGGGCTTTGCCGCTGCCGGCTCTCCTGTCAGAGGCGCACTGTCTTCCTCCGATCGAACGAGAACCTTCAAGGCTGCCAAGTCAATCCACGTCCTCAATAGCGCACCAATGGTCAAAGATCTCAGAGCCGCCGAGAGAAAGGAAGTGGGACAAGACGCAGTGGCATTCGCCAAGGTGGCATCCAAGATGAAGGAGCAAAACACCCTCGCCATGGATGATTCCGAAAAGAGCGAACAGGAAGGACTCCATGCCGGAGCAACCATGAAGCATGTCGATGATAAGACTTTCTACCTCGTTAATGGGGTTTGGACAGACAGCTCATACGACAACAAATCACCCAAAGCCAAGGTCGTGACATTCGGAACCGACGAATACTTCGGTCTCTTTAGATCGATCTCCGGCATCTCCAAGTACTTGGCGGTAGGACCGCAAGTAATCGTGGTATTCAAAGGAAACGTGTACAAAGTAGTCCAGCCTGCATCTGCTCAAGGCTAGGCACCAGGAGGGGCTGGGAACCGAAGTCCGAAGGCATCCCAATCAAGCTAGAAACCTCCGAAATTCGAGAGTCGCCGGATATGCTCCCGGCGGCTCTCATTTTTTTGTTGTCTTCATGATTCTTGCTCCTAAAACCGGTTGAGCAATGCGTCGGTTGCAAGTACTTCGACACAATCGACAATTTATGCGAAGATGAACCCGACTCGAAACCGGTATCACGACCCTATTCGGATTCCGATGTCTGTGTGAGTTTCTCTTCCACAGAAGTTCGTAACTTAAAAAGGTTTGAAATGATGAATAGAACAGTCATGCTTTCGTTAGTTGCACTTTCAGTCGGGTTGATTGCACAAAATGCACAAACCTCGCAAATCGCGCATGCAGAGACCATTCAACAAGGTGATCATCAAACTATTCCGAGAGGAATTCATAAGATGGTTCCTGGTGAACATGAAAGCATTTCCAAAGGTGCAAAAAAATTTGTTGCAACGGCACCAAAAATTGAGAGAACAGACAAGATTGCCGAGCTTATTGATAAATGCTCCAAGAGCATAAACAGCAATGCCTCATCACTGAGACCGTACGTCAGTCGTGGATTGTTGAGAATCGCCAGTGCTGATGCCGGCAACGCTTCTGACGATGCATTGCATGTTTTAAACGCCTCGGACGCCAAGCCCGAACTCAAGACGATGGCAGCGCTCATTCTTTATCTGGCACACATGCGCAATCACGATCCCGAGAAAGCGAAAGTCGTTCTTGGTGAGGCTGACTCACGGCTGAATCACGATGTTTGGCCTTATCCGATTGTCTCGTATTTGCGCCGCGAAACAGAGGAGGCCACGCTCCTGAAGGAAACTGACAAAGTCAGAGAGATGCAGTCGCATGCATTCCTTGCATACGATCATTTGTTCAAAAACGAGAATTCCCAGGCAAAGAAAGAATTTGATTGGTTGGAACGCAATGTGTACGACCAAGACGATCCATATCATCAGATCGCATTCGCCGAGTTGAAGCGTTTGGATCCTAGTCACACATTCAGGTTGCCGGACTACGATACCTACATGACTTCATTGCAAAACAAAATCAAGAAGATGTGGACTCCACCGAAAGGGTCAGAAACTCGGCGCGTGGTCGCAATCTTCAAAGTACATAAAAATGGACTCGCCAGCAACATTCAACTTACCGAGACATCGGGAACTCCCGTTGCCGATGCGGCTGCCATCGCGGCAGTAGAAAGAGCCGCACCGTTTCAGCATCTTCCTGAAGGTAGCCCCGATTCCGTGGATGTTCAATTTACGTTCGATTACAACGTGTGGAAAGACGGTCAATTGGTGAAAAACCAGGGTGGAGAATCTGGTGAGTGGAAAAAGGCAGAAGCAGCCACTGCTGAAGAAGACGCTCCCAGTCCGACTTCTGCACCGCACTCGCATCGCTCATCTAGCCCGACTCCGCGTATGAGCTCTTCGCCGGCTCCTGCTCCAATAGCCGCCAGTGGAACCAAGAAATCACTGCCGAGTGGATACAACACGTATGCAAATGCAAGATACGGTTTCAGCATCGCTTACCCGGCATTGCTTCTAAAGCCGAAAGATGAGTCAGAAAACAGCGATGGGCGAATCTTTGTCTCTTCGGACAATCAAGCTGAGTTGCGTTCGTACGGTTGCCATGCCATCAAGGCTGATGGCAGTTCGCAAAGCATGTTTGAAGAATACAACGACGCACTTGGCGAGTACTCTCCTCAAAACAATGCAGTTGTAACCTTCAAAAAGCTCGGTGCCAACTGGTTTGTCATCTCCGGAGTGCGAAACAATCGCGTCTTCTACAGAAAGACTCTGGGCAAGCACGGAGACTTTGTTACATTCATCATCGAATATCCGGTGAATCTGAAGTCGACGTACGATCCAGTAACGGAGAATGTTGCGTCGTTCTTCGTTACCAATCCATACTCGCAGTTTTAGGTATAGAGGTCCTAACCGTCGTTTGATTTGTTCGGGCTGTCCTGCGGCGTCGGTGCGGCGGGAGCGGGTTTAGGAACTAGTCCTTTCGACATTGCCTCTTCATACGCTTGCATAGCTGCCCGTCGGAAGCGCGGTGCAAGATTAGTGGTTGAATTTTCCACGAGCGAGGTTGTGAGCTTCGTTATCGACGTGCATTCCTTTTGACCAGCCGGCTTCTCGTAGAAGTCAGCCATTACTTTCAAATCTTCATCGTTGAATGTCTTTTCGAAAAAATCGACCACTGCCGCTCGTGCCATAGCGGTTGTGTCGAGTTTTTCCTTCAAGAGCTTGGGAAACCTCTCGAACAGTTCCAACAATTTAGCCTTGTCTGCTTCGGGAATGCTTTTGTTGTCTTTGAATCGTGCCCTGATGATCGATGACTCTGCATTGAAACCAATGCCCACATGCTCGTCAAAAAGTTCATTGAAGTGTTGAAGGTCAAGCACCTTTTGAATCATCTGTTGTCTGGGCGACCCGCTCTTCGATGATTCGCTCTTCGATGATTCGCTCTTCGACGGCTCGCTCTTCGACGGCTCGCTCTTCGATGATTCGCTGCTCGGCGATTCGCCGAAAGAAGCTGTCGGAAAGAGCAGCACCGCAGCTAGTGTCACGGCTAATCGAGATGTTGAGATTGGTTTTTTCATGTTCATTCTCTAGCGATGATATTGAGGAATTTCGGTTGTGTCGGGTACCTTGCCTGATGCTTCAGATGGTCTGATTGATGGTTGCACGCCCATCCTTTTGAGTTCTTCTGCCAAAATCTCTTGAATGGCCGGCTTGAGTTTGTCGGAAGTGGCGTCCATAACTGAAGTCGCTAATGCTTGGGTGCTGTCCAGAACTTTTTGACCAGTAGATGATTCGTAGAATTCGGAGATGGCGTTGAGCTCATCAGTGTTGTACTCGCGGTCGAGCGCCGTGAGCAGAGCCGTATTGGTCTCGCTGGCAGGATCGGAGTCGCTCTGAACTATTTCCCAACTTCGGTCGATCAAAAATTTGGTTGCGATCTCGATTTTTTTCTTACGCTCTTCCGGCGTCAGATTTTCTTTCTCGAATGTTTCAGTCATCAGTTTGTTGATGAGCTCTGTTTGGCGATCGCGAATTCGCTCCATCATCTTTTGGATTTTTTGGTCTATGCGCAGCGCTTTCATGTATCGTCTCAAGGCCTCTGCCTTCTTTGCAGAAGGCGCAGTGGACGGTTTCATCTCGTCGGCGCTTGAACTTACAGAATTAGTGTAGCCTTCGTTGTCCGCAGGCTTTTCATCATCGGCGATGGCGACCTGTGCCGGTTGCATCAGTGTCAAACTGCCAATAAACACGGCTGTGACAAAGGTTTTGGCATTTTTTATGCCTTTCATATTTTGCTCCTTGCAGCAAGAATGGCTTGGCCAAGACCAATAATACCTCATTTGGTCGATGCGCCATTTTTGACACGTCTACGTCTCGGCTATAATGAACTAGTAAGGGCAAAAGACGAAAGAGACCAGACCATGAAGATCGGCTTTCGAGGAGCACTCATAGCAGTTTGTTTCTTTCTGTTCATTCAGTTTCTGTCACTGTGCAGCGGAATGACGTATATTGCATCATTGCCGCAAATCGATCATCCTGAGGACATACACCTCGAGGATATTCATCCCGATCATATTGTTCCTCTTGATCCGTTCCTGTCGGCTTCCAGCCTGCCTTTGCCCGATGTTGCCGGTGAGCCGTCTCAAAAACTCAAATTACCTGAGTTTTTGGTTTCACCTTTTGAGAACCAGCAATTTCTATGTTTGACCGTCGAATCGAGGCAACGCTGGAAGAAACCGCCGTTTCTCCGGTGTAGCGGAGAGCTCTGGCTTGTCAATCAGACCATTTTGATTTAAACGCACGCATCCCTTTCGTGGGTTATGGGCAATTGGGCTCAGCTACCGCTTCATGCAATACATGCATGAGCATTCGAGGTGATACGTGCAAAAGCTAATTACTGGTCTTCACCAGTTTCAAAAACAATTTTTGTCGCACAAGGAGTTGTTTGACCGCCTCTCCCACGGTCAGAATCCGGACGCGTTGTTTATCACGTGTTCTGATTCGCGCATCAATCCTAATTTGATAACAATGACGAATCCGGGAGACTTGTTCATTTTGCGGAACGCCGGAAACATTGTTCCGGCCCATAGTTTGCAGAGCGGTGGGGAAGGGGCGACCATCGAGTTTGCATTGGTGGCACTCGGAGTCAAAGACATCATCATTTGCGGGCATTCTCTTTGTGGTGCGATCAAGGGAATACTTGAACCCGACACATTGGACGGCATGCCCTCTGTGCAAGCGTGGTTGATGCACGCGGCCGCCACCAAACGCATAGTGGATGAAAACTACACAGATCTTTCTGCGGAGCAACGCTCCAACGCGGCCGTTCAGGAAAATGTGCTTGTGCAAATTGAAAACCTGCGCACGCATCCGGCTGTGGCAGCGCGTCTTGCCAGGGGAGAGCTCAAGCTGCATGGCTGGATCTACAAGCTCGAAACGGGCGATGTCTTCAGCTATGACGCCGACGAAGGGCAGTTTTTGCCAATCACGGAAGTGCAAGTCGGAATCGAACGCCGCAAGCCGCGCATTGCCTTGGCGAGCGACGTGCAAATCTAGATAGCCGATTCACGTTCAAGCAGAAGAGCTGAACTCTCGCGCCGCGAGATCAATGCAGCGAAGTGGACACGAATTTCGTGATCACGCGCCGCGTGATCACGCGCCGCGTGATCAATGCAGCGAAGGGGAACACGCATTTCGTGATCACGCGCCGCGAGATCTCGTCGCGTTAGCAGTCGAGTGGTTGGAACGTAGCTATTCGCGCCAGAAGTCGAGCACAAACTCGGCTACTTTCTCGACGCTTAAACCGTTTTCGTCAAGGAGAATCGGTCGTGCTCCGTGCTCGACGAAATTGTCCGGAATGCCTAGGGAGACGATTTCAGCTTGGCGCAATCGAGGATTGCGTGCCTTCTTCTGAGCTGCGAATTCCAAAACCGCCGCGCCGAATCCACCGGATATGCAGCCTTCTTCGAGAGTGACGATCTTAATTGAAGGGTCATCGACGAATCTGGAAAGCATTCGTACATCAAGCGGTTTGGCGCATCGTGCATTGACGATGGTGGCGTTCAGCCCGGCTCTCTGCATTATCGGCAATGCCGTGCGCGCGGTTTCGACCATCGAGCCGAAAGCCAGTAGCACGACTTGGCTGCGGGCCGAGGCGCGACCATTTACGCCACTTACGAGTCTTGTGTACGAACCAGCGTGAACGATTTCCCAGGTGCGATAGTCTAGAGCTTCGAATGGGCGATCGGCAGGATAAGTGCGTTCGCCATCTACTGCCTTGTCTCTGGGGAATCTGATTGCAAGCGGTCCGCGGCAATCTCTCAAAGCTGAGTAGAGCATGTTGCGAAGTTCGGTCGCATCTTTCGGCGCCAGCACCGTAAAGTTGGGAACCGATCGCAAGAAAGCCACATCAAAAACGCCTTGATGCGTTTCGCCGTCTTCGACAAGACCACCACGGTCGATACCGAATATAACCGGCAAGTTGAGAATGGCAACATCGTGAATTACTTGATCCATCGCTCTTTGCAGGAAGGTCGAGTAGATCGAAACTACCGGCTTTAACCCGGCTTTTGCCATACCGGCAGCCATGGTTACGGCGTGCTGTTCGCAAATTGCCACATCGAAGAAGCGCTCGGGATAAACTTTCCCGAACTTCACCAGGCCGCTGCCTTCAGCGGTGGCTGGCGTGATTGCCACCAAGTTCGGTTCGACCTCGGCAATCTCAATCAATGCCTGACTGAAAACATCCGAGTAGGTTTTAGCCTTCGGTTTAGGCTGCTGTTCGACCTTTTCTGAGATTATGGGTTCGAGGCTGAACGCCGGCACACCGTGAAATCTGATCGAATCTTGTTCGGCAGGTTTGTAACCCTTGCCCTTTTGGGTGATCACGTGAATGATTTGCGGCGTGTCCAAGTCTTTGACTCGATTGATTGCTTCAATGACCGCGCCAACGTCGTGTCCATCGACAGGACCGCTGTAGTCGATGCCGAGTTTTTCAAACACGATTCCAGGTGTGTCGATTCTTTCTTTGGCTTGCTTCTTCACCGACATGATCAGGTCCCACATTTGTGGTGTCAGATGAATCTTGTCGAGCCGATCTTCAATCAGGTCGAGTTTTTGCTTGATGTCTCGATAGAAGAAAGTTTCCTTGATGCGCTTCATGTACTGCGAAAAGCCACCAACATTCTCACTAATCGACATTTCGTTGTCGTTGAGAATAATCAGAACGTTCCTCTGAATGTGCCCAAGATGGTTGATGGCTTCGAGCGCCATGCCACCAGTCAGACCGCCGTCGCCGATAACCGCGATCACTTTGTGATCTTGCTTGAGATGGTCTCGCGCAATCGCCATGCCGACCGCCAGCGAAACCGAAGTCGAGCTGTGCCCAGCGTTAAACGAGTCGTGCTCGCTTTCCACCGGGTTGATAAACCCACTGAGCCCTTTGAATTGGCGCAGGGTGTGAAACTTGTCACGCCGGCCGGTAAGCATCTTGTGCACGTAGCACTGATGGCCGACGTCCCACAAAATCTGGTCTTTTGGTGTCTCAAACACTCGATGAAGAGCCAGGGTGATTTCGACGATGCCGAGGTTAGACGCCAGATGACCGCCTGTCTTCGAAAGACTGCTGACGATCTCTTGCCTTATTTCTCCGGCGAGAGATTGCAGCTCGCCGACCGAGAGTTTTTTCAGTTCGGCAGGAGATAGAACGGCGTCAAGAAATGATGTTGTGGGGGTTTTTGTTAGTGTGTACATTGAGTCCTGTAATCCATATAGGACGGTTATACAGTTGTAAATCATAGCAACCGGAAATTCTGGCGGGCCTTAATAATTTGGCCTTGTAGTAAAGGCTTTGCTTACTCTTTACCTGCCAGAGCCATTTCTATATGTCCGGGTTATTATTTGAATTACTTTAATCGGGTCAGCCTGGTTTGTTTTGTTGAGGGGTCATGGTGCTCGGAAATTTCAAGGCTGTTTTTGTAGTCGGGGCAGTTGGTTCACTGGTGCTGATAAATGTTGGGTTCAGCCCATTAAATGCGGAGGGAACAGCCAAGACATCGGCAAACCCAACCAGTCAACCGGTGCTGCAGCAGTCGGCGACGGCGACAGGTGCCGCGACGGCGGCGCCAATTCCAGGTTCTTCCGCGACCGCAACCACGACTGGTCCAGCAATGTCGTCGAGTCCAGCAAACCCGTCGAGTCCAGCAAACCCATCGAGTCCAGCAATGTCGTCGAGTCCAGCAAACCCGTCGAGTCCAGCAAACCCGTCAAGTCCAGTTACCTCTTCGCCCACAACATCTGCGCCTGCGACTGCCGCCACGACGACTCCACCAGCGACCACTAAGGCCACCCAAACCGCAAGCCAACCGGCAGCAGGATTTCACGAGCTGAAAGTTCGATTGTCCGGCTCGATGTGCCTTGCCTGTCTACATGAGCTACAACGAAAACTGCGCCGCGTTGTCGGAGTGAAAGCGGCAATCGTCATGCCACCTTTGGCAAGAATTCAAAGAGAGCCTGCTCCTGAGAAATATGCTGAGGCGCGAATTATCTACGACACCAAGAAGCTGACCAAAGAACAACTTAAGAACTTTATGGAGCGCCACGACTTCCAACCGTGGAATCTTGAGGACTTCGAAACTTCCGCCGTGACGCTGCGCGACGATCCTAAGCTCTTTTGGAAGGAAGAATAGCTTGGGTGAAATCGGCGATCTTCAAGGCTTTCAAGGCTTTGGAGAAACGGACTAAACTTCCCGACGGCCTTCCATGGCTTTGGAAAGTGTGACGTCGTCAGCGTATTCGAGATCGGCGCCTACAGGCAATCCGAAGGCGATGCGGGTGACTTTGGTTCCGAGTGGTTTGAGCAGGTGGTTGAGGTAGAGCACGGTTGCATCTCCCTCAATCGTCGGGTTGATCGCCAAGATCACTTCCTTGACTTGATTTCCATCGACGCGATGAAGCAGCTCTTTGATGCTTAACTGATCCGGTCCCTTTCCTTCGAGTGGCGAAATCAGCCCGGTGAGCACGTGATACGCGCCTTTGAATTCGCGGGTGCGTTCAAGGGCAATTACGTCTCTGGTTTCTGCGACCACACAAACTACGTGTTCATCACGGCTTTCGTCCTGACAGATTTCGCAGGGATCGTTTGCGGACATGTTGAAGCACTGGCTGCAGTTCTTCACCTTCGCCTTGGCTTCGACGATAGACTCTGCCAGTTCCCCCACATCATCCGAGCTCATGCCGAGCACAAAGAAAGCCATGCGTTGAGCCGATTTCGGCCCAACGCCCGGAAACTTTTGAAACTGCTCGATGAGCTTTGCCAGCGGCGGGGTGAAGTACATTATGTGGCTCAGAGAGTTAGAAGCCCATCCCTGGAGGAAGTGCCAACCCAGCTTTGGTAGCCTTGTCTTGCATCATCGCTTGCGCCTTGTACATGGCGTCACTGACTGCGGTCAAAACGAGGTCTTCGAGAGTTTCGACATCTTCGGGATCAACAGCTTCTTTCTTAATTCTGACGCGCGTAAATTTCATCGAGCCCGTGCACTCGACTTGTACGGCGCCGCCGCCGGCAGTTCCCGTGATGGCGACAGTGTCGAGCTCGCCTTGCATCTTCACAAGGCTTTCCTGCATTTTTTGCAGGTTTTTCATCATTTGGCCAAAATCGGGTGGTGGCTGCTGCATCTCAAAATCCTCGATGTCAAAGAAAGATAGGGAAAATGCGGTTTTGAAGAACCGTTCTTTCATGTCTGCACATTATCGCACTCGCGATAACTTAGCCCGCAAGCCGTTTCAAGGAGGTGGTAAATCTTCTTTAAAGATGCGACCACTTGATGTGGCCACGGTCTGCATAGTCTTTATACTGATCGGCTATCGGAAGCATGTAGACAGCGCTCGAAAAGAGCTATTGGAGTAATTCATGCAAGACTTTGAAACGACTGCCGACGAAAGCAACGCGGAAGACGAAAAAGAGTGTTTTGGCGAGCGTTCTGGTCAGGTGACCAAAAACCTGATTAAGCGCTTCATTCTTCTCATCTCCTTCGGACCGGGGGTTCTAGGATTTTTGTGGCTACTTGGACGCATCTTCAAAAGATAGGATTGGATGATCCGCTAAAAGCGCTGTCTCAGCGCTGTCCTGCGTACTATGCAAGGTACGCGGGCGCTGACGATGAGTTTGGCTATAAGCTCGAGACTTTCGCAAAGTGGATGCCGCTTTTTGATTTCCTGTACGAGGACTACTTCAAGGTAGAGGTTCGCGGAATCGACAACATTCCAGCGGAAGGTCGTGCTCTTCTGGTTGGAAACCACTCCGGACTTCTGCCAATTGACGGGGCAATGATCACTATTGCTATGTGCCATTTGCACGACTCGCCTCGCCGTATCCGTTACCTGGCAACCGATTGGTTCTACCAGGTGCCCGGACTGAACGAATGGGTGGCGGAAACAGGGCAAGTGCGCGCCACAAAGGAGAATGCCTCCAAGCTTCTCGATCGTGGCGAGCTCGTCGGCATCTACCCGGAAGGATTGCGTGGAGTCGGCAAGACCTATTTTGAACGGTACAGGATGCACGATTTCCACCCAGGGTTTGTGCAGCTTGCCATTGCCACTCAAACAAAGCTGATTCCAATTGCGACCATTGGTGGAGACGAAATCTTCCCCAACCTCGTCAATCTCAAGTCGGTGGCGCGGGCGGTGCAGATGCCGTTCTTCCCGGTGACATGGGCTTTTCCATGGTTGCCGTTTCCGTACATGTTTTTTCCACTGCCTGTGAGATGGCTCATAAACATCAAAGCGCCAATCGATCTCGGCTATCCGCCTGAGAAAGCGACAGACAAAAAGCTCTGCCTCAAGTTGGCGCGGGAAATTCAGCACGACATCCAAAGCGACCTCAACCGCCTTTTGAGAGAGCGCAAATCAACCTTCACCGGCTGGAATTCGGAGGACGCCTAAATTTCATGGTAACCCGTCACTTCTTACTGGGAGGCTAACCCATGGGCGAGTTCACACAGTCTTATCGCGGCTTTTTGAAGAAGTCTTTGAAGGCAGACCGGTATTATGGTTTTGATGTCCGCGCATTAGCTCGTATAGAGCCGCTGTTGAGCTTTCTCTATCACGATTGGTGGAAAGTCGATTTCTCTGGTTTGGACAATCTGCCGGATTCAGGACCGGCAGTTATTGTGGGGAACGCTTCAGGTGGGTTCGTTCCATGGCCTGCACTGATGCTCATTTATGGGCTGATGGCGCAGAAAGACAAGCCACGGCGCGTGAATGTGCTTATGGACATTGATTGGATTGAAGATGAACGCTTGCGCGCAGCCCTTGTAGAACTCGGCTTCCAGCCTTTGTCTTCGCACAACATGAAGCGGTTGCTGCAAAAAGGCGAGTTGGTCGCGATCTTCCCTGAAGGCGCAGAAGGAGCTTGCAAGCCGTTTGGCGAGCGCTATCGTGTGACCGAATTTGACTGGACCAAACTCTTGCCTGTTTGCGAGGAAGGGTCTCGACTGTTCCCCCTAGCCACTATGGGGTGTGATGAAGCGCTGCCGGTTGGATTGAACCTCGCTGGCCTCGCCAAGTTTATTGGTTTACCGGCATTTCCAATCACGCCTTTTTTCCCATGGTTGCCGTTTCCCGCTAACTTGGCTTCTTTGCCGGTTAAGTGGAAAATGAAGGTGATGAAGGATCAGAAGTACAAGACTTCAAACGATCGCGACAAGCTAGAGGAAATCTCGAAGAACCAAGCACGTTTCCTCGAAGGCGAAATTCAGGCAGAATTGAATCGCATGCTCAGAGCAAGGCACCGCAACTTCATTTAGTTGCAGAGCTTGTTATGCAGTTCGTATTCCGTTGTTATGCAGTTCGTAATTCCGTGACTTCCTGCAAAATTCGTAGGGCGGTCATTTGCGCGCGATGCGCTACGTATGGGTTTTCGTCTTCTGCGAGGACTTTGAGCACGGCAATCGGTACGTTATAGCTTTCTGCAAGTCTATAGCGAACATCGGGATTCTCGTCGCGCACGAGTTTCCAGATTGTCTTTATTGTCGTGTTCATGTTCTCGGCCACTGCGGCTCTTACTTGGGCATCGGCATATGTCGCCAGCCGAGCCAGAGTCGTAGCATGAGTTCTCGGGTTTTCGGCAATACGCTCCAACAGTGAAGGCGTTGCTTCTCTGGTCAAGTGTTCCAGAACCGGGGGCGGAGTATTAGGGTTGATCGCCAGCAACCAGCGAATTTTCGCGGCTTCAAGAGCTGCAGCTCTGCTGCTATCAGATTGCGGCTTCTTGCGGGACTTAACGGCTAAGCCATTTTCGGACTTAGAACTGATATTCGCTTCTTCTTCTCGATTACACAGTAACACTTTGAGTGCCTCCCTGATCTGCGTCTCTGGCTCATCCCATTGAAAGGTGTAAGCAAATGACAGATCGTATTGGTCTGCTCTAGGCTTTCCTTCGTTGTTTACGTTCACGGGCCGGTGAGTGTTGTTCAACGTTTATGCGGCAAAATCTGCCCCCTCCCACAACCGACGACATAAAGTCACAACAAAGTGCCTAGAACCATTATTAACGACGGCTCATCAAGGACTAGATAGGGCTAGGTATATATTTATAAGGGTAGGTATATAAAAGACGCGCTAAATCCTTGTCATTGTTGGGTTTACGCGACAGTTAGTCGAACCACGCCATGATCACGCGAAACGTGATCACGCAGCGCAAAAAGCAAAAGGCGAAGACCCGCAAGTACGCTGTTGCGGGTCTTCTTCTTCGACTTCCTTGTCTTGTCTTTCCTAAAATTGTTGTTGTTGGTTGGAGTTTCCGGATTGCCTTGCTACGCGTGTTTGTTGAGTTTAAATGTGTCGGCACACCGCATTAGGTGGCGTATCGGCACAATTGCGAAAAAAAACGCTTGATCTGCATTCCAGTTGGTTCTTCTTTTATTTCGAATGTGCGTCTCGCCATTTCGATGGTGCGAAATTTCTGCCAGCAACTAGAACGTTCTAGCTTAGAGACTTTGACGCGACTGAGTGTTCGTTGGGCTCGAGAGGCGACGTAGGGATTTTCATCTTCAACCAACATCGAGAGAATCAGCGCCGGAAGTTGATGGTTCTCGGCGAGCTGATATCTGACGTCAGCATCCTCGTCCTTTGCAAGCATAGCCATTGTGTCAAATAGTGCATTTGCATTTTCGGCAACCGCCGCTCGTACATCTGAATTAGCGTGGCACGCCAACTTCGCCAGAGTGTGCGCCGGAGTGCTTGGGTTTGTTGCGATTAGCTCCAATACCGCTGGTGGGCTGTTTTCTGCGAGTTGCTCCAGCAAGCCGGACGCAGTATAGGGACTACTTGCTAACATCAATTTTTTCCTCGTGTTCAAAATGCTTTCGAGATCCGCTTGGGCCGGAATGGCGGAACCTTTTGCGAATGTGGGTTGTAGTGTCATGCAAAAACTCGATACGACTACGTTCATTCCGCTTTGGCCTCCAAGTCCGTTGTGTGATGGTGGAAGAGTGATAAACACTGGCATCAGTGTTCACTGTATAGATTCCGATTTTGTTCGCCGCCTACATGTCTATACGAGTCTGCAAAAAATTGGACACGCGACGGAAAATTCGCTGCAAAATACTAGACTTGCGCTGCGTGCCGCGACGCGATCGCCGATGTTCGCCGCAGCTTTGGCTTGAGGGTTTTGACTGCCGACGACAATCCTTATGTGCAGCATCGTGCGCTCAGTAAGGTTGCGGCCGTTTGAACTCTGCGCTGGCCAGAGATCGCTCGTCTTTCCTAAACACAGATATCGTGCTGCTTAGCACGAAGCCTATAAACCATCTGCTATGGTGAGAGATGAGCTGTCATTGCTGGAGACAGGTCAACGAGATGACTACACCCGAACAAGAGTGCCAGGCGGCGAAATTATGCCTTGAGATTGATGTCTTGAGCGACGACGTAGATCGTATTCGCTGGACGATGGCGGTAAATCCAAATACACCTCCGATAGTGCTTGAAAAACTCACACACGTTGGAGGCCCGCGGCTGTTGGAGAGGATAGCTGAGAATCCGCGTGCATCAAAAGATACGCTTGATGCATTGGCGCGCCATGAAAATTCAGACGTGCGAGCAGCAGTCGCAGAACACTTGAATGCTACAGAGGAAACTCTGTGGTCTCTCGCTGCTGATGAGTGTCCCGACGTCAGATACAGATTGGCGGAAAGTTACACCGTGCCATCTGTCATACTCAATGCATTAACTGAAGACAGTAATCCTTATGTCTCTTATAGAGCTCAAACAACGCTCCGCAGGCGCGAAGCAAAAGTTTCAGACTCATCTACAGAATGGCCTTCAATTAAGCAGAACGATGATCGACCGCGTAAGAAATTTGCGACGTCTTGATTGACTGCAACAGAGGGGCGCCAAGACTGGCTATTGATGCTGATCTTGAATGGTGACTTGTCGTGCATCGTGTGCAGACTTTGTCTGATATTCTCGACGTCAAAACTTTTGTGTCGAATCAAATATGGGTTTTCGGTAGTAGGATTATATGCTTGTTTATCTTCCAAGGTCCGCGGAAACTGTTATGATTCAAATGGTGTTGGACAGACGACCTGAGTCCAACATTGAAGATACGCTCATGACCCAGAGGTACATAAAGTTACTTACCGCACACGGACAACCGGCGAAATGGTTGTTGATGTATTTAGAATGACGGCGAGTTAAGTACACCTCTGGATCGTGAGCTAATTAAGGATTGAAGAGGTTTATTGCCGAAGCGGTGTATGGTGACAGGACGAGTGGGTTGGCGACGATATCCACTCGTTCTTGTTACCACACTCGAGTTTGTGGGCATGTTTTTTTTGAAAATTGAGCGGATGCCATTCAGCGCATGATCTCGCGCCACGTGATCACGCGGCACGTGATCACGAAATGCGTGTCCATTCGCTTCATTGATCTCGAGTTGCGTGATCACGCGGCAGCGAAAAGTTGATGCAACTGTAGTGTACATTTCGCGTCAAAATGCAAACTATACTTAACAGCGACGGGCATGACTGGCGAATTTACGTAACAAATTTGCCTTGTCGAATTGTGCGTGCGTATGAGGAATTTTCTTGTCGAGGTTAGAACTGGAAGTAGATGAACTTGGGGGCCGACTCCGGTGAGAAAACCATCAGAGCGCAGATTATCAACGCGAAGTACGCTGCTTTCCAATATTTGTTTTGAATCGGCATAATTCCAAAACTATTGCTGAACTTGCCACCCACAAACGTTGCTACAAACAAAACTACAATCAGAAGCGGCGAATACAAGTAAATTGCAGGACCATCGACGCTCGGAAGAGTAAGCTGCCAGCTTGCCACGCCGTTAGTTAGTGGTTCGAGCAAGAACAGTTTCTTGAACACTGTAATCATCGTCTGTGTATTTTCAGATCGGAAAATCACCAAACTCATGCACATTGATTGAAACGTCAGGAAAATTGCAAAAACATGGAACAGTTTAGTCCGCACGATTTTTTCTAACGATGGATATTTAGAAACGATCGATCTCCACGCCCGGTGAATTACCAACAACAGACCGTGGTATGCGCCAAAACCCACGAAGCGCAACGCCGGACCATGCCACAACCCACACAGAACCATCGTGATCATCGTGTTCCTATATACAAAAAGTTGTGAGCCCTTGCTTCCACCCAACGGGAAAAATAGATAGTCGCGCAACCACGACCCGAGTGACATGTGCCATCTGCGCCAATATTCCGTGATCGAGTCTGACATGTATGGAAGATTGAAGTTGATCGGAACTTTAAAGCCCATCAACTGCGCTGAGCCCCTTGCAATATCGGTGTATCCTGAGAAGTCGAAGTAGACTTGGAACGCAAAAGCATAAACTGCCAACCAACAATCTGCAGAAGTCAAAGACTGAGGATTTGCAAATCCTGCTTGTACAACTGCAGCTAAATTGTCTGCAAACACGACTTTTTTCAAGAGTCCGAAAAGAATCAACTCGAATGCTTCATCGAAATCTTTTCTGGTGATTGACTGCGGTTTGTCGAGCTGCGGAATGAAGTCCTGGAAACGCTTGATAGGACCGGCAATCTGGGTAGGAAAGAAGCTGGCAAACAAGGCAAATTGGGGGAACGATTTGATCGGTTGGCTGCCTCGATAAACATCGGTGACGTAATGAATGAATTCGAAAACGAAGAAAGAAATTCCCAGAGGAAGAATAATTTCAAATGGAACAGCCGGCACCGATTTTCCCAACGGTGCGAGTGCATTGTTTGCCATATCCCGCAAGAAATAGGTGTATTTGAAATACCCGAGCAATACGAGATTGGCGGCAATGGCGGTTATGAGCAGCGGTTTTTTCTGTGACTGAAACTTTCCGATCAAAAGGCCCATCACAAAGTTGAGTGCAGTCAAACCGAAGATCAGAAGACCGTACTCCGGTTTCCACGTCATGTAGAAGTAGTAGCTGGCGATAAGTAGAAGCGCTGTTCGTGCACGCCACGGAGTTAGCCAGAAGAGGCAAACTACAATCGGCAAGAATATGAGGTACGCGGTGCTATTGAATAACAAGTGTCACCTCACATTCCGGTCTTCGGCTTTGCCGAAGCGACACTGTTGGCACGGCTCGATTTCACTACGGCAAAACGCAAATCCTGATTGTCTGCTATAGCCTGCGCGAGCGCTTTCACAAGTTTTTCGCCGCCAAACTCGTTCATGTGCACGGCGTCGCCAAAATCTGAAAAAGCAAACTTTCCACTTGCCTGCAAGTCAACGAAAGTCGCTCCGCGCTTCGTGGCTTTGTCTTTCATTGCAGCGACACAGCTGTCATAAACACCGGGCTGGAACATCTTCACCGCGACATCACTCAATGGCAAATTGAGCAAAACAAGGCGAATATCATTTTGGTTGCAGTAGTCGATACATTTGTCCAACCAAGCCATTTGATTCTTGAATGTCGGCTCTTTAAAGCGTTTCACACGTCTAGCGAAATCGTCTGTGGTGGCAGTGATGTACGGCGTATGCTCTTTTGGTTTTGCGATGTTTACGCCTTCCAATACTTCTGAGTTGTAGATAGCCCACACAACGCTGAGAGGCTTGCTGTCTACTTTGCATGGTTTTGCAAGCGTTCCTAAATAACCACCGAATTTATCTTTTGCTACTTGCGACAACAGCATCTGCAAATCATGCTTTCGAGTTTCTACATAAAAAAACGGTGCTGCGCCATAATATGCACGCTGCCACAATTCCGGCATGGCAAGGCTTGCAACCGAACTGGTATCGCAGAATCTTTGCAGATATCCCCAATGATCTGATGCAGCCGCGCAACAGAATCGGTTATCGACAAGGTCGCGGGGCCACAGACCCATAACTACCACGGATGGTTTTCGCTCGCCGTGCAGCAGGCTCTTCATCACGATGTATGCGTCTGACACCATCGCACCCGGCAGTGCGAAATTGAATACTCGTGCATTGCTTTCCGGAATAACGGATTTGATTTCATCATCGAGTGCAACGCTTCGATGATTGGTCACAATATCGATGTTCTTGTTGAGATGATTCGCTTCGTGCAACCACATCGGATTCATCATCAACGACGAGCTGAGCAACACTACATCGGCAGGCGGCTCTTGCTCGCGAAACTTGCGCGCCGTCCACCACACCCAGCTTTTCGCCGCAAGCATGCTCTGGGGGTCGATTCGCTTGAACGGGTCAATCGCGAGCAACGCAACATTGAGAAGAAACACAAAAACGAGAGCCAATGCTGTTGGGCTCTCCTTGAGATTTGTAAGCGTCGCCTGGACGGATTTGTGAAGCCGTTCTAAGCTCATCGAGTCGGTCTTTCTTAAGAAGAGTGGATTATACCTAGTTCTCAACAGGCATAAATTTATTTATGACAATGTTCTTGAAGCCTCACTGGTGAAGCATTTTCGGCTCTTGTGAAGTGTCGGCAATTCTCGTGGAATGCGAACAGCGGATTGAGCTGCCTGTGGTCGCCGATTCTTGCGACTTCGCAACAAAAGTATCGGGGTTTATGTACTAGATTAGGGGCTTTCCGGGCTTTCTTAAGCCCAATAAGAGCTATGATCGAATTTGAAAGGTAGCTATTCAAGCCACTTTTCAGAAGTAAGAAACAAGCTCATGAGTCACGGGCCCTGGGGTAGTCTAGCGGCTGCTGTCTGTTTTTTGCGATTGCAATTGAGAATCGTAAATTTGAACCAGGGCCGTGCTTATGGGTGTTCCACCAGAAAGGCGGTGGGCTATGTTCAATGTTGTAAGAGGAATTTTTCGCGATTCGAATTCTGCGCAATTTGCAATCCAACAGCTAGTGAAATGCGGCTTCAAGCCGGAAGATATCGCTGTTTTTGGAACAGACGAAGAAGACTTGAGAATGCTGGCTGCTCCATTAGTCACCAAGTCCTACGATAAGTTTATTTTCTTTGGTGGCGTATTTGGTGTAATTGTCGGCACCGCTGCAGGCTTTTTCATGCCGCTTCCGAATACCGAGCATCTTGTCGCGACTCCCATAATCTCTGCCTTCGTAGGTGGTGGCGCTGGGATGTGTATCGGCATGGTGTTTGGAGCGATTCTCAATTTCGATATCGCCAATGATGGTGCCAGGGTGCATCAAGCCAGGCTGCCGAAAGGTAAAGTAGTGGTGGCGATTCGCGCACGAACCCGCGACCATTATTACCTTGCAGAGGGCATCATGGATGATGCCGGCGCAACCGATGTTGTCGCGGCACAGCAAGAAGATCTTCCGGCGATTAAGACCTCGCTTTCAAACGATCTCTAATCAAGACAATTCGTTTCTGACTCTCCGAGTAGTAGTTCTTGTCGATCCGGTTTCTGCTGTGCTACTTTGTATTTGGATTTGACTTATCGGCGCTGACGATTTAAGCTCAATTCATGGACTACAAAGACATAATCACAATTGAACCTGGCAAACGGAGCGGCAAACCGTGCATTCGAGGATTGCGCATCACGGTTTCGGATGTGCTCGAATATTTGGCGGCTGGAATGACGCCGGAGGAAGTTCTGGCAGATTTTCCGGATTTGACGGGTGATGATATTCGCGCGTGTCTAGCATTTGCAGCTGATCGCGAAAAACGCATATTTTCCATCTCGGCGGCATGAAGCTCCTCTTTGATCAAAATCTGTCTCGGAAGCTAGTAAGCTTATTGAGCGACCTTTACCCAGACTCTGCTCAAGTCGAGCAAGTTGGACTGCAAACAGCATCCGACGAAGATGTTTGGAACTACGCTCTAAAAAATGGACTTATGATTGCGTCTAAGGACTCAGATTTTTATCATCGCAGCATGCTTTTAGGGCATCCGCCAAAGGTGATATGGGTGCGGCTAGGCAACTGCACTACCACCCAAGTGCACGATCTATTGCGTGCTAGGCATGCCGATGTAGCCGAGTTTGAGAGAGACGCGAGTGGATCTTTCTTGATTTTGCCATAGCCTTATTTTTTGCCTGGCGCAGGACTCAAGGTTTTGATTCTTGTCTTGGCGTCTGCTGCATACTGTCCTGTCGGTGCTCCGGCAACGTATTTTTGGAACGCGGTGAGAGCCAGTTTCGGCTGCTTCAGTTGCTCGTAGCACAAGCCGATCCAGTACCAAGATTCAATCTGTCCTTTGGGATCCATCTGGGTTGTCTTAGTGTATGCGGCCAGCGCTGGATTGTATTGTTGCAGCATGAAGTTTGCTGCGCCGAGCGCGTTGTATGCTCCAACATCTTCGCTGATCTTGAGAGCTGCCTCGAAGTCTGCCTTGGCTCCGGCTGCATCGGCTGGGTTTGCGCCCAGCTTCTTGTATCCGGAGTCGAGCAATGGAGCCGCTTTGGCTTGTTTCGCACCGGCTAACCATTGTTGATACGTTGGTTCCGCCGGTTTCAGCAACTTGGCTTTTTCATACATAGCAATTGCGTTTTCGATGTCACCTTTTGCTTGATAGCAAGTACCCAAGCTTCCGTAATACGAAGCTTCATTCGGTGAGATCTTGATTGCTTCTAGGTACTTCGCAATCGATTCGTCATACTTTTGTGCAGTCTGCAAATTGACCGCATCGTTGTATGCGTTTTGCGCATCTGCGCTTTGCTTCGCTGCTGCTTGCGTTACGAGATGTTGAACTTTGCTGGGGTCTTTTGTGAGGTCAGCAATTCGTTGTTTCGCTATTGCGGCATAGGCTCCAGTTGGTTGGGCTGCGACATAAGCCTTGTAATCAGTTATGGCTTGAGCGGCTTGATTGAAGTGTTCGTCCAAAATGCCAACGAAGTAATAGTCTTGTGATTGGCCTTTGGGATCAGTCTTGATTGCTCTGTTGTACGTGTCCTTCGCTTTTTGGTAATCGTCCATTTGCTGATAGCAAGCTGCCAGGAATGTCATCGTACCGGCGTCGTTTGGAGTTATTGTCAGTGCTTTTTCGTAATCAGCAATTGCACCAGCGTAGTCTTGCTTCTGGTATTTTTCTGCCGCCGAGGTGAGCAGAGGACCAGCTTTTGCCTGTGTGCAGCTATCGATAAGACCTTGCAACGTTTTCTTTTGATCTGCCGTTGTGGCAAGTGCTAAGCACTTTTGATACCACTGCACGGCGGTGTCGAGGTCGCCTTTGGCCTGGTATGCGTTACCCAATGCTGACGAGTATGCAAGTTCCTTTGGCATTGCAGTTGCAGCTTTTGTGAATGCCGCGATTGCGCCATCATAATCCTTCGCTTGGAACGCTTTCATGCCTTCATCATAAGCAGCCTGTGCTGTCGCAGCACCGGCACGATCGGATTGGGTCGCCAGTTTCTTGGTGTTGCCGATGTTGGCAGTCAAAACCTTCGCGCGATCTTTTGCGTCGGCAATTACTTTTCCAGTTGGTGCGACTTGGATGTACTTTTGATAGCCTGCAAGTGCGCGCTGGCCTTGTCCATTGTTTTCGTCGATTGCAGCCATGTATACGAGGTTGTCGACTTCGCCTTTTGGATCCAAGTCATAACCCTTTTGGTAAGCATCACGTGCAGGGTTGAACTGATCGCTTTGTTGGAGCGCGCCGCCAAGGTTGGTCCAAACGCGAGCGGTAGCAGAGTTTTTCGGTGGCAATATCTGCAATGCTTGTTGATAGAGAGCAACTGCAGCCGCGTTGTCTCCGGCAGTTTGTTTCGCGACTGCGTCTTGAACAATCGGGTCAGCCTTCGAAGCCTTGCACTGATCGATCAAATCTGCGTATTGCTGATTCTTGGGATCCAAAGCTTGTGCTTGCAAATAAAAATTGACTGCGGCGTCCCAATCTTCCGGTTTGTTGGTTGCTGCTGCCTTTTGCTGATAGGCCGTTCCAATAGCGTAAGGGTAAGCGGGGTCTTTGGGAAACTGTGCCATGACCTTTTGATAGATCGCGATAGCTTCATCAAACTTGCCGGCTTTTTGCAAATCGACTGCTTGCTTGTATTGATCGCCGGCAGCTTTTTCTTGAGCAAGTTGTGCTTCAGACTTGATCTTGATTGTGGCTGTAATGTCCTTGGTCAGTGCATCGGCACGTTCTTTCGCTGGGGCTGCATACTTCCCGCTCGGTTGCTTCTGCAAGTATTCGCGGTAGCGTTTCAGTGCCTCTGCACCATTGCCAAAATGTTCGTCGATTACGCCAATGAGATAAAGATCGCCGACCTGTCCGTCGGGATCAACTTGCAGCGCGCGCAAGTAAGCTTCCTTCGCCTTCGCGTAGTCTTCTCGCGCATATTGTGCGCCTGCGAGGTTAAACCACAGTTCTGCGTTTTTGGGGCGAATGGCTAATGCTTGTTGATAGAGATCGATGGCAGCTGCATAGTCCTTCGCTGTGTGTTTTGCAATTGCTCCATCAATGAGTGGCTTTGCTTTCACGTCGTAGGCAATGTCTAGCGTCTTCGCGTATTCCTTGTTGTCTTTGTCCATTTGCACTGCAATTCTGTATTCAGCAATTGCACTGTCTATGTCCGCAGAATTCTTTGTTTGATTGTATTTTGCCTGATAGGCAGCACCAGCATTGAAGTGCGGTGCGGGATCTGCCTGGTCGAGTTGCATGAGTTTGCGATATGCGTTGATCGCTTCGTCATACTTGCCGGTTTTGAACAGATCGCCGGCTTGTTTTGCCGCATCATCAAGCGCTTTCTCTTGTTTTTGCGCAGTGGCAGTTTTGATGCCTTGTGCGGCACCTTCGTTTTTCGGATTGATCTGCAACGTATGGTTGTATGCATCGAGCGCCTTGTCGAAGTCGCCTTTTGCTTGCCACAACGTGCCCATGTTCATCCAGGCATCTTCATTGCGCGGGTCGGCTTGCAACGCCAATTGATACTCTGCCATGGCTTGGTCGTACATCTTGCGCTGTTGTAGATCGACACCGTTGTTGATGTGCTTCGTGACTTGCGCTTTTCGTTTTGCTTCGGCAAGTCCGGCAAGAAGTTTTTGCGCCGTCGGGTTTTGCTTGCCTGGCGACAATCTGATGGCCATGTTGTACTCGGCTTCCGCTTGGCCAAAGTCGCCGCGATATTGGAAGGCTTGCCCTAAACCAACGTGGTTGTCGGCAGCGGTCGGGTTTTTAGCGATGGCTGCTTCCCAACCGGCCACCAGTGCGTCAAGCACATCGGGGTCGTCAGGCTTCATGCTTATAGCTTTTCCGTATGCTGCAATGCCGTTTGGAATGTCGCCTTTGGCTTGGAAGGCTTGTCCTAACTTGACCTCAATTGCGGCGCTGTCATTGGTTCTCGCCGCCGCTTGGTATTCGGTAATAGCTTTGTCGTCTTGTCCTTGTACGCGGAAAACATCACCAAGTTTTTCGTGCATTGGTGCGTCGTCTTTTATTTTGAGTGCCTCTTGAAACTCAATGATTGCGCCGACAAAATCCCCTGCTTTTCGCGACTGGTCGCCAAGTTCTGCCCTATCTGAAAATGACTTGGGGTTTTTGCCAAGCATTCTGATGATGCCATCTACGTTCGAGGCTGTGGTGGGGTTGTTTCGGTCAAATGACAAAGCTTTGTGGAAAAGTTGCAATGCTTGCTTCGGATTGCTTCTTGCAATCGACAGACCATAGTTGTTGTAAGTGATGGCAAGGTTGTCTCGGGCCACTTTGTAGGTCGGGTCGATTTTGAGGGCTGCCTCAAACGCAGAGACGGCGGCGCTGAAGTTGGATTTGTTGAGTGCGGCTACTCCAGCGTTGTTGAGTTCTATGACCTTTGCATCGTCGGCCATGGCAGGGTTTGCAGAAAGCTGAAACACAAGAATCAGCAACAGCAATCGGCCGACGCCAGCCCTACTCGAACTTCCCTTAGTCACCCCAAAATCTCCTGCTTGCCATGCCAAGATAATCCACATAAGAATGGATCATTTCAGTTTATGGTATTGGATTCTAATCTATTCTGAAAAGTGAACTATCAACATGGGATTTCCACTGGAATTCACTTATCCTTCTATCCTTCTGTCCTTTCTAACGTTGCCAACCTTCTAACGTTGCCAACTTTTAGCGTTGCCAACCTTCTAACTTTTGGGCAACGTTGAGGTCGGAAGACGTCAAGACTTCCAGTTTGTTTCTTGGCGAGGGTAGACAAGCCCTAGCTGCTGCTGATTGGTTTCAAAATTCTTTTCGCGAGAAAAGATTGCTTTGGAGAAGGAACGATAAGCACCAATAGCAGTGGCATCAATTTTTGCTTGGGTGAACCTTATGCCTCTTCCGGTTCAATCAATCCATAGTTTCCGTCTCTTCTGTGATAGACGGTATTGACCTGATTAGATTCAGTATTGATGAACATGTAGAAGTCGTGTCCAAGCAGGTCCATATGCTTGCATGCTTCTTCAGGATGCATCGGCTTCAAAGGAAATCTCTTGGAGCGAACAATTTTCGGGCGTGCTTCCGCGCCTGTCGAGGTTTCTCTTTCAACTTCGAAATCCTCGTCCTCATCGGAGTTGAACTCAACAGCCGAAACCGGCTCGTGGCCTCTGCTTGTCTTGTTTCCTTTGTGATAATACCTGGTCTTGTATTTGCGCAATTGACGCTCGATTTTGTCGGCTACTAGGTCAATCGACGCGTACATATTTTCAGTCGACTCTTCTCCTCTTATCACTGATCCGTTCAGTTTCACGGTGACTTCAGCTGTCTGGCTATTAGCTATAGACGGGTTCTTCGCGACACTGAGTAGCGCTGTGCACTCTAGAGACTGGTCAAAGTGTTTCTGCGCTCTCTGCAATTTGTCAGTCAAATACTCCTTCAATGCCGGGGTCAATTCGATGTTTCTTCCAGTGACTGTCACGTGCATGAGCAAACCTCCCAAAGGGATATCTTTTCTTTTGGCCCTTTTACAAAAGGACCGGACTCAACGCAGATGCACATGGGTTTATACATCCCATGTGCTTGCATGTAGTAAGAGATGGTGGACATATACAAGAACTTCTTGCAGCAAAAATGAGGAGCCTGCCTTTCCTTTCTTCGACTAATCAAATACCGATGTACTTGCGCTGCCTTCATTTAGGCGGCGCTAGCAACCTTAAGACATATGGAGACGAATCATCGGTTCATAACCATGAAGCGAGCCCTACATCTGTTCCGTATATATGGGTATCAGCAAATTGAGCAAAAGTCCACACTGGCAACATGGCCAACGCCTTTTTTATCGGTCTACTTCTGTCTTACCACAAATGGGTGACTTCAATCGCTAAATTTCGCGTCTTTGCTAAGACTAACGAAGCCCAACGGTCGCCTCGAGCACCATTTGTGTGGCGTCCAGGTAAGTGATCGGTTTGGTTTCCGGCACGGGTGAGATTTCTGCATAGGCTGGCTGAATAAACCAGCGATCGGGCCTCAGAAGCTTGCTGGACTTCTTCGCCGGCTCATTATAGAGGTGGCGTGGTCGCGATTTGACATCGACGATTGCAGCGACGAGATCGAGGGCTTCAATCTGGCTCACCGTCTGCGACAGCGCTTCTTCAGGAGTCGAGTAAGAGCGCATGTGGCCCTTGGTGCGTGAAAGAACGCCCATGTCGTGCAACAAAGCCGCGGCTTCGCTTGCATCCATCACGCCTCCGTGGGTTTGTGCGACCAGCAATTGGTAGAACTCTCCACGCGTAATCGGCTTGGATGGATCGTTGTGGGAAGGCGGAATCAGTTTACCCTGATTGATCATCTCGCGATACGCTGCCAGCCTGAATCTCGCGTTTGGCGGGAAATATTGGCAATGAGCGACGATACAGTTGAGCTGTTCTTCCGTTGGTCTCTGATTGGGATAGAGACTCGCTCCTGTTGCTTCGAGGTCGCGGCAAGCGCGCAAGAAATCTTGAATTGAATCTGCTTTGGTGCCCATGCCATCGCCGATGGCGTGGATTTCGACGTCGGAGCGACCGACTTTGGCGCGCACCATTTCGATGGTTCGGCGGGTGTATGTGTAGGCGTCGAGATGCTGATGTTTGCCGTTCCAATAGGTCATCGGAGCGAGCACATCATAGTACTTGTCGAGCAATTTCCATGGAATTGTCGCAACCGGTGCGGCGCCGTTGAGCGGGCTGTACACGACAGCGACCATCGGATATTCCTCGCCCAAGGCGGCGCGCAGATATTTGGAGTAGGCATCTACTTTCGGCTCGGAGAGGCATTTTTCGAGGTTGGGGGCAATGGCGTCAAACTTTTCGCCGTGTGCGGTTCTGAACTTCGCCGCATCGACGAGCTTGTTGGCGTCTTTTATCGGGTCGGCAAGCTCAGCAAAAGACCAGGCGATTACCTTGATTTTGTAGCGGTGGCAGGCTTCGATCATCTGCCCGAGAATCTCGGGAGTGCGGATAGATTCGGTGTTGCTGCGGGATGTCTGTACAAAAAGATTTCGCACGCCTTTGGCGTGGAGCTTTTGCGCATAGGCGTCAGCGTCGGTGGTTGGGTAGTTCCACAAATTGACCCAGATGCCGGGGCCGTCGGCAAGTCCGTTGGGTGTGTGCGCTTTTAAACTATGCGCAAAACAAGGAGTTGCCGAGTAATAAGTTGCGGAGAGCGCGAGGATTGCCGCCAAGGTAAGAATGGACTTCCCTGTAAAATTGCGTATTCTCGACATGGCCACCAGCTTTCTAGTAATTCCTAATGAAGACATTATAAAGACGATGACCCCTTAATGAAATACCTCTTAGACATATACCCTCGTTTATCAGAAACTCACCGCTTGAAATCAAGGTCTGGGCTGGGAAATTTTGTCTAACCAGATATGGTGGCAGATCATGCATTTTTGTTCCTTTAGAGGTCTAATGGCTGAGACCACGATGAACAGGGCATTTGGGGCTGTTTGAGATTTGGCCGGCACCGCCGAAGAGAACCCCACAAACCGAGTGATATGCTAGTACCGTGAAATCAAACAGCATAGGTCTTGATCGGTGGGGAGCGTCGGGTGGAGTGCATCGCACCTTATGGAATAAGCGCTAGCCGGTTCGCGATTTTAAGTGCTCTGAGGTATTGAAATCGATGAAGAACAAAAAGGAAGAAGAGATCGAACGCAAGCTGAAAGAGCTAGAAGCGGCAATCATCAAAGAAACGCCACCTGTGCTCAAAGAATCAACGCAACTCTCGAACATTCCCAAGAGTTCCGATCTTCAAGCTCCGGATCAGAGTGTTTCCGCTGAGCGGGGCGCGCCAACCACATCACCCGGATCGGATATTTGCTTTTTCTCCGGCCTTTGCTTGGTCGGCTTGGGCATTGTCATGTTGTTTCAGCACGTCAGGGTCGGAACCGGCTTCATGAACATGCTCGGACTCGGCGGGCATGGAATTGGATTGCTTGCAATTGCCCTGATGGTGGGCATTGGCTGGCTCTTCTATGATTCCAAGAGCAAGATTGCTTGGATGATCACCATAGGTGGCTGCGCAGCAATAGTTTTAGGAGTGTTGAGCAGCCTAGTCATGAATTTTCCCTCGCTCACCCTTTTAAGCCTTATCATGATGCTTCTTCCTTTTGCCGCCGGCGGAGCACTTTTGCTCAAGGGCATGGGCGGTCCGAAAGGAGTCGAAGCAAAGGTTAAAGGGGAGCTAACCAAGAAGGATGACTAAGCAAGCAGAAGTAGCCCAAAGGCAGGTCATACTTCGTAAGCGATCGTCGGGCGTTGCTCTGGTTCTTGTTGATTGTGCCGGCAAGTTGAACTTCCTCACGACTGAAGTCATGAAGGAGTTCGAAGAGATCATCGGCCAGCTCGAAAGCGACGAGTCAATCAAAGCTGTCGTCTTCATCTCGGGCAAATCCAACACCTTTTTGTCCGGCGCCGACTTGCACGAAATCATCAAGTTTACTGAACCCAAGCAAGCCTACGAACTTTCGCGAAGAGGACAAAAGCTCTTCAACCGCATTGCAAATTTGAAGCAACCGACAGTTTGCGCCATTCATGGAGTCTGTTTGGGAGGAGGCTTGGAAGCTGCACTTTCGTGCACCCGAAGAATCGCGACAAGCGACCCGATTACACTTCTCGGGTTGCCTGAATTGCGACTGGGCTTTGTCCCCGGCCTTGGTGGCACTCAAAGATTGCCGCGTCTGATTGGTTTGAAAAAAGGCTTGGAGATGATTCTCGGCTCCGAGCCAATCTCCGCTGAAGAAGCGCTTGAAGTAGGGCTTGTCGATCGATTGGTGACACCCGACGATTTGCTTAAGGAAGCCGAAGCGGAAGCGATTGCACTTTCGGAAGGGCGCGTCAAAGGTCGTGGAGAATTTGCCGACCTCGTATCAGACGTCAATAAAAAATTGTTGGCAATGTCGGCCAGATCAGTCCGAATTAAGACCAAGGGAAACTATCCAGCGCAGACGAAAGCCATTGAAGTAATTGAGCTTGGCCTCAACCAAGGTTTGGACGCAGGGCTCGAAGCTGAAGCGAAGGAGTTTGGCGAACTTTCTGTTGGAACTACTTCAAGAAATCTTGTTTCTCTCTTTTTTGCCTCTGAGTTTGTTCGCCAAACGGCTGCGATGCAGGCAGCAAGAGACACAGCCAATCAAGTGAAAACCATAGGCGTCGTCGGCGGCGGGCTAATGGGCATCTCGATTGCACAACTGGCCGCAATTCATGGATACGATGTTTTGGTGAAACCAATGCGCGCCGAACGCATCGATCAAGTCGAGCAAGAGTTGAAAGAGTCGATTCAACGATTGCATGTGAAACTGACGAAAGGACAAAGCGTCGACGAGATTTTTCGGCGCGTTAAGGCTGTTTCAAACCTCAGCGATCTGTCTGCGGCTGATGTCGTGATTGAGGCGATAGCAGAAGATCTCGAACAAAAGACAAAACTTCTGAAGGAACTTTCTCAACTGTTGAAGCCCGAGTGTGTGATTGCGACCAACACATCGTCGATGCCTCTCAAGGATTTGGCGTCGGCTGTTTCGAATCCGTCGAAATTGATTGGAATGCATTTCTTCCAGCCGATCGAACGCATGCCTCTTGTCGAAATCATTCCCCATGCCACTACCGGTAAAGACGTAACCAGCCGTATCTCGGGTTTGGCTCATTTGCTGGATAAGACACCAGTGGCTGCAAAAGACTCACCCGGTTTTTTGGTCAATCGACTCTTGTGTTGCTATTTGTTGGAAGCAGCAAATCTTGTTGATCACGGACTGCCGCTTAACTGGCTCGATGATGCGCTCGTGGACTTCGGCATGCCCATGGGACCTCCGACGCTGGTCGATGAAGTCGGGGAAGAAATTGCACTTGCAGTCGCCGAGGAGTTGCGCAGCAAATTTGGAACACATCGCATGCCGCCTGCTCCGATTTTGCAGAATCTGATTTCGGTAGGAGCCCTTGGAAAGAAGGTCGGCAAGGGCGTTTATCTTTGGGATGAAACAGGCAAGCGGCTCGGGTTCAATCCAGCGGTTTTTGATTTCGGTCTCAAAGTTTCTGAAGAAAAGGCGGATCGCGCGACGATGGAATCAATTGCATTGAAGTTGATGCTTCCTGTGATTGATGAGGCATCTCGATGCTTGGAAGAGAAAGTTGTACGACGCGCACGTGAGATCGATCTCGCGATTGTCTTGGGTTTGGGCTTCCCGCCATTCCGTGGAGGCATTTTGAGATACGCAGACAGTCTGGGAATTCCGAATGTAATCGCGAAGCTTAAAGAGTACTACGAGGGGCAGCGCGATGTGTCTGAGTCTCTTTTGAAGATGGCTGCCGAAGGACGGGGGTTCTACTCGCGCTCTGCCTCGGAAGACTAGGGAACACCAGGAAGCAACGCAGGTCCGGAGCGCTCATGGCACGTTTGTTTGTGGGTACTTTCATCGAGGAGTCTCACCGCAAACTCTTGCTGGAATTGAAACAGGTGAATCGCTCTCTCGATACGCGGTGGCAACGCAAACTCCGCTGGGTGCAGCCGGAAAAGCAGCATCTCACCTGGTTTTTCATTGGCGATGTGCCGAAAGAAAAAGTCACTGATGTTGAACAAAAATTGGCGGCTGCGGTAGAGAAGTTTTCCAACTCCTTGACTCCAGACACTGCAAGTTCGTTCTCTCAACTTACATTTGAAAGTGCCGAGCTGTGGCCCAATCCAAGGAAGTGTAGGCAATTGGTTCTTTGCGCCAAGCATTTTTCCGGTCACATTACAGCGCTCGCCAATGAGATCACGCGATCGCTCAAACAGTTTTCCGATCCCGATGCAAAGCACTACGATACCTTCAGACCGCATATAACGCTGTTTCGGTTGGACGCCCCGAGATCCAAAGACGCAGAAAGACCTGCGATCGAACACATAAGCGGGCTCTCCGACGCGCTTCCCTTTACTATTGACCTGGGCCCGATCTCTCTAATCGAAAGCGATCTCGGAAAGTCAAACCAGTACATAAGTCTGAGAGACTTTGCAATCTGAGTTAAAGACAATCACGAAATGGAATGCGAATATGTTCAATCTTTCCGTCGGTTCTGCCATTCAAGGGTGTGGAAATATGCAGAAATTCTTGTTTCAAAGGGCTTCCATTGTTTGCGCGGCCGTATTTGCAGTGGGTGGCGCGTTGACTGCACCGTGCCTGTCGGCGCCTCAAACTAATGCTGCCGACAAAGTAGTTAAACCGCTCAAAGCGATTCTCGGAACTTTCCGTGTCTCGAAGACACCGGTGCTTTTGCCGAGTTGGTCAGACCCTGCATGGAATAAGCTTCCGATTGGAATTTCTTCGGGACCATTCAAGGACGGCTATGAGTATTCGTTTGGAACAAGCGGAGTAGATACGCTCTTTTATGGCAGTGGTGGAATTGGAACCGCACAAAAAGGCAAACGCCATGTGCAGTTAGGCGCCGGTCGAGATGCAGTGATGGTGCAGATGCGCAACGACATGTGCCTTGAGTGGCAAGAAGGAAAATACGTGTACCGCTTGGGTGTGCCGTCCAATCCAATGAACGAACCGGATTTGATCAAGGCCGCGAAGTCTTTGGTTTTGGTTCCACAATCTGCCATGCAAGATGCGCCAAGAGGGGACGACCTCTTGCTAAAAGCATTGGAGTCAGACAAGGAGATGCATGAAAGCAGTAACCGCTCACTGATCGGACAGAAGTTGGAGCAAGGAATTGATGCGGCTGCCGGCGGTAACTACAAGAAGGCTGAATTACTGTATCGAGAGCTGATCGCGAAGTGGCAAAAGTGCGAAGAGATGGCACCAATGCATGAGATTCAACTTGCACTTGCGCAGACGTTGACTAAGCTCGGAAGGGCGGGCGAGGCAGAACAAATCAAGACTAAATTCGCCAATGATATCAAACAGGATGAACAAGCAAGGAAGAAGGTTGTCGAAGATTCTTCCGCGAAGCTCGCCACGCTTGAAAAAGGAAGTGCCGACTACGAGCGCGAAAGGGCCTGGCTCGGAAATAAGCGTGCAGAGTTGGCCAAACTCTACTTTGTCGAAGGTCGATTTGATGAAGCAGAAGCGCTGTTAAAGACCGGGTTTCAGGACATCGCTACCTGTTATGGGCGCGGAGCAGCTGATGCAAGGAGTATAGCGGATGAATATGCGCTGCTTCTGCGCTCTGCCGGCAAGAGCACGGAGCCGGCTAAGAAGTTGTTGCAGCCAGGCCAGAAGGGACACTCGCCTGTAACGCTAACACTTTCTCCAGCTTCCGGATTGAAGAAAATGGGAGCCGACAGTGTTGTTTTAGTCGTTGAAGATGAATATGGCGCACCAAGTGGTGACCAGTGGTTTACCAAAAAGGTGTGGCTTGAAGGAATGAAAGGCGACAAAGTCGTCTGGAAGAAAGCAGTGAAGATGAACGACTTCGTCAACATGGACAAGTGCACTGTTTCTTGCAGCGGAACCACATTTACGATCGATACAACTTTAGGTGGCTCTCGTTATGCACATAAGTTTGCCTGGGACGGCAACAACGTGAAACTGAAAGAAACCCACAGGACGGACGTGAAGTAGTTGGTGGCAGCGGCTCCTACGGAGTTGCAGGGGTAGGGGCGCCATCTGTCGGGATGTCTTGGAGATCGGACCCTGGCACGTCAGTTTTTTGTGGTTTGTCGGTTGAGCCGCTGGATGATCCGTTGGTTCCGTTTGCCTTGGGAAGTTCGTGGTTGGTTCCGCCCAAGTCTACTTTGGCGCCGCCATTGGTTGTACTCGCATCGCCCTGAGGAGCGGCTATGACGCTTGCTGCTTGAGGATCGACTTCGATTGGTCCTCTAAGTGGTGCCACCGCAGGTGGTTGTGACACGGAAGTGTGCGGTTGAAGAATTGTTGTTGGGGGTGGCATCTCGGCTCTCTCCCAAGATTTGCCTTCTTCCTTCATGTCTTTGATGCGGCTTGCAATTGCTTTGTTTTTGAAGTTGTTTTTCGCTTGCAAGAAGCCGGGGAAGTCAAAGTTCACCGGGTCGGTGTGATCGCCTTGTTGTGCATACCGGTGGGTGATGATGTTCTCGTCAGCAACCTTATAACGTTGTTGCAGATAGTTGACCAGGCGTATCACTGACTGCCGCTGCTCTTGCGGATAGTCTTGCCTGCCGGTGTGACACATCTCGATGCCGATGCTGTTGTCGTTGTTGATTCCGGGCAAAGTTTTGAAGATGTTTACGTGTACGGTTGCAAGATCGGGATCGACTGCCTGATAGATGAGTCCGTCGCGATCTACTACATATTGAGCGCCGGGGTGACGGCGTCCCATCGAGCTCCAGCTCTCGATTACACGAATCGCGCTCAGTGGAATTCCAGTTTCGGTCGAGTGCACGACGATGTATTTGACTGGTTCTCTTCTCCAGAAGATGCCACCACGAAGAGCATGGTATTTAACCACGCCGGCTCGCACGAGCGAGCGAGCTGGAATCTCGTCGGCGACTCCGCCTTCGAAGTTGTTGCGAATCTCGTAGGACTGTTCTTGAGAGAGTGGGCTCTGATCGAATTCAGGTGGGTGCATCATGAAAATGTCGACAGGATACGCATATCTCGTCTTGGGCACTTTTGCTGCTCGGCGGTGATGCGTGGTGCCTCTTGTATGGCGCGAATGGCGCGAAGAGCCGCGATGCCCGCGGCTGTGAGAGACGTGTGCGGTGCGAGCACTTCTGCTTCGACTGGAAGATCGTCTGCTTTTTGCATCGGCGTCTTGCGGAAATGCAACAGACGATGCCACCACACATAGCACCATCAAGATTGTGCTAATTACAAAATGCGTCTTGAAGCGCTTTCGCACAACTGACCTCCCCGCGGGGACACCAATACCTAGTTCGGTCCATTATAGGCTGATGGCAGCCAAGCGAACATGAAATTTGCCGGAGCTGCAAAGGCTATATTGTCAGTCTATCCAGCCGCCGCCCAATATATATGTGTTGGTCTCGTCGTAAATTCCGAGCACTTGGCCAGCCGTGATGGCGGGCTGCGGCTCCTCAAACAGTACTTTGATTTTGCGATCGGCAAGCGGCACGATACGAGCCGGCACAGCCGCGCTGTTGTAGCGAATCTTGGCTAGTGCCTTAAACTCCTGGTCTTGCGCCGGAGGAGTTTCCATAATCCAATTTGAGTCCGACGCTGTGAGCTCGCAGCGATAGAGCGCATCTTTCGGACCGGCATACACAATGTGCATATCCGGATCGAGTGATGTCACATATAGTGGCTCCGCATAGGCGATGCCCAGACCCTTGCGCTGACCGATCGTGTAATTATGCGTTCCTTTATGCTCACCGAGAAACTCGCCGGTGAGCGCGTGAATGATTGGCCCTGGAGTTTCTACCAGGAAATTGGAGAGATACTGCTGCGGTGTCGTACCTTTCGGAATGAAGCAGAGATCTTGGCTGTCCGGCCGATTGGCGCTCGCCAGGCTGTGCTCGCCGGCGACCTTGCGAATCTCTTCTTTTGTATAGTCACCCAGTGGAAGCAACGTCGCCTTTAATTGATCCATCGTAAGACCCCAAAGTACATATGATTGATCTTTGGTCTGATCTTTCGCTCGTGCAAGGCGCAAGCCGTCTGGCGTTTCTTCCACGCGCGCATAATGGCCCGTGGCAATGTAGGATGCTTTCAAATGCTTGCGACCGTAATTCATCAGCGCGCCCCACTTAATTTCAGTGTTGCAAACACTGCAGGGAAGCGGAGTTCGTGCTCTGGCGTATGACTGATGGAATTGGTCGATAACGGCAAGTTTGAACAACTCACGCAAATCAACGGCGTGGTGCTCGATGCCGAGCTGCTCGCAAACGCGTGCGGCGTCGATCATACCGGTGTCGCAACAGCGGCTGCCGGACTTGATCAACCAACCGGTGACACCGATCACGTCGTAGCCGGCTTGCATCAAAAGAAGCGCCGTGGTGGAGCTGTCGACGCCACCACTCATGCACACCGCAACGCGTGTTTTGTTGTCCGGAACGTCAGAGACTTCTCGCTTCGATGCAACGGCGCAAACAGCTTCTACGGCTGCCGCATCGGCTTCCGTGAAGGTTGTCGCTTCGCGCTCATCTGTATCTAGGCGAGCCATTTTCGCCGTTCCTCACTAATGGGTGGCTTAATCATGTTTACTGGGAAAGCAGGCGCGGGTTATCCATAGGGTGGATTCGCGCGGGAAACTTCATGTTACTACAGACGACCGAACCCAGCTACTAAGTATTAACTGTTGTGCGATTTGACGACGGTCCCTTCGCACAACATTTAAAGTCAAAAGGCGGTGGGCAATCAGTCGATCCCCAGGCGCTTCAGGCGCTCGCGGGCGCTGTCGGCGTTTGCCCCTTTGGGTGCGTGGAAGAGGTAAGCCTTGTACTCGCCGACTGCGCCTCGGGCATTGTCCATCTGCTCCATCAACACGGCGCGATTATAGTGAGCCACCGGCAAACTCGTGCCGGCTTGCGCTATTGCCAGGTTGTATGCGGCATCTGCGCCTTTGAGATCGCCTTTCTTTTTCAAGATAAGACCCATCATGTTGAATGCTGCCGGGCATGGCGTCTTGGTTCGGCGTGAGTCATCCACGGCTTGTTTGAGGGCGGCTTCGCTTCCTTGTTTGTCGTTCAACTTGCTCAAAGCACGCGCCAGGTTGTAGTTGGCTGCGGCGAACCCGTTAGGTCTGAGGCGAATCGCTCGCTGGTAATACTCGACTGCCTTGCGATAATCCCTGTTTGGCGCCTGGGTATAAGCCATGCCGAGATTGTTGTATATGACCGGGTCGTTTACGCCTTTGTCGAGCAGTGCTTGCAGTTGGTTTTTGCCTTCTGTCCATTTTCCCTTGCGGCACAAGGCATTGATTTTCTCAATCTCGCTTATAGGTAAAGCTTTCGAGTCTGCCGAAGGTGGTGGCAGATCGTTGGAGATTTGCGGTCCACAACTTTGAGAGGTTGATGCCAGCGTGGTCGAGCCGTTTTTCAATGCTTCCAGTTTTTCTTTGGTGTCAGAGGCGTATCGTGGATTTCTCTCATATTTAAGTGATTGCTCGTAAGCCCAAATTGCGCGTGGAATGTTCTTTCTGGCGGTCTCAATTAAACCGAGATGGTAATATCCCAGCGCATAGTCTTTGCGCAATCGAATCGATTCCTCCACCTCGTGCACGGCTTCTTCGAGGCGTCCTTGGCAGAAATCGGTGGCCCCGAGACCGTTGTATGCAGCATAAAACTCAGGATTTAAACGAATGGCGGCATTGTAGTGATCGCGGGCGTTTGCGTATTCTTTCTTGTCTCGAAAAACGTTGGCGAGATTGTAGTGAAGCTCATAGTCTTTGTAGTCTGAGAGCTTCAGAGCGAGTTTGTAGTAGTAAATCGAATCATCGTAGTTGCCCTTGGTGTACATGATTAGCCCCAGGTTGGTAAGGCTTGGAGCGAACATGGGGTCGATGTTTAAGGCTTTTCGGAAGTTATCCGCCGCCTCCGTGAGATTGTTTGAGCGGTAGTAAGCCAAACCCAAGTTATTGAAGGCTTCGGGGCACTGGGCATCTGCTTTTATGGCCTTTTCAAACTGTTGCTTCGCTTCGTCGACCCGATTTTCTTTCAACAGGCGGCTGCCTTCCTGCAGGTACTCTTTCACCTCATCCGAGTAGGCGAAAACGGGACCGACTTGTATAGAAAGCGCAAGCGCTAAAACGAAGAATAAGGGGGCGAGCGCATCTATCGCTCCTTTCGAGCCTAAAGACAGAACACGCTTTACGTTAATGCGGTTTTCGACCATAAAGTTTCTAAAAACTCACTAACTTCCCATAATAGATCAAGATTCCCCAACACGAATGCATTTCCTCGCTTAAATCGGAATCTTGATTCTTAACCTCTCACTTCATGAAGAAGTGACATGCGTTTTCTTTATGCTACGATCAAATGTTCCCCACTTTTTGGGCTTGAAGCCGTATTGGGGCACTTGAAGTTGAATTTTGGAAACTAGAACCAGCATTTTGGAAACACTAAACAAACAGCCTAATATGCGAGACAATCCTCTGGCGGCCGCCCTCCATCAGCTTTTCCTGGATTGCCCGCAATACGCCCGCCTGCTTGCGCGCACAGCGCGGCACGCTCAAGGTGAGCTCAACATCGCGGGGTTGACGGACTCGGCCAAGTCGCTCGTGCTGTCTGTGCTGTTGCACGCCGTGAAGCGCCCCTTCGTGCTCGTCGTGCCTGATAATCACGTGGCAGCGCGCTTTCACCAGGAGCTCACCAACCTGGTGAGGTTTCCGGTCTATCTTTACCCGTCTTCGGAAGTCTCGCCGTACGAGCAGGTCTTGAGCAGCCCGGACAACATCGCTTCTCAGATGGAAGTGTTGCGCCTGCTCATGCATCAGCCGGATCAGCCGGCTTTGATTCTGGTTGCGGCGCGGTCGCTGATGCAGCGTGTGTTGGATCGAGAAACGTTCGAGAATAATTCGTTTGAACTTAAAAAAGGGCAGACGATCAATCCCAAAGAACTTGCCGCATCGCTGGTTAGGCTGGGCTATTCACGCGAGAGTCTGGTCACGCTGCGTGGGGAGTTTAGTATCAGGGGCGATATCATAGACGTTTTCCCTTCATTCGGGATGCCGTTTAGACTTGAATTGTTCGGCGACGAAATCGAGTCGATTCGAAGCTTCAATATAGACACCCAGCGTTCGGTGGAAGAGTCGAACACGGTGGTGATTTCACCTAGATGGTGGATCATTCTCGATCGCGAGCAGCAAGCGCGTCAGAAGTTGGTCGAGCGCCTGAGAGAAGTTACCGAACAACAAATTTCGAAATTGGAAACAGAGGGTGCAGAGACACTGCGGTCGGTAATGTCGAGTGACCTCGATGCGCTCGCTGCAGGGCGTTATCCCGAGTCGGTCGAATATTACTCTGCTTATGTCAACGAGAAGTTTGCCACGCTCTGCGATTACTTGCCGGCAAGCGCGCTCGTCGTTTTTGATGAGTGGGACATGATTCAGCAGGCGCTTGCTTCATATGAAGAGAAGATGGACAAGTCCTTCGAAGAAGGGCTCACCACGGGACGTTTGCTGCCTTTGCCCCGTGCTCTCCATTTGTCTGCTCAAGAAGTGTCCGCACAGCTCAAAGAAAAACAGCGCGTGTTTTTGTCGACGCTGCCGATCTTTGGTGAAGAAGAACTCGGTACTGCAAAAGCCCAATTCACCTGCAGTCCGCTCGATCGATTCAGCAATCAAATGCAATTGGTGGTTGACAAAATTAAACAGTGGAAACGCGAGGGGTTGAAAGTCGTTATCTCGACCGAACAGCCGCAGCGTATTCTTGGACTGCTCAAAGAATGGGACTGTTCGGCGATTTACGTACCGGGCTCCCAGGAAGGAACATTGTCGCGATCCGAAGACGGACAGCTTCCTGAGATCGGTGATGCCGCATCGCAAGCCGCTGCCGGTGGTGCCAGCGTTTGGGTGACTCGGCACGGTTTCTCGTCCGGCTTCAAGCTCGATGACGTCCGCCTGGTGTCGCTTACCGACGCCGAGATGTTTGGTCTCAAACGAAAGCCGACTATCTATCGCAAGCCGGTTATTGAAAAAAACTACGAGCGTTTTACCTCCGTTGCCGATCTGAAAGTCGACGACTACGTCGTACACATCAAGCAAGGGATCGGTCAGTTTATCGGGGTTCAGCGCATTACCGTAGACAATCAGATGCGCGAATATCTCACAGTGCAATACTCCGGTGAAGATCGATTGTATGTTCCTGTCGATCAAATCAACTTGCTCATGCGCTACCGCGGAGCCGGTGAAGGCGCGCCCCGGCTGTCACGTTTGGGTGGTGCCGAGTGGGAGTCGACGAAGCGCCGCGTCAAGAAGTCAGTCAAGCAAGTTGCCGAAGATCTAGTCAATCTCTATGCCATGCGCGCCAAGCAAGAAGGCTTTCAATGCTTGGCCGACACGCCGTGGCAGTATGAAATGGAAGAGGCATTTCCTTACGAAGAAACTCCCGACCAGTGGCAGGCAATCGTCGACACCAAGACAGATCTTGAATCGTCCAAGCCGATGGATCGCCTGATTTGCGGCGACGTGGGTTTCGGGAAAACCGAAGTTGCAGTGCGCGCCATCTTCAAAACCATCATGTCTGGGCGCCAGGCAGCGGTCTTGGTTCCCACCACAATCCTTGCCCAGCAACACTTCCACACTCTGAGCGATCGCTTTGCGCCCTATCCGATTAGAGTCGGATTGCTCAGCAGATTCCGCACTGCAAAAGAGCAAAGAGATGTCGCGAAACGGCTTTCCACCGGCGAATGCGATGTGGTGGTCGGCACTCACCGCATGCTTCAAAAGGACATCGCGTTTAAAGATCTCAGCCTTGTGATCATCGACGAAGAGCACAGATTCGGCGTGGGGCACAAAGAAAAGCTGAAACAGCTGCGCGTAATGGTCGACGTTATGACCATGTCTGCAACTCCGATTCCGCGTACTCTGCATATGGCGCTTTCAGGCGCGCGCGACATGTCTGTCATCAACACGCCGCCGACAAACAGAGCACCGATCAAAACTTTCGTCGGTGAGTACAAGTTGCCGCTGGTGCGCACCGCGATTCTGCATGAGATGGAGCGCGGCGGGCAGATTTATTTCGTGCACAATCGGGTCGAGACGATCGAGCAGAAGGCGATCGAACTTAAGATGCTGGTGCCGGAAGCGCGAATCATAATCGGTCACGGTCAAATGCAAGAGCGCGAGTTGGAAAACGTCATGCTCGCGTTCTCCGCGCACGAATTCGACATCCTGGTGTGCACGACCATCATCGAATCAGGCTTGGACATCCCGAACTGCAACACGATTGTGATCGACGATTCGGACAAGCTCGGTCTTGCTCAGCTCTATCAGCTCAGAGGAAGAGTGGGAAGAAGCGACGTACAAGCCTACGCCTACTGCCTGTATCGTCCGGAAAAAGTTTTGTCCGAGACGGCGCAAAACAGATTGAAGGCGATTCGCGAGTTTACGTCTCTTGGCTCCGGCTATCAAATTGCTCTTCGCGACATGGAGATTCGCGGCGTCGGCAACATTTTGGGGGCGGAACAGCACGGGCATATGGTTGCCGTCGGATTTGATCTGTATTGCAAACTCTTGGAAGAGTCGGTCTCAGAACTCAAAGGCGAAGGCACCACTTACGACTTCGACACCCAAGTCGACATCAACGTCACCGCCTACATTCCGGAGACCTATATCGAAGACAACGGTCAGCGCCTCATCGAATATAAGCGCCTGGCTGACGTCAAGGCGGAGCGCGGGCTCAAAATGCTCACCGACGAGTGGCGAGATCGCTTTGGACCGGTGCCGGTCGAAGCAGCGCAGCTTGTTTCAGTTGTGCGGTTGCGCCTGATGGCTGCCCAGGCTGGTGTCAGCTCGATTAAACCTGACCTGCAGGGGCTGAGACTGCATGTCGGCTACCGTTTGCAGCAATGGCTGCCGGTGCAAGCCAAGCTTCCGAAGCATTTGGGCAGCAGAACTACATATAAACCTGGTATAAGTGGAGGACAGGGATCCACGCCGTACGTCCTGGTCAAATGCCCGGAATTGTCACCTCCAGAACAATTAGGATTGCTTGAGGAGCTTCTCGGTGCTATGGTTGCAAATTGTCAGCCAAAAGTTGTTTGACCACATAACAACGCGAGAATTGAAAATTGAACAGCAGGCTAAGAAACGACCTTACTAAACTCTTGCCGGTGTCAGCGCTCACAATTGCAGCGCTGGCGGCATGCTCACAAAATGGAGAACAGAGTGGTGTCGGCGATCTCACCAAGTTGGTGCCGCAACCACCATCCAATGGCTCCCAGCCGCAGCTTCCACCACAACAGGCTGCCCAAGAAGAATTGAAGACTGTTCCCGATCTGCTCCGGGGCGGTGGTCTGTCCGATGGTGTCGTATTGTGCACGGTAGGCGCAGAACGCATTACCGCCGGCGACTATCGACGCGCATATATGTTCCAACTGGCAAACTTGCCTTTGGCTGCCAGCATGCCGGCGAGCCAACAAGCTTTGTTGGACAAGGCTCGCGACATGAAGATAAAGCTTACCGAAGCCGACAAAGTACAGCTTTTGAAGACGGCGAAGCAGACGCAAGTTCCAAAAAACATGACGTTTGCCGAGTTTCTCAAAAAGCGCCGCATCAGAGAAGCTGACTTCGTCTCGAGAGTTTACGATTTTGGCTTGGCGTTCAAAACCGGCAACAAGATTTTGGAAGACGGCATTCTCGACTTGATTGTGCAAGAGAGATTGTTGTTGGGAGCAGCCAAGAAAGCAGGTTTGGAACAGGCTGCAAATACTCGATACATGGAGAAGGCTCGAACAAAGCCATTCCAAGATTTCCAGAAAGCAACCAAATTGCCGGCAGATCAGTTCAAAGCGGCGGCTATAGAGTCAGAGCTTGTTGAGCTCATGAAAGAGAAGATTCGCCGCGAAACCAAACCGAAAGAATCTGACAAATTGGCACAAAAGTATGAGCAGAACAAGCGCATGTTTCGCCATGACGGACGTGTGAGATGGAGTCAAATCCTCGTCACTGCGCCATTGACTGATGGCGTTCCGTCCGAGGTTATCAGAGAGACGCTCACTAAAGCCAATCCCAAGGCTAAACCTGCCGACATCGAACGGTTCGTGCAGGGCGCCGAGAAAGTGAAACAAATCGATCGCTTGCAACGCGACAAGGCGCAAGCACTATTGCAAAAAGCAATTGCAGGTGCCGACTTCGCCGAGTTGGCAAATGCCAACACTGATGACGTGACGGCGCGCCAAGTCAAATCGGGCGGCGACATGGGTATCACCACCACCAACTCGATCGTTGCGCTGGAGCCTTTGATCGGCAACGAACTCAAAGCCATGAGTCCTGGGCAAGTCTGTCCACGACTGATACGCACGGCAGTGGGATATCACATCATCAAACTGACAGTGAAGGAAGGTCCTGGAGTCTTGCCGATTGAGGAGGCGACGGAGAGGCTGAAATTCCAGCTCACTCTGACCGATCCCGATTGGGCAGTCAAACAGTGGCTCGCCGATGAGAAGGCGTCCGTGCCCATCAAGGTTTCGGATGAATTCCGTGCCGTGGTGGCTACATCTAAACAACCGGGTGCGCCTCAAATTAGATAATGATGCCGCTCAAAATGACTGTCCGGGCCTCGACAAGTGCATATCTTGCATGCTTTGTCGCGTCGGCAGCCTTGTTTTCGCTTTCATCGTGCACCACTGAGAAGCCGAAAGAGAAAACTGCGGAGACAAACTCTTCGAAACCGGCAGTCGACACTCCTGAAAAAGGTGGAGCCGAGCTGGACAAAAAAGTATCCAACCAACCTGATTTGCCGCAATTGAAGCCGGTTGCGCCAATCATGCGACAAGCTCTCTTGCCCGACAATATTGTGATTTGCACCGTGGCGACGAAACCAATCATGGTGCGCGACTTCAAGCGCGAATACGCAAACGAGCAATCGCAATTTCAGCTGGCTGTATTGTTCAATCCGCAACTCGCTCAGCCGATGCTGAAAAAGGCAGCCGAGCAGAAGGTTGCGCTTACGGAAGATGAGAAGAAAAAGGTTTTGCAAGCTGCCAGAGCACCACAAAATCTGGGCGGAAAAACCTTCACGCAGTTTCTCAAAGAAAGAAAAATGACCGAGGAACAGTTTGATCAAGCCGCACTAGCCATAGGCTTGTCTTTTAAGACAGGAAGCAGAAATATCGAGGCGGGCATTATGGATGCTTTGGTTAATCAGATGCTATTGGTGAATGCAGCTAAGTCAAACGGAATGGAGAAGGCTGCATTCAATCGCTACATCGAGAAAAAGCACACGAAAGAGTTTCAAGACACATTGAAATTTAGCGGACTGAACGCGGAAGATTTCAAACAAGAGTTCTTGAAGGCGCAGCTCGTAGAACTCATGAAATTCAAAATCGAACGCGATACCCCAGTCAGCGACGATGTATTGAACAAGTACTACTTGCAGCTTCGCGAAACTGCCTTCAAGCATGAAGGTCGAGTGAAGTGGAGTCAAATTGTTATTGCAGCGCCGGCCACCGATATGCCGCCGGTTGAAAGTGTGCGCACGCAGGTTAAGAAACAAAATCCCGATGCCACCGGAGCCGAGCTCGAGAAGCTCATTCAAGAAGCGGAGAACTACCAAAAGGAACGAGCCGAGAAGATCCTGAGTGATATTAAGGGCGGTGCCGACTTTGCCAAGCAAGCAAATGAGTTTACCGACGACATTCCTATGCGAGCCAGCAAGAAAGGCGGTGAGATGGGATGGATGGCCGTGAAAGACATCAGCATGCTCGACATGCATCTCGCGCATGAACTTGCAAAGCTTCAACCCGGGCAGCTAGCCGACAAGCCGATAAAGACGAATTTCGGCTATCACATCGTCAAACTTAACGAGCGCGAACCGGGTGGTTATGTGCCGTTTAGCGAAGCAAAAGAAAAACTCAAGCTTGTCATCAGTGCCAATGATCCTGAGTGGTCAGTCAAGAAGTGGTTGTTGGAACAACGCGCCAAGACTCCGATTTTGTTATCGGAAGAATTTGAAACCATCGTTGCAAAGATGAAACCGCAATAGTGCGCCATTATTGGTATAGATGTGGTATGGATTGGACGCAACTAGAAGCAAGTGTTATTTTTGATGTGTTGCATTCTCTCAAGAATTACTAGGCAGGAAATTTAGTGGTCTCAAGAAGAGTAATCGCCGTCTCTCTCGTTTCGCTGGTTGCGTGCGGTCTTGCTGCCGGATGTACGCCCAAAGCTAATCAAACCACTGGTGGCTATGCCGACCAAATTCCTGATGAGACTGTTGAATATGCCGACAGAGTAAGAAAGAAATTCGCCGAGATACGTGAGCAAACCACCGGAATAGCAGCGTTTTTGCGAACCAAGATTCTTCCGGACGGTACTCCAATCTGCACCGTAGGCGACTCTGTAATCACCGTTGGAGATTACATGCGCGCGCAAAGAATGTCGCAAGCGCAAATTGCAGCACAAATCGAAGAATCTCCCCAAGTGAAGGAAGCACTTCTACAGGGTGCGCAACTTGAAGGAGTGAAGCTGACGGATGTCGAGAAAAAGGCGGCAATGGAGGCGGCTGAGATTGAAGCTCAGGCCAATGGAAAGACTCTCGATGAGATGCTGAAAGAGCAGGGCATCACAAGACAACAGCTCGAACAAGAAGCTTATCAATTGGTGCTGGCTCGAAAAGTCGCGTTTGAAGACCTTGAAAAACACATCATGATTGATTTGATCAAGAGGCGCCTTTTCGTCAATGCGGCAATCCAGAACGGATTCATGAAGGTTGCGACTGCCGACTACAAGAAAATGGAAAAGAACCCTGATCCGGTTTTGAAGAATGCACAGCTCACGGACGAACAGACTCGCGCCGAGTACATCGATGTGGATCTCGAAAGGCTGATGATGCGCAGAATTATCGCTGAAGCACTTTCCTCGCCGGCAGAGACGAAGAAGGTGCTCGGTGTTGGTGATTCGTACGACGAGAGAATCGATGAGATCTACAAGACGTATTCGACGGCTGAGCAGATTCGCTTCAGCGAAATTTTCATCAAGGCGCCGCTTATTGATTCCCCGTTAGGTCCGAGCCTGCAAAAGCAATACATCGAGGCGCATCCACAAGCGACTCGTGAAGAACTCGAGCAATACATCACAACCGAACGGCTGAGCGCAGAAAACAAGGCAAAGTGGCTTAGAGAGCGAGCCAAGAACGGCGAGAGTTTCGAAGAACTTGCAAACCGATATAGCGATACCCAGTCTACTCGCGAAACAAGGGACGGCGGCGATCGCGGCATGTACACAATCCAACAGCTCCAGCAAGGAGACGAGGGGCTCTACAAAATGCTTGAAAAGCTGAAAGCCGGCGAAGTCTCTGATGACATTCAACCGTCTGTGCTCGGTTTTCACATTTTGAAGGTGACAAAAAGGCAACCGAAAGGCGGCATGACACGTGATGATGTCGAAGCGTTTGTCCTTGAGTCCAACAAAGATACGATTCCGGACGCCGCCTGTAGTCGATGGCTCCATAGTCAGTATCTGAGCGTTCCTATTTCAGTTTCACCTGAATTCAAGAAGCTCATGGCAGGCAATGCTGCCGGAAAATCATCTTCGGCTTATTCGGGTTCTTCCGGTTCTTAAGAGGTACTTGACACTTATCTCTTGGGATAATCTGAGATAATTTGTCGAGCAACTTTTGAGAGGGGATTCTGATGTTCAATCCTGTAGTTGGGAGACGGTTGATAGCCGTGCTGGCCGGTGTTGGCGGCCTGTTTGTGGTCAACCTGACGACCTCCGGCGTTTGTGCTTCTCCCGAGGCTGATGCTGTAAAGAAGGGAACAATTTTGATGCTGGACGGCGAGCCCAGAGAAGCACTGTCCAAATTCACCGAAGCCATTAAGCTGAACGGTAAGTATGCAAGAGCCTATGCAAACCGAGCGGCTGCATTCAACACAATCGGCGACTACAAAGATGGCATTATCGATGCAAACAAGGCGATCGACTTAGATCCCAAACTTGCTATGAGCTATATCAATAGATCGTGGGCTTACAATCATCTCGGCTTTTGGGACAAAGCAATTGCAGATTGCGACAAGGCAATCTCTTTGAGTCCTAACATGGCGATTGCGTACACCAACCGCGCGCATGCTCTTAATGAACTGGGCAAGCATAAAGAAGCGATGGAAGACTTGAACAAGGCAGTCACTCTCGCGCCGAAGATGCCGTTGGTCTACATCAACCGCGCCCACGCAAACATTGGCATGGGTGAATTCCACGAAGCGATTTTCGATTGCACGAAAGCGATTGAACTCGATCCTAAGCGCATATCTGCATACACCAATCGCGCTCATGCTTACACCAAGCTTGGTGAGTATCACAAAGCGATCGATGACTGCAACAAAGCACTTTCGATTAACACTCGCGTTCCTGCCGCTTATGAGTTTCGCGCTGATGCGATGGAAGCACTAGCAAAGATCGATAGGGATAGAGCGAAGAAGCTGACTACACCGAAGACCAGCAGTGCAGGCGGCAAGGACTCGGCAAAAACTAACTAAACGTGTTGAGGCTCTTGCCAGTTGCAATTTTTGTATTTTGTACCTCTGTAACTTAAACAATGATTGCGAACGACCGAGAGCACAATTCGATACATTTCAGCCAGTCTGTGTGCAACCTTGCACGAAATGACGAACAAAAGCTCAGAAAGCGAATTTGTTAGACTGAAAATGGATCGGATAGGCCTAAAGAAACCTACAAGGGGGAAACTGAGAATGGGTAACAAAAGAATGGGCCGACTTCTTGCATCATTTGCAGCATTGGCCTTAGTCTCCGGTCTCAACCTGGCACCGGCATTGGCTGAATCTGAATCCGGCGGATTTGTTTTTGGTGACGGCACCGAAACCGGTGGAGTCACTCCATTGGGTGAGTGGAACGAATCGGGCGGAATCTCCGGCTTGGGCAATAGAAACGAGTCTGGCGGCACGTACGGTACCGGCGCGGAATCTGAAAGCGGTGGCGTTACTCAAACCGGCGCCAGTTCTGAATCAGATCTGTACAGCAAAGATCCCAGCAACGAATCGGGCTTCAACGCGTACGTTAAGTATTACGGCGACTACTAGGTCGCGGGCATGTGATCACGCGGCGCGTGATCACGCGCCGCGTGGCCATCGTATGCGGTGACGTCGCATCATATGTGGTGGCCATGCAGCGCGTGATCACGCAGCGCATGATCACGTAGCGTGTGATCACGCGACCATGCTCATGGTCCGGAGCTATGCGCCTACAAATGGATTGCTGCGTTTTTCCGACCAGATGTCGGTGTCGGGTCCGTGACCGGGTACGACGCGGGTGCTGTCGTCAAGCACGAATAATCGATCATTGATGGAATCGACAATTTGTTCGAATGAGCCGCCCCATAGATCGGTTCGCCCAATTGAGCGTTGAAATAGTGTATCTCCGGAAAAGAGCACGCTGTCTTTGTCTTGCACGCAGAAGCAGAGGCTTCCTGGTGTATGCCCGGGTGTGTGAATGATTTTTGTTTTTAGTTTTCCGATTGCGATTTCTTCTTCGTCGCTCAGATAATGATCGACAGGCAACGTGTCATCTGCTTTGAAGCCGAACAAACCGCACTGTTTGTGCAGGTTGTCGTAGAGCCACTGATCTCCTTTATGCAGACAAATTTGTGCACCGGTTTGTTCTCGCATTGCACGCGATCCCATAATGTGATCGAAGTGCGCGTGAGTGTGGAGCAACCACTTCACTTTTAAACCGAGTTCTTCGGCCATTTTGATGATCTTATCGGTGTCACCGCCTGGATCGACGACTGCCGCTTCACCGGTTTCTTTGCAGCCGATGATAGAGCAGTTGCACTGAAGTGGTCCAACTGGAAAGCTTTCGATTATTACTGTCACTGATAGTCTCGCTGATTGATGTGCTGAGTCTCTTGATAGCTAACTTCCGAGTATTCGAACTTCGCGTGGACTTTCGAACTTGTTTACTCGAACATCTGGCTCACGGACTCTTCGTCGTGAATTCTTATGATCGCTTCGCCAAGTAACTGTGCGACGCTCAGCTGTACGATCTTCTTGGAGATTTGTTTTGGATCGTGTGGAATTGAATTGGTGACGATCAGTTTTGAAATTGGAGATTCGTCGATGCGTTTGTTTGCTGGGCCGGAAAGAACTGCGTGGCTAGCGCACGCGTAGACTGCGCGTGCCCCTTCTTTTTTGAGGAGTTCGGCGCCTTTGACCAGGGTTCCGGCAGTGTCGACCATGTCGTCGACCATGATTGCTGTTTTGCCTTTGACGTCGCCTACGACTGACATGACTTCTGCGACGTTATGTTGGCTTCTGCGTTTATCGATGATGGCGATTGGCGCGTCGTTGAGTTTTTTGGCGAAAGCTCTTGTACGTGACACACCACCCACGTCGGGCGATACCAATACGATGTCGCTCAGGTTGAGCGAGCGAACATAGTCCAAAAGGACCGGGCTGGCATAAAGGTGATCGACCAGAATGTTGAAGAAGCCCATTATCTGTGGCGCGTGGAGGTCGATTGCTACTACGCGCTGTGCACCTGCGGTAGTGAGCAAGTCGGCAATCAGTTTGGCGGTGATGGCTTCGCGGCCGGCGGCTTTTCTGTCCTGTCTTCCGTAACCGTAATATGGCATGACTACAGTGATTCGCCCAGCTGAAGCTCTCTTGAGCGCATCCAGCAGTATCAAAAGTTCCATCAAATTTTCATTGACTGGCGGGCATGTAGGTTGAATGATGAAGCAATCTACGCCTCGAACACTCTCTTGAACTTGGACGTAAATTTCGCCGTCTGAGAATGGGACGATTTTGACGGGGACGACACCGAGCTCCAGATATTCGGCGACTTCTTTCGATAGCTCAGGATTGGCTGTTCCGCTGAGAATCTTTAGCACTGTCTTGCCGGTGTTGCGAATGGTTTGCCTGGCGGGGATTTGAGCGACCAATGCAGTAAACCTCCGGGACACTTCTAATCAGGTGCAATCCAGCCACATTGTAGAGAAGAAAAGGGGATTCGAAAAGTCAATGATCAAAAATTAGCCGAGAATCCAGGTTACTCAAATGGCATTTCGCCGCACCTGGAGAGCCTTACGGCACCTTCAAGGGCGCACTTAACATGCAGATATGAGAGCCCGCCTTGCAAGAAAACGGCGAAGGGCGGGCGCAGTGGACCGTCCGCGGACAGCTCAATGGTGGAGCCCTCGACGAAGGTTCCGCCCGCCATTACAACCTCGTCCTGATAACCCGGCATTTGTGTCGGCTCTGGCGAAACATGGGCATTTACGGGCGACCAGCGCTGAATGGCGCGGCAGAAGTTGATGAGCCTGTCGCGGTCTTCGAGCTCGATTGCTTGAATGATGTCATAGCGATCGTCTCTGCTTGTGGGATTGACCTTGAAACCGAGGCGTTCCATCAAACCAGCCGCCAGAAGCGAGCCCTTCACCGCTTGGCTGACGACGGATGGCGCCAGGAACAGACCCTGCAATACCAGCCGCGTTTGATTGAAGGTGAGCCCGAGATGACCGCCAATGCCTGGCGCCGTGAGGCGTTTGAGTGCTGCTTCCACGAGGTGGCAACGACCGGCGACATAGCCGCCGGTAATGGCAAGACCACCGCCGGGGTTCTTGATCAATGACCCTGCGATCAGGTCGGCGCCGTGATTGGTGGGTTCGGTCGCTTCAACGAATTCGCCGTAACAGTTGTCGACCATCACGATTGATTTTGGATATGCCGACTTCACAGCCGCGATTACTTCGCCAAGTTGAGAGTTGCTCAAAGTTTTGCGGTCGAAACTGTAACCGCATGATTTTTGCAGATAGAACATGTCCGCAAAGCCAACACTGGCGAGTCTTGAGGCGAATTCGGATTTGTCGGCGAAAGCGATTTCGGTCTCCACATATTTGACGCCGTTTCCGATGAGCGATCCTCTTTTGTCGTCGCCTTCAATGCCTATGACTTCTTTGAGAGTGTCATACGGTGCGCCAGTCAGGTTGACCAGGCGCTGTCCGGAATGAAGATTCCCGAGCAGCGCGCAGGCAAGCGCGTGGGTTCCAGAAACCATTTGCATGCGAACAGCCGCCTGCTCGCAGCCGAATACGGTGGCGAAGATGCCGTCCAATACTGCTCGTGCGGGGTCATCGATGCCGTAGCCGGTGCGCTCGGCAAAGTACTCTTCTGTGAGGCGATGCTCCCTGAATGCATCGAGAACTTTTCGCTGATTGTGCATCGCGATTTCATCTATGCGTGCGAAGGCGTCACGAAGCGAGTCTTCGGTTTCTTGAATCAGTTTTGAAACATCAGCTGCGATGTCTGTTGCTTTCATTGTTTTACGGGATTGAAAACTGCAGGCGCGGAGTGACGCGCTGATCTTAGCAGAAGCTATTAGCCTGCGGCGAGTTTGAACTCAATCACTTTAGAAGTCGAATTGATAATTAGTGGGGCGGTGTATGCACCGTATGCGGTGCTCACTGCGATTGTCGCCTTTTGGTTTCAATATCCCGCGTGATTCCATTTATTTATCTAGAATCTCTCGAATTAGCTACTACAGCGTGGTATATCAGTATCTGAGGGTACGACGCACTTCGGCGCGTCTTCATACATCGGGAGCATCTGGAAACATGAAAAACCTGCTATTTTCGTTTGGCTGCGCAGGCTTGCTTCTTTCGGCGACGATTGGAGTTGCGGAGGCTCAAGACCGTGATTACTACACGAAGCAGGCTGAAAAGTACGCCCAAGATAAATATGAATACAACCGCGAAATGGCGCGACAGGAAAATCGCTATCAAGAGCAGAAGAAACGTGAAGCCCAAGAACAGGCACAGCGAGAGGAAGCAAAACGACAGGCCGCTCAATACCAAGCCCGCCAGGAGCAAATGAAATCCGAACAAGCCAAAGCGGCTCAAAAGGCAGAAGCTGCTAAGTATCAACAAGTGAAAGATGCTAGTGCGTACAACGCACGAGTAGAAGCGCAAAAGTCCGAACAGAACGCATATAACAATCGACTTCAACAAAACAAGGCTGACGCAGCTGCGTATGAGCGTCGAATGGAAGCTCAAAAAGCCGAGGCCAGGCTGCAACAGAACAAGGCTGATGCCAGAAACCTTGAAGCTCGCACCGAGACTCAGAAATTGGAAGCACGCTTGCAGCAGAACAAAGCTGATGCTAAAGCCTATGAAGCGAAAATGGAGCAGCAAAAGTTGGATACTCGCCTTGAACAAAATAAGGCAGATGCCCGCGTCTATGACAATCGCATTGAAAATCAAAAAGGAGAGGCTCGGGCCGCTGCCAACAATGCTGATGCTCAAGCCTATGAAGCCAAAAGAGAGAATCAAAAGGCAGAGGAGCGCGCATACAACACCAAAGTAGAAAACCAAAAGGCGGAAGCGCGTGCTGACGCGTACAAAGCTGAAACCAAAGCCTATGAGACGCGAAATGAAAATCAGAAGGCTGACGCACGAGCGTACGAACAGAAAGTTGAAAACCAAAAGGCAGAGGGGCGCGCTTATGAACAACAGCAAGAAGCATTGCGCCAAAAGCAAGTAGCACGTCAGGCTCAAGAACGGCAGATGATGCAAAACGCCATTAAAAATCAAAATCAGGTCAATTCACCTGTTCGTCCAAATGCCAGCGGACGCTCCGCGCCTGCTGCCGCTACTGGTGGTGGCGGAAATGCAGCTGGTGCCGGTGCGGGAAATCCCGGTGGAGGGGCTGTCGCGGATTCCATTCGCGCTCAATTCGAAAGAGCCCGCGGGCGCTGAATTAGGTCGTAATCGACAAACTAAGGAAACAAATGATTACTCGAAAGGAGTTTCGCGTGAAAAAAGTTAGATTCGTGCCTGCAGTAGTTGCCCTTTCAACTTTGCTGCTTCCCTTTCAACTCACTTTGGCTCAAACATTTACGCCGGGCGAAATTGTTCAAGCCAAAGCCTACGGAGAAACAGTAGAGGTGAAGGTCGTTAAGCAAGATTCCAGCGGAGTGCAGGTGTTGCTCAAGGATTGGCAGGATGGGACCTTCAAGCCTGGAGGTTCGACTCGATATTATTCACCGAGTGAGCTCACGCGCCCGGGCGCTGCCGGTGGCGGCAGTGGTGCCGCCGGAGGAGGTGGAGCGGTAGGCGGAACTGCAGGCAGCGGTGGTGCCGGTGGAGGCGGAGGAGGCACTGGCGGTGGTGCACAAGCAAACACAACTGCTGCAGATCTTGGTGGTACCGGACCTCTTTCCAAGCAACAAATCATTGATTACCTTCGTGCAAATGTTGGTACTGACGGACCGCATCCTAAAAAGGAAGCAACCAATGCAGCTGTTGTAGCAGCAATCAAAAAGCGTGGTGTCAATTTCAAATATACATGGCAAGACCTACCGGAATTCTCCAAAGCGGGTGGCGACCAAACAGTGAGTTATGCAATCCAGGATAATTTCGGGGCTCCTGTATCGACGCAATGGTTGATCGGACCCTGGGAGTTGCAATTCACGAATGCAACAGGGTTCTTCGCCAGCCGAGATAGTGCCTCGAAAAAGGGCTTCGTCTCTATAGAGCCAGGTCACACCTATATCTGGAAAATCGAGCAGGACGATCCACCAAACAAATGGATAGATGGAAAGTGGCGTGAAGCCACCCCTCAAGAGATGAAGTATCAAGGCGGACCTGGAATCGTTCTTCTAGATGGAGAACAGCACTATGACTGGATTGTGCACAAAGATATGACGGCGCATAGTGGCGACTGGATAAACGTTGCCGACATCAACACAAGACAAGTAATTCGCAGTGGAGTTCGCAAGTTAAACTAACTCTCTTTGAGTTTGCCGAGACTATAAGACTCCAATGAAAATGCTTTCTTCGAGGCTGCGTTGTCGCAGCCGTCTACGAATCCTTTCGCACAAGCTACTACCGCGCAAGCCGCCGCTCCAGGAAGCATAGCTGCGACTTCCGGAGATGGGTTCCAATAGGTAATCATGCAAGCAGAATCGGAAATGCTCTTTGCAGTTTTCCGCACGATGTTAATTGGAACGCCAACCACGAGTGCTGAAGTGAAACCCACTGTTTTCAACAACAGGCTTGTTCGCGCTGGATGCTTCGAACTCCTACTGCTTGTGGGATTCGCTATTGCTGGCTGGAAAAGACTTAGCATCATGCAACAGAGAATAGTTTTAGCGCAGAAAGTACTAGTCTTCTTCATTACAAATCTCCGTTGTGTGCAAAAGAGGAACGGGGGCGCAAGCACCCCCGCTGTTGTGTGTTGGAAAAACGTGCCTTCGGATTTACAACGCAACTCAAGAACTTGAGTCTCAACTCAAGATCTGATTAGTCTTCGAGACTAAAAGCTTGCTGTGTGAATGGCTTATCCCAACTCTTAATCGCGTTGGAGCTGCCATCAATGACGCCTTTTACACACGAACCGGTGAGGCTGATTACTTCTCCGGGAAGCGAGAGTGGAACCAAAGGCGACAGACCTTCGTAGTCTTTGATTTCGGTGGCGACCTGAGAAGTGTAAGCATCCAGATTGCGCGAAGTGTTCTTTAGAACACTAATTGGAACTCCACCAACCAGTGCTGTTGCGACTCCCAGCAATTTGACGGGAATCATTGTGGTTTCTGCAAGGGCTGTTGTGGTTACTATTTCTTTGCTGTCTTCAGCAAAGGCAGCGCTCGTACTAAAACCAAATGCGGTGCACGCGGCGAGCAACGCCGCGACCAGTGATTTACTCATGACCAGTCCTCTTTCAGGGGAAAGTTGTTTAACTGATAACAGCATACAAATCATTCCGCTGTGATCGAACGACTGCGATTCACTTCATCAAGTGTTTGAACTTTTTGGCAACCTCGAGCGTCTATATATGTAGGGATTCCGTCGGAGGAATAACCATGAAACGCTATCTGCGCGGCTTTCACAGGGCATTCATTCAAATCCTGTTTTTGGAACGATGTAGAACTTGCGGCAAAGACATCAATTCGATCCGTAGCCTGGATAATGGTGATATTTACTGCATGTGTACAGATTGCTGGGATGACATGACGTCGACGTGGCTGCTTGAGGACGAAGACTCGACTTGTCGCATTGCGAGGGACTTGACTCAGAGCGGTGATTGGGATACTGCGGTAGAGTCGACCGAATTGATCGTTTCAAGCGCCATCCAGTACGAACGTCAAGTGAAGAAATTGATCAGGCGATACAAGTTTGATGACGACAGACTGCTTGCCAATGATCTATCGCTGCTGTTGTTTAGGGCGTGGCGGATGTTGAAGGTTCGGTTGGAAGCCGCGTGCGACGCTGATTCGAATTCTGGTTCGGGCTTGGAACCAAGTGGCATGGCTTCAATGATCATCGTGCCAGTCCCACTTTCTGCGTCGCGCCTAAAGCAACGTGGATTCAACCAATCTCTCATGCTCGCTAAATTACTGTCTAAGTACACAAAATTAGAGGTTCGCCACAAGGCACTCCAACGAATCAAGCACACTAAGCCACAGAGCGGACTTGCCAGAGAGCAACGCATCAAGAATGTGGAGTCCGCATTCAAGGCTAAAGCTGAATGTGTAAAAGATATGCACGTCGTGCTAATTGATGATGTATGTACTTCCGGTGCAACACTTGTTTCTTGTGCAAATGAACTGTTGTATCGAGGCGCCAAAAGAGTGAGCGCCGTTACGATCGCGCGTGCGATTCTGCACGCACCAATCGAAACATCTGAATCTGCCGAACCAGGTTTTGCTGAGGCGATCTATTGAAATTGCTGGTGTATGAGCTAAATCGATTCCTTAATCGCTTCTTCGATCGCAGTCAATGTCTCATCGATATCGCGCTTCGTGTGTACGACTGACACAAACGCCGCTTCAAATTGCGATGGCGGCCAATACACGCCTTTCTGGATCAGCGCACGCCAGACTTTAGCAAACAACTCAGTGTTCGATGTCTGTGTCGACGCAAAGTCGACAATTTCTTTGTCGGTGAAGAACACTCCAATCATGCCGTTAGTTTCTGTAATTTGCATTTTGGTTTTGACGTTCTTTGCGATCTCACGCAAACCATCTGCCAGCAGTTTCGTTTTTTGTTGGAGAATATCGTGCGTTCCCGCGACTTGCAGCGAGCGCAGTTGAGCGAGACCGGCCGCCATTGCCAGAGGATTGCCGGAGAGAGTTCCTGCCTGATAGACAGGACCCAATGGCGCGATCATTTCCATGATGTCTCTGCGTCCGCCATAAGCGCCGACGGGAAGTCCGCCGCCGATGACCTTGCCGAGGCAGGTCAAATCCGGGGTGATGCCGTAAAGTTCTTGCGCGCCGCCGAGTGCGACTCTGAAGCCTGTCATCACTTCGTCGAAGATAAACAATGCACCGGCGTCTTTGCACGCTTCTTGAACTGCCTTGAGATAACCTTCTTTCGGCAGAATCAATCCGGCATTGCCAACGATTGGTTCGATAATCACTGCCGCGACTTTTCCGGAATGTTCCTTCAGGGCCTTCTTCAGTGCATCAATGTCATTGTATGGAATTGAGATGGTGAGCTTGCTCAACTCTTCAGGAACGCCAGGAGAGCTGGCAATACCCAAAGTCGCAAGACCGGAGCCGGCCTTTACGAGGAATGAATCAGCATGCCCGTGATAGCAACCATCAAATTTGATGATCATGTCGCGCTTCGTGAATGCTCTTGCCAGGCGAATCGCCGACATGCAAGCTTCGCTGCCGGAGCTGACCATGCGCACCATTTGAATAGATGGAACAATCTGACAAATCAATTGAGCGAGTTCAACTTCTGACTTGCAGGGTGCACCAAAGCTGGTGCCATGCTCGAGAACAGACTCAATCGCTTCGAGAACGCGTGGATGGCGATGACCAAGAATCATCGGGCCCCACGAGCCCACGTAATCAATATATTTGTTGCCGTCGACGTCAAACATGTAGGCGCCGTCGGCGCGTTCAATGAATATGGGGTCAGAACCAACCGCTCGGCACGAACGAGCTGGTGAGTTGACTCCGCCCGGAATCAGAGCCGACGCTTTTTCATATAGTTGTTTCGATCTTGATGCTGTGATCGGAGTCATTTAGGTCAAGCCTCATATGCATTTTGGGCAAGTAAATTAACTGTGGTACCAAAGCGTTTGTCACGCTCAGCGGTCTCAGCAGTTAAACTGCCTGACTCGCCTTTAACACTCTTTCTAAAACCGGTTCGACCATCTTTACCGCTTTTTCGCCGGCTTGGAAATGTCGCATTTTCAGCTCCGAATCGAAGATGTAGTATGCAGGCACGTATTTGTTTTCGAAGGCATCGGTGATCGTATGCCAGTTGTCGACGACGCACGGTTGTTTCACTTCGTACTCGTCAATCGCCTCTTTGACGGCCTCCACATTGGTATCGGATTCTTGCCGCGGCATGTGAATCGCAATCACTTTCAAGCCTTGGGGTGTGTATTTGTCGATCCAGCCTTGGATGTCGGGAAGCGCTTCCTTGCAAATTCCGCAACTTATAGACCAAAAATGCACGAGCACTGTCGAGCCTTTTAAGTCTTCGGTTTTAACTCCTTGCGAGTTGAACCAATCGGTGCCGCCTTCAAGCGATGGCATTGGACTGTCCATTCGAAGCGCCATTTAGCCCCCTTTTGTCCGCTAGACGAGGAAGAAAACCCGGGCGCAACATTTCAGAAATTCTGACTATGTCTTCGCCCTTTGACTGTGCATATTCTAACGCTGTTAACGACTCAAATCACACGCGAGGCGCAATTTTTGAAATTGAATTTTCGAGCATCTGAAAACAAAAAGGGCGCGACATGCGCGCCCTTTCGTCAATTCTGTTGCAAACGATCTTTTGTGGATGCGTGCCTGAATTAAACGGTGAGAGGCTTTTGGCCTGGTTTCCAATCAGCAGCGCAGAGTCCGCCGGTCTTGAGCGCTTCGAGAACTCTCAATGTTTCTTCGCAGCTGCGACCGATGTTGAGGCTGTGAACCACTTGATACTGGAGAACGCCTTCTTGATCGAGAATGAAGAGACCGCGAAGAGCGATGCCCTTATCTTCAATCAATACGCCGTAGTCGCGGCTGACATCTTTGGTGATGTCGGAAGCGAGGATGTATTTGATAGGGCCGAGTCCGCCTTTGTCTTCAGTGGTTTGAATCCATGCGCGGTGGCTATAAACGCTGTCGGTCGAGATTGCCAACACATCGGCGCCGGCTTTCTTGAACTCGTCATACTTTTCGCTGAATGCTCGGAGTTCGGTCGGGCAAACAAAGGTGAAATCTAGGGGATAAAAGAAGATAACAAGCCATTTTCCTTTGTAATCGGAAAGGCGGACGTTCTCCTTCAAGGTCTTCAGATCCTTGGTGGAGGGCATATCAAAGTCAGGAGCTCTTTTTCCAACTTGCAACATACAGGCAACTCCAAATTTAAATTAGTGGGGAAACTGTAGGAAATGTTAGCCTCCTGAGCCCAGTTTCCTTAATATGTTTAATGGAACCTATACAATTCGACTTAACGCAAGGTTGTGAAGCCGATGTCAAAGACTAAACCGTTGCGTTATTTCTTGCGCGCTGCTTGCCAATCAGCAAGTGCCTTTTGCAAGTTGTGAGTTTGAACGTATTTGATGATTAATGGGCTAGTCGGACTCCAGCCAATGGTCAATAGATGAATTAAGTGATCGTTGGGAGAAGTGCTTTGCTTGCTTCGCCCTAATTCTGCTTCGTTGGCGGCGTCTTGCGACATAGATTATGTTTTGACCTCAAACGGCTTCTAGTGCGGTCTTAATTGTAGCGCCGCCGCCCTTCATGATCTCTTTGGAACCTCTTCTTTTTCTGGTCAAGTGGGTTCGATTTTCTGGCGGAAATTTACCTGAACAAACCGGGTAAGCGCCACGGAAGTTTGGCTGAAAACATCCGCCTATCAACCACTTCCAACTCCAGGCTGTTGGCGCTTACCTGCCCCGTTCCGCAAACTTCAACAGAAAGTTTCGACCACCATCAAGGTTCAAAATTCCAGCGAATTAACACAGTTTTAGTTGCGCAATGCAAATTGATGTAACGCTCAATTTGACCCTAAACACTATTATTTGGTAGTATTCCTAACCGCTTGTCTGCCCGTTTGAACAGCTGCGGTGGAATTGAAGCTTCTAAGCTTCTCACCGTCTCGTTCAATCTTGGAGCGCAGCACGACTGCTACTGTCCGAGAGGGACAGTACAAGCTATCCCGGATTTTTCTTCGCCAATAAATTGGAGCCAAAGATGTTCGCCATCGTAGAAGCCTGTGGAAGACAGTATCAGCTGGAAGCCGGACGTTTTATCGACGTCGATTTGACTGAGCTCGAGCCAGGCGAAGTCCTGGTTTTTGACAAAGTGCTCATGCTGGTCGACGGCGGCCAATCCACAGTGGGCTCGCCGTACGTGCAGGGTGCCAAAGTTTCGGCCAAGGTTCTTGGTCACAGAAAAGGCGCCAAGATCATCGTCTACCACATGAGACCCAAGAAGGGAACCCGCAAGAAGCAAGGTCACAGACAGCACTTTACGCGCGTTTTGGTGGATAGCATCGAGTTGAACGACAAGGTATTGGCAAAGGCAGAAGAGAAAGCCCACAAGCCGGCTAAAGAAGCTAAAGAAACCGGAGAAGGCGGCAAAAAGGCTACTGAAGCCAAAGCAGCACCAAAGAAAGAAACTAAGAAAGCTGCGGAGCCCAAGAAGGCAAAGGCTTCAGAAGAGAAGGCTTCAGCCAAGAAGGCGAGCCCTAAAAAGAGCAAGTAACTAAGGGCTGAAAGCCCATTGAAAGCCAATTATCGAAGGCGCTAGGAGGCGTTATGGCACATAAAAAAGGAGCAGGTTCGACACGCAACGGTCGAGACAGCCAACCCAAGCGCTTGGGCGTCAAGTGCTACGGTGGCGAAAGCGTTCTGGCCGGCAACATTTTGGTTCGCCAACGTGGAACAAGAATCCATCCAGGCGCCAACGTTCTGCGCAGCAAAGATGACACCCTTTACTCCATCGTCGCGGGCATCGTGAAGTTTGAAGCGTGCCGAGGCAAAAAGCTCGTCAGCGTTTACCCTCAGTAGGCTGATTCACAACACATAAGTGTCCAGCTCAACATCGCACTCGAAGCCACTTTCGCCACTGATCAAACAGCTCTCCAGTGGAAGCGATGATTCGGCCCCCTACTTAGATACCATAGATATTTCCGGCATCGCATACGATTCCCGCAAGGTGAAAAGAGGCGATGCTTTCTTTTGCATTGAAGGCGAAAAACAAGACGGCAACGCGTTTATAGGTGACGCCGTAGGCAAAGGCGCTTCGTGTATCTTCACCGAGCGTTCTGATGTCGCCGCTCAAAAGGTTCCTGTCGTGCACGTGACCGACGTGCGTTCGGCGCTCGCTCAAACGGCAAATTATCTGTTCGACACGCCGAGCAAAAGGCTCAGGCTCCTTGGCGTCACTGGAACCAATGGCAAAACCACCACCACCCACCTTATAGAAAGGATTCTCGAATTCACCGAAATGAAGGTGGGATTGATTGGCACTCTGGGCTCGCGATGGACCGGCAGACCATATCAAGATGCGAAGCACACGACTCCGCAAGCCGCTGATCTTCAAGAACTGCTCAACACCATGACTCAAGACGCGGTCACTCACGTGGCGATGGAAGTCTCAAGCCATGCGCTGGCCCTCAAAAGAGTAGAGGGATGCCACTTCTCATGCGCCGTTCTGACCAATATTACCCAAGACCATCTCGACTTTCACAAGACGATGGACAGCTATTGGCGTGCGAAACGACTGCTGTTTGAGCAGTTGGTGGAAAGCGAGCAAAGAGATCTCAGCGCCGTCCTCAATATTGATGATCCGCTCTTTTCTGAATTCGAGCGAGTCGTAAGAGGCACAAAGGTAAAGAAGCTCACTTATGGTTTTTCGAAAAGCGCCGACATTACTGCCGAATCGCTTGATTTTAGTTTTGCAGGAACATCCATGACCCTCAAAACCCCTGAGGGAACGGCAAATGTGAAGATGCACCTCAATGGTCCATTCAATGTATACAACACTATGGCAGCGGTTGGTGTCTGTCTGGCCGAGGGGGTCGAGCTTTCGACTTGTGTCGAGTGCCTTGAGAGTTTCCCTGGAGTATCGGGGCGATTCGAGGTGGTCTCTGCATCTTCGGGTGACACCAAACTGCAAGAGCCCTTGTGCATTGTCGATTACGCCCACACACCGGACGGTCTCGAGAATGTCTTGAATGCGGCACGAACCCTCGTACCGCAAGATGGTCGGTTGATCGCTGTCTTCGGCTGTGGCGGAGATCGTGATTCTTCCAAGCGTCCGCAAATGGGTGAGATTGCCGAAAACCGCGCTGATGTTATCTTTGTGACCTCTGACAACCCTCGCACTGAAGATCCTCAGCAGATTATTGCCGACATTCTGGCTGGCATTCGGCGGCTGAAGAGTGTTCATGTCGAACCCGATCGTGCCTCCGCGATACGGCAAGCGGTCAGTTTGGCTAACAGCAAAGATGTAATCCTTGTCGCCGGAAAAGGTCATGAGACCTATCAGATACTGAATGATCGAACGATTGATTTCGACGACCGCATTGAAGTCAAAAACGCGCTTCTCAGCCGCCAATCATAGATTCTGGCTATGCATCCGATATGCATATGTGCAAATTCGGCAAACGGGGCACAATGACAACAACAGTGCCGGAAGTGTTTCACCGTGTGCCTCATTCATGGATACAGCTTGGATAATCGTTGTGGACCTGGTTTATTACGCTTTGAGCGAAAGCTTCTTGGCACCGGCGATCGCGATCTACGTATCTCAGCTCGACCGTCTCGGCTACATCGACAAGCACTTTGTCGACGTATAATTGACGATCATCGGGGTTGCAAAGCCAGGTTCGAGGAATCTAGTGGGGATTAGTTTTCACATTACATCGGTCCGTGAAGGAACCATCTTCAATGTGATGCAGTTCCTCAGCCTGGAAAGAGTAACGGGCATTCTCAATGTGCGCTTTGGCAAGCATGTTCCCGAGGTAACCATTTATTTCGTGACCGGCAGCGTTACTACAGCTGAATTTGGCTCCATCGTTGGAGACGCGGTGTTAGACCTGCTTTTGTGCCAGGAGTTTGCCATAAAAGAAGTCAGCTTCGCACCCGGAAGGATCAACCAGCTCAACGAGCAGGCGGTCATAGTCAGGGCATCCAACCTCTCAGGCACTCTTCTCAATGTCTCGAAAGACGTTGATCAATGTGAGGCCCGACCATACATCTTTGGACTGTTGCCTGTCGTCGGGCAAAGCGGTGAGAGCACTGCATCTTTGTTGCATGTTCTGCACGACTTTTCGAAATATGAGGAAGGGCTGAAGGCTGTTCCGAAAGGAGACAACGACAAGCAAGCACCTCTGCCACAGTGCGCGCTTCTGCATCGAGCCTTCTCCAAAGGCGCGTTGTCTTACCAAACGCCGCTTGTATCGCTGCGTTCGTTGAGATCGCTTCTCGACATTGTTCAACCGCTAAGCGAAAAAGAGATGAACAACCTGCGCGGTTATATGCGAAGTCTTCTGCCTCATCCTAAGGCGACGCATATTTCGATCGAACGTTTTTATGCCTTCGCCAGTGCCATAGAATCGATTGCGCACCGCCGCTCAGCTGAGGTTGGCGACAAAGCCAGGCGTGCAATTCATCAATTGATACAGCAATCTACCCGACTCAACGAGCCCGCCAATGTCTGACATGCAGAGCACTGGATACGGTATCACCGACCTTCTGGCGGTAAAGCGCTGGCAGATGATAACCGGCGTGGCAAAGCGCTTTCTGCCGGATGGGTTCTGGGGAGCAGCCGCCGACGATACTTCAAACGATGTCTACCTCACCTTCGATGATGGACCGAATCCGTCCACGACACCTTGGCTTTTGGAGTTGCTCGAAGAAGAAGAAGTGAAAGCAACCTTTTTCTTGTTGGGAAGCCACGTGGCAAAACATCCTTGCTTGATCGAACAGTTAGCGCAACAACAGCATGGATTGGGCAATCACAGTCTCAATCATTTGTTCCTTCCGTCACTTCCAACCATGCTTGTCGAAAATGAAATTGGTGCCACCAACAAGCGCATTGAAGAAATTTCAGGCAACTCTCCGACATTGTTTCGCCCACCGTTTGGAATAATCGACAAACGTGTCTCGGACTGTTTGAAAGAACGAGATATGAAGACGGTCTATTGGGGCGCAGTGACGGAAGACTGGACGCCAATCGGCGAGCGCAAAGTCGTAGAACGGCTTATGAAATCTGTCACCCCTGGGACGGTGATTGTGCTGCACGAAGGCAAGTTGGTAAGCAAGCAAACCATAGGCGCGGCGCGCGAAATCATTCGAAGATGCAAGGCTCAGGGACTCAATTTCAAGGTTGTGTCATGAATCCAATCGTATCTCTAACTCAGAGAGAACTTGCGGATTTCTTGTTGAATGTCGCGCTTGTTCGCCCCGTGTTCATCTGGGGTCCGCCAGGAACCGGCAAATCATCAATCGTTCAATCATTCGCTGAAAGCATCGGTATTCCTTGCGTTTCGCTTCTCGGAAGTCAGCTCGCTCCCGAGGATTTGATTGGTGTTCCTCAAATAGTAGATGGCACCAGCAGATTTTGCCCGCCCTCGATGATTGCTCGAAAAGAGCCTTACTGCCTCTTTCTTGATGAACTGAATGCCTGTTCGCATGAAGTGCAAAAAGCGTTTTACTCCTTGATTCACGAAAGACGAATTGGTGATTATCATTTGCCGAAAGGTTCAATCGTCATTGGCGCGGGAAATCGCGCGCAAGACAGCGCCATCGTCAAGCCAATGTCTTCGGCGCTTTTGAATCGCCTCATTCACGTGCATATGAAAGTTTCGCATCGTGATTGGTTGGATTGGGCATATCAAAACTCCATTCACCAGCTTGTGCTCGAATACATTCAAAACCGTCCCGATCAATTGTCGGTGCAACCGCCCAAGCATGAAGAACCATTTTCATCACCACGCTCGTGGCATATGCTCAGCGATGCGCTGACGGAGTACGGCGATCGGCTCAACGAGCAGATAATCGAGACCCTTGCGCATGGCTGTTTGTCGCCACCGCATGCGTCGCAATTTAAGGCGTTTTGGAAGCAGCTGCGCAGCAAGTATGATTTAAACGCGATTGTAAAGGGTGATGCGCGCTGGCCGAGCAACCCTGAAGATCGAGATATTCTGTACTTCTTGGCACAGTCATTTAAGGCGCGGCTGAAGAAGGAGCTCCCACCAAATCGTGCCGAAATGAGCGCGAATGCACGCGACCTCGCACATTCGGCGAAAGGACTTTTGAGTGAACTGTCGCACATCTCTCTCGAGATGGCTCAGATGGTAGTGGCGCAAGACGGCGATGAAGAGGAGCTGCCGGCATGGTTTCTCGTGGAGGTCGTTCGCGACTTGCCGCGGCTGGTAAATAAGAAGGGCACCTGAGTTCAATCCTAAATGGCAGGCAAAAAGAAAAGTCACGGTACCACCGAAGATGCTGCTGCCAAGGCTTTTTGGGAGGCGTACAATGCATTGTGCGTTCATCCTCTTTTTGCCCCGCTTACACGATACACACATGTCAAACGCGAGAAAAACAACTCTTGTCCGCGCGATGGGTGGGCGGTTGTGTCCGGCAACGGTTGGATTCAACCGCATCCAACTCGGCTTGCGCCGAAAGAAGAGTGGATGTACGTTCTTGCGCACTGTGTTTTACACCTCGCCTTTAGACATACTGCCGGCAGAATTCAAGAAAAGGAATGGACGGCTGCGTGCGATGTCTTCATCTTCCAGTTTCTGCGCGACTTGAGGTTTGGTACACCTCCGCCGGAGTTTCGCACCCCATTGGAGATTTCCGGGCAGTCGGAAGGGGCGCTTTATGAGAGATTCAAAAATAGCGGCATACCGAAAGGTTGCGACGGGTTGAGTATGGCCGGTCCATTTGTATGTGACATGCTGCCGGGTTCGGCATCGACATGGGGGCGCGACGTTGACTGGGAAAAATGTTTTGCAAAGGGCCTAGCGCAAGCCACCGCCAGTGCTGTCAATGTAGCGGCTGGATTAGAGCCCTATCTGGGTGCGGAAGAATCGCACCACCTGCAGTCTGCGGCTCAGAAGGCACGGCGTTGGATGATAAGCAGCTATCCGCTTTTGGGTTCGATGGCGATTGCTTTTGAACTCATCGAAGACCCGCAGGTTTGTGCAAGACTCGATGTGAGAATTGCAGCAGTCAATGCAGAACTAAAAGAGGTTTACGTCAACCCGGCAGGCATTGTTGACGAGATGGACTGTCGTTTTATCCTTGCTCACGAATTTTTGCATGTCGGACTCAGGCACCAAATGCGGAGGCAAGGCAGAGATCCGTATTTGTGGAACGTGGCCTGTGATTTTGTAATCAATGATTGGTTGATCGAGATGGGTGTCGGTCAAGTGCCATCAGGTGGGTTGCTCTACGACCCGCAGCTGAAGGGACTTTCGGCTGAAGCTGTTTACGACAGAATTGTCACTGACATGCGCAAGTTTAGAAAGTTGGCAACGCTTCGAGGCAATTGCGATTGCGGTGACATGATTGACGATCGCGACGAGAAATGGTGGCGCTCGAAAGATGCCACCTCGCTCGATGACTTCTATCGCCAGTGTCTGGCTGAGGGATTGGCTTATCATCAAGCGTCCGGGCGGGGGCTTTTGCCGGCTAGTTTGGTGGAAGAAATTCGTGCCTTGACTCAACCGCCAATTCCATGGGATGTCGAACTCGCGCAATGGTTCGACAGTTTTTTTCCACCTCGAGAAAAACACCGCAGCTATGCGCGTCCATCCAGACGGCAGGCAAGCACTCCGGATATTCCCAGACCTCGATATGTTCCTGCCGAAATGGACTCTGCCCGCACATTTGGCGTGGTGCTCGATACGTCGGGATCGATGGACCGTGAACTATTAGGCAAAGCACTTGGTGCAATCGCCAGCTATAGCATCGCTCGGGAGGTGCCTTATGTGCGTGTCGTTCACTGTGACGCGATGGCATATGACCAGGGCTACATGGCACCCGAGGCCATTGCCGATCGTGTGCAAATACGTGGGCGCGGCGGTACCGTTTTGCAGCCGGGAATCGACATGTTGGAATCTGCAAAGGACTTTCCCGAAAAAGGTCCGATTCTGATAATTACCGACGGGTTTTGCGATCGCTTTAAATGCAAGCGCGAACACGCAGTGCTTCTGCCGGAAGGACATTACTTGCCGGTGTCCGACGTTGGCAAGGTTTTTCGGCTGAAGTGACGGCTGCTATACTGGCAATCCTTCCAGCACCCCTCTATTCTTTGAAACCGTTATCGTGCTTGACTTTCGCCCCCCACTAGATACACCCGCGCTCATCTCTTTCGTGAAGTTCGTGCTGCCGCTCTATATGCGAGTGAAGCTGCACGAAACAAGTGTGGTTTGCGCTGAAGGAGCAATCGAGCGCTTCAATAAGTTGAAAGGGCAGCGCGCACTGATTTGCCCAAACCATGCCAATCGGCACGATCCGCAAGTGATGTTCACCTTCTCCAAGTATGTGGAAGAGGACTTCAATTTCGTGGCTGCGCGCGAAGTCTTTGATTTCGATCATGGCTTGAATGGCTGGTGGCTGCAGCATTTGGGAACATATTCAGTCGTGCGCGGGGCACCAGATAGAGAGTCATTCAAAACCACGCGCAGAATTCTGTCTGAAGGCAAAAAGAAGCTGGTTCTCTTTCCTGAAGGCGAGATTTCCAGGCAAAACGACACGCTCATGGCGCTTGAATCGGGCGCCGCTCAGATGGCATTTTGGGCCATGTCCGATCTGGAAAAAAACGATCCTGACGCGTCAATTTATATCATTCCGATGGCGTTCAAATACACCTATCCGGAGGACATCTCCACTTCATTCAGAAGATGTTTGCACAATCTGGAGGTTGAGCTCGGCGTTCCGTCAGTAGAAACCGACGGCTTCTACGAACGACTTCGCCGCTTAGGAGACAAGCTCCTTATTGCGCTCGAGAAGGAGTACGGGCTCAAGTCGGCAGACAACGTCACGATGAACGAGCGAGTGGTGACGCTACGCGGCTTCATTCTGTCCAACATCGCGAGCTATCTCAAAATCGACCTACCCAAGGGTGGCAGAGAGCTTGAGTCTGTTCGCATACTTCGCAATGCCATGGACGACTTCATCTTTGACGACGACAAAACCTCTGAATATGAGAAGCGTGTGCACGAGGAAAAGGCGAAAACGATTAAGGGTTTTTACAAAGATCTGGGTCGGGTAGTCAATTTTATTGCGATTTACGAGGGCTACTTCCGAGACCGAATGACCCAAGAACGGTTCGCGGACATGCTCGACAGGTTTGAGACCGAAGTCTTTGGTGGCGAGCCGACGTTCAAAGGTCCGCGCCGTGTGCTGGTTGACGTCGGTCAGGCAATCGACTTGGCGAAGCACTATAGCGGCTATAAAACAAACAAGAAGGCGGAATCGGCAAAGGTGACCGAAGAGATTTTTGGTCAAATTTCTTCGATGTTGGCTAAGCTCGAAGAGTCCCGAACCCCTATTTTTCTCAATTAACCCTTAATATCGGGCTCAGTAACCGTTTTAAGCCTGAACGAAACCGGGAAAGGTGGATTAAGACGTGTATCTATTGGAAAAGAAGTAAGTGCCAGACGAACCAGTCACACCGCTTCCCATCCAGGAGAACTTCCTGGATGATGCTGGCGATGACGTCCAGGAGCAGACACAACGGATTTGCCCCAAGTGTCGCGTGGCTATGGTTTTGGGCGAAGAGCACACTTGCAGAGAGCCGGGCCCGATACCGGAGCCGCCCAAGGTCGGCACGATGTTCGAGAGTATCTACGAGCTCACCCGCATCATTGCCTCAGGCGGCATGGGGCTGGTTTACGAGGCGCGTGACGCCACGACTGAGCAGACCGTAGCCATCAAAATGCTGCACGCCCACATGCTTTCAGACGCTTTCGTGATGCGTTTTCAACGAGAAGGAAAGGCGGCAAGCCAGCTGTCGCACCCCAACTTGCTCAAAGTCTATGAGTTGGGAGTGACTGATACTAATCAGCCGTACATGGTGATGGAGTTTGTGCCCGGCACTTCGCTGGCTGACGAAATCAGGCGTGCTCCAATCGAGTTGAAACGCGCCATCCCGATATTCATTCAAATTTGTGATGCCCTCGCACACGCTCACCAGCGCGGCGTTTTACACCGTGACTTGAAGCCAAGCAATATACTTTTGACTCAGCTTGCCGACGGCAAGGAAATAGTCAAAATCGTCGACTTCGGCATAGCGAAGGTGCTTGACGATGACGGCAAGATCACGCGTACAGGACAAGTCCTGGGCAGCCCGGCCTACATGAGTCCCGAGCAGTGCTCCGGAGCCCACGTCGACAACCGATCCGATATCTATTCGCTGGGCTGTTTGATGTTTGAGACTTTGACCGGCAAGCCGCCTTTTGTCTCTGAAAGCTCTCTCAAGATCATCATGCATCACCGCTCGACGCAGCCGCCTACTCTGGCGAGCTTCATGACGCAAGTGGAGGTTCCCCAAGCGTTGGATGCGATCTTCAAAAAAGTGTTTGCCAAACAACCCGATCAAAGATATCAGACCGTTGACGAACTCAAGTCGGATCTGATGGCGCTCGAAGAAACGATTCCCGATCAGCTGCGCAAAAAGAAGAAGGTTCAACCGAAAAAGAAGAGTAGAAGGGGTTTGCAGCGACTGCTCAAAGTCGACCGCGAATTGATTATGGTGGCATCCGTGGTGCTGGGCTCTGTCATTTTGGCTTCCGGTGCCGCCTATTTTCTTATGATGGATACAAGAAAGTCCGAACAACCTCCAACCACAAACGCACCGCTCGAACGCCCTGACTCTAATGATGAAGCAAAGGCGAGAGACAAGATGCGCATGCTCGAGAAATTGGACACGCGCAGAATCACAGATTTGGATTTGATTTGGTGCGAGTCTATTGCTACTTCTCTTCCAGAACTCCCATTGGGTGGTTCTCAAGTAAGTGATCAAGGAATGGCCAATTTCTTGCGCAAAACCAAAATGCCTGCACTGGCAAAGATCAATTTGGAAAATACCGAGATTGGATCGGATACATGCGCGGCATTGGCAAATCTTACCAATCTTGTCGTTCTGAAACTCAGAAACACTAACGTTAAGGATCGCGACGGTTTGCTGATCTCGAAGTTGAGAAATCTGGAAGAACTCAATTTGGAAGGAACAGACATAAAGGACATTACGGTCAGAGCACTTAGTCAGTGTTCGAGATTGAACGAGTTGAACCTGGCCTGGACTCGCGTAACCAATGAATGCTGCGACTCTTTGAACTCAATGCATGCCCTCAAAAAACTCAATATCAGCGGCACGAGAATCAACAACTCGGGACTTGCGAAGCTTGCTGACCTACGCTCTTTGACGGAGCTCGACATCAGCTCCACTGAGGCAAGCGACAAGGGTGTTGAGAGCATTGGTCGTCTTGAACGTCTTCAAAAGCTGAATCTCGCTTACACCAAAGTCAACGGAAAGGTGCTGCCGATTTTGAGTGGGATGATGTCTTTGATCGACCTTGATCTCAAAGGCACTAACCTTACCGACAAGACATTGTCTGATTTCAACCCGGTCTGCGAACACCTCAGTATTGCCTCCACATCGGTTGGTGACGCCGTCGGCGGCCGCCTAGAGAAGCTCGACAAGCTTACCGATCTGAACTTGAGTCAAACAAATGTGACCGATCGTGTGATCGCCTATCTTAAGAACTCCACCACTCTCAACAAGCTTGAACTGGACGACGACAACATAACAGATGCGTCTGCCAAGGCTATATCGGAGATTCGCTCGTTGACTGAGTTGAACTTGCGCAACACAAAGATCACGGATGAAGGCTTGCTGGCTTTGGCGAATTCGCAAACTCTGGAAAAAATCAGAGTGCACAATTGCAAAGGTGTTACCCGCATCGGTGCTCGCAAAGCGAAAGGGGTGGCTGACGATTATCGCGACGAGACGCGAACGCCCGAATTGCGAATCGAGTTTGATTGACGACTGAATTCTGAGGTCTGATTGATTCTGAAATGGATATGCAGACTGACCCTCGGTGCGTGACCTGCGGAAAGCCGTTTCAAAAGCGGGGCTCGATGACGCAGTGGATTTTTGACACCACCAGCTGCAAGTGCTCCAGCGCGACGCCGGCCAGTGCCGTCATCGAATCGACCCTCAATTATTGCGCGTTGTGTGGTTTGCCAGTAAGAACGAAATTGGGATCTATAACCCACTGGATATTCAAGACTCATCTTTGCGAATGTCTTGTCACCGACGAGAATAGCGAAGATCTGAGCACTCAAGAATTGCCCGCCGACGATATTATCGATGGTGCGCCTTACGAATTTTTGGGAGTCACCGGAAGTGGTGGCGTAGCTACTGTGTACAAAGCGATGAGTCGAAAGTTGGGACGATTGGTGGCGGTCAAAGTTCTTCAGTCGGGAATTAATCAAGAACGTGCCGCAGAGACTTTCTTGAAGGAGGCAAGGGCAGCTTCTAAACTCAACCATCCGAATGTAGTGACAGTGCAAGATTTTGGCCAAACCATAGATGGAAGGCAGTTTCTAGTAACAGAATGGATAGAAGGCATCACGCTAGGCCAACACGTGAGTCGAAAAGGACGACTGCCTGTGGAAACCGCACAGGAAGTCTTCTCGCAAGTCCTAGACGGACTTTCGCACGCACACAATCGCGGCGTCATTCACAGAGACATCAAGCCTAACAACATTATGTTGGCACGTGGAAATGGTGGCGGCTGGACCGTAAAAATAATTGATTTTGGAACAGCAAAAGAGATCGACAATGAAGGGGAAGTCACTCGTGCCGAAGACCTCGCATGCAGCCCTTTCTACATGAGTCCCGAGCAGGCAACCGGTGAGAAGATCGATCTTCGCTCTGACTTGTATTCGGTCGGTTGCAGTATTTTTGAATCGCTTACTGGACGCACGCCGTTTGTGGGGCGATCGCTTTCAGTAGTGATGCGACATCAGCTCGAAGATCCGCCGTCGCTCCGGCAAGGTTCTGGCGGGGCGATATTTCCTCACGCCATGGAAGTGTGTGTGGCGAAGCTCCTTGCAAAAGAGCCGGCTCGCAGATACAAGAGCGCTGAAGAAGCGAAGGAAGCCCTGCATTCGAAGGCAGAGCGAAAGGCACTCCGTACGCGAACGAGATCACTATCATTCGAGTTTGCAATTCCAGTTACAAAAGCCGCAGCTACTTCCAAGAAATTTCAGTGGATGGTTTTTGGCGGATGCCTAGCGAGTCTGGTAATTGGAGCCTCCTTCATAGCGCCTTTGATACCGCAAAGTGGAATCGCAGGAGCGGGCAACAAACCCGCTAAACCGGTTGCAACTCCATCGCCATTTCAAAAGAACACTGACACGCGCTACTCGGATACTTGGAGCGACGCCAGCGGCAACGAGCACGAACTCCCAAACGACCAGCCGCTTTCCTCGTTAGATCCCAAAGGCGTGACCGGGTTGGCTTTGGGGCATGGATACACCACGAAGCGAGCAGGAACCGAACAAATCGACGAAGCAAGCAAAAGCTACGCACAGAACCGTCTGGTTGGTCTGGAAAACTTCCCGCACCTGCGCCATCTCGTAATCTTGAGTGTGCCTGTTTCTGAGGAAGTCGTCAAAAAAATTGCGAACTTGAACGATCTTACGACTTTGACATTTGGAGATACGCGTGTCCCTAAGAACACAGTCAGCATCCTTAGTTCACTTACAAAGTTGCGATCGCTCGAAATCGAGGGAGCGTCTCTTTCGCCCTTGCCGTTGGATGGACTTTCGAAACTAAAGAACTTGACTTGGATCAGTTTTGATGACACTGCTATTGGTGATGCGACATCGTTTGTCCAGCTAGATCGACTAAATACTTTGAGCATGATTCGTTCTCAGGTCACAGATAAGGGGCTGGCTAATATCTCTGAAATTCCGAATCTTCACACCTTGATTGTGCATGAAAACAAGTCGATTACACCCAAGGGGTGCACGAAGATCATTCAATCGAAGAGTCTGAACAGTTTGATTGTGGGATACTCACATTTTGGCGATGCGGGCGTCAAAGTGCTCTGCGAAAGTGACACGATCTCCGCCCTCGATTTGACACGAGGAGTAGGAATTACAGATAAGAGTGTTCCTCACCTTCTCAAAATGAAAGCGCTACACAAGGTGGACTTGACCGGCACCGATATTAGCGAACAGGCAATAGAGAAGCTTCGAACAGGCAAGGAAAATCTCGAAGTTAAATACACTCCCAACATTTTGGAGATTCAAGAAGTTCTGCCGTCAGACAGGGAGTTGGAGCTTGGAAAATGACGGGACAGATAGAAACCACCTGTCAGACGTGTGGAAAGCCGCTACAAAAGGGCGCTTCTATCACCCAATGGATTTTCGATACCAGTAAGTGCACGTGTAGTGTGGCGGCACCTTCGGTGGTGCAACTGCCTTATTGCGCATTGTGCGGTTTGGTGATAAGAACCAAATTAGGTTCGATTACTCATTGGATTTTTAAGACGCCAGTCTGTGAATGCTTAGAAACCGGAGTAGACAAAGGGTTGCTCAGTCAGGAGCAGCTGCCTAGAGATGATTCGATTGCTGGTTCTCCTTACGAGTTTTTAGGTGTCACCGGGTCTGGTGGTGTGGCCACTGTGTTCAAAGCGAGAAACCGAAAGCTCGGCAGACATGTAGCCATAAAGATCTTGCAAACTGGACTCGATAATAGCCGTGCCGTCGACAACTTCTTGCGTGAGGCAAAATCGGCGTCCAAATTGCAGCATCCTAATATCGTTACCGTGCAAGATTTTGGACAGATGGTTGATGGCAGAAAGTTTTTGGTAACAGAGTGGATCGACGGAATCACATTGGCCGACTACTTGCAGAAACATGGAAAGCTCTCCTTCGAGGCCACTAAAGAGCTGTTTTCTCAAGTACTCGACGGGCTTACGCATGCCCATAATCGAGCAGTGGTTCATCGCGACATCAAGCCCAGTAACATCATGTTGGTGCGCGGCACAAGTGGCGGTTGGACGGTCAAAATTATTGATTTTGGAACGGCAAAGGAGATCGACAAAGACCAAGAGAAGACACGGGCAGAGGACATGGCCGGGAGCCCATTTTATATGAGCCCCGAGCAGGCGACCGGCGATACGGTCGATGCTAGAGCCGATTTGTATTCGGTGGGATGTTCTATGTTCGAGGCATTGACAGGGCGAACGCCGTTTGTCGGAAAGGCACTGTCAGTGGTGATGAGACATCAATTAGAGGAGGCGCCAACTCTCAAACAAGCTTCCGGAGGTCTGGACTTTCCTGAGAGCATCGAGGAGATCATCGCTAAGTTGTTGGCGAAGAATCCTTCCGATAGATATCAATCTGCAAATGAAGTGAAAGCAGCTTTGCAGGTTGCCTCTTCAGGGCGACGCTCGACTTTCAATCAGGTCTTTGCCAGGGCTCAAGTGCAACCTGAAGGCAAGGCGGGAGGCGGTGTGCCACTCATACTTGTGGCCGGCTTTTTGATTTTGGGATGCATTTTTGTATTGGTTGGCTCGAGCTTCCTGTACACATTCTCGAACACGCCTGCACCAAAAGCGGTGAAAAGTGCCAAGGGAAAAGACGGTTCCGACTTGAACATGGTTTTGTCAACCCCGCTGTCCGATTACTGGTATGGGAATGACGGTGAGCGGCGCCTTCTTCCATTTGAGCAGCCGCTTTCCGAGCTGCCTCCAAACGGTGTGAGGACGTTAACGATTGGTCGTAGTTACGATTATAGAATCGCGAGCCTTTACGATTATAGAATCGCGAGCAGTCGTAAATTGATAGAACAGAGATTTGAAGGCATAACCAGGCTGAAAAGCTTGAGCGTTCTTGCGGTATGGGACGTGCCGATGACTGTGGAAATTTTGCAGTCCATCTCTGATGTGAAAAACCTTACGAGGCTTTCGATTTCAGACTCGCCGCTGCCTCATGAAACCGTCAGCATCATTGGAGTTCTTCCTAAACTTGAAAGTCTTGAATTGAACACAGACAGCTTGAATAGGTCCGATGTTGTTGATATTCCTATACTCAAAAAGACTCTGGTTAAACTGGCGCTAGACAATAACCCTGTGGGCAAGGCCGAAACGACCGCGTATGTTGCCGAACTCGATAAGCTCACTTATTTGAGCCTAAACAATACCGGACTTGACGATTCAGGTGTGGAGCGTCTCACCAAACTCTCCAAAATCGAAAACCTGTTTATAGCACAGGCTGATCTGTCCCCGGCGGGCATCAAGTCGCTGTGCAAGTTTCCGAAGCTTCACGTGCTTGATTTGTCGTTCTCGAAGATCGGCGATGAAGCCGCTAAGCAACTTGGTGGATTGCAGGCTGTTGAGAGTCTCAAGCTGGCTGGATGCGAAAAGCTGACTGACAAATGTGTTGATGCACTTTGCAAATTGAAAGGACTAAGGCAACTCGATGTTACCCGAACCTCGATATCGGACAGGGGAGCGATGCTGCTCAAAAACAATCTTCCAAATATTCAGGACCTGAAGTGCACTTCGCAGGTTGAGGAGCTGGACGAGATGTTCTTGGGGAAACAATAATGGGCATCCAGGATGTACTGCCGACAGATGAAGATTTGGGGCGCAGATAACGGTTTGTATGCCTGGAAAGATGAAAATCGACTAAGTTACTTCGCGTTATTCTATCTCTTAGAAACCCATGCTCAATGGTATTATTAATGGCTGAGCCCGGGTCGGGCTAGTTTGCTGTTGAAGGGTGTCGAAGGGCGACACAACTTAAACGACGACGAAATTTGAGCTGTAAGAGGTAATGCAGAGACTTGCACTAATAGGACTGGGTGCTTCAGGACTCTTCGCTTTGACTGAATTGGCGGGAGCGGATGTTGAAGTACACGTTTTTGACGTTGGTCCGACATACGACAAGCGCTACGCATGCCCAATTGACCAGGGCAAGCTTGAAGTATGCCCGCCCAAAGCCTGCAGCTATTGCGCGCCCGGACAGTCTGCCGGCAGTTGGAACGATTTCAAGGTCATTTTGTCAGCCTCACCGGTTATCGGCGGCCGGCTCTACGACTTGGTCGGTGAGCAAGAGCTGCAAAAATGCCTTGATAAAGTGCGCGCTTTGATTCTCAAGCACGCACCGGTCGAGATTCCAGTCGTGACGCCGAATCAAGACGATCTGGAGTGGATCAAGAAGAAAGCCACGTTGGCAGGCATGACTTACCACTATCAAGAACTGCTTCACTGCGGCTCGGATAATGCGCCGGCCATCAACACCAGCATCTTGGACGAGATCAAATCCAAGGGGAACAATATTGTCTTTCACTGGGATACTAAAGTGCTCTCGGTTTCCAGGCGTGGAGAGCAGTTTGCGGTCTCTTACGACAAATACCGCAAACCAGGCGACGAGAAAGAAGAGCTGTTCGATATATGCATTGTCTCTGTCGGCAGAGGTGGCGCGCATTGGCTGACTCAACAGGAATTTTATAAGGCACTCGAGATCTACCCAGGGCAAGTCGACATCGGCATCCGTGTGGAAACGAGTTGTTTCTACACTGAAGAGGTCGATAGGCGATTCTACGAGCCGAAGTTGTACTACAGAAGCAGGCACGCAAACGATGTTGTGCGCAACTTTTGTTCGAACCCCAAAGGTTTCGTAACTCCTGAGAACCATCGAGAATATGTTCTCGTCAATGGGCACTCCAAGATGTACGAGAAGTCTGAGAACAACAACTTTGCAGTGTTGGTATCCAAGACTTTCACGCGACCATTTAAAGATCCGCAGATGTACTCGCAAACAATTGCAAAGATCGTAAACATGCTTGCTGGTGGAGGCCCGCTCATTCAGCGCCTTGGCGACCTCAGGTCCGGAAGACGAACCAAATCGCTCACCAACAACCTGATCAAACCGACTCTGGAAGCCGAATGTGGAGATATCTCCCTTGCATATCCGCACCGCATATTGGCCGGCATCGTAGAATATCTCGAAGCATTGGACAAAATCTGTCCCGGTGTTGCAGATGATTCAACATTGCTTTACGCACCGGAATGTAAGAGTTATCCGGACTCTATCGTGGTAAGCAAGAGTATGGAAACCAACGTTCCCAACATGTACGTGATTGGAGATTCCAGCAGCTGGACACGAGGAGTAGGTCAGGCTGCAACCAGTGGACTCTTAGCGGCAGAAGGTGTAAAACACAAGTTGAAGGACGCGCATAAAGTAGGAGCTCGGTAACTCGTGGAGAATCAGGTGCTGGCACCTAATGACGCGAACAACAATGAAGAGAGCGAGTGGCTAGATCTCTGGCGCAGATATAGCGAATCTCGCAGCGGTTCATTTCATCTGCATTCCATTCCTGGTTTTGGAAAAGGGGCGATGATGAAGATCGCGATTCCAACCAGTGGTTTCTCCATATTTTTTGCAGCCGGCGCCGTAGATGTCGAGACTGAATATCGCTTCGACACTTCGGTTTGGATTCCATTTGAGCCTGTTGAACCATTTACCTTTTCCCTTCGAGCGGCCTCTTCCACGCAGAAGAAAGCGATGGAGTCGCGCGCGGCAAAGACAGGCGATCGTGTTTTCGATCGCAAATATGTGCTGGAGAGCGACTCTCCTGAAAAACTTCAGCAGTTGTTGAGCGAGGAGAACGTGCGCGAGAAGATTCAAGGGCTGTCTTTCCGCGAGATTCGTGTGGCGAAAGAGTCTGCGAGTTTTGTATCACCGGGCGCCGCAAAGGGTGCCATGATCTGCATAGATTTCGATGAGTTGTTGGGAACCAGAGAAGCGTTGGATCACGCCCGGGAGCTGGTCGTGCTGCTTGCCAATCGGCTCACAACGCTTGGACTTGCAGTCAAGCCGGCAACGAAACCGAAGAAGTAGCCGATAATTAGTCGACGGCTCTACTTAGCTTTGCCAGAGAATGTGCGTCGTTTCATCGTCATCGTCGTCCTCTGACGACATTTTCTTTTGCAAGCTCGCATAACGCGCCATCAACGCGGCAACGTCCGGATGTTCGGCACCAAGCGCCTTTTCGCTCAAGCCTAAGCCCCACTTGTAGAGACGATCGGCTTCTTGGAAGTTGTCTTGCTGCTCGTACAGTTCTGCAAGATTCTTGAGGGCTTTTGCAACGTTTGGATGTTCCGGCCCGAGATTCTCTTGAACAATTGAAAGCGAGCGCCAATAGAGAGGCTCTGCTTCACTGAACTTGCCTTGATCTTGATAGACTTCCGCCAAGCTGTTAAGAACCTCGGCAACGTGCGGATGTTTTGGTCCCCAGTCTTTGGTTCGAACCTCAAGCAGCGTCTTGTAGAGCGGTTCTGCTTGATCGTACTTGCACTGGATGTGGAACAGCAATGCAAGATTGCTCAAAGTTTGCGCTGTGCTTGGATGTTCAAGACCAAGAGATGTTTGGCGAATCTTGAGAGCGCGCCAGTGAATTTTCTCAGCCTTCGGAAACGAGCCCATCATGCGGAATAGCTCAGCTTGATAATTGAGCACGGTGGCAACGCTTGGATGATCTGGTCCCCAATTCTGCTCGGAGATTCTCAAGGCGCGGTCGTAGAGAGGCTCGGCTTGTTGGTATTTTCCATCTGCATGATAAAGCAGTGCAAGATTCGTGAGGTTGGGTCCGATGCTTGGATGTTCCGGCCCTAACATGGCTTCTTTGATGGCCAGTGACTTTTGAAACAACGGCTCTGCCGACGCATACTTTCCGTGCGCTCTGTAGAAATCGGCAAGATTTTCGAGCGTTGAGGAAACCTCTAAACGATTGGAGTCAGGCGCGCTCTCAAGAATCGTGAGCGCCCTTCGTAAATAGGGTTCGACTTCCGAGTACTTTCCTTGGGCGCGATAGACCATGCCCAGGCTGTTGCAGATTGCGGCTACTTCCTGACTGTCTTTGCCGAACACTTCTTCTTTGAGAGTCAGACCGCGCCTATATGATTGTTCGGCCTCTGCATACCAACCTTGAACCCAGTACAAATCGCCAAGACATGAATGAATTTGAGCCTGAGAAGTGGCTTTGGCTATGGCGTCGAATTCGGCATTCTCACCAATTGCGGCTCCCTCGCCGCCCTCGGCGGTTTCGGCTCCGAGCGCCGGCAGCGCATCGCCGCCAACCAGCGTGTCTTGTCCAACACCAAGCTGACGCTCGGATTCAGCAAGCGCTCTTTGTAAGAGCTTCTCGGCGTCTGAGTAACGACCGAGCTGAAATGCTTTGGTTCCGGCGTCCTGATAGGTTTCCCAACTGATTGATTCGACTTCGGTAACTTCTGTATTTTCCATATGAAGCGCTTTTCCGGCCTGGGCCGTTCCATTACATAAGGTAATGCCCACTCTTGGGCACAAATATACATTTGGGCGGATAGAGAACCGATTTTGCGGCGCAGAACCGGCTTTGGGACATACAACCGCCCTTGGTCCGCCCCAACTAAGTATGACACCTGCCGCGCAGTTCCTTAACTGATTGTCTACTGCTGACTGCAACACTCCGAAACGCGATGATAGAAATCCGGCTGTGGGAACCGCCAAGCGCTTTGAATGGCGCGGGTATTGGCGTGCGAGTCAGTGTAGGAGCAGCAACGGTGTGTGGGTCTTATAAGGAGGAGTGCAAATGATTTCATTCGTTAAGCGCGGGATTCCGAAAACGATGAAGCCAACGCCAACTGGGGAACATACCGATGAGCCCGACAGCCAAAGCGAAAAGACGCACATGCAATCTGATAAGAAGCCCAAGAAGCGTATATTCAGAAAACCAACGCGCAAGGAAGCTATCACCGAGGCGATCAAACTGACTTGCTTGTTACTTGTTCTCAGCCCGATGGTTGCTTGGCCTTTGTACAGCAAGATGCTTTTCTTTCCGGATAAAACAACGCACGTTCCGCCCGCAGTTTTTGACAAAATTGCCGAGCATTACAAGGCGAAGTGGGAAGAGGTTTACCTCCCAACAGCCAACGGAAAACGAATTCACGCTTATCTCTTTAATCAGCCAGGAACGCAATACACGGCTCTAATCAGCCATGGAAATGCAGGCAATAGCGACTACAGATCATTGTTGATTGCGAACCTTTTGCAGTGTGGTTTGTCGGTGATGATTTTTGACTATCAAGGATATGGAAAGAGCGAAGGTGAACCAACCTGCGAAGGCATCACCGATGATGGCATAGCAGCATATGATTATTTAGTTAGGGAGAAGCATGTCGCGCCTGAGGCGGTGGTGCTGTATGGAGAGTCGCTTGGTTGCTCTGTTGCGATGAACACGATGAAGCATAGAAAAGTTGCAGGTGTAATTGCACAGTCAGGATTTTCATCGTTGGTTACAGCTGCTCGCGATCGTTTGCCGTGGTTGTGGTTGTTTCCCGCCTCGACCTTTCCTGTGCAGTTCGACAACGTTGCCGCGCTTCGAGGCGAGCACCCGCCTGTTTTGTTGATTCATGGAACCAAGGATTTTATGCTTCCAGTCAGATATGCGGAAGAAATGTATGCCGGTGCGTCAGAGCCAAAGACGCTTCTCAAACTGCCTGACGCGGGACATAACGATATTGCCGTGGTGGATCTTCCTCAATACATTGCCGGGGTTATGGGATTCCTGAAGACGCTTTCGCCGCCTGTTCACACTGCTTCTAATGCTCAGAAATAAGTTGTGGCGTAATTTCAAAAAGACTCTTACGCCGCGTGGACTGTTAATCGAATCGGTGAAGATGTGCTTTCTGCTTGCGCTAATCAGTCCGCCAGTGTTGATGCCGTTTTACAAGTACTTCGTCTATATACCGGATAAGAACACGAGAATAGGCAAAGACGCATTCGAACAAATTGCCACGCACTTCGGCGGTACATACGAGGCTATCGAATTTTCATCTCTGAACGGAAAGAAACTGCACGGACATTACTGGCATTTGCCGAAAGCGAAGTACACGCTCATCCTGAGTCATGGTAGTGGTGGCAATGCTGATGGACGGATCTTATTGGCTGCGGCTCTCGTGCAGTGCGGAGCATCCGTACTTTCATACGACTATCAAGGATACGGGCAAAGCGAAGGCAGTCCGTCGCAAGAGGATCTTTGCGAGGATGGTGTTGCTGCCTATGATTATGTACAGAAAACCCTTGGTGTGAAATCGGAGTCGATTGTTTTGTATGGCGAATCAATTGGATGTGCCGTTTCGCTTAACGCAATGACAAAGCGCAAGGTTGCGGCAGTGATAATTCAGAATCCATTCACATCGCTCCTTGCTGCGGCAAGGCACAGACTGCCTTGGTTTTGGTTGTATCCTGATTCTTGGTTTTCGGAACTTGATGGCATGGACAATCTACCGATAGTTAAGGGACCACATCCACCGATGTTGTTTCTAAATGGAGAAAGAGACTTCGCGCTTCCTACAAAATTTACTGACGAACTTTTCGCTGCAGCGTCGCAACCGAAGACGTTGGTGAAGTTTCCGAACGCTGGACACGACAGTGTTGGAATACTTGATGTGAAAGAGTTTGTTGACGCGGTGACGAAGTTTTTGGGTAGTCTTCATTGATTGGCACAGTTTCCACTGCAAGTGCGAAGAATGGTTTAAGTTTGGTGACTTGAATCGGTTGTCTGCTATTGTGGTTTTATGTGTTTTTCAAATACTTTTTCATTTCTTACGCCCATAGTGGTTGGCTTACACTTTTTGTCGGTCGCTCGCTTAGGGCGGCTCGTTATGAAGGCTAGCGGTGATGAACGTTCACGTACCTATTCGCCGTTTTCAATTTTTCTGTTTATTCTGACTGGTCCAGTAGCGATCTATGCAACCAATAGCTGTTGGCCTCTTCTACTGACGATTGTTTGCGCGTTGGCATCTTTTCTTCTGGAGAAGCGGTTTTGGGTTAGCTGCGCTATCGTGGCAGTATTTTCGACGCTTTTCGGATTTGTAATAGGTATCGGATTTTTGCCAGATGGAACACATTCGAGTCGATTGGAAGGCTCTCCGCGCAATCCACCTAATTAGTAATCTCCGTTCGTTATGTTCTTTACGAGTACAACTTTTGTGGTATGATCTTAGGACTATGAGAAACTCACGTACACTACGACTTAGCCTCCAACTGCGCCTTTTAGGTTAGGCAGTAGGTCTCGTCGTGGTTGCGACATAAAGAGTTTGACAGAAGATTTTAGTTCATCTCCGTAACAAGCGACGAGGCTGCCGAAAGGCACTGGGATTGGCTTTTGGGAGGTGATTCAATGTTAGATTGTGACCTTAGAAACGAAATCTGATTGATTTAGCGATCTTGTCTGCAAGATCCTTGGCGTAGCTGTGGTGTTACATGTGGTGGCATCGTCGGATTGTGCTGCGATCTTGTGCGCGTGAAGTCGCATTCAAACAAATAAATACGCCAACGTGATGCAATTGGTAGACATCGCTGCTCGAGAGGCAGTGTTTTGGTGGTTCGAGTCCACTCGTTGGCACCAATGCCGGTGTGATGCAATTGGCAGACATCGCTGACTTAAAATCAGTGTTTTGGTGGTTCGAACCCACCTACCGGCACCATAAACCGATGTGATGCAATTGGAAGACATCGTCGTCTCAGAAGCGACGTTTTGGTGGTTCGAGTCCACTCGTCGGTACCAAATTTATTCTGTGCCGGTGTGATGCAATTGGCAGACATAGCTGATTCAAAACCAGCTTCCTGGTGGTTCAAGTCCACTCACCGGCACCATTCACCGACGTGATGCAATTGGAAGACATCGTCGCCTTAGAAGCGATGTTTTGGTGGTTCGAGTCCACTCGTCGGTATTGAGCTTCCGTGGCGTGAGCTCTCAAGCTACAATTGATCTATCGGTGCTAGAGTGTGAATAGGTCATGCAACAGTTATTTGATATGGCAGCTCCATTTGCATTTTTTGGCTTTTGGGGGATTGCAATTCTGCTCGGACTGAGCGTCTTGGGGGTAACCTTTGCGGCGTCTGCAATCGTAATGATTTATTGGTTAAATCGATTTCGCAGACGATTTTTCACCGCGCAGGTCTGGCGGTCAGGAATTACTGTTTCAATTTTTTCGCTCGCAATTGGCTTGTTGTGTGGGTGTTTTGGTGATTACATTCTGCACTAGTGGCACTGTCACAGTTCAGGACTTGTTCAGAATTGCGGGTTTACTATGCAATCGTCCGCTCCTCCCCGAGTTACCAGTTTAAAACGCTAATCGTAGAGGATCTATCCAAGAGCTCCTCTACGATTAGAATCTGACAAAAGGTGACCAAATGAGCCCGCCTGCTGATCGTTCCAATGCTTTAGATTCAAATGTGTGTGACTCAAATGCACTCAACTGATTATCGTTTCTCTCCAACTCCTTATGTGTTCTCCAAAGATTCAGCCTCAGATTTTGCAGAAACCAAATTGAATTTGGACATGCAACTCAGAACGCAAGGGAGCCAACTCGAGCAGAAAGGATTGTTGCCGCAGTTTGGTTTGCAACCTACTCAGGAGTCTGAAAACAAACTATCCAAACCTGAAGATGTTCTCAATGACGCAAATGCATCGGCACAATCAAAATTGGCTGCTGTCGAGGCTCTGGCGGCGTCTGGCAAAAGGAAAATCACGATACAAGACGGAGACAAGACACGCGAGTGTACAATCGATGTCGATAAGATTGGTCGTGACAAAAAGTTCGTACACATGTACGCGACCGATGACAACGGCAAGTCGCGAATTGTGTTGCGCGGTATTGTAAATGCCGATGGTTCCTTCCAGAAGGAACGCGATCGGACCGGTCGTGAAATGTCTTTTGTTGGAGATGTTTGGTCACAGAAAATGAAATCATCGCATCTGGCTGGCGTTGAAGATGCGTCGTATGTTCCATCGAAGCCTCGCCCGGAGGCAGGCGGTGACGACAAAGCGAATCCTCAGTCGAAGCGTGTTGGTGACGGCAAGGAAGTCGTCGAACCTCAAGCAAGGGAAGTGGCTCGGCGTGGCGACAAAGGTGAGTTGACGCCGGCGCAATTGCGTTCAACTGATCCAGAGCAGCTCAAACAGTTCAACGAAGTTGCTTCAGGCGCAGTCGAGAAGAAGGCCGCCTTCCAAGAAATATCGCCGACTGTTTTGGTGCGATATCAGAAAGCAAAAATTTGTTCGGATGGTTCGACGCAACATTCGAAAAAAGATGACGAGCACTACAGCCCCAACACATATTTGACGCATCCGGATCAGACTGCGATTGACACGAGCAAGCATCCGATTTTTGTCATGCCTGGAACGCTCCTCCAGCGCCATGGGCACTATAACTACAAAGGAGTTCGTCCAGGCGATCTTGGAATTGTGGAAAGAGATGGTGTGATGGTTCCATGCGTCTTTGGCGACGTTGGCAAAATGTCCAATCAAGGTGAGGTCGGAGTGTTCACGGCAAAGGCGATGGGCATTCCGTCCGACCCTCAAAATGGTGGCATCGTTAACGATTACAAAACACGATTGATGATTTTCAGAGGCTCAGGCGATGGAACGCCACAGACACCTCAAGCCATACGCAGGAAGGCGTTTGAACTTTTGGAACAAGAATACGAACGCAAACGCATGCGTGAGACGTAGATGTAAGTTAGAGCAGATTTAATCGTTGTATTGGGTCAAGTTTGGCACTTCGCCGTCGGTTGTATGAAGCCAAATCTTGCGAGGCATTCTGTCAGCTCCGACCTTGGGCTCTCCAAAGTATTTGTTTCCATACTGTGTTCCATTGCTTACAGGTTGTGCGTACATATAAGTTAGATCTGTGATGTATGCTCGCCCGCTGGCGTCTCGAACATATCTACCCGTCATTTCCACAAAGGGCTGGCTATTTGCATTTACTTCAACGACCGGAATGTGAAAAACGCCGGTGAACTCCTGTCCATGCCTTTCTTTGTATTCTTCGGTATCGCCCCATCCCGGGTTCTCGTATCGCAAATAGGTCGTTTTTATGCGATGAACTTTGCCATCGGCTTCTGTAGTGAAGTATGCATAATCGCGTACCGGTGTCTTTGAGGCATTTCCGCGGAGATAGTCTTGATGCTCAACGCCTTGAAGTTTGCCCTGTTCGGGAAACATTTTGTCGGCGTTGGCTCCCAGTTTTTCTGCTGGACTCACCCACCGATCGCTTACATTGCCTCGTTGGCTTGGAGGAATGAATGAGTCCGACGGCGCACTAGTGTCCGTTTGCGGAATCATTTGCTGGTATTGGTTGATTGGTTTTCTGACTTGACTGTGTGGCGAACTAGCCTTGCGCGGCGGCGGTGTTGCATGTGCTTCCAATGGTGTCATAGAGAAGATAGCAGTGGCGCAGATGATGATTGATTCTAGTTGTCTTGTGGTCATGCTTAATAATAACTTTGAGTGAATGTCTCGTAATGCGCTTTTCCGCGATTGTCCGCCTCGTATGTGTAGCCGTCATAGCTATACTGAAGTTCTGATATATAGCCGCTTCCATTGGCGTTTCTTGTATACAACCCTTTCATATAGGTGAATGGACGCGATAACGCTCTGTCTTCTTGAACTCTGCAGGTGAAAGGACCTACGAAAGCTCCAGCTCCGGTGTCACCCTTTATGCCGCCACCACGCTTGTATTTCCAAGTGATGCTGTGCTGCTCGTAGTTGTACTTCGCAATGTCAAAAATTGGTGATCCTGGAATATTGCCGACTAGTGGTCCATCGCCGCCGATGCCCGTAATGAATTGCTGATCTTTGACTTTTAACGGAAACGCTCCGTTGGGAAGCCTTTCCGGTCCAGTTGGTTTGTCGGGAGTGTCTAGTGTAGGCACCATCTGCGTATATCCGCCCGCACCCTTAATCAGCTTCTTTGCCGCATCAGCGGCCTTTCCGACAATCCCCTGACCGCGTTTCTCTCCAGACTGTCCTGTCACGATTTCACTGTTTTTTTGTTGGTTTTTATCTGCGGCATCGTTTCCAGGATTTTTCTGAAATGGTTTGTAGCCCCTGTTTCCTTGAACCGATGGGTCGTATGTTGGAGTTGTAGGTGTGCTGTAACCACCGCGCTGGTAGGGATTGCTGGTAGATCCGCCGCCGCCCTCAAATGCATCGCTTTGTGCAAATGCGGCTGGAATAGTCAACAAAATCGCCACAGCCGTGCCCAGACCGGTGCGTAAATTCAATCGCGAAGTGTGCGGCATTTAGTCCTCTTTATGGCTCGATGTCCAAATCCTAACATCTGAGCTGACTTGATACGGAGGTTAAAGATATATAGAGAGTTTGTGATTCGGACCTCCAGATGAGCGACAATTGACCACCTCAGCGAACACAGATGAGGAGATGTTAAGCATGCCGGTTCAAGTCAGTGAACTCACAATCGCTCACAGCCCAGACTCAGACGACGCGTTCATGTTTTACGCGCTGGCGAACGACAAGCTCGACACCGGCGGTCTCAAAATCAATCAAGTTTTGAAAGACATCCAATCTCTCAATCAAGACGCCATCAATCAAAAGTACGAAGTTTCAGCGATATCGTTTGCGGCGTATCCGAGTGTTCGCGACAAATATCTGCTCATGCCTTGCGGCGCCAGCATCGGTGACAAGTATGGTCCGATGATTGTTGCCAGAAAGGAACTCTCTATACCTGAGCTGAAAACGGCTCGCATTGCTGTTCCTGGCAAATTGACCACTGCATATTTGACGATGCAAATGTGGCAACCAGGTTTGGAAATCGAAGTGATTCCATTCGACCATATCATCGAAGCCGTGCTCAGTGGGCGCGTTGATGCTGGACTGATCATTCACGAAGGACAATTGACATACGCGCAAAGCGGGTTGAAGAAGATCGTTGATCTCGGCGAATGGTGGTTTGCAGAAACCGGCTTGCCGCTGCCTCTCGGTGGCAATGTCGTTCGCAAAGACCTCGGGATGCCACTCATCAAACAGGTGACTGAACTCTTCCGCAATGCGATCAAATACTCGTTGGAACACAGACCAGAAGCGCTCGAATACGCCATGACCTTTGCCCGCGACATGCAAAAGGATCTAGCCGACAAATTCGTCGGCATGTATGTCAATGATCTGACAGTCGACTACGGCACCAGAGGCAGAGCTGCTGTAGATGAACTCTTCAAACGCGCTTACGAGAAGGGCGTTCTGAAGGAACTAATCATTCCTGAGTTTGTGGACGTGTAAGCAGCTGGTGCTGCTCTTGCTAGTCGAAGCCGCGCTCCCAACTTTGTGGTGTCGGCTGTTTGAAATAAGTAAAATCTTTACCGGTAACCGAAAGCACTAATGCTTTTGCTTCCTGTACGCTTATTGTCCAAGTGAATGCATCCGTAGTTCTGAGACCGTATTCGCCTTGGTAGCATAGTCTAAGCAATTCGTTTCGATCGGCGCAGTATCGAAGCGCTGTTATTGCTTGCTCTCGATACGGAGAGTGTGTGGCGATAACAGCGAGGTTCTTAGTGAAGAAAACCGGAAAGTGTGCAATCGCCAGGATGAAAATCGTTACCATGATTCCTATTTTGCGATGCTTTGGTGAGAGTCTACAGTCTTGTCTCCGACCAAACTCGGAAATCCCTAATCTCCAGATGGCATCCGTTGCAATCAAAGCAGTTAACGGTGAAATTACAACAGCAGCCACACCAATGAAGAGTCCGATGAAGAGAATCCCTCCGAGCGGCACGCAAAGAAGTGCGTGCGGGATACACGTTGCAAGTACCATGCCATTCAAAATTGAGAATGCTGCAGGACACCTGATTCTTCCAGACAGTATTTGAATGATGCAGAGAAAATTGGCTGCGGGTACCAAAGCGATCAACCCTACGTGCCAGAGTGTTGGAATTACATTGACAACGTATCCGCCGAGTGGATGCCAAAGTAATTCATATGAAAGCGCGAGCACTGGAAGTACCACTCCAGCAAGCAGCATTGCCAGCTTGGTTTGATTCTTTTGTAATAGGTAGCTGATACCGAATATGTTGACGACGCAGTTAAGAAGTCCGATCACCACCATCACGATACCGCTGCTTTCAATTGGTAAGTGCAAAAACATTGGCAGATTGAACAATGAAAATGGCATGACGGCGAGCGTTATTCCCCAAGCGGTTGCTTGAAGCAGGACCGATTTGATCGGATGGCATCGGTCAAAAGTTTTCAAATGTTGGATGATAATTTGGTGTGCGCTTTTCATACTTTCAGCATACAGCTGAAGCAGAAAGCGTGTTGGCGGAAACCCCCCCCTAGGATGGCAGTTTCTCAGACCTTTCGCGCGCTGTGCAGCGGTCAGCCGGATCTACAAATGAGAGCAGTGCGTGGAAAGTGGTACTCCACGCACTTATGCTCAAACCGTCTCGGCCTGTATTTCCGAGATTCGCCTTGCCTGGCCAGAGAAGCTGTGGGGAGCCGCTATCCGCCGTGCCAGTCAATCTTGCAATACAACATCTCTTCGAGCTGATTGTCTAAAATGTAGATTGCTACAAGTTCGTCTGATTCTGTGTTTCCGCAGCACGTGCATTTGATGTCGCTGTTATGCAGGTCGAAATCCGAGCTGCAGCGAATGCATGTGTAAATACCTTCCTCGACAGCCTTGTCGAGCATTCTTGCTTTCATATGAGCCACCCCGTGGAGAAGGTGAGGGCCGATGTAATTTTGATCTTTGAGGAGTCTACAAAACCATCCTAGACCTTTTTTGAAGGAACGGATCAAGTGTGTGAAAGTTTTCAAGAAGTTTTGTGAACTGTGGCGAATTGGTCTATTCGGAAATCATGTTGGCGTATTATTTGACCATGTTTCAATTTCCTATTACCGACAAACTGCGTGATTCTCGAAGTGTTCTTTTAGCCGGAGCAGGCGGTGGTTTTGATGTTTTTTCAGGGTTGCCGTTGTATTTTGCTCTCAAGCAACAAAACAAGTCTGTCCACTTAGCCAACTGGACATTCTCTGAGATCGAGTCTGGGCCGGGTTCGCCAATACGGCTGACCGAGTTTCTGGCGGAAGTTAATGCAGATTCTAAGGGCGCATATTATTTCCCTGAGCGCTATTTGTGCGAGTGGTTTCGCGGCAAGGGCGAGAATCTGAGCATCTATTGTCTCGAACATTGTGGGACTCAGGAATTGAAGGAGTGCTACGACGTTCTAGTAAAAAAGTTGGACATCGATACGATCATTTTGATAGATGGCGGAACTGACAGCCTTTTGCGTGGCGATGAGGAGCGTTTAGGCACTCCACAGGAGGATATGACCAGCATTGCTGCAGTGGATCAAGTTGAGGTGCCAACAAAGGTTCTTTGTTGTCTTGGTTTTGGTATTGACACATACCATGGAGTTTGCCACGCGCATGTCCTGAGCACGATTGCCGAGCAGACCAAGAAGAACGGATTTCTAGGCGCATTCACGCTGTTGAAATCAATGCCGGAAGTCGCAGAGTTCTGTAGTGCATCTCAATACGTTTTCAGTCGCATGACACGCGGTAATCCAAGCATTGTCGTTAGCTCAATTCTATCGGCACTAGATGGCGAGTTTGGAGATCACCACTTCTCAGATAGAACAGCGGGAAGCGAGCTTTTCATCAATCCGTTGATGTGTTTCTATTGGTTTTTCGATTTGAACTCAATTGCCAATTCCATTGTGTACATGGACGAACTTCGGTCAGCCAAGGATTCTCTGGAAGCAGAAAAAGCAATTATGTCTTTTTCGAAAAAGGACGGCGGTGTTCGTCGACGTTGGAAGTCGATCCCACTCTAGTGGTCAGCATAAAACGCTCTCGCGTACGTGCTCGTTTCCTCCAGGCTACGTAGTCTCCCCAATGACATAGGACCAATATCAAAAGATCATGTTGATGACTAGGTAGATCTCTATGTCATCTGAAAAATCCTCTCTCTCTGGAAACTTGTCTGCCGCGACCTCTGCCGAGGATGGCGACTCTTTAGGTGCAAAACTTGTGCGCGAAGGGCGTCTGTTGTTGGCGGGAGCCGCAGGGTTCGACGACGCCGCAAGTGACGCTTTTAGTCGAGAACAATTGCCGGCAACTCTTACCAAAGCTGCTGCTTCGGCAGCTGTTGGGTTGGCCATGGCTCGGTTCATGCCTTCTAGAGGACTCGCCGGCGTGGTTGGGAAAGCTGCAGGCGTTGGGATGACGATTTCCTTCGCTAGCGACATCCTCAATAAGAGTGAAGAAGTTCTTGGCGCGATGAGCGAAGCGTGGCAATCGTCGGCGAACATGGATAAGAACGTTGCTGTCATGCAGGACAGCGTCGGCAAGTTCGGGTTCGATACGGCTATGACGATTGCCTCTGGAACTGCCGGTGGTGCTCTCGGAAGAAAAGTCTTTGGACCGAAACTCGAGATCTTGTCTTCGAATCAGCTCTATGAGCGAACTCAGACTCAGTCAGCAAATAAGAACTTGTTCGATGTCAAATTAGTCAACGGTGAAAACATAAGACGGCTGCACTATCTCTCAGACGTAAGCTATCACGATCAAACACATTTCACTCTTTCTCTTGGTCGACGCATTGTCGGAGTTGGCGGTGTTCAAGTAAATCCGTACGACCAAAGTCAATTGTGGATGCAGCATGTGTCTGTCGAGTCGCAGTATCAAGGACTTGGCTATGCTCGGCAAATTCTTACTGGCATTTATGAATACGCCGCAAAAAACGATTTGAAGGTCGTTCCTAGCTCATTCTCAAAAATGGGACAGCGCCTCAAGCATATTCACACAGACCTGGATGCGAAGTATCCTCAGGCTGCTTCGGGCATTCCACACAAGGATCTGTAGAGAGCCCACAATTAGATTGAATAGGGAAACAGTGCAAGTCCATGGACGTTGAACGAGACATATTGCCCAATTTCAGGAACCGTATCACCATAAGGGATGTCACTAAAACAAACTTGACCGTCGGCCTGATTTTCGCGGTCCAAGTTAACGTCGATATTCATGATGCCATCGTCAAATACTGTCACGATTTTGCCAACACAAGCAAAATTTCGAGGGGTCCCGAGTTGTGTCATTTTGAAAGGTGCGATACCAGGCAATATGGTTACATTGGAAACATGATCAAACTCGGTCTCAACAAACAATTCCATTCCTAAGCTGGCGGACTCTGGTTTCATTTTGATAGTGGCCGTACCGACGGTTTCGCAACAAGTGAAATTAGCGTCAAATTCGTCCACGCTGTCGTCTGTCTGCTTCATTTCAACAATCGCGGTAATTGTTATCTTCATTACTGTGGACCGGGTAGATTCGCGACGCCCGTAGGAGACTTATCAAAGCGTGAGTAGGAGCAGCACAATCGCACATGTTAACACAGCCTGTAGCTCGAAGGAGAGCTGGCGCTGAAGCTTGAAGCCACACTTTCGAGTTCCACATTTACAAACTAGTTTGGTGAAATGACGAGGTTCAGATCTTGCTAGACTGAGTGCAGAGGAAAGCTTGGCGAAAGGACGCCGCCACGAGTTAAAAGCGAATGGATAGGTGACTGTACTGTTCTGGACGGCAAGCCATTGCCAGCGTTGAGTCCGTGAATCTCCACAACATTGATTGATGAGCCGACTTGCGTCTGCGGGCTGCAGGGCTTCTTGGAAACTGCTTATCCCCTGTATTAGACAAACAGCTTTGACAGCAAACCGCCTGGCAGCTTATCGTGAGCAAGTCAAAACCTTGTTTGGTTGCATGATTAAACGATTTCGAATTCCTGCAATGCTCAGCATCGCGCTTTGTCTTAGCGCATGCCTGTATTCGGATGCGATCGCAGCTCCCAAAAACAAGCGCGGTGTCGTCGTTCCCATCCTTTATGTAACCGATCGCAATGAGGATGGAGACAACTATGGCTCCAAGCGAAAGTACCCGCTTGGCTGCAAGCACGATATGTATTATGGAACCGCATTTGTCGAAATCCCAGCAAACACCCGTGATTTCGAAGAATCGACGTCGACGAAAACTGCGCAACCGACAAATCCGGTTCAAAAAGATGCTGAGTTGCTCGATTGGAAATTCACCGAGCGCGTCGCTAACAAAGATTCGATAAAAGACAAAATCAAAGAGTCATCGCCCTCCTTGGAGAAACAACGGTTCTTCGAGCGCCTCGAAGCCGAACTCGACAAATGCAATACGGACAATCTCTGCGTATACGTTCACGGCGGCGCGTCGCCCTTCGAAGATTGCGCGTGGGACGCTGCGAATTTTGAGTATCAATTCGCATGCCCAACTATTTTGTATTCCTGGCCATCGGTTGGAAACTTTGATTCTTACCGCGTCGACGAAGGCAATGCGGAGTGGTCGCAAGAACACTACAATGCTTTTCTCCAAGATCTCGAAGCGTTCTCGAAACACAGAAAAATCAATGTCACTCTTGTTGCTCACAGCATGGGCAATAGGCTCGTGGCACGTTCCGTTGGTGTTCTCAAAAATGGAACATTCCTAAAGAATGTCGAGTTGGCATCACCTGATATTGATGCAGAAACGTTTGCACATTATGTGATGCATTACAAAAATCATGGTGTGAAGGCGCGGCTGTATGTCTCCGACAAAGACAAGATTCTCTCAGCCACCCAGTGGTTATACGGGGGGTACTACAGGCTTGGCGAGCGCATGGGCGCCATGGTGACGATGTGGTCTGCGCCGCAGCAAGTGTGGAGTCACGCCAAGACAAAATTGCTTAAGACAACTGCAGTAATTCAACGAAAGAAGAATGCGTCGATTGTCGCTGCTAAGGCACCGCCTGTAGTGCCGCAAGACGGCGACGCGTCTCCGCCGCCTTCTGCCGAACAACCCCCTGGTCTCGAAAGGATCGATTTTACGGGAATCGACGAGGGCTTCACTGGGCATCGAATTCAGTTTCAGCTGATTGCAGATATGGCTAGGTATGGCGCACCTCGCGACGGACTCGCGTTAGTTCCTGGTCGCACAAACAGTAAGGGTAATTGGATTTCTCGCTTCGCTCGCTGGAAGAACGATCTCGCTCCAATGGAAAGCAACGCCTCACAAAACACGTGCCGACGCGTTGTACGTGTGTCCAAAGAGGATCGCTCGGAGTCCAAGCAAAGTGCGTCCTCTGGAACTGCCGTGCAAGCAGTCGATTGATTGCACAACGTCTTCTTCAAGATTTCAAATCTTCAGAACTTCCAACCCCATTCTTGCGGTTGAGGCATTGAGAAACCCTCGGGAAGAGGCGGTGACTCATAGATCTTTTTGAGCGTATTAACATCTCTGGCACTAATCGGCGAGAATTTGATTTGCGCCGGTTTTCCTTTTAGTCCGGGAGTAATCTCAGCAGCTGACATGGCGTCTGACCCGAGTTCGCTGTGTCCGAAGAGTCCCACGGCATGACCGAGCTCGTGCGAGAATGCACCCTGCAATGCGCGCTCCGGAATCTCAGGCAAGTAGAAAGTCGGCCTCAGCAAATAGATTGTTACTTGCATTTGGGTGTTAGAGATCTGCAGACGCGTTACACCGAGCAACCTTGGCACCAGGTGGTTTACCCAAAAGACTTCCACATCAGCCGGTTCGCTCGCAGATACCACCTTCAGTGGCACGTGCTGACTCCATTTACCCACGACACCTTCCATGGTCTTTTGCCATGAATCAGGAGAACCCTGAGGTAAATGCACGCGTACGGGAAACTTCGTCCAATGCGCATAGGCGCCGCCGGGAAACTGCCTCACATACTGCAAGTAGTCGCCCGCCTCTTTTTTATAAACCATAGCGTTAGCAACCAACTGCGAATCAGTCATGCGAGCAGATTCGGTGAGAATCGTAGGTGGTTTGGAAGGTTGCGCCGGTGGTCTTTCCGGTGTTGGTGGTTTGGTGTGTTCAGGCGGTTTCGGCTGCTCTGGGGGTTTCTGTGATGGTTTCGGCTGCTTGCCGGGAGGCTTTCCTTGTGGTGGTTTGCCTTGCGATGAATTACCGCTCGGTGTCATGGGCGGTGTTATGTTAGTGGGAGGAGGATTTTGATACCCACCTTGATCTGGTGGATAAGATCCTTGTTGCGGATATCCGCCTTGTTGTGGTTGATACGTCCCTTGTTGGGGCGGAGGCTGGTAGGCGGTTTGTTGGGGGTATCCTTGTTGTCCGCCGCCATATGATTGTTGCCCGCCACCATATGCTTGTTGCGGTGGAGGCGAAGGCTTAGATGGCTGCTGGCCGAACGCACCGCCGGAGCCACCGCCAAGTTTTGTTTCCAGTCTCGCTAAGCGATCTGCAACGGCTCCGTCATTCCGCTTACCGAACAGTTCCTTTTCCAGGTGGTCGAGCCGGTCTTCCACTTCGTGCTCGGGATAGGTCGCACCGAACGCAGCTTGCTCGAGTTTCGTTACGCGCTGCTCGTCGTAAGGCGACGAAGGTGCATCACCTCCTCCGGGTGGTGCTCCGTATGCTTGCTGTGGTGGCGGATTGTAAGTGTGCGGTTGATCTGTCGTCCAAGTTTGTCCGCCAGGAGCTGATGTCATTGGAGTTGGTGCTGGTTTGTCAAAATCTGGAATTTGATCTTCCGAGGGAAACTGTCCAGCTGATTGTTGTGGCGGCGGAGAATACTGCTGCGGCGGTGGGGCTGCATATTGTCGCGGAGGAGCAGCATATTGTTGTGGAGGTGGCGCAGCATATTGCGGAGGTGGCGCGTACTGCTGCTGCGGTGGTTGTGCGTATTGCTGCGGCGGCTGCCCGTATTGCGGAGGCGGTGCGTATCCCTGCGGCGGATAGCCACCTTGCTGCGGGAATCCTTGTTGGGGCGGGTATCCACCTTGTGGTGGCTGTGCATAGCCCTGTGGTGGTGCATAACCCTGCGGCGGTGGAGCGTAACCCTGCGGCGGGTAGCCTCCTTGCGGTGGATATCCTCCCTGAGGCGGGTAGCCTCCTTGCGGTGGATATCCTCCCTGCGGCGGGTAGCCACTCTGGGGCGGTTGGGCATAGCCACCTTGCGGAGGATACCCTCGTCCCGGAGCTGGATACTGCCCACCAACTTTCGGTGAAGGCGACGGCGGAGGAAGCGACTGCGGAGACGGGTACTCGGAAGAATCAGTTTTGAATGATGGAGTGGTTGTGGTTCCCGGCTTGGAAACAGGCTTTCCGGTGATGCCACCAAGCGGGTTAGGGCTAGGAGGAGGCATGTTCTTTTTCTGTTGCAGCGAGTGGTCGTACTTGGCAGTAGCAGGATCGATCGCCTTCAAAAGCGGTTGCATTTGATTCGAAGCCGCAAAGACCGGAGTCATTGAATTCGCAATAAAGAGGGCGGCCAGAGCCAAGTTCGATGTCCGCTTCAAAGCGAGTACGGAGTTTCGATTAGAATTGTGATATCGGCTCTTCATTCTCATATTGTCTTATCGAGCAAGTCATCACCGAGCTCGCCGCCTATACGCAAGCTGGCTTGAAGATCGAGAATCGGGTCACGAAGATTGTGGCGAAGCACGGTTTCCGGTTTGAAGAGGCAGTCGCAGAGCAGCTCGTAGCAACCCGGGTCGAGTTTCTTCAAAACTTCTCTGCTAGATTTCACGGAGAACGCCGCGACACATTCTGCCCAATATTCATGGTAAGAAGTTCGCGCATATCCGGATATGAAAGTTCGGTCTTGCACTTTTTCTTTGGGCAGAATTTCCGAGCGCCCGTCATACTCGACTGGCAGCGGGTGTAGCTTGTTGCATAGCTTGAGTCGAGCGTCGTACATGTCTTCGATTTTCTTCTGAGTTGCAGCAGAAAGTACAAACTCAAGTTGATGTCCAAATTCATGTGAAACGACAAGATTGATTCTTACTTCAGTGAAGTTTCTGATTCGAGTCGTGAGAACAGCCATGGCGCCCCAATCTCGATAGAGCGTGATATCTTTCTCGAACTCTTCGCGATCTAGTGTGACTTGCCCGGTTCTTACTCCGGTGACTCCGGCGGCTCCGTGTCTGACATTACCGGCGGTGACTGCCGCATTTCCTTCGCTTTTGCGAATAACCTGCAACAGTCCTGAAGCCGCCCATAACTTCAAGGTTTCCTGAACATATTTCTTTTGAGGGGTGGTAAGTTTGTCGAACTCTTCGAAGTACCGAATAATCTCGTTTTCCGAATATGTTTTGTCTTTTCGAGTGAGCGGTCTCAGAAATTCATGATTGAACTTTTTGCCGTTGCTCTTCGTTCCTTCAAAATGAGTATTTAAAAGCGAGTTTTCATCAAGCTTCCGGCGCGGCACCATATTTTTGCGGTCTCGCAGGAAAACTGTTCCTTCATCATCAAACTCGCCGATCAAAAAATGATCTTCCGTGGCAATTCTTCCGTTGATGACGTTGAAGCTTATGCCGTTGAACTTTAATGTTCCGCTTGGTCCTCCACCGTTTGGTAGGGTCAACTCCATTCCGGAGTTATCGATGCCGCGAAAGACGCAGCCTTCAATCTCTTCGATGATTCGAATCTGGTTGGCGCCGGCTTTTTGTAGGTAGCCGTCTTCAAAGAAAAAGCCCACAGGATTGCCATCAGGCGCATAGACTTTGCCGTAATCGACGACCAACGCCTGGTCTCCGAGTTGAATGAATCCACTCGGCCCTTGAACAGGGTTCTTCTTCTCTTTTTCGTCCACTGACCCGGTTTTAGACATGGGCTCCAAAGTACGTGCTAAGGAACACTCGCACTATTATTCTAAGCTCTGAGTGCCTATCCGCGCTTGTCTTGCGCCAGCTTATGGTTACTGGCTCAAGATAAATTGGGTCTCTTTGTAACTGGCTACGCCTTGGCAGCTACGACCGATTCAGCCTTCTTCCAATCGGCGAGGAATTGCTCTATGCCTTTGTCTGTAAGCGGGTGCTGCACCAGTTGCTTGAACACTTTGTACGGCATCGTCGCCACGTCCGCGCCTGCCAGAGCTGATCTGGTGACGTGTTGAGGGGTTCTGATGCTTGCCGAGAGAATTCGGGTGTCGATTCCCTGAATATGGAAGACTTCCGCGATTTCTTCGATTAGGGCGCAGCCGTCTTGGTTGATGTCGTCGAGCCGACCGACGAACGGGCTAACGAAATAGGCTCCGGCGTTGGCTGCCAGGATAGCTTGGTTAACCGAGAAACATAGGGTGACGTTCACCTTGATTCCCTCTTTGCTGAGCGTGCTTGTGGCAGCCAGTCCTTCGGCAGTCAATGGGCATTTAACAACAACGTTTTCTGCCCATGTGGCGATATCGCGCCCTTCTTTTAACATGCCGGCGCGGTCTGTGGCGACCACTTCAGCCGATACGGGGCCGGATACGATCTTGCAAATCTCCTTTACAAGCCGTTTAAAGTCGGTTTTTTCTTTTCCAACCAGCGACGGGTTGGTGGTTACGCCAGCGAGCACGCCCCAGCCGGCGATTTCGGTAATTTCTTCGATGTTTGCTGTGTCAAGAAAAAGGTCCACGTCCTTAACTCCTCTGATAAGACCTCGTAAAAAGTCAATGAAATCTCTGTGAGCGAACAGTATAGCTAATATATCCACGATAAGATTGTTTCATCCAGGTTGTAAATATCCGAGGCTTCAACGTTGTCTGGTAGACATCCAGTCTATTCATCACCCACCTGGTGGCAGGTGATACTCGCAGCCGTTGCCGGAGTTTGCATCGGACTGATGGTCGTGTCTTTGATGAAAGCGAGCCAACCCAAGCCGGCGTTGGCGTTCAAGCCGTCGCCACCCACGACTGTGGCGGGCATGCAGATTCCGCAGATTCAGATGCCCGAGGTTAATCTGAATGTTTGGCCGAAGCTCGAAAGCCGCATGACAGTGCTGCTTATGGGCGTCGACTCGAATGGGCGGGGTACCCAGAGATTCCTTCAAACCCGCTCAGACACGATGATTTTGGTCAGCGTCGACCCCGAGACCAAAAAGGTCGGGATGATTTCGATTCCGCGAGACAGCCGAGTGCGCATCGCTGATGAACACGGCGTCGACAAAATTAACTCCGCCCATGCCTTTGGCGGGCCTGAGCTGGCGGTGAAGACAGTGAGTGAAGCGTTTGCAGTGCCAATCGATCACTACATCGTCATCGACACTCAAGGTTTGAAGAAACTGTTTGAAGTGCTGGGACCGGTGGAAGTTCTCGTCGAGAAACGCATGCATTACCGCGACCGCGCAGCTGGTTTGAAAATTGCACTTGAGCCCGGCGTGCAAAGACTCGATGCCACGCAGACAGAAGAGTATCTGCGTTTTCGCCATGATCCCAAAGGTGACATCGGTCGCGTTGAGCGTCAGCAGTGGTTTTTGCGGCAAGTGGCCAAAAAATTGAAGGAACCGCAGGTGGTGCTCAAACTACCTGAACTGTTTAAACTTGCCAATGAGTATGTGGTGACGGATTTGCCGGTAGACGACATGTTCAAGCTGGCGCAATTCGGCAAAGACATTGAGCCTTCTCGGGTCGAAACAGCGATGCTTCCGGGAAGAGCCGAGTGTATTAGAGGCGGCAGTTATTGGATACCAGACCCGGAAGGTTGCGCAGTTGTGTTTAATCGGTTGTTGGGAACGCCGCCGGCAGTCGCACAGATTGCGGCCAACACGGCAATAAATGCATCGACTGATGCGGTTCCCGAGGGCGAGACCGAAACAGCCGTCTACAACAACGACACGCTGAGTGCTCAATACGCCTCTGCATACGCCGAACACAAACCCACCTCGATCGTCATCAAGTATCCCAGAGGTTTGGACGAAGCATCCAAAGCCTATGAGGCAGCCCTTACGGCTGCCGGTTACACTGTCCGGTACAGAACTCGCGGCGATGCTGCCGAGTGCGCTCACGAACAAATCGTGCAAAATTCTTTCAGAGCAGATGCAGGATTGACAGCCAAACTGCGCAATGATCTTACCCAAGTCAACGATTGGCCGGTTGTAATCGCTGTTGAGTCCGGCTCGCCGACTGACTTTACGTTGGTATTGTCTCCCACCGCCCAGGTCCCGCCGATGCCGACACAGGAAGCTTCCGCAGAAGCAACTGGGCAATCAACAGAAGCGGCAAAGGAAACCCAAGCCACGGCGCCGTCCACGACGCGGCACAGAAGACGCCGGCATACGCGTTCGATTTAGGGTTTGATGGCGATTTAGTAGCCTTTTTTTTGCTCAGGCACCAAGCGCGATATCACTGATTCGAGAGCAGTAAGCTGCTTCTGGAGTTCTGCCGTGGTGTTGTCGCCTTGAATATGCAGCTCCGAACGAATTCGATCAGCGACCCACGTCTTCACCAGCTGTTCGGGCGTGGTTGACTTCTGTGCAGCGAGCTTCTGGAGAGCTTCCATTCTCTCTTCGTTCAATCTGATTGTGATCTCGCGCGACATTTGGGCAAGTGACTCCGAGTGCTCAGGAGCATTCTACTAAATTCAACGATGAATCGTCTTCTTGTTATCTGCAATCATCTCAGTCTTTGGAATGTTGTGCACCATCCATTGGATTGATCCATCGACGTCACTCTCGTTCGTGATTGGTCGTGCGTGTTCATCACTATATCGCACGTACTTCTTCACACGCGAGAAGGATTACCTATAGAGCCTTTTGCGGGAAACTGGAATAAAGAGGAATTGAGCTATTCATGCAGGTCAGGACCTGACTGCGCGGGTGTATCCGTGCGCGTTCGAGGAGAAGCATTATGAACGGAAGGACACTAACCAAGCGATTCTCGTCGATGTTGCTTCCAGCTTGTGCTTTTGCAATTGTGCTTGCGGCTCCAGTGTCGGCCGATCCTGTCGTATTAAGCGGCAGAGTCTCATGCGATGAAGGACCACGAGTCGATACCTTCGAAGAATTAGTATTCAACGATTCACGCACTCCGTGTGAAGCTCGAAACGCCTTGCCGAGGTTACTCACCGCAGCGAAAAACGAGTCGCTGAGAAAGGTCGTTTGGCAAAGAATGCTGAAACAAGAGTTGCGTTGGGTCGACGGAAAGAAGCTGAAGCACATCGAAGAAATTGCAGTCGCTTGCGCGATGCCGATTAAGTAAGCGTTGCATTGCAATTTCCAATCGGATGCTTCCACTTCTGCTTCTGCTTCTGCTTCTGCGAATGAGGACGCAATTACAGTTTGCATTTCTGCAGACCGCATTGCAAACTATAGTTGCACGATGTGCCTAAGTCTGACAGTCGCGCGCGACGCCCTGTTCCGGATGCCGTTGCTGGTTCAACTCTATAACTTCACCACGCGAATGGCGTCTTCCAACTCTGTCAGCGTTCGTTCTAGATTTTTGAAGTTGTCATCGACATTGCTCCAATCTGATGATTTTGCTGCCGTTTCGACAGCGCGGCAAGCACTCGCCATTTCGTGCGCATACATCATAGTGCAGGCGCCGCGATGCGCATGAGCTAATGAGGCAAGACCGCCCGCATCTTGTTCTTCGATGGACTTTCGCATGTTTTGAAGCTGTGATCTGGTGTTCGGAATGAACATGCTCAAAAGCTGCCTGGCGCCGGTTTCTTTATATCGCTCCAAAAGGCGATTGAGGTCGATTTTGGTGGTAGCCGCATTGG
>CAZCZI010000005.1:114363-128466 GCA_964503045.1 uncultured Candidatus Obscuribacterales bacterium
TCTTTATATCGCTCCAAAAGGCGATTGAGGTCGATTTTGGTGGTAGCCGCATTGGAATTCAATTCAGAATTCGAATTACTGGAGTGACTCGAATGACTCGAGTGACTCGAATCTGAACTCGAACTCGAACTCGTATTCGTATTGAGCGATGGCATTCCAGTCATCACCGGCATCCTGGGATGCAGTAGTTGCTGAAGCCCATCAATGCTCAGTCTCGTTACCGTAATCTTGTTGGAGTTTTTTTGATTCTCGTATTTCTTGAGAATCGGTAACCACTTGCCAAGTGCATAGATCAAATCGCTTGGTTCGAACGGTTTGCTGAGATAGTCATCCATGCCTGCCGACAAGCATCTATCGCGATCTTCCGGCATTGCATGTGCAGTCATGGCGATGACCGGAATGTGTTGATGAGTCAGTTTTTCCATTTCTCGAATAATACCGATTGCCTCGTATCCATCCATTTCCGGCATCTGGCAATCCATCAGTACCAATGAGTAATCGCATTTGGACAGCATTTCAATTGCTTCGCGACCGGTAGACGCGAGGTGAACTTTGAGTCCGAGATCTTCAATTTCGGCAACTGCCACTTTTTGATTGATTGGATTGTCTTCTACAAGCAGCACCGGGCGTGGATCTCTTCCATGTGCCCAATTGTCGGTATCGTGGAGGTTCTTCTCTTCACGAGGAAAGAGAAACTGTCCCATTACATGAGCAATACAATTAAATAGGGTTGATTGCCGAATGGGCTTCATTGCATAAGCGTGGAAACCAAGGTCAATAGCCTCTTGCCACTGACCTGGTTTGTCGTATCCGGTCAAAAGAATCAGTTTGGTTTTGTTGATCAAATCATCGCTTTGAATTATGGACGCGCAATCTGGTCCTGACATTCCGGGCATGCATCGATCTATGATGGCGACATTGAAAGGCTCACCTTCGATGGCTGCTACCCTCAACTTCGACAAAGCCTCTGCGCCGTTTGATGCCTCGTCACAGCCCATCTTCCAGGCGTTCAAGTAGACTTTGAGAATTCGGCGCAGCAGCGGATCATCATCAACGATCAAAACGCGAACGCCTTTGAGGCTGCTTTGGCCTGGAGCGGTTCGAGGTGTGCTCGTGCAGAATTTCATAGGAACAGTAAACCAGAACGTCGAACCGGCGCCAGGCGCACTCTCAACTCCAATTTCGCCGCCCATGAGCTCAACCAGGCGTTTGCAGATGCTGAGGCCGAGACCGGTGCCTTCCGGTTTGGGTTTGCTGTTTTTCAGTTGAATGAATGGTTCGAATAACTTTCCACGGTCTTCCGGAGCGATACCAACTCCTGAATCTGATACTGAAAAGCGTACTATGACACCATCTTCGATTTCAGAGTTTACGGTCGCTCGAATCGCGATGTGTCCACTTTCGGAGAATTTCACGGCGTTGCTTGCGAGATTGACGAGAATTTGTTTCAAGCGCGTGGGATCGCCCAACAATACAGACGGCATCTTGGGTGAAATGTAAGATGTGATGTTGAGCCCTTTTTCGCAGGCTTGGGGGGCAAGAAGTTCGGCGGAGCTTTCAACCACTGTTAGAGGATCAATCGCCACAGACTCAAGTCGCAATTTGCCCGATTCAATTTTCGACAAGTCGAGCAAATCGTTGATCAAAGAAAGCAACGAGTGTGCGGCCTCGCACTGCGAGCCGAGCAGTCGTCTTTGATCTTCATTGAGAAGAGTTTTGTCGAGCAGGCGGCCGATTCCAATAATCGCATTCATCGGCGTGCGAATTTCGTGGCTCATATGCGCGAGAAAAACATCCTTCAACTTGTTTGCCTCTTCGAGCTGTACAGTTCGATGCTCAAGCAAGGTTGTCTTGTCGCGGAGTTCTTTGCCTTGCTGTTGCAGAATGTTGTTCAGGCGTTCCACTTCCTGCAAGTGCACTTCCAGCGCGGCTTGGTATGTTTGCAGTTCCACCAAGGAATGAGCCTTGATCTGTTCTCTATGCTTCGCCTCAATGTGCGCTGCCAGCCGCTCTTCCAAAAGAGAAACGTCAAACGGAATCAGCATGAATTCCATTTGACCATGAATTAAACTTGTCAGTGCTTTGAGGTCAACCTGTCCCTGACGCGTCATAAAAATGATAGGCAAATGGCTACCATCCTTGTACTCTGTGGCGTTCCTCAGGAGCACCGCCCAGTCCACGGCGTTAATAACGGTACTATCTTTGTCCAGAACAATAGCTGCAATGGTGTCGGTTGAGATGTGGTGGAGAACAGCTTCTGACTCAGTCGCTCTGAGTGCTGTTGCGCCGACGCTGCTGCACGCTGACTCGAGGACGAACCATAACTCTTCGTCGTCAACTGCGCAGATAATGGCAGATTGTTGTGGTGGTATTTGGTGCGTCATACTAAGAAGCGGTTTCGGACAGAAGTTAACCCGACTCGACACTGACGCGATCTTGTGACTACGTTGCCTAAATGCGATGCCTTTGTGGGGACACTCTTAGTATGTATGATGGAGCGGCTCCGCACATCCCTTCTAGAGGTGGCAAATGCCGTAACTCCTAAGTGTGATTTGGCGTAGAGGCTCTCAGCACAAAGAATGATAAGGTGGCGGCAGGCGGTGTCACCCTGAACTCAGACACGCCATAGAATGGCTCTTTCCGAAATTCTAACTGTTTGGTGAGTTTTTCGGGACTGTGGGAATTTGATGCCTACCGCTGAGTCGGCTTGCGAAGATCTTCGGGGCTCTTGATGGCTTTGCCGCAGTCTGTACACTTCGGGTGTCTTCCTGAGACCCAGCCACTAGATGGAAGTACGTGTCCGTACAGTTTGCATTGGCGATGAGAACTGCCGATTTTTACTGTGAAAAGGCTGAGAATGTCGTTGATTGCCGACAAAACCGATCTCTTTACCGAGCGCGATCCGCTCTCGAGCTGCAGCGTCTTATGCTTCATCGTTGTGATTTGCTGTTTGGAGAGGGATACTGTTTCCGCATCCTTTTGAAAGACCACTGCCATATTTTTATCCCCTGTTATTTGGGCGGCTAAATCGCTCGAATCTCGAATCTATATGTATACGTGCTTGATATCTTAAAGGGTTGCTCGGAAGAAACGTAGCAGTTGTTCGACACATTGGTGAATCTTTATGATTCGCCATTTTTAGCCGAACTCAACAAGAATCTTTATCGGCAACAACGTCCGTCCAATAGGCAATACGTGCACACTCCCGCCAAGAAGTGCTCCAAGCATTGCATGGTTATTGGCTTTAGCCAATCGTGAAAACCCCCACCGTTTCCAGCGAGATTCTTAGAAGTTTTCACAAAGCGCACTAAATCAGCTCTTCAACCAACTCTTCGAAGACTTTCTTGTCGGCTCCGAGTGGGCGTTTGACCAACGCACCGCCTGGCTTGGTCAGTGCCGAGTCGTGATCTTCATAGGTGTCTTGCTGAGTCTTGTAGAGCACGCCCAGTGGAATCTTCTCGTCCCACTCGAAGGATTTTTGCATCGACTTGTGGAAATCGGACGGGTCCCAATTCTCGTCTTCGAGTTTGTAGACGCGCTCTTTGAACCACGGATAGGTGTTGATCTTGTTGTAGGTCACGCATGGACTGAAGACATCAATTAGTGCAAAACCTTTGTGTGCGATTCCACCAGCGATGGTGTCGATCAGGTGCTTTTGTTCGCCGGAGAAACCGCGAGCAACATAGGTGGCGCCTGAGGTGATGGCGAGTGCCAGCGGGTTGAGCGGCATTTCGAGGTTGCCGTTTGGAGTCGATTTTGTCTTGTGACCCTTGGCAGTCGTGGGCGAAGCTTGACCGGTGGTCAATCCATATATTTGGTTGTCCATCACGACGTAGGTGACGTCGAGGTTTCGTCGCATTGCGTGCAGAAGGTGACCGATGCCGATTCCGTATCCGTCGCCGTCACCGCCCGTGATGACCACTTTCAAATCGGTGTTGGCCAGGTGCGCGCCGGTTGCCACTGGCACCGAGCGTCCATGAAGGCTATGAATGCCGTATGCATGGATGAACCCGGGCAAGTTGGATGAGCATCCGATGCCGGAGACGATGAGCAAGTCTTTGGGATCGATTCCCAATTTACCTGCGGCTGATTGCACTGAGCGCAACACGCCGAAGTCGCCGCAGCCAGGACACCAATCCGGGTCGACTGGACCTTTATAAAGTTCGAGAGGTAGCTCTACTACTGTTGCCATTTTCTTTCCTCTGTGGAGATGGGGATTTGTGAACCTGGTGTTTCGCTATTCCTTCTTGAATGAATAGGTTGAACCGGTGTTCACACCGATTTCCATTTTTCCGCCTTTGTTGCCCGTGACGCGTTCAGCCAATTCAACCGACCAGACCGGCTCGCCGTGCCCATTTGCAGACTCTTTGACGAGTTTGACGGGGCGCAGCTTTTCCATCGCGTGCGTGCGGAGGTAGTGATATGCCATTTCTTTTGCTTCGTCTTCCGAGACTTCCAGCGGGCGTTTCTTGCTGCCCAAGAGGTCTTTGACGCGTTGCGCAATTTCTTGCGGTGTGAATGGTTCGCCATCATATCTATTGATGTGGTGATCCATGGATATTCCAGTTTCCATCTTGATCAATCGTGCCATCTGGCTTGTGAAGTTGACTTCGACTGAAATCTTCTTCTTCGCTTTGCTCAAGATATCGCCCACTTCTTTTGCGTGGAACGGATAGATGTATTTGACGTTGAGTTGATTTGCCTTGACGCCTTCAGCGTTGAGAAGTTCAACGGCCTCGGCGACGACGCCCCAGGTGGAGCCCCATGAAACCAAAGTGACATCGGCATCTTTGCCGCCTGTGCCTTCCAGTTGTGGTGCCGGCAACTCTTTGAGCATGTTGTCGACTTTCTTCATCCGTTTCTCCATGATCTTTCTTCGAATTGGAGGAGCGGTGAACATGTCGGAAATCAGGATGCTTTCTTCATCGTGATCGTCGGTCGGCGAGACGTAGTTGGTGTTTGCCGTTCCCGGAAGGGCACGCGGAGAGATTCCATCTTCCGTGAATGCATAACGCTTGTACTTGCCGTTTGATTCAGGCCATTCTTTGACGATGGCGCCGCGATCGATTTTGACTTCGCAAGGAAGGTCGGCTCTCTCGACTGTTTCCGGGTGCTCGGACAACAGCAGGTCTGACATGAGAAGAACAGGAAGCTGATACTTGTCTGCAAGGTTGAAGGAATCGATCGTTGTTTGATATGCGTCTTTGATGTCTTTCGGGGCGACGATCAGTTTTGGAAACTCACCTTGCGAGGCGCCGTAGACTTGAAAGAGGTCGGCTTGTTCTGTCTTTGTCGGAAGACCGGTTGAAGGTCCGCCGCGTTGAACTTCGACTACGACGACTGGAATTTCCATGATGCCTGCCATGCCGACAGCTTCGGTCATCAGAGCGAAGCCACCACCGGAAGTGGCGCACATTGAACGGGCACCGGCAATTCCTGCGCCGATTGCCATGCAAACGACCGAGAGTTCGTCTTCGCATTGCTTGACGAGAACGCCGGTTTTATTGCAGTTGTTAGCCATCCAGTGGAGAATCGTGGAGGCTGGAGTCATTGGATATGCGGAGTAGAACTTGCAACCCGCGACATACGCAGCCATCGCGATTGCTTCGTTGCCGGTGATGAACGGCCGGCGCACCTTGCTGAATTTCCAATCTTTGGTGACTGGTTTCGCTTTTGATTTGGCATAGTCGTAGCCTGCTTTGAGCAGACCGATGTTGAGGTTGACTATTTTTTCGCCTTTGTGTTTGAAGGTGTCGGTGAGGACGTTTGTGGTTTCTTCAAGGCCCAAGTTGCAGGCATAGAGCACCGCCCCTAGTGCCACGGTGTTTTGCATGACCGGCTGCAATGCACCATGTTCCTTCACCACATCTGCCGTCACTTCCGACATCGGCAAACCGATAATTTGAACGCCTTCGCGAACCAATTGTGGCTCGCACTTCATTTTGTCGGCGTTGAAGACGATGACCCCGCCTTTGTCGACTTCGCCTGCGTGGCGCTCGATGGAGTCTTGATTGAGTGCAATCAAGGCGGTGAGCTGATCGCCGTGCGATCGTACCTTCTCTTGACCGATTCTCACGCGCAGCCAGATGTGGCCGCCGCGGATGATTGATTGATAGCTGTTGTATGCGTAGACGTAGAGACCCAGCCGACCACAGGTTTTTGCCAGGGTGTCGCCCGATTTATCGAGACCGTCCCCCGCTGCCCCTGCGATTCCAATCGTTACTTCCTGCATTCATCTCTCCTCGCGGGCTCACCCAGCGCATTTTCTGAGGTTGCGGCTTTTCAAGTGTCACGCATCACGACGACGTGACGCGCTACTGCCTTTCGGCATCTGGGCTTGTTGCGGGCGTATATCTTGTGCATGTACACAGAAATGGGCGCCAGCCTGATTTAGCCCAGACCGAATACGATAGCATAACCTCAGCATTAGATGAAAAGCGTAACTAAACGCAAACGTAGTCAGCAACAAAACTTCGTTCACATTACTAAATAGCTCGAGCGCCCGAGACGCAAAAGCCGGCTCTGGTGCAGTTCTTGATTGCGAACCTAAGCCTAGTGATGCTCGCCTTCGGCTGGCGGAGCGGCAGGAGCCGTCGTCGGCGCGGCAGCGGGCTCGGAAGTGGTCGTGGTGGCTGGAGCGGTTGCCGGCGCTGCAGTTTCGGTTGCAGCCGGCGCCGGTGTTGCTTGCGGCGTCTCTGGAGTGGCAGTATGTTCGCCAGTTGTGGCTCCATGCCCAGTGGCTGCGCCGCCATGTTCGCCTGTCAAACCCTTATGCTCGCCGGGCGCTGCATGTTGCGAGCCGCCGTGGCCGGAGTGCCCAGCTTCGGCATAAGGAAATTGCGTCCATGAAAAACCGATGAAGCCAAAAATCACCATGGTCGAAAGCGCGATTCCTTTGAGAATTACGTCCTGAATGCTGGTTTCAGGAATGATGTTGGTTGCGACCTCGCCGTGTCCGCTGCCGTGATCATCGCTGTGTCCGTGTGTGTCCGACATCTTTATTTACCTCCAGAAGTAGGCAATCCAGGTCAGACCGATTACCGCAGCAAAGATGATGAGCGCGTAGTACTGCCCCCTGCCGTTTTGCGTGTATTTGAGAACTTCACCAGTTCCCATGGTGACGGTTGCTGAGAAGTTGACCATGTTGTCGACGATGTATTCGTCGATAAGGCGCCAAATTAATTGATAGAGCTCGAGGATGGTCTTGGCGGCTTTAAGGTACATGTCGTCAAACCACCACTTGTTAAACGAAAGCTGGTAGATGAACTTGATCAGCGGATTGGTGCTATTTGCAATCGAGCTGTTGACAGTCATGTAGCGTGCGTAATAGATGAGGTACGCGATGCCGAAGCCTGCCAAAGCAATGGCCACCGAGCCAACCATGGCCGACACGTGAAGCGTCTCGAAGTGCGGTCCTGAAGGACCGTAGACGAATGATGCGAAGTGGTTTGGCTGTGGGGTCTCGTTGCCGATTGAGGCAAAGTTGAAACCCAAAAGGCCCGATGTAATTGAAGGCAATGCAAGCGCCACAAGCGGCATGGTCATTGCGCCGGGAGATTCATGCGGGTGTGCGTCGCCGCGGTACTCACCCACAAAAGTGAGGAAGAACACGCGAAACATATAGAATGCAGTCAAGCCCGCAGTTAGAAGCAAGACGCCACCGATTAAGGGGTTTGCATGAAGTGCGGCGCCGACGATTTCGTCTTTGGAGAAGAATCCGCTAAAGGGAAGAACGCCCGAAATTGAGATGGTGCCAATCAAGAAGCACCACGCAGTGATTGGCATCTTATTGAAGAGCCCACCCATTTTGCGAATGTCTTGTTCGCCGTGCAAACCGTGAATCACTGCGCCGCTGCACAGGAAGAGCATGGCTTTGAAGAAGGCGTGATTGAAGAGGTGAAACATCCCACCAGTAAAGGCGCCAACTCCCAACCCGACAAACATGTAGCCGAGTTGCGAGCACGTAGACCAAGCCAATACGCGTTTGATATCGAACTGGCTCATGCCGATGGTGGCTGCCATAAAGGCTGTGAATGCGCCGAATCCTGCCACCCATTGCAGAGCAAAACTGGCGGTAGAACCATCTGGGGTGAGGAACATTGGATATGCACGCGCAACCAAATACACACCAGCGGCGACCATGGTGGCGGCATGGATGAGGGCGGAGATTGGAGTGGGGCCTTCCATCGCGTCAGGCAACCAAACGTGCAGAGGAAACTGCGCTGATTTCGCCATCGGACCCATGAAGATAAGAAGGGCGATAGTCGTAAGCGATGTCACTCCAAGACCGGTGGCGATCATTGTGTTGTTGGCAATCGCTTTTGTGATCGCGCCTGCAATGTCAAAACCCTGCGGGTCCGAGAAGGCAAGCAGTGTATGCGGGTTTGTTACCCCACCCCAGCAGTCGCGCGTCGCTGCAAGAAACAGAAGAATGCCAAGCAGAAATCCGAAGTCGCCGATTCTGTTGACAACGAACGCTTTCAAACAAGCTTCAGCAGCCGAAGTCTTGTACCACCAGAAACCGATAAGGAAGTAACTGCAGACTCCGACGAGTTCCCAGAAACCATACATTTGGAAGAGGTTTGTCGAAACAACCAATCCCAACATCGAACCGGTAAACAAAGAAAGGTATGCGTAAAAGCGGGAATATCCAGGATCTTCACGCATGTAGCCATGTGTATATATTTGCACCAGCAAGCTGACTGATGTCACCACCAATAGCATCATCGACGAGAGGTTGTCGATCAAAAAACCGACTGACAAGACGATGTCTTTTGATTGAAACCAGACGTAGTTTTTCTGGTAACCAAGCGCCGTCAAATTGGGGTCGACATGACCATTCAACGCCAAGAATATGAGCACTGAATGGACGAATCCGATAAATATTGTTCCAACCGAGAGCACCATGGATAGGGTCTTTGAATGTCGCGCCCCCATGATGATCAAAAAACCGGATATGAAAGGTGCAGCGACGATCCACCAGGCATTGTGAATTGCGTGCGTCAATAATTCCGAATCCAAAGCTCTCTCCAGGTTTTACAGAAGCTGCCAAGTTATAGATCCAAGAGGATCAACTACAAACTATACATTCATGCAGGGGGGACGGGCTGCGGTGTTCCATTAATAATGCTGTGATTATTGACGGTCGGGTTGCAAGCAGATCGGCTTGCATCTTGAATACTTTAAACTGGTGGCACCCGTCGGCAATTGGCTGTTCATGAGTTCTTCGCAACTATCTTTCGGTTGTGAGTGAAAAGATTTTTCTTTTCAATAATTCTTCAAGGGGCTCTTTCTTGGGTTTCTTAGGTATTTTCGCTTTTACCGACCTTGCTGTTATCGATATACTGTGGGCGCTCGGGCCCTTATTTCGAAGGAAGAAGTAAACAGCGTGGAACCACAACACCTAGTCTTGTCCCTCTTGTTTATCCCGTTGGGAGCGGCAATTGCAATTGGGTGCTTGCCTGATGCTTTGTCTCGAAAGTTGAGCATCCTGACGAGCGGATTGATGGTGGCGTTTTCGATGTGGATTTGGTACTGCTTCAAGCCAAACACAGCGCTTCAATTCGTCGATCGTTTCACATGGTTTACGCAACCTTTTCCAGTCAATTTCTACGTCGGGGTTGATGGGCTGAGCCTGGCAATGGTCTTGATGACAACCATCGTAACCATGGCTGCCGTCATTGCCAGCGACTCCATTAAGACGCGTCCGAAACTTTACTACAGCATGCTGATGCTCTTGACCTTTTCGGTGCTCGGCGTGTTCTGCTCGCAAGACTTGCTCCAATTCTTCGTCATGTTCGAGTTGGAACTCATCCCCATGTACATCCTGATTGCCGTCTGGGGCGGCGCGCGCAGGCAATATGCAGCGACCAAGTTTTTGATATATACGTTTTGCGGCGGGTTGTGCATGCTCGCCGGACTGCTCTACATGTATACACAGATCAGCGCGGAAGGAAATGGCGTGCCGTCATTTGCGATGCAGCTTCTCGCAAATAAATCGCAGGCGCTGCCGAGAATGACGCAAACACTCGCGTGCCTTGGTTTCTTCCTTGCCTTCATCATCAAGCTTCCATCATTTCCATTCCATACATGGTTGCCTGATGCGCACGTCGAGGCACCAACCCCGATATCAATGATTCTGGCCGGCATTCTTCTTAAGATGGGATCTTACGGTCTCGTTCGAATCTGCCTGGGCTTCTTCCCCGAGTTTTTCGTCGAGTACGGCCCGTGGGTAATGGCGCTTGGTGCGTTCAATATAGTTTGGGGTGCAATCGCGTGTCTTGTGCAAACCGACATGAAGCGCATCATCGCATTCTCCAGCGTAAGCCACATGGGATTCATTCTTTTAGGTCTCGGCGCCCTTCATGGAGCAGCCCTTAGCGGAGCCGTTTTCCAGATGGTGAGCCACGGATTTATTTCGGCAATGCTCTTCTTTTTGGTGGGAACAATCTATGAGCGTTGTCACACCAGGCAACTGCCCGAGATTGGCGGCGGTTTGGCGAAGCAGATGCCCTGTCTCTTTTATTTCTGGATGTTTGCGACAATGGCAAACCTCGGCTTGCCGGCGTTGTCCGGTTTTGTCGGCGAGACGGCTGTATTTTACGGTTCGTACTCTTCGTACACTGCTCAGCTTTCGGTCAGCGCACCGCTGGTGCAGGCAGTAATCGCGCTTGCATGTACTGGCGTGATTCTGACAGCGGGCTATATGTTGTGGCTCCTGAAGCGGCTTTTCTATGGTCCGGAACAACCGAAATGGGTTGGTCATTTGCATGACGCAACCATGAACGAACGACTTGTAGGATACGGTCTCTCGTTTTTGATTTTGGGACTTGGTATTTATCCGCTGCTTCTCACGCACATCTACTGGCAGACTGCTGAAACGATCGCAAGAAACGCGCTGTCCAAGTTGGTGATGTAAAAGGCTCTCACTGATCCTTCAATGATCCTTCAATGATCTTTCACTGGTTCCATCTTTTGTAACTCCACCGGCGTCTCGGTGTTGATTGGGTTTGGCGTTGGTTTGTCGGTGTTGGTGTTTGAGTTGGGCTCTTCAGGCGCTGACGGCTTTATGATCACGCGTCCCGAAACAGCTTGGTTGATGCTGGCAGAGACGCTTTTGATTAGGTCGGCGGCGGTGTTTGCATCGTAGTACTTGCCGCCGGACCCTTTGGCGATGCAGTCGAGTTTCTTTCGTGCGTCCGGCTGTCGCTTCAGATCCACGCCCACGACATCTACCTTTAGTTTGATACCACGCATCGGCAAAGTCATGATGTAGGCGCAGGGGTCTTGATTGCAGGTGTCTTCTCCGTCTGTGATGAGAATCAAAACTTTTTTGCCGTACACATCTCTGAAGTCATCTTCGGCAGCTTGTTTGATAGCGTAAGTAAGAGGAGTCATGCCCATCGGTTTGAGTTCTTGCACGCGGCGCATGATCGAACCGCGATTACCGTGACCGATCGGAACCATCAAAGCCGACGCGCTACAGTCAAACAGCGGGTTGTCGGGGGTGCGAGTATGACCGAAGACACGCAGTCCGACGTTTACATCGTTTGGAATTTTGAGCATCGCATCGTGCATCACTTGTTTTGCAGCATCCATTTTTTGGATGCTGCCGCCAAGGTTTTCTTTCATGCTGAACGATGCGTCAAGAAGAAACAAAATATTGATTGGCCCTGACTCTTCTTGAATATTTCCTTGTATCAAGGCCCCGGACGTGCCGCTTTGCAGAGTGGTAGAACCGGTTCCGCCTTGCAGAGTAGTAGAACCTGTGCCGCCCTGGAGAGTGGTTGACGCCGTTCCGCCCTGATAATACTGACCGCCTGGATATGGATTTTGTTGATATGGCGGCTGGTAGCCGTATCGGTTTTGAGGCGGGTATTGCGCTAACGCAGGGAGGGCCATTGAAGCAGCTAGCGCGGAAGCGCTGAACACCGAAGCGGCGAGCGTGGCGGTTATTGTCACCGCCAGTGGTGCCGGCCTACAAGCTGGAGTTGTCTTTCGCTGCGTCTGTTGCTTTTTGGTCATCATCAGTTTTTGAATCACCAGATTTCTTTTCCTGACTGTGCCCTTTCTTATCGTCGTTTTCTTTTGCGGTTTCAGACTGCGAGTAACTTGTTACGACAATTGCGCGTCGACTAATCGGAACCGGTTTGGGGCTGGACGCGGAAGACGCCCATACAGTTATGTAGTATAGCCCTTCCTTGCCGGAGTTGCTGATCGGAACTTTTCCTGCAAAAGTCGAGCCCTCGACTTTGATTCCGCCATGAACCGGTATGTCGGACATTGGTTTTGGCTCGCTGGAGGGACCGCTCATTGCGATCAGGGGAGCGGCCAAGGCAACTGGAGGCATAAACACACCACCGGCGATGGCGGCAACGATGCCGACCATTTTTAAGGTTCCGATTGCTCTTGAATGATCGCGCTCGGCTCTGGTGCAATAGGCGACGTAGTCTAGAGGCGGAAAGTAGGGAAGCGCTTCGTCGCTGTCTTCATCGACCGGCTCTGGGCCGTCGTGCAAACCTTCCCATGCGATTGTCACTTTCTCAAATCGATATGGCGAAAGGATGACGCCTTTGACGTCTATCTTGTCACCTACGTGCACTTCCAAGGGAAGCGGCTGCATGATTCCGTGTTTTGTCACCACATCGGTGCAAGCGGTGATTCGATCGCGTGATCGAGAACGCTCTATCGCGAAGCCGATGTTTCCAGCGTCAATCGAAAGCAGCGCTTCGCGGTCATCTTGTCGATTCATCATGACTTTGATTACTTTTGCGACAACGGCTCTATTCATCTTTTCGCTGCCGATGTCTGCTGTTTTCAGCGACACGAGACTTTCGGTTATGGCGTCGAGACCACCTGCTTGAGTGTACCTTTGGTCTGGATTGTCGCCCTTCTGATTCTGATGTGATACCACATGTCGCTCCATGAGATCGTGCAGTTGATCGCTGGCGAGCCGCATGGCAAGCGAATCGGCAGACAAAATGTCTAAGCCGTACTTTTGTCTTTCGTAATTGATCAAATCGATTGCGAATTGAGTGAGGTCTTCTTTTGAGGCTTCCGCCTGGTTTTCGGGTCGTTGCGCGATTTCATCGAAGTACGAAAGTTGTGGTGGCGCCTGGGGTTCCGCTGCTCCCGATGAGTATGTGTCGTCTGCCAGCGGCTGCTTCTCGCCGCCGCCCAAAAGGGTTTGCTTGAGGCGTTCGGTGCGGTCGAACAGGGTTTGATCTGTATAGGCTTGTTTGAAAATCGCGTTTTCGAGTTGGCTCAAACGTTGCTCAACCGGCAGTGCGGGCTGCGCTTGTCCGAAAGTTATCGACTCCATCTCGCCGATTTGCGGGTAGGTGTCTTCAATTGGCGCACCCTGAGCCGGTTTGATGAACGGACCACTGGAGGGCGTCGAGCCGGGCTTGATGTTTGCAGATGGCGCCAAGCCGTCTGGCGCGGGCGAAGGAATAGAGCCGGCTGGTGGCGGTGAGGGCGGCGGAAGAGATCCCGTGTGGGAAGGTCCCGACGGAATCGATGGGCTCATGCCGGCTGGTGGCTTTCCTGTGGCAGTTTGCGATCCGGTTGCGGGCGGTTGCGAGCCGGTTTTTGACGAACCGGTTGCTTGCGATGCTGTCGGCGGGGCTGCAGTTGCGCCAGAACCAGTTGCGCCAGTTGCGGAACCACCTGTAGCTGTGCCCGGCGCCTGTCCGTATGCTCCTGGATAGGGCGGTGGGTACGGTGGCGGATAGCCCGTGGGAAAGCCGGCTCCAGGCATCGGATACCCTGCTGGGGGGTAATAGCCTGGGGTTGGGTAATAGCCCGTGCCTGGCGGATAACTTTCAGGCGGCGGTGCCGATGGGGTAAAGCCATACGCTCCTGGAACGGTTCCCGGAGGAGCAACCGGAGGTCCGGGAATTCGGTTGCCGCCAGGCATTATGTACTCTCCTGGTTTTGTCACACCCGCTCCCGGACGCGATATTCTCAGCCCTGAGTCAGGCTTTCCAGTGGGCGAAGGTGACGGCGGTGGCAATCCACTGTCGCCGGGCTTTCGAGCCGGCGCGGGTGCCGGTGTAGGAGCCGGTGTAGGAGCCGGTGCGCCGGGAGCTGTCGTCGGCGCGA
>CAZCZI010000005.1:128566-132782 GCA_964503045.1 uncultured Candidatus Obscuribacterales bacterium
GCCGGTGTAGGAGCCGGTGTAGGAGCCGGTGCGCCGGGAGCTGTCGTCGGCGCGACGGTCGGTGTTAGGGGTTTCAGAAGCTCCAACCCGGGGGGATCCGGCGACTTGTCAGTCGAACGAGATGTCTGAGACCCAGATCTTGATTTCCCTGAGGCCGCAGCAGTGGCAGCCTTTTTCGCAGCTGCCATGGCGGGCGCGCATGGCACGACCAAGAGCGACAACGCAAGCAAAGACGGTAGGAAGGCTGACCGCAAGGTCGCCATGGAATCGAAATAGAAGGTCTTTGCCGGGGACAACACAGCCGATTCGCTTCCCAGAGGACTCGTTCCTATCAATATTGTGGACTAAAGCTGTCTTTATGGCACGCTTTGGGTGCCTGCAAAAGTTAATCCTTAGTATTTATGCCCTTAGCCTTCATTAGTTGTCGTCAATTAGTCGTCATGCCCGCAAACAAACCAGAGCCCCTTGCCTTCCGGTTTTGCCACCAGATTGCCGGTGCGAATAGAAAATGTGTGGATTGCATGCAGTGCACAGATTTGACACGTCCACCTTGTCGATGCCCGCCTCCAAGAGCTGCATCGCATTGATTGCTTTCAAGTCGGGGCGCGGTTGTTCTGAGTTTCTTGTCACAAGGTTGGTCCCGTCCTTGACTGTTGACTCGAGTTTTTGTGCAACGTCCTCGGAGGTTGGATAGCAGCAAGGTTCGATCGCCGGGCCAACCGCTGCGATCATGTCCTTCGTCTCTGCGCCGCATGAGATGAGGAGCTTCACCCCCTCTTGCGCGATGGCGCTGGCCGTTCCTCTCCAACCCGCATGCATGATGCATGCAAGCCGTGCTTTGCGTGCCACCAAAATCACGGGCACGCAATCTGCAAAATGCAGCAGCATCGGACGCTCTTCGAGCCGCGTAGCGAGCCCATCTACAGCTTTTACGTCGGGAGTCTCATCAATTGACGTCAACCAGGTCACGTTATTGGAATGAACTTGTCCTGGCACAACTAGGTTTCCAAACTCCAGCGAAAGCGCTTTGCAAAGCCGATCTCGATTAGCCATCGCATCTTTGCGATCGCTGTCGTCATCAATGTGTCTGCCAAGATTGAACGAGTCGAGCGGTGCTCGTGATGCCCCACCACTGCGGGTGGTGAAAGCGTGCGTCAATTTTTTCTCTTCTTTCAAAAGAGGAGAGAACATCAGAGTCAGACCGTCAATGGTCTCAGTCAGCCATTCTTGTGTAGTAATGTTTTTGGTGGAACAGGAGGGTTGATTCATATAGTGTGATTCGCACGAAACATTTGAAGCTGTCGAGTTAGAGCCAGATTCTTTCATGAACTAAGTGAGAGTCCTCCGCAAATATTTACCGCCTGACCGGTGATGCTGCGTGCTTTGTCGCTGCACAGATAGGCGACGAAACTCGCTACTTCTGCCGGTTCTACAAATCGTTGTTGAGGAATCGATAACCGCGCAATCTCTTTGGATTGTGCAGGATCGATATTGTTGAGTTTGCACCACTGCTGATCGTGAAGCTGATTCTGAGCCATATCAGTGTCAACCCATCCCGGGCACACGGCATTGACGGTGATGCCTTTAGTTGCGACTTCCAGCGCCAGCGATTGCGTCAAACCAATCAGACCGAACTTGGTTGCCGAATACGCCGCACCGTACGCCTCGCCTTGCTTGCCGGAGATCGAAGATATATTTATTATGCGACCCCAACCTTGCCGAATCATTCCATCGAGGACGCTGCGAGCTGCACGTAAAGCGCTTGTAAGATTTGTGTCGATGATTTCAGTCCAGACGGAAAGCGAGTGGTCGCGCACTTCTTGGGTTTTGTAGATGCCGCAGTTGTTCACCAGAATCGATACCGTCGTCCATTGCTTCTCTAACTCACTTATAGCATTCTCCAAACTGTTGGGCTTGCTCAAGTCACAAGAAATTGCAACACACGCATTGTGCGGCGAAAGCGCCTCAATTTCAGCCTTTACGGAATCGAGTGCCACTTTATCTCTTGCAATCAAGGCGACATTTGCGCCATCGCTTGCCAGTTCTAACGCTATTGCTTTGCCGATGCCCCGGCTCGCGCCCGTCACCAATGCCAACTTCCCACTCAAAGGGCGCACTAATGGCTGTCTTTCATCGTGTGCGGATTTCTTTTCTTGATTTGCGTGTGTTTCTTTGATGGTCAATTTATGTGTTGCTCAAATTTTTGGGTTGCTTGTTGAGAGTATTTTGGCGATGTGTATATAAAAGGATTTGTTTGTATATAAACAAAGATGAGTCTCGGAGCCGCATGAGTCAGGTTGAGGATATTTTAGCTGCTTGAGCATAAATTGATAATCAGCGTACGAGCGAGTTTTATCAATGCGTATATGTTGGAAATATGCAAAAATGTGATTTTGTCCATCTCTCGAAAGCGTTGTGTGGACAGTGATTTGATGGTTTCTAAGGGGAGTTAGGAACGTTTCAGATAGCTGGGCGGGAACATTGCTAAACTTTGGTGGTCTATTAGGTCTAGTTTTTGAATGCTCGATTGAGCGTGGGAGACGATGCAAGCGGAAGCTGAATAAGCGCGTGCGTGTCGAGTACCGAGTACCGAGTACAAAAGGTTAGTAGTAATAGCCACAGCGGCTAATTAAAGGACATGATCATGAAATCTTCTCTGAATCGTACCCTCATTGCTGGTGCTCTTGTTCTCAGCCAAACCTTGTTTTTGACACCGTTTACAGCGTTTGCCGCTGACAGCTCGGTAAGAATTGCAGGACAAGCTGTGATTACAAATGTTGCTAGCTCGGGTTCAATTACTTCCGTTAAGCGCGCTGAAACAGTGCAAACGAATCTAGACAACGCGCTTGTCGCCGCCAAAGACAGAACACCAGCGTCGGTCAACATCACTTACGTGAAGGGTCTGCCAGTAATTACACTTGGTGGCTATCAAGTAATCACCGTCGATGGTGGCGATGCCAAAGCCAATGGAACAACTCCAGCAGTATTGGCGAAGCGCTGGGCAGACGGAATTCGCAACATGCTTCGCGATCAAGACAGCATCGACAGCTATGTGGCGCAACTCTCCGGCGATTATTCCTCTTCGGCTCCTGCTGCTAATCGTCAACAATCAGTGAACTATGGTGGCAATCAATACGCGCAACCGCAGCCACAAGCTAACTATCCACCTCCCGGCGGATACGCTCAACAGCCACCCGGCGGCTATCGTCAAGGCCGGGTCGCTTATGCTCCTGCGGGACTCGTGATGCAGATCAGTCTTAATACATCTATCGCTACTCAAGCTGCAAAAGCCGGCGACATGATTCAAGCAACCGTCAGCCAAACCGTTATGTTGGGTGATTCCAACATTCCGGCCGGTTCTACAATCATCGGCAATATCACCGAAGCACAAGCCGGACGCATGCTCGGCCGCTCGGGAAGCCTCGGAATCAAGTTCAACAGACTGCGCACTCCAGATGGAATTGAAACTCCAATCTCCGCCCATCTCGTCGGCGGCATTGGCAAATATGCTGATGCAGGAAGCGATCAAGATGACCTAGTGAAGGGCGAAACCTGGAAGGGTAAAGCAGTACAAGCTGGTGTCAGAGGACTCGTCGGAGCCGGCAGTGGAGCCGCGTTGGGCACCGCAGTTGGTGCAATCGCAGGCGGCGGCAGAGGCGCAGGACGCGGTGCTTGGTCAGGAACAGCCATCGGTGGCGGTCTCGGCGTTGCACAAAGCGTGCTGTTGCGTAAAGGAAAAGACGTAGTCATTCCTTCCGGTACTCAATTGCAACTGCAATTGGATGCTCCAGTTAGCATCGCCGGTGGTGGTACCGCTCCTTACGTGGGCGCCTACTAATTAGCGATAGGCTAGAATAGACTTGAAAGCACCGTCTGATACTGCGGTGCTTTCCTTTTTTTGTCTGTGTCGTTTGTTTGGATTTTTTTTGTTCTCATTTTTTTGGGTTGTCATTTGATGTTGATTCAACACCTCGATGGGTCGATTTTTGCTTTCAGTTTTTGCGGAGCAAAGATGGTAAGCGCCACCGAAGTGGGACCGCAAAGCCCATCTAGTCGCGCTTTTGCGGGGTGTGCTTTCTGGCGCTTACGTGCATTGTTCCGCAAGTATTGTTGCGGAGCAAAGATGGTAAGCGCCACCGAAGTGGGACCGCAAAGCCCATCTAGTCGCGCTTTTGCGGGGTGTGCTTTCTGGCGCTTACGTGCATTGTTCCGCAAG
>CAZCZI010000005.1:132882-139360 GCA_964503045.1 uncultured Candidatus Obscuribacterales bacterium
GCTTGTTTCAAAGGGGGTGTCCTGCAAGAGCTTCAGTGCTCAGCGGCGTGTCACTGCAGCTGCCTATTTCTTGCCCTTCTTCTTCAATTCGGTCATGACTTCGCCCTTGACCTTAGCCTTGGAGCCAGGCAGCAAAGTCGCTTCGGAAGCGGGTTCGCCAGTGAACTCTTGCTTGAATTCGCAAAGGAATTCGTCGCCGGGTTTGACGATTGCTTCTTGTCCTTTGGTGACCGTATCTTCAATCAGCCAGCTGCCAGGAATTCCACTGAGGAAACCCCACGCGAAGCCTTTGAGTCGGCGGTGGCGAACGTTCAAACCAACTGGCTTCATGAACGCGAATGATGGATTGATAGCGCCAATGACGCCTAATGCAACCGGCATTGCGCCGAAGCTGAAGACGCCGGCAGGAGCCATCGCGAAGTTCAAGCCAATGCGAACGGCCTTGTATCTAAGCTGTTGTCCCCATGGTCCCGTAATTTGACCGTGGTGGTTAACGCCGAGTTCGCGACCTTCGCCTTTATTCTTGATGATTCTGCCTTGTCTTGCAGGCGCTGCAGCAAGCGGCAGGTGCTCGCCGGACTCAGTTACGATTTCGTCGAAAGCGAGTCCAAGGCAGCCTGAGTTGCGATACCAGCGAGTTGGACTGACCAGCGAGTGGAGGACTGAGCGTGCTGGCAAACAATAGTCGAGGTGTCCAGCCACTTTTGAACCTTTCTTGGCAACCAGCCTGTCACCGATTTTCAGGTCGTACTTCAGGCGCGCTTCGAGAGGGTCACCCTTCTTCGCTGTCTTACTGCTGATCTGTGAGCTGATTACTACAGGAAAACGCGCGCCGGTGATGATCTTGGTTTTGCCGTCGTCTGTTTTGCATTCCTTGTATTCAATGGTCGCCTTTGCTTCAAGCGCTTCATCGTTGTCTACGGTGATTGCTGCATCGTCAACGAGATCTGCTTGTTCTACATCGAGGATATGACCGGAAAGATCTGTACCTTCAGCGCCAAGAATGGAGCCCTTCGGCAAACCGGTAAGGCTGCTGCCTGGAGTTGGAGCATCCAACTTGGGCTCAACCACTGTGGCTGCGATGGGAAGACCTTTTTCATCGGTCGCAGTTTTTTCAGTTGCCTCACCAGTTGCTGCTTCAGCAGCTTGCGAATCTGCAGCTTTTGTTTCTGTTTTTTCGGAATCAACAGTGTCGACTTCATATGTAGATTGCGATGACGACAACTTGCGAGCTGGCTTGGTGTCATCATTGTCTATTGTCAGAGGACCATCAGAGTCTTCTGCCTTGGCCGTTTCATCGACTTTTTGGGTTTCTTCAGTTTTCTTTGTTTCTTCAGTCTTTGTTTCAGTCTTTTGTTCAGCAGTCGGTGTTACTTCAACGGTCGCTTTTACTTCAGCGGTCGCTTCCTTAGTTTCTGCTTTGCCTTCTGCCTTCGCTTCTACTCTTGTTTCTGCCTTCGCTTCTACTTTTGTTTCTGTCTTCTCTTCTACCTTTGTCTCTGTCTTCGGCGCGACTTCTTGGGCCTTGGACTTACCTAAAATAGATTCCAATGTCACTGGGGCGTCGAGAACGCTCTTGGAGGCGGCGGGCGGCGTTGCCGGTGTGGTTTGCACTTCATCCGCCAACGCGGGCAGCGAGAACCCAATAAGGAGTTGTGTCGCAAGTACGGTTCGCAATGTTTTATCTGCGATCGCTTTCAACTTTGCGACTTTCACGTTTCTCATAGCCCTTTCCTTTTGGTACCCTGACCCTTGTTTTTTTGTGACTACTGACTTCTTTTAAACTTGACTACTAATCCGGCGGCTGTCGGTATGAACCTTCAGCACCATATACGATGCGCCCTTGTCTCCTGACTTCCACTCTTGTCGCTTGTAAACCCCGCGATACCTGAGATTGAGGATGCCAGGTCCTGCAGTTATACAACGACTTGAGATCTTTTGGCATGCTTGACTTCAACCTTTAATATGGATCCGAAAGAACGTGCGATATATATCCATGGCGGACGCAATTTGGTGCGCGTTGGATGTGTAGTGGAGCTGCACTGTTAGTTGCCGGGGCCTAGCAGTTGATAACCAGCCCATGACTTCGGTGAGGGGTCTTTAGACAAGGCCAAAAGTTGAGCTTTTCTCAGCGACTGCGCTGGGTTGAGTCCCATCTGTTTGTTCTTGTAGAAGTCGACCAGTTCGTCGATGCGTGTAGTCGGTGATTGCTGCCATAGGCTCAGCACCACGTTGCGGGCACCCATATAAGAGAGTCCACGGCTGAACACTTTCACGGCATTGCCGAGCACTTCTTTTGTGCTTAGCGACGAACCGCTCAACACCACCAACTCGCTTGGCAGATTGCTTTCAAACAAGAGACCTGCCGTTGCTCGTTTGGCGCCTTGTTCTTTCGAAGAATATAGGGGAAGCACCGATCTCCACGGGTTGCCTTCTTGCAGTGCAAGATTTGCAGGGAAGTGTACGACCGCCTTGTTTTTTGCCTGTTCACGCATCGTGGCGATATCCGCATCCTTGCTCAAAAGCGTGGTGATTCTGTCGGGTTGGAAGATCGTCGTCAGTTTATCTGCTTCGGCGCGTTCGCTTCCTCTGCTTTGCTCTGATACCGCCGACGCCACCACCATACTGAGGTCTTCGCTAAATGGCTCGTGATAATCGAACAACACTCCAACTGATGGAGCCAACGTCAGCAAGTGGCTTTCCACGAAGTATTTGCCTGATTCGTCAACCAGTGCTGCAAACGGCAGGTTGAACAAGACGCCATCAGGAATAACCATCGTCAACTGCTCTGCATTCTTCGGCAAGAATTGGCGTACTGCAGTAGGCAGAAGTTCGTTATACAGTGTCTGCAAGAGGGTGCGTTCTTTCTGCTGACCTTCGGTGGAAGAGTCGGTAGACATGAGCGCTGTAATTTGACTTTGCAAACGAGTGCGCCCTAGAGGCAGTACTGATGCCGAAATTCGACCGGCTGTATCGACGGTGAACACTACCGTCTGATCGTTACCTACAAGATACTCGAGAATCGTGATGTTCTTTTGCTTGACTGCCTTTACGATATCCGGCGCTGCATGGGGCATTGGAGCGATCAATCGCGCCAGCGAACGATTCTGTGCCGCTAGAGTCTTGAAGCGTGCCATCCAGTTTTGCCACTCACCTGTGAGCCGATCCGGAGTGCAGAGAATTTCGGCAGTGTGATTGTGCGCTCTTTGCGAAACCAAGTCTTGATAAAGTTCTGCATCATCTGGTTTCACCTTGCCGCATCTTCTTTGCCAATCGGTGATGAAGCTCTCTTCTTTCAATTGTTCGGCTGCAAGAAGTGCTTGCTCGCCCATTCCTTGAGAGGCGACGAGCGCTACCAGACGCTGACCGGACTCCTCTCTGGAAGTTGGGAAAGTGATTTCCTCAGCGGAAGCAAACAAACCAGCTTGCGGCGAACGGAAGTGAGAGAGTGCGCTTGTGAGCGATACTTTCGCTTCTTCGACTAAGCCCTGGGTGAGTTGAAGTTTGCTTTGAATGAGATAGTCTCTCCAAAGGGCGCCGTCATCACTGATTTTGGCTGAAAGAGCAATGCCTTCGGTCAAATACTTTTGAGTTCCAACTGGATCAGCAAGCTTCATGCAAACTTCGGCCAATCCCGTATATGTTCTGCCTTCGAGCTGAGTGAACAAGCTCTTTTTGCATGTCGTGATGCAGGCTTCGAGGTGAACTTTCGCATTGCGTGCAGAGCCATTTCTAAATTCCGCAGCAGCAATGTTTTGGTGAGTGATCACATTCATGCGCGGCTGCGCCGGACGAATCAACTGCTGCGAGTCAAGCGATTGAGTGGAATATGCAATCGATTTTGCATAGTTACCTTCCAAGCACTCGATTACACCAAGTGTTTGCAGTACTTGCGCTTGTTCTACGATTGCGTTTTGCGAGCGGAATACAGGAAGTATGCGTCCGAAAACTGTTTTCGCTTGTTCGAAATCACCGGTTGCAGCCAAGGTGAAGCCGTAACCACAGTCGATATGCGCGCGCGACAGAGAATCGAGAGCTGCTACTGGAAGCTTCGATGCTGTAATGAGCGCTTCTTCGTAAGACTTTCTGGCGTTGGAGAATTCGCCGAGTGCATACTGGCAATTAGCTACTGAAGCAAGTGCCGGTGCCAAAAGTCCGCGGTTGTCGCCGGCGAAGTTTTTCGCTTGAACCACTCCCTTTTGCGCCTCTTCCAGAGCTGCAGTCGAGAAGCCGAGTTCTAGTAGCAACTGCGCAACTTGTTCTCTATTGTGCACGGCATTTGCAAAATCGCCGCCGTTGGCGAAAAACGTCGCTGCTTCTTGGAAATATCTAACTGCAATTTTCGGTTGTCTGAATTTGATCGCCAGCGCACCAGCCATGTTGAGAGCGCGTGCGGCATCTGCCGGATACTTGTTGTTCTTATCGGTGAGATCCTTCATCGCCAGATCGAGTTGCTGGATGGCCCACGCTGGGTTCTCCATATTGAAGAAGATCTGCGAGAGTGTGATTCTTGCGCGCCCCAATTCCTGCTTTTCTGGTGAACTCAGCAAAACTTCAGTTGCATTTTCTGCAAGCAGTTTTGCTTTTGCCAGTTGGCTCTGTTGCATGTAAACCAGCGCCATGCGGTTAAGCGCCTTGCCTTGCCCGTCTCCATACTTCATTTCGATGGCAAGCCCGTAAGCTTCTTGCCACTTGATCAAAGCCTTGTCGGCTTGCTTTTGATCGAATAATTTTTCGCCCTCGGCGATAAGCTTGTTGACTCTTTCTTGTGACTCGGTTGGGTTCGAATCCGCCTGCATGGGCAGTACCGGCACAAGCTGAATGCCTTGATTCTCTCTGCCGCCTTGCACCGGAACTTGAGTCGGCGCTGTCGGCGACGTTTCGGTCATAGGGCTCACTGCGTTTTGTGCGGAGACACCGAGGGTGGTGCTAGTCGTCAAAAGCAAGACCGCCATGAGTCTCGCCGCTGCCTGTCGATTTCTTCTGCGCAGGAAAGCTGGTTTCGATTTCAAAGTCATAACCTCACGATAATTGACCCGTCCCGTTTCCGACCTCCAGTGGCACGTTTCGCCACATCCCACGGTCGTCAACATGAAGGTTCAGGATAAGGATACGGTAAGAGGCCCGATTTTATCCTTATCCTTTATAGAGCTTTCACTGTATATGGCTAAATTCTAAGGTTGTGGAGAGACGCCTGAGAAAAACAAAATTCGCGCCCAAATACAAGGTAGGAAACAAAACGGATCTTTCGTCGTCGCCTGGATCTACGACTTGTACTGTTGTTCTTTATCAGAAGTATGGAGCGATGTATATCGAAGGAATGTGCGGAACGGATGAAGATTGTATCGATCAATTAAATTCGCCAAATGATCCCCGAGATGCTAGCCTCTTCAGTGTTTGGAGCTTCAAACAAAACGACCGTGAGAATGGATCTTCGCGATCCCTAGTAGGAGTACTAATGCTAAATTCAAAAAAACTCTCCTTGCTCGTAGCAGTGGGAGCGTTGGGAACGCAGCTTTCGCTCGGATGTCCGTCAGCAATGGCAGATACATTGAATGGAAGTGTAAATAAGACAACTTCAACCGGCAAGGTAAAAACATTCTTCCGCAACCACGACAAAGTCCGGCAAGCCACGATTGGCGCTGGTGTAGGAACCGCTGCCGGCGCAGTGACCGGACTCGTCACTCGCAAGGGAATGGTTAAAGGTGCCGTAATCGGCGCAGGAACCGGAGCTACAGTGGGTCTGGTTAATTCCAGCAAAACATTGAAAAAGCACCCAATTGCAAAAACCGTTGCGATAGGAACGGCAGCAGGCATCGGCATGGGCATGGCTGTCAGCAAAGGGCACGGAACAGTGAAAAATTCCGCCAAAGGCGCAGCTGTTGGCGCCGCTGTTGGATTGGCAGCCGGACTGCTTAAAGACAAGCTAAGATAATCGCTTGATTCCAAACTAAGCGGTACAAAGAATGGTTAAGGTGCTCGTAATCGGCAGTTTGCCTGCCAAGGTCGAAGACCAGCTGTCGCAATTTGCCACAACGACATTTTTACCGCGCACGCAACAAGATGCCACAGCCGACGAGCTCGTAGAAGCGCTCGCCGGCTGTGATGCTGTTGTCAGCGAACCGCCGGATAAGCTTAAACTCGAAGTGATGAGCCGCAGCCCGCAGCTCAAGTTGATTGCAAATCGAGCTGTCGGTTTTGACAATATCGATGTACCAGAAGCCACTAATCGCGGCATTCTCGTAACTAACACGCCGGGCGTTTTGGATGGCGCCACCGCTGATTTGACGATGAGTTTGATTCTTTGTGCAGCCAGAAGAATCTGCGAGGCCGAACGCTATGTGCGCCGCAACGATTGGTTTGGATTCGACAGCGATTTGATGTTGGGAACCGATCTCGAATCGAAGGTTTTAGGCATCATCGGAATGGGAAGAATCGCTAAGGCAGTGGCTCGCCGAGCCCGCGGCTTTGGAATGAA
>CAZCZI010000005.1:139460-167815 GCA_964503045.1 uncultured Candidatus Obscuribacterales bacterium
GAATGGGAAGAATCGCTAAGGCAGTGGCTCGCCGAGCCCGCGGCTTTGGAATGAAAATAATCTACTCGCGCAGTGGCACCGCCCATGATGATACTGATGTACAGTTGGCAAAAGAGTTTGATGCTAAGAGAGTGACTATGGAAGAACTTCTCAAAGAGGCAGATGTAATCAGCGTTCACTGTCCTCTTTCGGATAATACGCGGGGCCTAATCGGCGAGAAAGAATTCAGAAAGATGAAACCATCATGCATTTTCATTAATACCTCCCGTGGTGCAGTCGTTGATGAAGCCGCATTGATCGCCGCTCTCACCGAAAAGCGTATTGCATCAGCAGGTTTGGATGTGTTTTTGAACGAGCCTTCCGTTCCTGACAGTCTCATCAAAATGGATAACGTCGTGCTCACTCCGCATATTGGATCCGCCACTGTTGAGACGCGAACCGCCATGGCTGCATTGGCCGTCGGTGCGCTTATCAAAGCATTCTCCGGAGAGCTTCCCGCCAACGCTCTAAACCCCCAAGCCTGGGACGCATTTTCGAAGCGTAAGTAGAGTCCGGACAGTCGTGACCTGAAACATGGAAGTGTCGCCCATCCGTGGTGATTCACGCCGCGTAAGTGGTGAAAACCACATCGACTGATCTACCGGATCTAAGGCCTAATTCATATTGTGATATTTCGTCTGAGGTTTTGCATGGTCACCACCATTGGGACAGAGCGAGTAACGACTCGCGGGAAGCTTGGCAGCCGATTCGGCAACCTGCATGCTTTCGCGGCTGCTTGGCTGGGCGAGACTTTCGACGCCATGGACGCGATGATTTACTTCATCGTTCTGTTTCCAGCCTTGTCTGATCTGCTGAAGACGACCGATGCTTCGACCGTCGGTTGGTACGGTTCGATGATTCTCGCCATCTTCATGGTGGGATGGGCTGTAGGAAGTGTGGGCTTCGGAATCCTTGCCGACAAAGTTGGACGCCGCAAAGCAATGACGCTTTCCATACTCTTATATGCATTGGGCTCCGGATTATGCGCACTCAGTCAATCGTGGGGCGAACTGGCGTTCTATCGCTTTCTCGTCGGCTGCGGAATCGGTGGAGAGATCAGCTTGGGCTGCGTTCTCTTGTCTGAAGCCTGGCAGGGTAAAGGTCGTGTTGCTGCCTTGTGCTTGATGCAAAGTTCTTTCGGTGTCGGTTGTCTATTGAGTGGGGCTTTCACCCTGGGTCTTGGAGAAGGCGCGTGGCGAGGACTGTTTCTCATCGGAATCGTGCCTGCGCTTGTTGCATTCTACATTCGCTCTCAACTAACAGAACCTCAAGCATTCAACCTGGTGAAGGAACACCGAAAGCGGCTCGCACAGCGTTCAGCTGCTGAGTTGAGTGAATCGGAAAAGGAACTGATTCAGAACCCAATCACTCCATTGATGAAGGGTGAAAATCTGAAGAATTTGATTTTGGCCACCGTCATCAGTGCATCTGCAATCGTTGGCTATTGGGCTGCAATTTCGTGGATGCCCGCGTGGATTAACCAGATAACCGGCACAGAAGCCGTGTCTGAGCGCGGTACTGCGACAATGGCGTTGAGCATCGGCGGAATACTTATATGTTTCGTTTGCCCTTATTTGAATGACGTCATGGGCAGAAAAAATCTTCTTGTTCTCGGATTCGTTGGATCACTTGTATCTGTTCTGGCAATGTTTCTCGGAATTCACTCATACGGAAATGCCCTGTTAGCGGCGGCCTTCGCAGTCGGCGTGTTCTCCGCGATTCCGTTCGTCGTAATCTCGTATGTGATTCCGGAGATGTTCGCTACTCACGTGTTGGGCACTGCATCTGGTATCAGCTGGAGCGTTGGAAGATTGACTGCAGCACTTGCAGGAATACTCACTGCTCCATTAATCGCTTTCTTCGGCGGCTCATACGGAATCGCCGCATCATGCGTGTCTTCGATCTATGTACTGGGCATTGTGGCGTCGCTTTTGGTGAAGGATACTTCACGCAATTGCCTGTTGGATGTTTCGAAGAGAGAAAGTGTGCAGACGTGCAACTAGCAGACAATGGGGTCAAAATTTCCTCGGCGGAGAGTCCGGCTGCGTAAAGATCTAGAATGTCGATCACGCGAATTCTCATCCCGCGAATGTTTTGATGCTGTCTGGCACGTAAACCGTGTTGATTGGTTTGATAATGCCGCCAGTTGTCTTCAGCATTGAGTTCGTATTCTTCAAAACTTTAATTTTCGACATTCTCAGCGACTTCTGCCCGCGGTTTCCTGTTGAATTCGTTTCTTCGGTTCTTACTACTTGCTTGTTCATGATCAGTTCCTCTTTCTTTAGTTGAATTCCGTTGCCTGGGCTTCCAATGACATGATTCTGCTCCCTGAAGATGGAGAAAGTATGGAAAATCCGGGGGCTTTGTAAGAGCGGTGTTATGCTTGTGTTTCGATTTAGCGGGCTGTATCACCTAAGCCGTGTATAGTAAACTGGGCTTGGCATTGCGGGTGCGGTAGTATTGGCAGCCCGTCAGCGCTCAACGGAGATGGAGCAATGGCAACGAAAAGGGTGGCAGTCGTCACCGGCGGCAATCGCGGTTTGGGTTTTGAGACGTGTAGGCAGCTCGCGAAAGCTGGTCTGAATGTAGTGCTAACTTGCCGCGATCGTCTCAAAGGTGAGGAAGCAATCGCACAGCTTTTGGAAGAGCGGCTATCTGTGGCGTTCCACCAATTGGATGTGTCAAGCCATGAGAGTGTTAGGCAGCTTGCAATCGATATTCGCAAAGATTATGGGCGCCTTGATGTGCTCATCAATAATGCCGGTGTGCAGCTTGACAGACGCAAAGACGGTACAAGCACAATGAGCATCATGGAGACATCTGTTGATCTGGTGAAGGCAACAATGGACACCAATGTTTATGGTTCATTGATGCTCTGCCAGGAACTGATTCCAATCATGAAAGAACACGAGTACGGTCGCATCGTGAATGTGTCTTCAGGGTTGGGTCAGTTGTCGGAAATGGGCGCGGGTTACAGCGGATATAGGATGTCGAAAGTCGCTCTCAATGCGCTGACTCGCATGGTTGCCGATGAGTTTAAAGCGAGCAATATTTTGGTGAATTCAGTTTGTCCCGGTTGGGTAAAGACAGACATGGGTGGTCCGAATGCGCCTCGTTCTGTCGAAGAAGGTGTGGAAACGATCGTTTGGCTAGCACAGATTCCAGACAACGGTCCGACCGGTTGCTTCTATAGAGATCACAAAAAGATTTCTTGGTAGAAGTCCTTCATTTTGCCTTATGGTGCTGGTTTAGGCGGTGATGTGTCCTCCGGCGATGCTTCGGTTCCGGGCATTGATGTGGTAGGTTCTAATCCCTCGTTTCTTCGTTTCCGAAATCTTGCTCTTCGTGCGCGGTGAGTTCGACTTGCTGTTTTTCACGACGCCGTGATGATTGTCGATACTTTCCACTCAACCGCGGAATATGCACGCCGCCCTTACCCCCTCGCCCACCTACAAACTTGACGCTGGCTTCAACCTTCGTAGATGTCTCGCGCCACAAGTTGTACTCAGCCTGCGATTCACCGACCATAGTCGCATAACTTATATATCTGCTGCGAGAAATCTTTGCACCGGAGGTGGTGTCTGACGATGTCTCTGATGTTCCATCCACGGAATCTTCGGCTGCAAATGCAGAATCATCAGTGTCCGACTCATCGTCTTCTAAATCTGACTCAGAAATCTCGTCTTCATCAGACTCCGCAATCAAATCATCGTCATCATTTCCAGACAATTCATCGCCGTCATCAGAATCGTCATCTAGTTCCTCACCATCTATAGAGTCATCATCATCAATGGTGTCATCATCGTCATCGAGGTCGAGACCGCCCTCGACATTTGCCATCACGTTGCAGCCTTGCTCAACGATATGGAGGCAATTGTTGAATTTGCAGTCGCGGGCGAGTTCTACAATCTCAGGAAACTCCCACATCAAATCAGCTGGCTGTGGGTGGTTTAGTTCCGAAATATTGAACCCAGGCGTGTCGGCAACCCAATTGGCCCCGGGTTTGCCGTTTTCCGTGTATTGAGGCAAACCGATCTGATAAAGCTCCGAATATGTCGTTGTGTGTCGACCGACACCAAACTCGTTTTCCATGATACCGGTCTTAAGATTGAGGGACGGCTCCAGAAAATTAAGCAGGGTCGATTTGCCAACACCTGACTGGCCGGCTAATACAGAGATTTTGCCGAGGAGCATTTTGGCTAGGTCGGACATGCCCATCCCTGTCTTAGCGCTAACAAATGTGACTAAGTATCCAAGCGGTTCATAAATACTTCGTAAACTATCCAAGTAGTTTTCATCGACCAAATCGCACTTGTTGAAGCATAGTAAAGGTGGCTTGTTGAGCAGCTCTAGGTGGAAGTGAATGATATAGCGATCGCATAAAAGAGGGTTGAATTCGGGCTGTCGAACTGCCTGTACAATGATCACCTGATCGACATTGGCCAGTGGTGGACGAGACAACAGATTGTTTCTGTCGACTCTCGCGACGATTACCGCAGAGCTCTGCTCCGCATTTATCTCATCGAGCTCAACATGGTCGCCGGTCACGATTGAGACGCGTTCTTTCTTGAGCCGTCCGCGAGCCTGACACACCAGGGTCGTATCCAGCCCTGGCTGGTACACCAGCCAGCCACCCGCGTGATTCCTCAAAACTGTTGCGATCTCTTTCGGCAATCGTAATCCTCTGCCCTCTGTCCAACGGAGCCTGCCTCCCTTAAGAATACACCTAATATAATTTCAAATGGAAACATTATGAGCACCGCAACCATGACGAAACCCGGCGACATCGAAGATCAACAGCTACAAGGCACGGCATTAAAGCCGGAAGTGCCCGATGCGACTTCAAATATGGCTGTTGACGCAGTCGGCGACGCCCAGGAAGTCGAGCTGTTTGAGACAGCGAAACTCGATCACATCCGAAACATCGCCATTATCGCTCACGTTGACCACGGCAAAACCACCTTGGTTGATGGCTTTTTGAAGCAGACAGGCGTCTTCCGTGAGAATCAGGAAGTGGTCGACTGCGTCATGGATTCCAATGATTTGGAACGCGAACGCGGCATCACCATTCTCGCCAAAAACACGGCTGTCACCTACAAAGATTTCTTGGTCAACATCGTCGATACCCCTGGCCACGCTGATTTTGGCGGCGAAGTCGAGCGCATTCTCGGCATGGTTGACGGCGCCATTCTTGTCGTCGACTGTGGTGAAGGTCCTATGCCGCAGACTCGCTTTGTGTTGAGAAAGGCTCTGGAGCGTGGCTTACGCCCAATCGTCGTCATCAACAAAGTGGACCGTCCCAACATCGACCCGCACGTTGCGGTCGATCAAGTGTTCGATCTCTTTGTCGAGCTCGGCGCCAGCAACGAACAGCTCGACTTTCCGTATGTCTTCGCCTCGGGTGTGAAGGGAATTGCGATGAAAGACCCGAATCAACCTGGCACCGACCTTCGCGTTTTGCTAGACATGATCATCGAGCACTGCCCGCCGCCGACCGGAGATCCCGATAAACCGCTGCAAATGCAAGTGAGCATTCTCGACTACAGTGACTATCTTGGTCGCATAGGCATTGGCAGAATTTATAATGGAACGGTCAAGAACGGCGAACAAGTCGTGATGATCAAAGAGGACAATTCTGTCGTCAAAGGCAAAATCACTAAGCTCTTTGGCTTTCATGGTTTGAAACGCTTGGAAGTGCATGAAGCACACGCAGGGCAGATTGTGGCAATTGCAGGATTTGCCGGCGCCAACGTTGGTGACACCGTATGTAATGCGGAAGCAGTCCAAACGCTGCCCCGCATCAAAGTTGACGAACCAACTATGAAGATGGCCTTCCTTGTAAACGATAGTCCGTTTGCAGGACAAGAAGGCAAGTTTGTCACATCGAGACAGTTGCGCAGTCGCTTGTTCCACGAGTTGGAAACAAACGTTAGCCTGCGTGTGGCCGAAACCGACAGCACCGATACATTTATAGTGTCCGGCCGCGGCGAACTTCACCTCGGTATCCTTATCGAGACGATGCGTCGCGAAGGATACGAGTTTGCAGTGTCGCGTCCTGAAGTTATCGTCAAAGAAATCGATGGCGTCGACAACGAGCCTTTCGAGAGATTGCTCATCGACGTGCCGGAAGAATACACCGGTTCGGTCATGCAAGAGCTAGGACCTCGCAAGGCAGAACTCCAGAACATGCACGTGGACAAGACACAAGCTCTGCTCGAGTTTGTGATTCCGACTCGTGGATTGATTGGTTTCCGCAGCGAATTCTTGCGCCTCACTAAAGGCAATGGCGTGATGAACCATGGTTTCCTCGAGTACCGCCCATGGTGCGGTGACATTACCGGTCAGCGCAACGGCGTGTTGGTGGCTTGGGAAGAAGGCATCGCCACTGCGTATGCCATTCAGGGCGCCGAAGATCGCGGTCTGTTCTTCATCACTCCTCAGACCCGGGTGTATGGTGGCATGATTGTCGGCGAAAACAGCCGCCAGCAAGATCTCGACATCAACGTTTGCAAAACCAAAAAATTGACCAACATCAGAAGTTCAAACAGCGATGTGTTGGTCACGCTGCAAGCGCCAATCGAGATGGGCTTGGAAAAGTGCCTGGAATACATTCAATCTGATGAACTAGTCGAAGTAACTCCAAAAAGCATTCGCATGCGAAAGCGAACACTTCCTCGCCGCTAATAGATCAGCAACCCCAAACGGAACTCACCAGTAGAAGATGCCCGCCTCACTCTCAAAAGAACGCAGGCATCTACTAATCGCGGGGCTGAGCATCTTTGTTTTTGCTCTAGCTATTCGTTTGTGGTTTAACTTCGTCTTTCGCCATCCCGATGCATCTCTTGCTTGTGATGCCTGGGAGTATTTCTCGACGGGTACTGCTCTTACTGATGCGATTAAAAGCGGTAACTTTCAGTCGATCACGTCCGCTGCGCCGGATGGACTATTTTCGAAGCTGCTTTCGGAAGGACCAGTCTTCCCGATGTTCTTGGTGAAGTGGCAGATCTTTTGCAGTTTAATTGGATTGGGCGCCGCTGCATCTGGCGTTAGTGGAGCAGTTGTTGCCCTTTGCATAAGCTCATCGCTAACGTGCGTCTTGTTAATGTTACTCGGCACGTCGCTGTGGTGCAGAACAACCGGACTGGTCGCAGGGCTGCTGGCGGCTATTTATCCTGGTTTTATCATCGCCTCTGGGCGAATCCTGCCTGAGACGCTTGCGTGCTTTTTGATTAGTTTGGCAACTCTGTTGCTAGTCGCACAGCATCGACATCGTCCCCACATTTGGTGCATGTTGTTTGCTGGAATTTCGTCAGCATTCTTGCAGTTTGCTAGATCCGCATTACTCCTCGCTGCCGCGCTTAACACGACTTATGCTGCGCTCATGGGCGTTCGCTACCGTTCGTGGACGCTGTTCTGGATGTTTGTTGTCGGACTTTGTGTGGCGATTCTTCCTTGGGTGTTTTTTCAATCCTCCGCGACCGGTCACTTCAGTCCATTTGTCGATCGAGCCAGCCATTTAAATTGTGCGGTGGGGAACAATGTTTTGGCTGAAGGCTGGAGCATAGAGCCGTATCCAAACTATGGCGGCATCGAGTCTGAGAGCCTGGTACAGATTGTCCGACGAAGTATAAAAGCGGATGCAACTGGATGGGTCGAGTTGACTTTAGGTAAAGTCGCGCGACTAACAAAATTCCCGTGGAACGACTTCCGCACCGCCATCGGTATCGTCAAATTTAGAGCTCAGGTGGTATTTCATCAACTACTTTTGCTGTGTGCCGCTGTTGGATGCATCTTAGCCGTTCCTGCCATACGCATAGGAGCTCCATCCTCGCAAAACGTTCTCGGTAGGCTGCTTGTCGTTGGTTTGATCGCGATTCATTTTGCATATATTGGATTCGTGGCGTTACCTCGATACTTCGTGACAGCGATGCCATTGGTGGTGCTACTCGCTTCTGCTGCCTTGGTTATCTTTGCGCGGAGTTTTGCGACCGAAACAAAATTAGCGGCCAAACTTTTTATCGCAGTTTCTTGCCTCTGGTTTATCTGCAGAGCTAATGTAGCCGGCGGAACCATCGCTGTTTTTCCTTCCTTGAACCCAAATCTGATAGTTGCTGCATCGGCGTTAATTAAAGTTGCGTTCCTTTTATATGCACTTGATGCGCTGTGGCGATTCGTCTACGTCACTAAAGTCGAGCGAATCTTGGCGACGACTCTTGCGTTGGTGGTTACGGTTGTTGCGCTTCCATCACTTTGCCTGCCATTGAAGGCGCATGGACGCTGGTACGAACAGCGAGTGAAGGTCTCGAAGAAGAACTTCGCATCACAGACAATTGATGTTCCACCATCTTCAGTATCGCAGCCGGATCGCATGTGGTTTCTCATGGTTGATGCAGACGGATACAATCAATTGAACGCCTTAAAACTGATGTTTAACGGCAGAGTTTTGAAAGAACCTTCTATTCCTGGCCTCTCCTTTGCGGATCTTTCGAACAGGTATGATCCAGTTGGAGAGGGGCTGCAAAAGCCCTTTGAGCATATCTATGCATCGCTTGCGAGTCCTGCCGGAAAGTCGCTCGTTGATCTGAGACAGTGGTTTTTCATTCCAATTGCACGTGATCTTGTTATCGAGAAAAACATTGTTGAAGCGGTGCCTTCAGCGGAGGAGGAACAGCCGGAGCTGTTCGCAACCTATCGTCGGGACGTGCTGCCATCCGTGTTTCGCTCATCGTGGGACAAAGCATTCTATGGTAGTGATTGGGAGCGCGGCCTGTCCGACACTCGATTGGAAGATTCTTTGGATAATTGGAATCGCGACTCCGAAACTCTGCGCCTTGCAAGTCATCCCGGACGAAGCTGGCAAATCAGGCTGATTTCGATACCGACGATGAAATCGGCTGAGTCTTCGGAAATTGGGCCGCAGGTACCAAGTAGCAATGAGTGGAAGCAAATCGGCACGGTCAATGGTTGCACCGTTGCTCCAGATACGCCGCAGTTTCAATCGAATCAAACCGACCTGAAAGCAAGCGGCTCATGGCTTGTTCGGCTGAGAACAACTGTCACGTGCCCACCCGATGTACTTGAATCATGCGGGGTTCAATTCTCATTGGTTGATTCGAATAAGAAGGAAATCTTCACGGCGTGGACTCCGAGCAAGTTGCCGGCAACTAAAGGAACCGCAAAATTCGACATCGCATTTCCAATCACTCAGTTAAACTCCGATGTGTCTTGGATTCACACTTTGCTGACCGCGGAAAAACGATCGCGAATACTCAAGCGCCCCGGCGCCCCAAAGGCTGAAGCGAGTTTTTCGGATGTGATTATTGAAGCGGCACCGCTAACGCAATTGGATTTGAGTCAGGCGCGGGTTTATTAGTGTTCGAAGAGAGGGCTTATAAGACTCAAGCGAGAGCTCAAAGCGACATCTAATGGTGCAACCACGCACATTAACAATACCTTTGTCTTTGATGGCTTCGAATGATGCACCGACAGCATATTTCTTAAGAACAGCCTAAGAACAAGAAGGTTGTCAAGAGGAGTTCGTATACTCTATCCATGTCAAAAATCGCATCGCATTTAGTACAGCTTCAACCTCCACAAATTCAAAGCTCTCACCGGAGATCTGCTGAATTGATGCGCATACGGTTTGAGAACCGAAACCCGTAGACCGAGCAAATAAAAGACTTTCGAAGGCAGCTAAGCACATTAGTGTCATTGATTGTCACTGACGTTGGTTTTTACCTCTAATCTCGCAGCTCTAGATGGAGCTGCTGATTGATTCTTTGTTGATTGAGCACACATCATGAGCATCAAATGCGCTTGGAACACCTTCAAAGCACCTCTTGTTCATACCCTCGATAAGTTCCTCGTAAAGTTAGGCGCAGGCCGTGCGCCTTCAAGCAATCGAAATCATCAATTAGACTTTCTTCGCGGCATTGCAATTCTTCTTGTCCTTGGTCGCCACTGCCCGATGGAAGCGAATCAGGCAGGACTTTTGCATGTGGTTGCTTGGCTTTGGTACAACTGCGGCTGGATGGGTGTTGATCTGTTTTTTGTTTTGTCAGGTTTCCTGATCGGCAGCGCGTTACTGGAAGAACTCAAACGCGAGAAGAACCTGCAATTAGGGAGATTCTTATTCAAGCGTGCACTAAAAATATGGCCTTCGTACTTTGCTTTCATGGTCCTTGTGTCTTTTGGACTCAACAGACATATTCATGAACAACAGCTGATTTGGAACTGGTTCCATCTGCAGAACTACATGGGTAGCTGCAAAGATCCGACTTGGAGCCTGGCGGTGGAAGAACACTTTTATATCTTGCTGCCCATCATTCTTGTCTTGCTGTCTACAAGAATCCATCTCTTGCCCTATATCACTGCTTTTGTTTCCGTGTTCTGTTTGATTGGTCGTTGTTTAGACGCGACATCACACTCGTACTATTTCACGCATTTTCGAATTGACGGTTTGATGTTCGGTGTCTTTCTGGCCTATATGAAAGTCTTCCGTTTCGATCTGTACGAGAAGGTATCAAAACACCCGAGGCTGCTTTTGTTCATCGGAATCTTATTGGTGCTTCCAAGCGCACTTTTGGACATGTACCGAAATTCGTTTGTTGTGACTGTCGGATTGACACTTAACTATATTGGTTTCGCATCGATTCTCGTTGGATTGCTCAACGTTGAGAAACATGATGGCATTGTCGGCAGCCTTCTTTTTAGCCGACTGGCAAACTGGATCGCGAAGATGGGCTTCTTTTCATATGGTATCTACTTGTGGCATATGGATTTTGGCTCCATTCCCACTTTTGCTATCAATCAAGTCTTTCTGGGCACGATGCCAAATGAACTAAGGTGGATCTCTGTAATGGCATTGTTCGTGGTCCTGTCGGTGTTTAGTGGAGTTGTATTGAGCAAGCTAATCGAGATGCCCGTTTTGCGCCTCAGAGATAAGCTTGTCATCTTACTTTTCAGTTCGAAGGTTGATGCAACGCCAGTGCGTTCTCGCGTAACTCCAGCTCAGACTCCCAATACAAGCACCCTGGTCGTGAAACCAATCAAACCCGCATCACATGATGCACCTCGCTGATCTTGGTACCTAGTAGAACTGGTTTTTGGCTCAGCGACTCAGCAAAGTACTTCTGCGTCAATTGAGTTATACTTGTAACACGAGCAACAATGTATACAATGTAACTCATGGACAAAAAAGAGCAACCGAAAACAAGAAGGTCTGTGGTACTGAGCATTCGCTTGTACGAACAGCAAATGAGCCGGCTTGGGTCATTATCCAGACGAGTTAGGCAAAGTCCGGCAGAGACCGCCGTCATGCTTATTGAGGAAGGACTGAGGCGCCAAGAATTTGCGTTCATCGAGTTTCGTGATTCGGCTGCCGGTCGCCGTGCGTGTATCCAGGGAAGCAGCCTTGCGGTTTGGGAAGTGATCATGATCGCGAAGGACTACCATATGAATGTGGAAAAGACCGCACAACATCTTGAATGGCCGTCACATCGCGTGCAAGCAGCATTCAATTACTACCGGTCTTTTTCAGACGAAATCGAACTGGCAATCGAAGACAACGCTTCCTATGATTTCGACAGGATCAAATCAATGCTGCCGCAGGCGGTTCTGTATACCGCAAAGGAGTTCCCGATCCCGATGGTAAAGGATACGACCCGATCGCAACCTCCTCGAAAAAACAAGACCAAGCGAACATAAGTCGAGTTCATGCTGCGAATCCTTTTGGATGAAAACATTTCTCCGGTTATTGCCGTGAAACTTACCGCCAAGCAGCGAGGCATTGATGTATATGCAATCCAATACTGGGAGAACGGAACTTATGTAGCAAGTCATGACGAAAAAATTCTAGCTGCAGCTCATTTGCAAGGACTCACGCTCGTGACTTACGATTGTGCATCGATATCGCCAATACTAAAAGACTGGGGTGAGCAAGGTCTCGATCACAGTGGCGTAGTTTTTGTTGATCACCGCACAATTAAGAGTTCCAATTTTGGTGCTCTGGTCGCCGCGCTAGAGCAGCTCTGGTTGCTGGAACGCAAAGCAGATTGGACAAACCGAATCTTCTTTCTGCAGCGCACAGTGCAATCTAATCCAATCGGCCCCTGATGAACAGATAGTGCGGCGTAACGCGAGCGTCTTTCACGTACTGCCATTCTTCCTCTTTGTGATCGCCAGGCTCTGGGCGAGGCTCTCTCAACTCGCTAATGACGAAGTTGTTGCGTGACAGTTCGTCAGAAAGTTTTTCGAGTGTCCAGTTGTCGACCGTGATGAAAAAGCGCGCATAATCGGTGAAGAGTTTACAGTGCGTCACTTCGCGGAGTGTATATCGATCGGCGTGATTGTTCTAAAAGGAGCAGTCTGAAAAATTATTGTGTGTAAAAGCGAAAGAGATCCGAGCTGGTACCTCGAATCTCCAGAGTCGTCAGATCGGGCGACGACGTGTAGAGTGTCGCCGAACTAGCCGTTCTTGTCCAGTCGCTTGACTAAATGATTGGGCGATCCTGGATTTCGTTTGTTTAATTACTACAGTTGCCGGACAATCCATTTTATGCACGAATGACTATTCAGTGTCACATCACGTAGTCGGCAAAATGGTGGCGATAGTGGCGGACCTGAATACTGTGACCATCAGCGGTGTTTTCGTTACGACGGAACAATCGAAATAGAGTTTCCATCAGCATCATGCTCCGAGATAATTTCGCATTTTCTCCGCAGAGCCTGCCATTGAAAAAGTAGATCACCATATATGGTTGCTCGCGGTAAACATTAAGGCTTTCGAAACATCGTCTAATTGCCCTTGAGCTCGCGTATTACGCACTGTCCGGCAACGGGCTAGTGTTGAAAATATAAGGGGTAGATTAAGATGAAATCGCGGAGTTTGGGTCATTTACTTGTACTCGGTGTGTGCATGGCACTATCAACGTTGCCTGCATTTAGTCTTACGCAAGCGGAGAGAAACAAGTACACCAGAGTGTTGGCACTCATAAATAGAGGCGACATTGTTTACGTGCCCGTGGCGTATCCAGGTGGCGTTGCTTGCACACCTTTAGACATCGATCGTTCCTCTCATCAGCCTTTTGATTGCCATGGCATTGCGTCCGGCAGCCCCGTTACGAACAATCATGCAGTCACCGCTAGAGCCTATGTTGCATTACTGAATGGACATATTAAGAGAGGAACGATTTCTTACCTGAAAGCGAAGCAACTTGCAGCCAAGACCAATGCCAACACCCAAGCACTCAAAGCACGTTTGCAGTCTCTTCTTGCGACAAATGACACGCAGACGACGACCACAGCCGGAAATCATGAACAACTCATTAACGGCACCTGGGAAAGATCAGATGGATATAGAATGCGAATTTCCGGCGGTCGCAGCTCAGTACTTTCACGCGTACCGCACCATGACAGCGATGTGTTTCGCACAGGAGAAACCAACTGGCGAGGGGCTTGGTCCGGTGGTTACACCTGGAATGGCTTGGGTTTGTACAAGTGGAGAGGTGGAGGACAACAATGGCTCGCGTACAATTTGACGCTTAGAGACTCAAACACTATTGTCGTCAGCAATGGTGATGTGTGGACCAGAATATAAGTACACGACATTAAGATGAAACGCAGAAGCGGGGGCAATTTGCTCTCGCTTCGTGTTTTCATATCTCGACTATACTTGTTGGGAAAGAAATCAGGACCTTATGCGAATTTTGCGCAAAATTCTCATTCTCGTGTCGATGCCACTGGCGTTCCAATTGGGCATGTCCGTTTTCCTGTTCGATCAAGTCAAGCACACGCAAAGCAGAATCGAGCAGGAGATGGAGCGCAAGAGACTGGCATTCCATCTAGCGCCTGTGGTGTGGCGTGATATGCTCAGTCTAATTTATTCAGGCAATTCCAGAGCGGCATTCCGTTTGCTTGATGAGTTTTGGTCCAAGGAACTGTGCGTAGGAAATTTGGAATGCAGTGATGAAGGTGCATTGGTGCGCGCAACCAAGCAGCGGTTCGAAAGGATGTTCCTTGAACAACTACGACACAGTCGATACCTGCACGAGCTCAAAGAGCTAAATCGAGACGATCCTCGTATTTGCATCCTGCAATGCTCAAAAGAGGGACCGAGTTTCGAGTATCAATAGCTGTTGAAATGTTCCAAGCGAAGTCGATCTAGACCAATCGCGATTACCTAGGTCTCTTTGATGCCAGCTCGAGCACTGGCGCTGTATCGAAGAACGTTTGCAAGTCTCGAATGAGTCCATCAATGTCATCGATGTGACACATGCTATCGCAAAGTTGCAGCTCACAATCGTGAATGCTCTCGTCGCATTCCATTGGAACGTCAACGCCATGCTTGAGGAATACTTCGACTGAATCCGGGCGCGCTGCCAGGATTTCTCTAACGGTTGTATTGGCTGTAATAATCATGACCTTTTCCTCCTGTTTTTGTTTTGTTTGGTTTTGCAGATTGTTCGCGAAGAATCACTATTCACACAATGGAATACTCTTCGTCGGACGAGCCAGAATCTCTGCGATTGTTGTCTCTTCAAAAGACTTCTCAATAATTGCCGTTGCATCATCCAATTTCTTATGTAGTGCGCAGAGATTGGTGCCGTGCGCCTTGAGCCCGAGAGGGCAAGAGCGGATGCGCTGAATCGGATCTACCGCGTCGAGTACCTCCAAGATGTTGATTTGCTCTGGAGTTTTGGTCAAAATGAATCCGCCTCCAAGTCCTCGTTGTGACTGCACCAACTTTGCTTTTACGAGCGATTGCAAGACTTTGGAAAGATACGCAGCCGGCACTTTCGTGTTGAGCGAAATTTGCTGCGTTGTGAAGGCATTGCCGGGGGTCATGGCAAGAAACACAATTGCTCGCAAAGCGTACTCGGCTGTTTGAGATATCATCTGAGTGCTCCTTTGATCTAGTCGTACTTTGCTTCATTTAGATGCCGGGACGGGACCACGCAGATCGAGAGCCCTCGGAAACAGTATGTTGTTTTCCTTGTGCACATGCTGATGCATCTCCGATTCAATTTGAGCCAACGAATACAGCAAGACCTTAAAAGAATTGCAAGCGTCCTCTGGCGGTTCGTAGTCGTGAGTGAGTCGACGCATTGCGCAGAGCGCCTCTCCGGCCTCATCATGCTCTTGATTCATCACTGAAATAGGATGTTCAATCCCGCCGCCACATCCGAATATTTGAGGAGTACCGGTGGCTTCAATGCTGGCGATGCCGGGAAACAACACCATCTCCTCCTTCTGCATGTGCAGCTCTAGCTGCGCTTTGAAGCGGTTGAAAATGTCGAGTACTTCGATCATTTCCGGATGTTTGTCACCATGAACGCGAGCGACTTTTTCCGCCAGTTGCGCGATGCGAGACAGTTCCGGTCGCAATGGTTGGTGATATGTACTGATGATGTGATCGATCAAACTCTTCAAACTGGCTTTGGTCCAGTCCTGTTCGCCAGGCTGCACTTGTTTTCGGTCGGCATCCAAAACCTTTTCTATAAGCTCATTGACATTTAAGCCCTTCTTTCTGCACGCATCTTCCAGCGTAGCTTTTCCACCGCAGCAATAATCGATGCCGTATTGCTCTAGAATGCAGGCTCTTAATGGATGCTCTGCTACTAGCTGACCAACAGATGATTTGCGCAGCGTTTCAGCCTTGTCGGCGGCACCTTTAGAGACATCGGCATCGTTGCGATGAGCGACGCAAGTTAGCTCATAAATTGTGTAACTTACGCATGAGCATGGTTGAAACATTTCCTTGCTGGATCCACATTCCGGACAGCGCCATTCATCTGAAAGATCATCAAATCTCAGCGCGGGCGGAATGTCTTGGCTCGGTTCACCAAGAGCCTCGTCGTAGATGTAATTGCATACCGTACATATCGTTTTTCCCTTCATGACGCGCCTCCCTGTCCACTTTGGATATCTGGACCTTTATATCCATAATATGCCTGGGTTGGCACCCGGTTATCAATCTAAAGGATGATTGTCGAATCAGTAAATGGTTCAGGTTGCTTCACTGCCTAGTGAAGGTCTTCATGACTCGCGAATTAATACCAGCTTCCGTACTCAGCAATAGGACTTGCGAAAATGTTTTCTAAGTCTTTCACGAATTTGCGGTTCGATATTGGCTGATTTGCAAATGGGGGCACTGCTTTCCCAAAGTCAATCACAAAAGCGGCTTTCCATATCGCAATTTCCGGTATTGGAGTTTCGTCCATTGCTTCCAATTGAATTATCGCCGGGCTCACAGAGCCACCGCAGTCACATATGGAAGGGCAGATTGTGGTCTCGATGAGCATTCCTGGTCTCCAGGGATCATCGATTGCTTCTAATTCCTTCCCGCACTTATTGCATTGGAATGGCTGTTCTTCCACTACTTCAAACTGACCGTACAAGTCTTGAACAACTTTGAAATTGGGACCGAGCTGAACCATGATCCACTGAATTTCGTTGTCGCTGTTTGAGTCTATAGTTGTGCACGTGGTGGAGTCAGATGGTCTGAAATCAAGGCGCCATTCCTTTTTCAGGGCGTCTTGAGTATCCTTCGCCGCAAGCATTTGATTTTGTTTTTTCCAAGCACCAAGCGAGCCTGACGATTCAAGCCGACATAAGCGCTTGTCGTCGTATCGCCTTTCCACCAAGTCGACGCCAAGCTTCCAATCTTTCAATAACTTGCTGATGTCATTCTCGAAGTCCTCAAATGTTTTTCGCGGTTGCCAGTCGACATCCGAAACCACAAAACAATGCATGTATTCTACGCCCATCAAATCCTCTCCCGTTCAACGAATGTGAATGACTGCGAAATTCTATCCACTTCTTGCGCGAGCCTGCTAGTTTACCGTCGCTTCAGCGACCAGTCATTCGTGAAAACACTCCTCACACCGGCTTTCTGCTCGAGTTCGAGCCATTTAATATCTCTGAAATGTTCCATCTATAAATTGGGGGCGCTGGCCACCAGAACCCCATGGAGAGACCATCATGTTCGAGCAACTTACTAACGGCGACTCTCAAAGAGCGAAACAGGCTGAAGCAAGCCACCTCTACAATCAGGTGGCTCAGGAGATGAATAGACCTGGAGCGGAAAGAACGCGATACGCTCAGCAGGGAAACACCGCGGCAAACTGGCTTCCCGAGGTCGCAGTCGAAGATCGCCGCCGTCAACCTGAGGCTGATCCTTGGAACCAAGGCAAGTTTATGACCACAGAAGATGCTCATCGTGTTTCGAGAACTTTAGGCGAGCACTTCTACGACATCGAACAAGATCCCGGGAGCTATTTTTCGAATAGAACCATTACTAAAAGAGAAATCCTCGACTATCTCGATAGCGATAAAGGAAGCAGACTTAGCAATCAACAACGCGCAGATCTCGTAAGCGCAATCAGCAACGAGCAGTTTATCGGAGATGGAGTTAATCGCGAAGAAATCGGGACATTTGCGGCTATAAACAGCCCGCTCGCCGAAGAAGAGATTACCTCCAAAGACGCACAGCGAGTTGCAGGCACACTGTCGAAGTACTTCACCAAAATAGATAAGCATGGTTCTATTTGCGGTGCAAACGGATATGTGCGCTCAACCGAGATCGAAGAATTTCTTGCGAGTAAAAGCAGTGAGGGTCTCACCGCCCGAGAAGTTATGGATTTGGAGAGAGCCGCGAAAAACGCCGACATGATTGCTGGAGCGAGTAATGATGATTGGGGTTTTGAGAGCCAGAACGGTATTACCATGAAAGATCTTGAGAAGCTTCCGAAGTATTTGTATTGATTTACCCATTTGTGAAAGAAAGGCAGAACAAACTGTCCTGCCCCTTCTCTTCTTTCGTTCTTATAAACCTACGCTGGTTGTCTCCGCCACCTCCACGCGGAATGAATGAGCATCAGCAGCAGCAGTGGACTGAAAACGAATCCAATGAGCAACCAAACGATGCCCCAGGATGCAGTCTTAAAGCCTTGCTTTCCATTACCATTACCACTTGCCGCGTACATGGCACCGCGTATAATGGCAATGCCACCAATGAGCAGTATTGACAGGTCCAGGAGATTGCAGATTATGTTCAACATTGCCTCAAGGTTTGCAAGGTTGTTAACCCTCACAGTGCCTGCGGTGTTGACTCCCGTAATTACTGTGGCATCAGCTCCTTGAGGTCCTATTGAGCCATTGGTTGCGCCTTGCAGCATTGGTCCCTGACCTGCGTTGTACTGCATCGTCTGAGATCCCGAATACGCGGCTCCAAAACCGCTCGATGCAGCCGAACTCGAACCTACCGAGTTCTGCGCGGTGGGCGTCGACGCAGCCGAACCTAGACTCGGCGGACTTGGCGGCGAAAAGGTAGGGCTGCTACTTCCACCATCGAACAAATTAGCATCACGAGCGCTGGCAACAAACCAATTGCAGATGCTGCTCGGCAGTCCAGATGGAAAGGAGAACCGATCTTGAATGGAGCTACCCATGTTCGATATTGTGTTACCGACATTCGAGGTGCCAAGCGCAACAACGTTCGAGTAATCAGCGGTAGGCGTTGCCGATGGTTTCATCTCCATTCCGAATATCTTGTCGTATGACACCCCTGCCGGCAGTTCAACGGGAACATCTACTTTGATCGATTCGCCAGGAGTTTTCTGCGAGTCGTCCACTGCTACAAACGATGTGTACTGAGTCATGATGTGATGAACGAGTGCAACCTGAACAATTGCATCTTTGATTTCAGGAAGCGGTGCTCCTGCTTGCGCTCTAAACCAATCTTCTGCCATCAGTGCATCGACGACGCTTCGTGCCCACACTGAAGCAACACCCGGGTTATCTTTGTGCACATTCGGAAACTCGATGTTCATCTGTTGCTTGTATAGTCTGCCACCTGCAAATCCACTGAGCGTTACGCGGCCCATACCAGGCTTCGTGTATCGTCCACTGACATAGAGCGGTTTTTGTGCCCACACATCGGATATCTGTCTTGGAAAGATATCTCTCGCATCGATGCCCTCGACCGTAACTTTGACGTCAGTCAAAACTGGAGTTGAAATTCTGTCGTAAAAGTGTTTCGCGACCTCCTCACCTTTGCTCTCTAACAGAACGTATTCGGCCTCTCCGCCACCTTCTTTTGCAACTCCGTCAATCAAATTTCGATTGACACTGCTTCCGGTGCCGAAGGTAAACCAGCGAGACTTACCTCTAAACTTGCGCACCAATCCAAAAATCTCCATGTCGTTGCCGACGAGACCATCAGTCATGAAAGTAACGATTCTAAGCTTTCCTGGTTCGATGGGAAGCTTGCAAACTTTCTCGACGGCGGGACCCATCCAGGTTCCACCGTTTGCAGTCAATGAGTTGATGTAATTATGCGCTTTGAGCTTCATTTGCAAATTCGCCTTTTGAGGTTTATCAAAAAGCAAATCTTCCGAGTCACTGAATGAAACAATCTGGAAGGTATCTTGCGGATTCATCTTGTCTAGAATGTAGTTCATTGTTTCTTTGCACTTTTGAAGTGGTTCACCATCCTGAGACCCTGATCTATCGATCAGAAAAATCATCTCTTTGGGTGCGACTTCCTCAGTCTTAATTCTCTTTGGCGGCATGAGTACCAGATTGAAGTAACCTGATGTTCCCTCCTTATGAATCAAACATCCGCTGCGAATATTTTTATCCAGCACATTCCAGGACAGTACAAAATCTTTATTGGGAACAGCATCATGGGTCGCTAAATCAATGTGCGCGTTGTGGTCGTTGATCAATTGAAGCTGTACCGGATGAGAAATTGAGCGGAGATCAGTCATGGACACGCCACTGTCGATATCAACGGCGATTGATATGTCGTGCCCGCTGCGAAAACCTGGTTTGACTACAGGCGGGGTCACTAGATTGGCATCGGGAACAGCAGCTGTCACCATCGGTCGCTCAAACGCGTTCGACGCAACATTTGAATTCGAAGGTGGAGTGAAAGATACTGGTATCACGTTCGTATTGGCTGAGGTTTCTGCAAGGTGCTCCGTAGCTGTTGCAGTAAGTCCGCCCGGATTGAATCGCGGGCCAACAACAGTGGGAAACGCGAACGTGTATCGACCATCTTCAAAGGGCAGCATATCCACATACTGCAACGTAACTTCGATGGACTTGCCTGGTTCAATATTCGCTACGGATTGGGTAAAGACGTTTGGGCGCTCCTGCTCTAGTAGTGCGGCTACCTGCCCTGAGTCACGAGCAGCATCGTAGATTTGCTTCGCTTCTTCGCGACGCTTTATGGCACCGTGAATAGTGCGATCTCCAACTCGCAAAACCATATCGTCTACGGCTCCGCTGTCGGAAAGTGGAAACGTGTAAACTGCCTCGATCTTCTTATTGTACGGGTTGTGAAAGAGTTGTTTGACGGTTACACGAGCAACAAAACCAGAAATTTTGGCAGATACATCCGTGTGTTTCAGCGGACATTGACCGAGCAGTTTACCGTTGGGATCTCTCGCATTTAGTATGCCGGAACTCTCCCCCTTGAAGGGTGACTGAGTACGATTCGAGCTGTCGGTGTCTGTACCTTTTGCACTGGCTGCCAGCGGGTACAGGGTTCCACCCAACAGCATCATCAAAGAAAGCAGATAAGACCAAAGACTCCTTGCCTTTGCGACAAGGAGAAGTTGGCCAGGACTATTTGTCATGGCGCAATCCTCCTGGGATAGCTGAACGCTCCACAAGGAAGTACCTGCGCAGCGTCATTCTGAATGTAGTTGTGTAGTAAGAGGACAGTTGCGAATCGATCGTCAAATGACTTTCGAGAACCGAAAAGTCGGATCGCAACCATTATATAACTTTGTGCGATTCAGAAATAGCCGGATTCCGCTTATTAAAGATCAGGGTTTTCCCGCTTTTAGTGGAATCAATATTCAGAATAGGCGACAATGATAATGGTGTGGGTAACCCAATCAATCGTATGTCTGAGACTCTCTTCGAAGATCGTTATCGACTTATTCGCCAGATTGGCTCTGGCGGAATGGGAGTCGTGTATGAGGCGGAAGACGTGCTTCTTAAAAAGGTCGTCGCCATCAAGACCATCAAGAAGGGATTTCTGACTGCAGAACTTGTGATTAGGTTCCAACGAGAGGCCAGCGCTTTAGCTCTTTTGAATCACTCATGTTTGGTTCCACTTTATGTGTTTGGCATAACCGAAGACAACCAACCGTACATGGTGATGCAGTATGTGCAGGGGAAGTCTTTGACCGAACTGATAGAAGCAAGAGGCTACCTTCCCGTCCACAAAAGTCTAAACATTTTCCTCCAGCTGTGTGACGCGATTCAACATGCTCATGAGCACGGCGTATTGCACAGAGACCTCAAGCCCAGTAACGTGATTCTAAAAAATGCTGAGACAGAGCATCCGGAAGTCGTGCTGATTGACTTCGGTATTGCCATGGTTGCCGACAACAACTCGATGGACGCCCTCACTAAGACTGGCATTCTCGTGGGCACACCGTCGTACATGAGTCCCGAACAGATTTCTGGAAAAGAGCTCGACGAAAGATGCGACATCTACGCATTGGGCTGGATTATGTTCGAAACTTTGACGGGAGTGAAGCCATTTGCTGCAAGCTCAACGCTTGAAATGCTTGCCGCAAAAATATCGCAACGGGCGCCTTCAATCAACGCTGCTGTCCACGACCTTACCTTTTCAACCGGACTCGATGAGATCGTAGACCGCTGCCTGGAAGTAGATCCTGACTTGAGATATGAGTCTGCTGCAGCTTTAAAGCATGATCTGATGAGATTGAAATCGGGCGAGTATTCCGCGCATTCTGAAGCCGGTGGCAATCCGGCCATGCTGGAAGGCTCTTCTCGGAAAATGAAAAAGTCTCTGAACGGAAAGTCTTTGATACTGATTTCACTTGGTACCATATTCGGTGCAACTGGCATTGCGGCAGTTGCAGTCTTTTTGTGGTTTCCACAACTCATTCCTGTAAGCCAATCCAATAACTACTCCATGGCTAAACAACTCAGGCTGTCCATCCCAGAGTTCAAGGAAGGCACTGTAAGTGATAGAACCCTTCACTTTTACAATATCAAGGGAAGCAATGTCGATAAATCGATACATGACGGAATTGGAAAGAAATTTAAGCGATACAAGAATTTGAACACGGTTGAGATTAGAGAATCGAACATTACTGGAGAGTGTTTCGAAGGTTTAGAGGATTTACCCATTGAGAGCATAAAAATAGTGGCCTCCTCATTGGTCGAACCCGCCAACCTGAGCGACGAAGGACTTCTTTCAATTAGCAAAATTGCTTCGCTCAACAGTCTCAGTTTCGAGGGATGCAGTTTATCAGCGAAGGGAATAGAGCATTTGTCCAAGTTGCCTGGTCTATGCACCCTAGTCATGGCGGATTGCAGTCTTGATTTGGAAAAGATCAAAGCCATTTGCACGTTGAAGCATGTCACTTGGCTGGACTTGAAATCGGATCAAGGCGTCGGTGATGCGGAAGTCGGCTTGCTGGCAAAGCAAATGAAGCTTTACCATATTGCGCTTGAAGGTACAGCTGTCAAAATCGATGGGATAAAAAGTCTCGGGAAGATGAAGACTCTTCGGGCGCTGGTCCTGAAGAATGCGAAGTTGAATGGCAACGCTGTTAAAGTTGTAAGCGGTTTCGACGAGCTGACACACTTAGACATCAAAGTAAACGACAATCTGACAGACCAAGATGTTTCACCGCTTCTAAAGATGAAGTCTCTGACATTACTCGGACTAGACTCGCCCAAAGTAAGCGATGCGACGATTCAGTTGTTGCATCGCAATGTAGCTAATGTTGATTCCTCACGAGCTCTTAGTGGGCGAGTATCAGGCGAATTCATGGAAATTGAACTGGACTACACAACTCACACGAAGAAGTCTGGCAGCAATTCAGCAGATGAGAAGGACCCCGGTCTTTTGATAGATAAGGCTCTGGAAAGGTTTTCGGAATCCAGAAAGCGAAGGTAATCTGGCGATCAACGAGGCGTGTTTTGTGATGAAGATTCGCCATCTTGGGCTTGAGGATACAGTGGTTGACAAACATTCAGCTTCATTCTTGAGCCAGAATCGCGCCATTTGCGTGGCGTGATCACGCGACGCGTGGCCATCGTATGTGGTGACTTGCATCGTATGTGGTGGCCATGCGCCGCGTGATCACGTGCCGCGAGATCATGCGTCGCGAGCTGACTCTTTCGCAAAACTCATTTCGGACCGGATAACAGTGTCGAGCTCTAACTTCATCCAGTTTGCCGATTCATAGCGTTGTTTCAAATCCAGCTGGGTGGCTCGCTCGACTATGGCGTTCAACTCGGGTGAAACAGACGGCATTTTTTCTCGAGGAGACGAGGGTGTAATAGGCTTTGGAGTGCGACCGGTAAGCAAAAAGTACATCGTCGCACCGAGTGAGTAAATGTCGCTCTGTGTGCAAACTTCTTCGCGAAACTGCTCAGGTGGAGTAAAGGCTTGTTTTGCGCTGGAGTCGGTGGTTGGCTGTCCTTCCCGCACGGCAAAGCTGAAATCGATCAACTTGATTGTTCCATCCGGCTCAATAAGCAGATTTTCCGGGGTAATGTCTCGATGGACGATAGGTGGATTCAACCCATGCAAATACTCCAGAATCTCACAGACTGACGACGAAATCCGCACGACCTCCGACTCCGAGAGTGGACCTTCGCTGAGCACTTTCTGTCTGAGCGATTGCCCGTCGATATACTCCAACGCGACATACAAGCGCCGATCTTCACAGAAGTAATCGTGGAGCTTGACGATTGCCGGGTGATCGAGTTGCGACAAAAGACTTACCTCGGCCTCGAATTCTCGAGCTGATTCTATTAGTGTGCCGGAAGTTGATGAACCAGCGAGGATGAACTCCTTTAGCGCGAACTTTTCGCCAGATGATTTCGTCGCCAGATAAGTAGTTGCCTGCCCACCAGAGGCTATGCGTCTATAAATCGTGTATTCACCACTCTTCAAGGTCTCACCCTGTTTAAGCAGTTCGTGCTTTCTTTTGCTTGTGCGCGAAGTAAGCATGTCAAACCATAGCTGGGTATAACGATTGTCTCGCAACACTGTTGACCCGAGCATTTGTTCTTCAGCGGACTTTTCGATTACAGCATTCGGCGCCCATTGCTTGACGGAGTAAAAAAGCTTTGCACGCTGTTCCGCGGTCAAATCCTTCAGGTCAATTCTGATGTTCGACCCAAAATCGCTGCCACTGTTAGTGGTGCTGAAGATCAAATAGTTCGATAAGTTCGATGAACCGGACAAACCATCAATGAGCATGGCCAATTTATTTAGCAACTTGTAGGTCAACGATTCCTTTTTGAAAGCAGTGTCTGGAAGTGGGGCGAGTCTGGTCGCTCCTTCCTCTGCGTGGCGAACGCTCTTAACTTCGGTCCACAACAGGGAATCAGGACCACCGCCCGTTGCCCATCTGTTCAATGTGACAACTGAAAGAAACCATCCCTTGAAGCAGTTCTTCTTGATACCGCTATCGGTGAATACTACGTCGTGTTCATCGCTGAGGAAATTGAGCGGAAAGAAAAACCACGCTCTAAACAGAAGCATGCATACAGCTGAGGCGAGACTCATCAGGTAGAAGTGAACAAGAAAGACTGACCAATCTGTCGGTTGTGAGCCAACTCTTCCAATCAATGGCCAGTTGCCGCTATATCCGAGCACGGCCGTAGCCTCTGTAATCCTTTGTGCGCGAGTGTGACTTTGGTTGCCGTCACGCGTTGCTTGCCACACTACACCCTTACTCTTTCTGTCTGGCGTCTCTTGGAATGGAGTCCCGTTAGACTTTGGCGCTTCAACAGTGGTGCAGTGTTTGACCTCCTTTTCAATTCCCAAGTGTTGATAGACTCCATAGCTGATAAGAGCCGGTATGCCCAGAGCGAAAAAGAAGAAGACCACGATCGCAAAGGCATGAGAGTAGTAAAAATTGGAATCGCGCTCTGGCCCAGCCTTCTTGTTTTGGACAAAGACGAAGCCACTACCTACACTGTGTGGCTGATCGCGGCGGGTGAGTTCTTTCAACCAGTGAACGGCGATCCAGACCAGTGCAAATGGTGCACAACACAGGTACAGCCAGAAGAGTATGAAGGGTAAAGATTGAATCGCTCCCTCATCAAGATCTCGATAGACAGATGAGTTTCTGATTTTTGCAGGCAGCGCGGTTTTCCACCGTGTCCTCCAGCTGTCGGGACATTTAGTGAATATCCAAGCCGCGATCGGCCTCGCCAGTACAATAAATATCCATAGGAGGATCAATTTTGGCGCCAAACCAATGGCTGTAAGCAAGACCAACGGAACCCTCAAGCTCCAGATCCAACGCAAACAGCTCTTGAATATGGAGAACACAGTCGTGGCTGTGTTTGCGCAGGTGTCCTTAACTACCAATTGCGGAGTCGACGAACACACTGCCTGCGCAGCGACTAAAACTGCAGCGTTTCCAGTACTTTCTGCGGCAGGTGTGCTGTCATCTTCGGTGCTGCTTTCTTTGGGCGTTTCCTTGCTTTGGCTCCCGTTGCCATCATCATCATCATCATCATCATCATCATCATCGCATTTGTTTTCGGTGTTGCAGCTATCACGTTCTACGAGTTTCATTGATGATGGTTCTGTCGACTCGCCTGAATCTTCTGTTGACGTTTTTAGTTCCACCACATCCGGTGCATCAAGACAAGGCTTTGTTCTAGACTCGTCAATGGTCATGCCGGCACCTTCTCCGATTTCGACATCTTTATGCGAAATCCGATGTTGAGTTGGTTCAATCTGGTTAGCACATCCTGAAACGATTGAGGACGTTTCAGCTCATCGAACTCAGTGCAGTCTCGAATCAAGGCATCCAGATCTTCCGAGCAATCAATACTTTTGGCTGGAGATGATTGCGACAATGCAATTGGGTCTCGCCCCGTGAGCAGGAAATACAAGGTGCATCCGAAGCTGTAAATATCGCTTCTCATGGTCGCCTCTCCCCTCAACTGTTCCGGCGCCACATAACAATGTTTGCCGAGCATGGTTCCAGTAATTCCTTCTAGGAATTCGCGAGCGGCGCCAAAGTCGATCAATCTTAGCTGCCCGTCTTCTCCGGCAATTACGTTGTCTGGTGTCAGATCTCTGTGGAGAATCGCGGGTTCGCGACCATGCAGGTAAATCATAATCTCGCACAGTGACTTGGCCCAGGCAAGGGTCAGGCTTTCCGACCTTGGGCCGTGCTCCTCCACTATGGATCGCATGTCGCTTCCTAATCGGTGTTCGATGACCAGAAATGTTGAGTTCTCAACCGAGAAGGAGTTCAAGACCTTTGCTATGCCAGGGTGATCGACGCAGGACAAAAGCTCATACTCGCGTTGGAATACTTTGGATAATGCTTTTGTTTCATCAGTATCATCAGCTAAGTAGAACTGCTTTACAGTTACCATTTGTCCACTCTCATTTCGACCCAGGTAAACTGCGCACAGCGGTTTGCTGGCGAGCTGCTTGATGATGCGAATTTGAGAGTTGGGCAGACACTCTCCTGGATTGAATGGAACGAAAATAGTCGACTTAAACTGATCGGCTTTGGCGCTTGTAATAGAACTGTCAGTAATACCATCAGACGCGGACTTGTCTCTGTCTTTGTCTAGTAGTGCTTGCAATCGTGTGTAAACTTCTGCGTCAACCGTGCATGCAGATGCATAACGATCTATGCCATCGAGCAACACTTTCAAGTCCTGTCCGGAGAATTGCTGATCGTCGAACTTTACGTAGCCGCCGCTGCGAAAATCGAGGCTGAAGGTTGCTTTTGCGTTTGGATTCTTGAGTGGCTCCACGCGCAGACTCTTCAGGTCGCTCCAGAGTCTGAACTGACGCCCGATGAGGCTGAGATAAGGTCCTTGCGGAAACAGAATTCCGTCGCAAGTGAGAGCCACCTTGCGTGCAGATGAGAAGGGCAAAAACACACAAGCCGTGACAGCAAGTGGTGCTGTTCCATAAAGCGCTACTATTGATCCAATGAAGATTCTGAATGATGGTTCGAAGATCCAATTCGATGCCGTTGAGTTGTTTTTAAAGCCGGCATCGACAGCAGATGCCATCATCCAGCTCTCAATTGCATATCCTAAATATCCGCCGCAAAAGCCAAAGAGCCACCACAAAAAGGCGTAGCAAAATACAAGCCAGGCAAGGGTTCTTCCTGCATTGTTTAAAAAGGGATGGGCTTCACGAAAGATCAGTGTGCGTGTCGGCAAGCGCAGCGATTCCAAAAATGCCTCGATTACATTTTGCAGGGAAGTGGGTGAGACAATTCGCCAGCAAAACGAACTGGAAAAAGCAATCAAACGCATTACAGGTTTGATCAAATAAACAAATAGCACAAGCGAAACCGCGGAGACGATGAATGTATCGAACCATCGAATGAATGAGTAGTTGAAACCGGCAGTATCGTCCATCACAGAAGGAAGGAAAGGACCAATTCGTTCGGGGGCGAATGAAGAGAAACTATCACCGTACGTGTATTCGGTCGCGGCCTGTGTAGCTTCAGCATGAAATATGTTTGCATCGACGGCGGAAGCCAGAAACCAGTTCGATAACATGTATGCCGGGCCAGTCGTGTTTGTCGTGATGCACAGAATCGCTGCCACAAATGCGCTGAGAAAGAGACCATACACTACCGCCGACCATCTCTGGCGTTGTATGACTAAGTCCGGATCTTGTTTTGTCGGTTTGAGTCGTGCTCTTAATATTGAGGCAACGAAACAGGCGATACCGTAAAAAAGGAATGGACAGGCGAGGTATGCCAGTGGTGCGAAGTGCTGAGCTCCCATGATAAGTGCGCCGGTGGTGGAGGGAAGCAAATGCTTCGAATCGACTACGGTGAAAAGTCGTGATGATGTTGTCGCGTAAATCAAAAATCGGATTGAGTAAATCCAAAATAACAAGACTCCGAGGCGTTGCACCTTTGGTGTTTTTACAAAAGCCTTTAGAAAGGTTACGCGCTCAATCGGGGAAAGACCCCAGATGGTCCGGATAGCGGGAAGAACGACATAGAGGATCGCAGCAACAGTACCTGCAGTCAGTGCCCAACCAGAGAGAAAACAGTCGCAAGCTATGAATGCGATGATGAAGAATAGTTCTGAGTGCCGCTTGAAGAACTTGCCGCACTTAAACGTGACGGTATGCATGCTGGTAAGTTTAAGAAGATTCAAGTCAAGTATAAGATCGACGCCCGGGATGTCAAGGAGGCGGCTTCGAGACCTCATCAGCGAAGGGGACACGAATTTCGTGATCTCGTGCCGCGTGATCGCATTGACTCATCGAAAATGACACTTTTGGAGAGCTGTTGCCTCAT
>CAZCZI010000006.1:0-164891 GCA_964503045.1 uncultured Candidatus Obscuribacterales bacterium
GCTCTTGTCGCCGCAGTCGGATTGGCGCCGGCCGCACTTTCAAACGGCATTGGCTCTCAGAGCCAAAAGCCGTTCGCTCTCGTCATCTCATGCGGGATTCTTCCAGTGGCAATCGTAACGTTGTTTCTGTTGCCGGTTCTGGCGAAGTATCTTGTAAAACGTCCCCGTCTTGAAGAATAGGGATCTGGCGCGTACTGCAATTGGGTTTTCGAAACCGCTTCGACGGCTGGGGCGCCAATCGGGATTTATACCGATATCGGTACGACCACGTATAACTATTGTAGGGTTCGATTTCTGAAACAGTGGCGACGTCGCTGGCGCCAGACGTTACTGTTACCGATATCGGTACAACCACCTACAACAAGGATAGCGGTCGAAATTGAAAGGTGCATGCTTAAAGCATGCACCTTTCGTAAGTCTAGGCTGCGGTGGCTACTTCTTTGAAGAGGCGGCTTCGGCTATGAATTCCAGCGCTTCGGGATTGTCCAGCGACGAGAGATCGCCTGGGGCTTCGCCGAGATATTTCCGGCGGATTGTGCCGCGCACGATCTTGCCGGAACGTGTCTTAGGCAGCGCCTTTACGAAGTGCACGACTTCTGGTCTAAGCACTGGTCCCAGACGATGAGCTACAAGTTCTCGTATCTCTTGGGCAAGCTCGGCGGAAGGTTTTTCGTCTGCCATTAGAACAGTAAAGCAGACCAAACCTTCACCTTTTACTTCGTGGTGTACGCCAATCACTGCGGCTTCGGCAACCTTATCGTGTTCGACGAGAATTGATTCAACTTCGCCTGGTCCAACTCGTTTGCCGGCGACTTTGATCGTGTCATCGGAACGACCGAAAAGAAACCACGATCCATCTTCGTCGACCTTGGCCCAATCACCGTGATACCAAACGCCAGGAAACTTGCTGAAGTAGGTTTCGATGTAACGCTCGGGATCTTTCAAAAATCCCTTCGTCATCGACGGTCCGGGTTTTTTGCACACGAGGTGTCCAATCGAGTCCGAGACACTCTTTCCGCTTTCATCGAAGACATCAATGTCCATTCCCAAGCCAGGTCCGCCAAGACTGCATGGCTTGAGAGGCATCACCGGCAGTGGCGTAAGCAGTCCGCCGACAATCTCGGTTCCGCCCGAGATATTCATGACCGGACAGCGCTTGCCACCGACCTTTTCGAAGTACCACATGTAACTGTCGTGGTCCCACGGCTCGCCCGTGGATCCCAAGAGCCTCAAAGTGGATAAATCATGTTTGTCGACCCACTCGTCACCGGCTGCGCGCAAGACTCGAATTGCAGTTGGGCTGATACCCAAGGTTCGAACTTTCTGGCGCTCTACGATTTGCCAGATTCTGTCTGGTGTCGGATAGTTTGGGGCGCCCTCAAAGATCACGAGCGTTCCACCCCAAAAGTACACTCCGATGATTTCCCATGGACCCATCATCCACCCGATGTCGGAGACCCAGAAGAAAACGTCGCTTGGTTGAACGTCGAAAGTGAATCCGAGTTCTTTGACGATTTGCGCCATGGCGCCCACATGAGTGTGTACCGTGCCTTTGGGCTTGCCTGTGGTGCCCGAGGTGTATAAATACATTGAAGGATGCTCGGCATCGAGATCTTCTTTGGTAGGTTCGACCGGTGCGGCTTTGATAGCTTCGTCGAACCACATGTCTCTTTTGTCGTTAAACTTGATGTCGATGCCACAGTGCTTCAAAACTACGACATGCTCGAGTTTAGGCACTTGCCCGGCAGCCTCGTCAGCATCATCTTTGATGTGCACGATTTTCCCGCGGCGCCTTCCGGCATCGGCCGTAAACAAGACGCGAGCCTCTGCGTCTTCCAGCCGGGTTGCCAGAGCAGCCGCTCCGAAGCCGCTGAACACAGGCACTGCCACCGCTCCGATTTTGAAACAGCCCAAAAGTACTGCCACTACTTCCGGTACCATCGGCATGTAGATTCCCACTGCTTCGCCGGGTTTTACATTTAACTTCTTGAGCAATCCGGCGACGCGACCGGCCATCTCGTTTAGTTCGCCATAAGTCATTTTTCTTGCGTCGCCGTCCTCTCCTTCCCAGATTAGGGCAGGATGATCTTTGCCGACGCTAACGCGCGCTCCCAGCTTTTGTCCTTTCTGCATGTGCCAATCGAGGGTGTTTGAAACGATGTTCAATTGCCCGCCGACGAACCACTTGGTCCACGGAAATCCTCCTGAGGAGTCCATCAACTGCGTATAGGGGCGCGTCCATTTGAATCCCATGTACTCGACGGCAGCTTTCCAAAACCACTCAATATCATCAGTCGAACGTTGAATCAGCTGGCGCCAATCCTTGATGCCGTGAGCGTTCATAAAATCGACGACCCGACAATTCAGGTACTCGCCTTTTGGTTGCCAAATTACTTCTGACGTAGTTGTAGTACTCATATTTTCTTTTTTCGCTCTCAGACTGCCGATCTCCAAGACCGGTCTATACCCTAATTACATACAGGACGAATATAGGATCTTACTTCTTAATCGGTTCGCAATCTGGTTTCGCGGCAGCAGAAACGAGGTTCCTGATTACATTTTTATCAACTTGAGATCTAGGTTCAGTCGCCGAACTCTTTGGTCAACTCTGCCATACGCTCTTCGAATCGTATCGCTTTTTGTGTCTGTTTGTGTTTTTTGAGAAACTTTGTGTATTGATCATATGCGGCAATAGTTTCGCGGATGCGATCTTTTTTGGCATGCTCGTATATAAAGATCGCTTTTTCGTAGTTCTTTACTGCCTGTTCAACGTCTCCTTTGGCATCGGCTATTTCTGCAAGCCGAACATGATTAATCGCCAATTTCACACTTTTCAATGAATACTTTTCGATCTCAATCTCCATCTTTCGATTGATCAATGCCTCTGCGTCGGCGTACCGTTTCAGCTTGATGTACACACCGGACAAGACTTCCATCATGCTTCTTGATTTGCGAAAGTAGGCATCGGTTTTTTGATCGCGAATACCCTGAACCTTGAGCGCCTCTTCATACGTTTTGGCCGCAGTCTCCAAATCGCCGGCGTGCGCCTGAATTGCGGCCAGCCTCTCGAGCACATCAGGCAGATCAACGGTCAACTCGTATTTGCGCGCGATCGCTAAAGCCTTTGACGAAAGGGTCTTTGCTTTTCCGTAGTATTTTTTTGCATCTTGAGTTTGAGCTAACCCAACATAAGCGTTAGCCAAAAGACTTTGGCGATCGCGATCTTTCGGGTCATCGCCTAATTTGTCGATGGCAGCCTGATACAATTCCTCCGCCTTATCGTAGTTGAGAGCTCCAGCCTCGACGTCTCCATCTTTTACGAGTTGAAACGGCTCTCGCTGGACGGTACTGTCTGTGGTGCCTTCCACCGCACCCAAATCTTGCGATTGCGACAACAGTTTTTGAGCCAGTTCATTCTTGTGCTGCGATTTGAGCGACGCTGCGTAGTCAGCCATTATTTGGCTTTGCTCTTTGTGTGATCCAAGGCCAGGGTCAAGAGACTGCAATGACCTCATATACAGCGCGTCGGCTTCGGCGAAGCGCCCAAGAGCCCGATTCAAATTGGCAAGACCGTGCATTGTGTCGGAGAGTTCGGTTCCGAGCATGCGGTTGCGAAGTCCGCCTTCACCTTCTTTCCACAACGATTGATACACGTTTTGCGCAGTCGTGAACTGTGCTTTGGCTGCCTCAGCTTTGTTGATTTTCAGATAGAGCCAGCCAAGTTTCTTTGCAACTATCGCAGTTTTTTCTTTGTCCAGCGATTCAGCGCATCGCAATGCGTGAAGATAACTCTTTTCGGCACCACCGGTGTTACCCGCTAACTCTTCTAACGATGCGCGATCTACGGCTTCTTTGTACCGCTCGGCAGGAAACATCGTATCAAACGAACATGAGTTCAAAAGCACCGCTGATATCGAAGACACTACCAAAGCGGCAAGAAGTGTAGGAATTGCAAAACGTGCTCTACAAGAAACTCTCATCGCCTACTTGTCGAAAAAGAAGTCAGAGTCTTTGGTGACTGGCGCACCGGTTTGAATCTGAGAAATCAAGTTTTCACAAGCCAGAATGACGCATCCCAAAAGATTGGCGACCATCACACTGCTCCAGACTTGCCTGGGATGATGGCGTTCCAAAAGCATTAGAACGGTTCCCTCCACCATAACCGAATATGTGCCAAACAATGTGAGGCCCCAGGCTCCGGTTCCGGCAATGTACGGGCCCAAGCCAAGAATCAAGCCCAAAAACGAGGCAGAATTCATAAGCAATGAATCGAAAAGCGAACGCGGCAAGCTGCCCCATTTCAGGCGCCATAGAACGATTCCTTCGATCAGAACAATCGGAATGAATTGGAAGATGTAGAAACCGAGGGAAGTCATGACCGTAGGTAGATGGGAGGTGAGGTGTTCAGGAGAGGAACTGCCTCCATTCTAACCATACGACGTCCAAAGCCAACGGTGAAATTCCGGAGCTTTCACAGGTAGTAAGAGAGTGCCTATGCAGAAACCAGGCATGCGGTCGATTTTGGCACTTCAGAGCCGGCGCATCGGTTGACATAGTCACGAACCATCGAAAGAAAGTACTCATGCACCCTGAGGTCATCAGTCACCTCCGGATGGAACGCCGTAACCAGCAGGTTTCCCTGCCGAGCCATGACAATTCCCTGCTCGATTGTCGACAGCACTGAAACTCCATTGCGTGCATGCTTAATGATGGGTGCTCGAATAAACACACACGGAAACGGCTCAACGCCGAGACAGTCTATGTTCAACTCCGTTTCAAAGCTGGCTTTCTGAGAACCGAATGCGTTGCGTACAACGCAGATGTCCATTAGCGCCAATCGTCCTTGGCTGGAACCCTCTATATCCTTGGCCAAAAATATTGATCCCATGCAGGTTCCATAAATCGGCATGCCCTGATGGGCTTTATTTCTTATGGCATCAAAAATGGGATCGGCGTTCCATCCAGTTAACTTAGCAATGGCGGTTGATTCGCCGCCGGGAATTATCAGTCCATCGATGTCTTCCAGGTCATGCGCGTACCTAACGAGTTTTGCATCAGCACCGCATCTTCCTATCATTTGAAGATGTTCCTTGAAGTCACCTTGTAGTGCCAAGATTCCAATAGTCAACATGGGTGGAACGCCTCATCAATTGTCGATTTTTTTAGGTTTGATCTTCGATTACCAGCCGCGTGTTGCCAGCTCTTCGCCAGGTTTTAGGCTTTGAACGGTTCTTCCAACCATTGGTTCACCAAGGTTTCGGCTCACTTCAGCAAGCACTTGCGGATCTTGATAAAACGTCGTGGCTTTCACGATTGCAGCGGCGCGTTTTTGCGGTTCGCCAGATTTGAAAATTCCAGAACCGACAAACACACCGTCAACGCCAATCTGCATCAAAAGTGCAGCATCAGCCGGTGTCGCGATGCCCCCTGCGGCGAAGTTGACTACCGGCAACTTGCCTTCTTTCGCCACTTGAGCGACGAGTTCATATGGAGCACCGATGTTCTTAGCATAAGTCATCAACTCCTCGGGCGGCAAAACCGTGAGCTTTCTGATTTCCCCCAAAATGGCTCTGGCGTGGCGTACGGCTTCGACGACGTCGCCGGTTCCGGCTTCGCCTTTGGTGCGCATCATGGCTGCGCCCTCGCCGATTCTGCGCAATGCTTCACCCAGATTTCTGGCACCGCAAACAAACGGGATTTTGAATTTGGTTTTGTCGATGTGATACTCCTCGTCAGCCGGCGTCAGCACTTCGCTTTCGTCAATGCAGTCGACTCCTAACGATTCCAAAATTTGAGCTTCGACAAAGTGCCCGATGCGCGCTTTTGCCATTACGGGAATAGTCACCGCTTCAATGATTTTCGAAATCAACTCAGGATCGCTCATACGTGCGACACCGCCAGTGGCGCGAATGTCTGCCGGAACTCTCTCCAACGCCATTACGGCAACGGCTCCTGCTTCTTCGGCGATCTTGGCTTGATCGGCGGTTACGACATCCATGATTACGCCGCCCTTAAGCATTTGCGGCAACGCCTTTTTCACCAGATCGGTGCCGGTTTTGACTTTGGCAGCTTTGTTCTCTCTGGTCGCGGTACTTGTCATTGCATCCTCCTTGCAGGTTTGTCTCTTAATTTTGTCCTTTAGCGTGATCTTGTTCCGCTTGAATTTCCTTCAATGGACCTTGGTTTCTGCGCCGTTGGACGTTCAGATCAAAGCGTGTTCGGCTCGTCGAGTCTTCGACAAAGACTGTGAACTGTTGATCATTTTCATGTAATCGCTGTACTTTTCTATTGCCTTGGCCAGGCGGTTCACACCTTGCTCGATCGCTTGCTCTTCGGTTTGAATGAAGCAAAGTCTCATGTATTCGACTCGGTCGTTTCCAAGAAAACAAAGATCGCCAGGCGAGAACGTGACGCCCTCTCTTTCAGCGTAAGCAAGCAAGTCTCGGGCAGACCATCCATCGGGCAGCTTGGCCCAGACGAACAAACCGCCAGCAGGTCTCGACCAAGTAACACTTTCCGATGTGCCACTGCATTTGATGCCGGCCACATGCGTTTTCAAGGCGGTGTGCATGGCATCCAAACGTGCCTTGTATACGGCACGAACGTGCTCCAAGTGTGCTGTGTAGAAGCCCTCCTTGAGGTAGTGTGCCAACACCACTTGAGCCATTGAGTTAGTCGACAAATCACTTGTTCGTTTAGCGATGCGCAGCCTGGACATCACCTCCGGTGGTGCCAGAAGCCAGCCCAACCTTAGACCGGGACAAAGTGCTTTCGAGAAAGTCGATTGGTGAATCACCAAATCTTGCGAACCAGGCAAGGCGCGCAATGCAGGCAACGCTTCCCCTTCGTATCGGAGATCGCCGGCGAAGTTGTCTTCTAAAACTGGAACTTGGTACCTTCTCGCCAACTCCAACACACCTTTTCTGCGCTCGTAAGACATGGTTGCGCCGGTTGGATTTTGGAAGTTCGGAATCACATAAAGGAGTTTGGCCTTGGTTCTCGATAACGAGGCTTCAAGCGCATCGAGACGAATTCCCTCTTCATCAAGCGGCACCGGAACACACCTTGCTTGGCGACTTCGAAAGTTGCAGACAGCCCATAAATAGGTCGGCTCTTCCATTAAGACGATGTCGCCTGGATCTACGAGCATTCCGGTCACGAGGTCTATGCCTTGCTGCGAACCGTTGAGAATCAAAAGTTCATCATCTCCGGCGCGAATTTGCTGGCGGTGCAGATACTTAAGCACTTCCGAGCGCAAAAGCGGATGCCCTTCAGATGCGCTGTATGCAAACATCTCTTCGCCATTTCCTGATTTGATCAGGCGTTCAACAATTTTTTCGAAGCGTTCGTGTGGATAGAACTCAGAAGTTGGAATGCCACCAGCAAACGAGATCATACCTGGCGCATGCGCAGTAGCTGGTTGCCTGCCGAGAATATCGAACTGTGTTTGACTCGACCGAGAAAATTTCTCCGACCATGCAAATGCAGGCGCTTCGAACACCAGCGCAGGTTTACCTGAAGAGAGCTTTACGAAGGTGCCGCGACCGACATGGCTATCGATCAATCCTTCCTGACTGAGTTCAAGGTAAGCACGAGCAACCGTGGAGCGATCTATTTGAAGAATATTCGAAAGCTCTCTATTGGTAGGAAGACGAGAATTGTCAACCAATTGGCCGGATGCAATTCCAGCTTTGACTGCATGCACTATTCGAGCGTACATTGGTTCATTACGGTCTTCCGCCTGTTCCCTCACCGCTCCAAATATATCCAGCCAATTCATTAATCACCACTCATTCTATTCGGACTCATCCAGCCAATTTTGAGAGGATCTTAAACCGGGAGCTCCACGGTCCCAAAAATTCAACCCTTCGCCGATCAGCATACCGCTAATTGGATGGACTGACAATCCAGCCAATCCTGGAATTATGACAAACTTGACCGTCGTCGAAAATCGAAAAGTCTGATGACGCCGCCGGCGGCATGAGTGGTTCTTGCCGATATCGGTACAACCACGTATATGTAATGTAACGACCCGATTTCTCTAACTGGATGCCTGCTTCAATGTCGGCGAGCTCAAGCGTTGAGCGAGTTCTTCTGCACACGAAAGTCGCTTGCTCAGATCCAATTGAGTGCAAGCAGCAACCAGGTCATTTAGTTCTTGTGGAACAGATTGAACTATTTGTTTTGGGTTGAGAGTGCTAAGCGGCTCTGGATCACAGCCTGTAAGCAAGAAGTGCAATGTGCAGCCAAACGCGTAGATATCGCTTTGCGGTGTCGCTCGTCCGCGAAACTGCTCAGGTGAAATGTAGCATTGCTTGCCAACGAACGTGCCCGTGCTTGCACCGATGAACTCATTGGCTGCACCAAAGTCGATTAGAACCACAACCCCGTCCTCTCGCACCACAAGATTGTCCGGCGTTAAGTCTCGGTGAATAACAGGCGGTTCGCGTCCGTGCAAATAACATAATATGGATGCAATTTGTTCTGCCCATCCGAGGGCAACAGCTTGGCGTGGACGTCCGTTTTGCAGAACGTACTGCCTCAGATCTTGCCCGTTAACATACTCGAGCAGAAGATAGTTTCGCTGGTCTTCTACAAAGTAATCCAGCACTTTCACAATATTTGGATTGTCTAGCTTCATCAAGAACTTAGCTTCGCGTTCGAACAGTTCTAGAGCTTTAGCTTTCAATTCAGGCTGGCTGTCGTCATTAACAACCGCTTCCTTCAAAACTACCAGATTTTTCTCTTCCAGCTGGCAAAGATAAATTGCCGACAATCCGCCCATAGAGAGCTGCCTAACCAGCCGCAAAGTTCCATTTCGAATCAAACACCCCGGCTCGAGCGGAACAAAGGCAACCTGCCGAAATCGCCGTTTCAACTCATCGTCCCACAATGCCGTGTAGCTCTGCGCACCGTGAGCACCATCGGATAACATCGCCTTAGATTTCACACTTTCTTGCAGTTGAGTGAAAGTAACATCCAGCGCAGCAGGCGGCGCCCACAGCTGAACAGCAAGCAAAAGACGCTCAAGCTCCTCTGGAACAATCAGGCTGCAGTCGAATTCACTACGGGCGGTGCCATGACCGATCACCAAAAGCGCATTAGTTGGATTTGACGGGTCGGATGAGCTGGATGGTTCTCCGGAGATAACAGAGACGCTGTCGATCTTAGTCCAAGGAACATACTCGGAAGCCAGACCCATTGAACGCGCTTTCGGAAGCTCAATACCATTGCGATCGGCTTTGAGCAGTTTGTTCTCGATCGCTTTGCTGAGCCTTAAAAGACACAATGGCGCGGCAATTCCGACAAGAACGGTAGCGATTAGAACTGTTCCACCCATTTCAAGATGATTCGATACGATCATTCCTAGAAACGCTATCAGAGAAAAAACTCCTGCCACCGGAAGTACAATTCCCCAGAAAGGAAACGTCCATCGCATCAAAGTCGAACAGGTAGCTCTGATTGGAGTTTCGTAGGTGTATCTAACTGATAACTCGTTCATTACTTCTCACTTTGAGTTTCTTACCATTCGATTCCATCGTGTCGTTAGCATTCGATTCCATCGTGTCGTTAGCATTCGATTCCATCGTGTCGTGGGCATTCGCCTCCATCGTGTCGTTAGAATTCGATTCCGTCGTGTCGTGCGCATCGACTTCGTTGAGAATGCAAAGGGCATCGGCGCAAGAGCCGCATCTATCTGGCAGTTCCATCGCGGTGCAGCTCTGAATTAGTTTATCCAGGACTTCAACAATCGGATCAGGATTCGAAGCATCTAACATCGACGACACAGACGATTGCGAAAGTGGCTCGGGATCTATACCGGTCAACAGAAAACAGACTGTGGCACCCAAAGCATACAGATCGCTTTGTTTTGAAGGCCGTCCTCGAAACTGCTCAGGCGGAATATAAGCATGCTTACCCACAATCGTATCCGTTATTCCGGCATCGCTGCTTTGAGCAACATTGAAATCGATAAGCGTTAGCTGTCCATCTTTTCTCAAAATTAAATTGTCCGGCGTAAAGTCGCGATGTATCACCTCATTGTCGTGCAGCGTCTTTAACATGGTGCACATTTTGACCGCAAGCTTTTCCACATCGGGCGGCGGCATCGGTCCGCCCTTCAAGACTAGCTCTCTAAGCGGCGTACCGTCAACGTGTTCCAGAACCAGATAAGCTCTATGGTCATCAACAAAGTAGTCGAGCAACTTAACAACGTCAGGGCAATCTGTATTCACGCGTTCGAGCAATTCAGCTTCTTGCACAAACTTATCGATCGTCTTTTCGCGCACCACCTGTTCTACAAAAACTGGAATTACAACCTCCTTCAATACCACATTCGGTGCCTGCCCACTTTCAACGTTGGTCAAATCGAGACACAAATAGGCACTACCTTGCCCACCAACGCCCAGCCTTTTAACCACCTCATATCTGCCACCATGCACGAGGTCTCCCGACTTGAGCGGTTCGAGATTCTTTCTTTGTGGAGCAGAAGTGAGCGATTGCAACCAAAGTTGTGTGTAGCTTTTCTTGTTTCCAGGTTCAAGAAGCTCAAGAACATCCGCGTCGATCGGACATTCCGGAGCGAACCTTCTAATGGACTTGAGCAACCGAGAGCGATCCGCTCCATCGATCGCATCCAGCTCGATCAAGAGCAGTTTGTCCTCTTTACCAAAGAAACAGATTGCAGGTTTGACTAATGTCTTGTCCAATCCAATTCGCCCAACGCGGCTCCACACCACAGAACCAAGATTCACAGATGCCAGCGACATCCAACGATCAAGAGACACTTCATCTTTGTCTATGGTTATTCTATTTGCTCCGAAAATCGACTTGGATATTCCATTGATTGCCATGCCCGCCATAATCAATCCACAGAGAAACAGAACCGGATGATCGGCCAAACTCAGAAGCGCCTTGCTCAGCCAATCAAGCACCCGAAACTGTCCAGCTGAAACAACTCCAACCATCGCAATCAATGAATTATAGAGTTGTTGATTTTGGTCATATCTCGAGTAGTCGCGCATCACGTAGAAGCTTGCGAGATCAACCGAAATCCATATAGGAAAACATAGAAGAAACACTCCAACCGGTCCTAAATTGCGAGACCAGTGGCCTGCTGCCCTGCCAAACTCAGAGAGCAGGCCTTCCCATGAACGATTCGAGTGATAAGTTATTGAAACCGTACTGCCAAGATCCCTCATCTCTTGCGGGACTTTGCGCCTGCGGTACTGCAGTACATCATCAATCGCGGAATCGATACGCGCCTCTGGAGCTCGTCTCTGAAGGGTATCAAGAAGAATTTCAAGCGCATCGTCTGTCAAGCGAGTGACACTTAAAATCATCGGTCGAGACTGGTGCTCAGCCGCGAACACTAGTTTTATTGGAAGACCAAATCGATTTTTCTCGAGCCGAATTGCCTTGAGGTCAGCGAACTTAATTCTTGAAAGACCGCAAGAAATCATCGTGTCAGTGATCAAAATCCTTTTTAGCAATAGGTCTCGAATGAACCACATAACACCAAAACAAATTGCAACCCAGAGCCCCAAACCCTCTAGTCCAATCTGGCGGCAAACGGCACCGTATGGAGCCAAAAGTATCAAAGCCCAGGGCGGGAACAAGACAAAGGCCTTCGACCAAGTCGCAATGTTCGCTCCTGGATTGTCGTGAACCAACCTAAGCGGTTTTGAACGATTTTTTCCCATGCAGTCTGCGATTGACGTAACGGTCTAGCCTGCTACTACTTACCCATTCAAGTGCTCAACGTCTTCCTAGGTTGAGCAACCTATCGGACTTGTTACGTTTACACGAAGGTTGGAACGGCAGGTCCGATTCGTAAAACCCAACACCTGTTTGGTATTCAATTGTTTCATCGAGTGTCCGGCAGGATCACAGAAATTGAAAGTCTCGCACCGGCATTGGCTCTGTTTGTGGTTTTTACCGATATCGGTACAACCGTATAAATCAATGATTACCCACAAAGCCACTCCCTGAGCCTAAATTGATTGGCAATCAGGCACAAAACAGGTTCTCAATATGAACATTTCCTCCCGCGTCGATCTTTACTTGAGTGAGTCCAGGAGGAAAGAAAATGCCAGCATTCGACGGAGAAAAAATTCCACGCGGTCTAACTGTCCCTCAGTGGGTCTTTGATCAAGCGAAAAGAGATTTCCACAACGAAGTGAGCACCAATGTGGAAGCGATTGAGTGGTTGCTAAAGAAGGGATATGGCAATGCGCCGCGTTGTTTCTATTGCAACGGAACAGACATGAAGGAAAGGACAGCTGGAGAGAGATCAGTTACCTGCAAGGTGTGCAAGAAGGAAACCTCTCTATTTGCAGACACTATTTTTTCTGGGATAAGAAAACCAATAGCTTATGTTGGCATCTTTTGGCTACGGGAACACAACATCGGAGCAAGCGCAAACAGATACAAAGACTTTGCGAACATCGCTCAATCAACGGCTGACGATATCTACAAGAAGGTGGCGTTCGTGGTGATGGACTGTATGAGCGCAGCTGACCCATCTTTCGTGGACACGAAGGAGTTCATGGCTCTTTATACGCGAAGGAGTTCGCAAACAACCAAGGAAGCACACCCGAGTTCTGAACAAACAGAACTCGACGAAGAGGAAAGAGAGAAGAACAAAAGCAAAACGCAAGAAAATGAGTTCACTGGTGTCGATGACCTGCCGCCAGAATCCCAATTCTGGAGTGAGGCACAAAAGAAGGTGTACAAGACGCTCTCACACATTCCGATCGACACCGACGTAATAATCGAACGTGCAAAATTACCAATTGGCGAGACCTTGGGAACCTTAACAATGCTTGTGCAATCAAAGCATATCGTCAACGTTGGCGGCAGGTATGCACAAGCCGAGCAATGTGCCCAGCCCCTGTCTGACCGTAGCCGCAATGTAATTGATCAAATTTGTTCGTATACCAAACAAGTCTACGACGGAATAAGCAGAAAGAATGCTCAGTTTTTCCTAGCTGACTTTTGGGCATTTTCGTGCTGGACAGCCGAAAACTTAGTGAAAGCTTGCTTCAAATTCAGACGCATAGACTCACATGAGATTCGAAGGTACGTTTCGCCTAAGGTCGTACGGATGCTTCCGGCGTAGTCCTCCATAAACAAAGTTACCTATCCTCAATGGTGTCCGCTGTATCGGCTGTATCGGCGGACGCCCTGCCGGCCTGTTCAGAATCTGAGTTCAACCTGTCCGACAGACTCCAACAGCTGGACGAATTGCCGCTCCCTGTCTAATTCGCACGGAGTGGATCGAAATTCAAAAATCGACACTATCCATACTTATAGGCGGTTGTACCGATATCGGTATCAACCACGAACAGGCCACGCCGCGGCCTCGAAACTCTCGAAATTCGAACGACGCGGTGTGCGCAGGATTCAAGAACAATCGAGGGTAATGGTCTATCATGTGCAAACTGTTCACCACGCCGGAGATAAATCTAGTGATGAAAACCGAGCACGTCTCGTTTGGTGTAGTTCCATTGGCCAAGGTTATTTCAATTGCGGGCGCCTTCGCCTCGACAATTGTTTTTGCGACTTGTCTTTTCGCAGTACCAGCCACTGGCTCTCAAGATGCCGCCTCACCGCACATAATCGCTCATCGCGGAGGACGCCGCTGGGGACCGGAAAACACAATGGCGGTTTTCAAAAAGTGCGTGGAGAATAAAATCTATGGAATCGAACTCGATATTCACCGATGCAAAAGCGGTGAGCTAGTGGTCATTCATGACTGCGACTTGGCTCGCACCACCAACGGTACCGGACTAGTGAAAGATTACACATTAGAAGAACTGAGAAAGTTTAGTGCCGGAAAAGGTGCCGATAAAGAGTTCGAATCAGAGAGAATCCCGCTTTTGACCGAAGTCCTCGATCTCCTTAACGGCAAAGTCTTCCTGAACATAGAAATCAAGAACGCACCTGTAGAATATCCCGGTATTGAAAATGATTTGATCAAGGTGTTGAAGACCTATAAATACGCAGATCAAATCATTGTGAGTTCCTTCGATCATCAGGTTCTGAAAAAGTTGCACGACAAGGCTCCACAATACAAACTCGGTTTTCTTGACTCAGCTATACCGGTCAACATCGCCTCATATGCCAAACAAATTGGTGCCACAGCGTGGCATCCCGACTTCTCTGAAATCCGCGGAGATTCAGTGAGGTCAGCACATGCCGGTGGAATCAAAGTAAATGCGTGGACAATCAATAATCCGAACGACTGGAAAGTTGCGCTAGAAATTGGAATCGATGGGATCGTTACCGATGATCCGCAGGGGTTGACCAACTATCTCAAATCCAATTCGCACTGACCTGTCGTGCGCGCGGAGGCTAACTCGTAGTGCGCTCGGTAGCACTCGGTTCGCCGGTGTGGTCGTGAGCACGTGGTTCCATGACCACGCCGACTACAACCGCCCAGATCACAAAGAGGATTGACGACACAAACATCGTGATCATTGCGTTGGGGATGTTGCCAGTGAAGGCAAATAGACTTGTAAGAGTCGTGGCACACCACACTGGTACACCTGCCCAGCCCAACCAACGCGGGATGTTTCGTGTGAGTGTCATACACACCGTCAAAATGATTCCAGTCACACTGTATAAAGAGTTGGAAACGAGAAATGTTTGCGTGATCGCTTGATTGAGGGCTGCCCATGCGTCTTGCAAGATGAATTCGCGCAATGTGAAATTCGCGAAATACTGCCTGGCGAGATCGCTTAGCAAAACCATCATCGAACTGTGGGCAGGCAAATCATTCGATACTCCGATGATTGCGAGGCAGCATGCCGTTCCCACCCAAAATCTGAAACGCATTTCTAGAAGTTCGCGCACCGCCAGCACAAATGCCAGAAATGAAACCGCGGCCACGCTGACGCTAATACAACAAATTCGCCAAAGCCAGCTGTGGTCGACAGAAAACGTCAACAACCTGACCATCGACAGTTCGTGGAGCTGACCCTCGCGAAACGCATAGATGCACGACAAAGTCGCAATCGTATGCGCGACCGCCGCAAATAGAGCAATCCATTGCACTATGCGAAAGGACGAACTGGCTGGAATCTCGGTCGAGATGGGTGTCTCCGTCGTTGAGATGGCCGATGCCTCCTCTTAGCAGCCCTTGTGCACTGCGATTCCACACTGCACTTTTACACTGCGGCGCCTGCCACGGCAGGTCTTAACTCTTTCATTTGCAGATACGGCTGGAGAGCTTCAGGAACTTTGACCGAACCATCAGGCTGTTGATAGTTCTCCAAAATAGCCGCAAAGGTTCTGCCAATCGCCAATCCAGAACCGTTGATGGTGTGCAGGTATTTTGGTTTCCCACCATCTGCCGGTCGATACTTCAAATTGGCTCGGCGTGCTTGGAAATCACCGAAGTTGCTGCAGGAGCTAATTTCGCGATACTTGTCTTGCGCAGGGAACCAGACTTCCAAGTCGTAACATTTGCGTGCTGAAAAGCCGAGATCACCAGCACACAAGAGAACCTTGCGATATGCAAGACCCAAAGCCTCCAGGATCATTTCGGCGTCGCGGGTGAGACGTTCGTGCTCTTCGTTTGATGTTTCGGGCGTACAGAATTTCACCAGTTCGACCTTATTGAATTGGTGCTGGCGAATATAGCCTCTAGTGTCCTTGCCTGCGCTGCCGGCCTCGCGGCGGAAATTTGGCGTGTAAGCACAGTGCAAAAGCGGAAGTTTCGCCTCGTCGATCACTTCGTCGCGATAGAGGTTGGTCACTGGCACTTCCGCTGTCGGAACAAGATACAAATCATCATCCTGGCACTTGTAGAAATCACCTTCGAATTTCGGGAGCTGACCAGTTCCGACCATGCAGTCGCGATTGACAAGTATCGGCGGAAACACCTCGCAATAACCGTGTTTGCCGTGGAAGTCGAGCATGAAGTTCATCAATGCACGCTCAAACTTTGCACCGGCATCAACCAAAACAGTGAACCGGCTCTCGGCGATTTTGACGCCGCGCTCGAAGTCGAAGACCCCCAGTTCGGTGCCCAGCTCGTAGTGGGCTTTAGGGTCTTTGATTTTCGGCTTGTCACCCCAGGTTGCTACCTCAACGTTGGACTCTTCGTCTTTTCCGTCCGGAACCGACGGATCGGGCAAATTAGGCAAAGCCATATGAAGCTCGTGCAGCCGTCCTTCCAATTCTCGCTTTGATTCTTCTATGTCGTCGCGTCGCTTCTTGAGTTCCTTCTGCTCGTTGCGAAGAGTTTCCTTCTCTTCATTTGAGAGCTTGCCGCCCTTGAATGATTCAGAGATTTCGTTGCCCCGCCGATTGAGGTTTTCCCACTCGGCTTGGAGCTTGCGGTGCTGCGCATCGATTCCAATTAGATCTTTGGTTGAAAACCCTCCATTGCGCCGACAGAGCGACGCTTCAACAGTTTCCGTGTTTTCGCGAATTAATTTGAGGTCTAGCATGTTTGAACTTTTTGATTGCTGAAACGTTATCTAAATACGAGGTTATGAATTATAGCGATCAAGGAGGACTGAAGCATGATTTCAAGTACATCTGCAAAGCCAGACGATACAAAGTTGCTGACTGCAGCCGCCTCAGCATGGAAGAAACGGCTTGGCGACCTGGGTGAAACCAGTGCTTGTCGGTTTCTTACGGACAGCAGGTGGACGATAGTCGAAAAGAAGTGGCGCGCCGGGCGCCTTGGCGAGATCGACATTGTAGCGGTATCTCCCGATTCAATTTTAGTTGTCATCGAAGTCAAGACACGATGTAGAAACCCGGATTTCGCCCTGGATTGGCAATCTTCAGGGTTCGCTTCTGTAAACGCGCGCAAGCAAAAGAAGTTGAGAGCGATGGCGGCCATTTATATAAATTTCAGAGCGAAATACATGAGGAACGGACATGACACACAAGACCGGCCCGTGAGAATCGACTGCATTCTTGTCGATTTTCCTCTGTCAAGTGCGTCGTTGCGCAAGTTACTTGATGAGGGAAAGTTAGATGAGGTGCCGCTGCCAAATTTCGTTCATGTCGAAAATGCGGTAGCGCACCATATGTGATGGCTAAGCGAACCCACTCAAAGCACGCGATTCCGCAACAAACGCGATTCCGCATCGAACGAACGCGCTTCCTCTTCGAACGAACGCGATTCCGTACCCCAAGCGCGGTTACGTAAACGTCACACCGGTCTTGCGCCTGCTCGACAGCGCCAATCGGTTCTTAGCCTCATCGAGAAGGTCATCCAACCTCGTGCAATTCTCCGGATATGACGCAAAAGCGTATGTGATGCACACATCAAACTTCCGACCGAACTCGCCGGCAAAGCTGATTTGCGCGAGCTCTTGGGTGAGCTGTTCCAGGGCGCCGGCAATCGCTGGAGCAACGTCTTCTTCGATTGCCAGAGCAAATCCTCGCTCCCCCCAACGACCGCGTACGACTTCGGCCTTGAATCTCGACTGCAAGAGTTTTCCAATCGTGGCAAGCACTTGAAACCCCGCGAAGATGCCGTATCTATCCAGTTCTTCAAAGTAGTCGATGGTTATGAGGCAAAGCGAAAGGTTTTGCTTGGTTGACTGCGCCTTGTTAAAGGCATCTTCCAGACGACGCATAAAGACGTCGGGTTTGAGCACTCCGGTGAGTTCGTCCAATGTGATGCTCTGGCGTTGCAATCGCGAGCGTTCGAGTTGCGCATTTATTCTGGCAATCAACTCCTCGCTCAAAACAGGCTTGCTCAAAAAGTCATCTCCACCAGCCTGGAACGCCGCCGCTCTGCCCTGGGCATCACTCTTGGAGGTAAGAAAAACAATCGGCAGTGCGCCCCAAACATTGTTTGCACGAATCACTTTGCAGACGTCATAACCAGAAAGCCCCGGCATGATCACATCCAACAGAACCAGGTCGGGCTCGGTCTCGTTCAACGCATCCACGATGCGAATCGGTTCGTTCAACACTGACACCTGCATTCCAATTGAAGACAAGACAGTGTGAATGAACTTCGTCAGAAGCTCATCGTCGTCTACGGTCAGAATTCGTGGACGTTTGAGCTGCCTAGCTTGCGACAACTTGTAGAGGGTGTTCTCGAATGGATTCTGTTCAAATGGAACATTCAAGAATGCAGAGCATCCGACAAAAGTTAATTCCTCGGGTGACAACAGCTCATTTTGGGGCACAAGGAAAGCCAGAGGCAGTGCCTCATTTCCTACGGTCAACCTAATCTCTTTGGCTACGGTGAATGCCGCGCTTTTACCAATCAAGCCAACATCGATAATAGCTGAATCAAACCTGGTGAAAGTTGATTTGACTACAGCATCGACAGCCTTGTAGGTTCGGGTGACTTGAATTTCGATAAGAGCGTCGAGCTGCTTCAGCCTCTCGCCAATTGTCTCATCAGAAGCCAGAACCAGTACTCGTCCGGCGCTGAATCTGCGACCTGCGGTTTGACCTACTTCAACCAGACCGGCGACTCTCATTGCCGTTTCCCCATCTGCGAGATGGCGGAAAATTTCGCTCCACAAAAGTTCGTGCTCCGTGCTGTTATCGGGGTCGAGCATGCCCACGTACGCTTCGATTTGTCCGGCACAGCGACTGACCTTTTCCAGTCCTAGGGATCCGGAAGTTCCTTTCAATCTGTGAGCCAGCCCAAGCACTTCATCGCGTTTTTCCACGCTGGAGGGATCGGCTTGAAGCTTCGCAACTGACTGCGAAATCTTGTCCCACTCTCGAGGCATCTGCTTGGCCAATTCGGCTTGAGCCTCACGAACTTTCGCTTCGACTGCCAGTTTCTTGTTCATTTGCTGGAGGTGCGCCATCAGCTCGGCATCACCAGCAAGACTCGGTGCCTCGTCGTGTTCCCCATAACCCTCATAACCTTCTTGGCTGGCAGGGGGCTCGGCTCCTTCGGGCGTCTCACCGCCGGCGCCACCAGAACGTTGCATCAAATTCTGTGCATATTCCTGCTGCGGCAAATTGGTGAAGGAAGCGCGTGGGCTTCCGACTGTCGATATGGCCTGCTGTCTGCGGCGTGGAAGCAGCCCTTCAATTTGCTGGAGGAACAGATTTGCATCGATTGGCTTTTGCAGAACCAGAGATACATGCAAGAGATTACGAAGACGGTTGAATGTTTTTGCGTCGCACCAAGTTCCACTGACAAAGACAATCGGCACCTGATTGCCTGAATCGCGAATCTGAGCAATCAGTGTCATTCCATCAGTTTCGGGCAAGCGGTAGTCCACTATCACCAGTGAAGCGTTGCCAACCATTGTCATCGCTTCTTTGGCGCTGCGTGCCTCGCTAACGGGAAAACCATTGGACTGAAGTACCTCTGTGAGAAGCTGCCGAAAGTATTGATCGTCGTCTACAACCAAAATCGGCTTCATCTGTACACTTGCCATGGTTCAGTCGTTCCTCCCCGGTACCGTTGTTTCTAAAAGTCCATTCAAGAAATCACGCACTGTTTTAAGAAGGTGATCTTGAGTTGTAGTTCCTTTAGTCAGATGCGCCGTTATTCCCAGCTGCAACTGAGCCTTTTGCTCTTCTGTCAGGTCGCTGGCTGTGTAAACAATGAGCGGCTTTATGCCGTTCTTCTCATTGCGCAAGACGTCGACCAGTTCGTAGCCGTTGGTTCCCGGAATCACCAGATCAAGAATGATCAAGTCCGGATTCTCGCTGCGGAACCGCGATATTGCTTCGTCGCCATCGGTTGCTTCGAGACACTTGATTCCGAGCGCACTCAACTGTTCTGTTAAAACCGCCCTTGTGGAAGGATCATCCTCGACGATCAAAACCCTGGCAGGTCCAAGTCTTTCTCGAGCGGAAGCTAGGGCTTGATGCAGTCGTTCCTCCGGAAATGGTTTCGTTAACCAGTCAATCAAAGCCGGATGACCAAACGTGTTCGTGTCTCCCTGCTTGCTGGCAGTCACGATGACGACCGGAATCGAGCGCCTGTCGCCATCTTCCGATAGTGACTTGAGAAGGTCGAGCCCGTCACCATCAGGCAGCTTGAGATCGAGAATAATTACTAGCGGCGTCAATTGTTTGAGCTTTTGACGCGCCTCTTCAAGCGTGGACACACGCGCGACTTTGAAACCGTCTTGCACAAGATGTTCTTTCAAAATTTCTGCGATGTTGTCGTCATCCTCAACGATTAAAGCCGGATGGAGTCCGTATTTCGCCTCGACGTCCTGATTTAAGTGCTTCGGTATGAAGCTCGCCGGAATCTCAAACCAGAAAGTGGTGCCTTCAGTCTCCTTGCTCTCGACACCGATGCTGCCGTCATGGAGTTCCACTATAGACTTGCAGATGGCCAGCCCCAGTCCAGTTCCCTTCTGGATTTTTCTTGTGTCTCCTTGGTCGAGCTGTTGAAACTTACCGAAGAGCTTGTGCATTTGATTTGCAGGGATGCCAATCCCCTTGTCTGATACAGAAAATCTAAACGAGCGGCCGGCACCAGGCTCTACTGCCAGCAAAACCTCGCCGTTTTTCGGTGAGAACTTTATCGCGTTGGATATCAGATTGGTTAGAACCTGAAGAATGCGGTCTTCATCACACTCGGTAGGTCCGCTCGTCAACACGTTCACACCTACCTTGATACCTGCCTCATCTGCCATTCCACGAATACCGTCGATTGCCTTTCGAGCGAGGTCTTTCACGTCTACAGTTCTCTTTTGCAAGTCGAGTTTGCCAGCTTCAATTTTTCGAATGTCGAGAATGTCATTGATCAGTCTTATGAGCCTGTCCGACTCAGTTCGCGCGATCGTGACTAATCGGGCCGCTTTCGCAGACACTTCTCCTGCCAGTCCGCCTTCGATGAGACCGAGCGAACCACGTATAGAAGTAAGCGGTGTGCGCAACTCATGTGACACGGTCGAATAGAAATCTCGCACGCGTCTTTCTGCTTCCTTGGAATCAGAGATGTCGCGCCCTTCCGGAATCAGAAGCACGACTTTGCCTTCTTCGTCCATGACCGGTTTGAGCGAGAAGTCGACGGTGAAGAGGTTACCGTCATGATCGCGATGCGTCGCTTCAAACCTGACAAATTTACCCTGCGCCGCCTCGGTAATCGCTTGCCTCAGTTGATCTTGCAATTCTTTGGAATGCGCCCACCATGGACAATCCCAAAAGGGCAATCCGAGTACGTCTTTTCGTTCCACTCCTGCAAAATCTAGAGCGGTGCGATTTGCTTCAAGCAATGTTCCATCCGGAGCCAAAAGACCGATGAATTGAAAAGTCTGATCGAAGATGGCTCGGAATTTTCGCTCGTTCTCCGCCATTTTCTGCTGAGCCGCTTTTCTTTCCGACACATCTCTAATCACCGAAGTAAATAGAGTTCTCTCGCCAAGATTGACGACACTCCATGCCAACTCCACGTGAACGCTGGTTCCATTTTTCCGGCGGCCTTCAAATTCTTTTCCAACACCAAATATCTTGTTTTCGCCAGTGCTCATCAGGTCTGGGGAAATTGGTTCATCTGCACCAAGAAACGATGGTATCAGAAGTCCGATTGGCCTTCCGACCAGTTCTTCGTTCGACCAGCCGAATATTTTGGTTGTCGCCAAATTGGCGGATTCAATCGTTCCATCCGAATTGAACAAGACGATGCTGTCTGGTGCCGTGGCGAGAATGGCTCTATATCTCGCTTCTCTTTCAACCAGCTCTGCCTCCGCCTTTCGTTGCATCGTAACATCACGCGACGAAAATCTCATGTGCACAAACTTTTCGTTTACGAAATATGCGCTCGAACTTATGACCACATGCTTGAAAGTTCCATCTTTGCGCTTAACCTTGGTCGCGAAATCCTTCATACCCTGCTGCTTTTCAAGCGAGGTGACAATGAGGTCGATAGCATCTTTGTCTACGTAAAAATCCTTACAATTGCGCTCGTTCATTTCTTGATCGGTGTAACCCAGCATCTCGAGCTGCGCTCTGTTCGATCTCAAGACCTTGCCATCGCTTGCCACCCATTGCAAGCCAACCGCTGCATTGTCGAAGAAATCGGCAAGAGCACCCTCGCTCTTTTCAAGCTCTCTTTCCACTTCGCGACGCGCTTTCAAAAACCTGCGCAGAAGCGATATTGTCACCAACACCGCACCAATGGCGATGGCAATGAACAGAAGCGAAACTTGAGTAAATTTGCGATTGCTCTCTTCGAGTTTCTTGGTGCGTTCCAACAAAAGATTGTTTTCTTCATCTTGCATTTCACCGATGATCCGGCGAATCTCTTCCATCGCTCTTCTGCCGCGCCCGGATTTGACCACCTCTTTGGCAGGCTCGAAGCCTTGATTGCGTCTTAGATCGATTGACTCTTTCAAAAGTTGAAGACGTTCGTCGGTGCGAATGGAAAGCTTGCCGAGCCTGTGTTGCTGGGTTGGGCTGTCGATGGTCAGCCGAGACAGTTTGGCCACGACTTCGTTCAGCTTCTCGTAAGCCGCGTTATATGGGTCGAGGTACTCGTCCTCTCCGGTAAGAATGAATCCACGCTGCCCTGTTTCGGCGTCCTTGATGGCAGACATCACCTGCTCGAGCTGATTGAGCACTTCATACGTGTGAATGACCGACTGGCGGCTCTCAGCCTGATTTTCGCGCAAGCCAATCGTCAAGATTCCCGTGGCGATCAAAGCAGCGAACAGAACAGAAACTCCAATTGCGGTTTTGGCACCCAATGAAAGTCTCATACTGCCTGCCCGTCCAGCTTGAGGATGCGCATGATTTGACTGGGCAACGTCATCGGATCAAACGGCTTGGAAATGACACCGGCCACGCCCATCTTTTTGTACTGTTCCATCTCTTGCGTTTGCACTTTTGCCGTGATGAAGATTACATGAGGCATGCCACTTTCGAAGCGCTTCTTCATTTCGGAGAAAACCGTCATTCCATCCATTCCGGGCATAGACATGTCCAACAACACCAAATCGGGCCGCTCTTCATCTACCAGACGCAACGCCTCGGCTCCGGAGCCCGCAACCAGAATTCTCCATTGTGTCAGCCCTTCCAGGCTCATTTCAGTGATGAGCCGAATGTGGGGATCATCATCAACCATCAAAACTTTCGAGATGGTATCTGAACTCATCGTGGTCTTCATCCTCCGCCGCAGCCATTAAAGTCTATCTGCCCAGCTCGTTTCCAACCAAGGCGTTGACAATGGACCCATACTTCCAGCCGAGATCATAACTGTAAAGCCTTTGAATAGGCTTAGACAGGGGCTTTGATCAGAATTGACAGTGACGAAAAGGTAAATAATCAGAAGCAGAAACCAATGAGCAAAAGTCTTGTAAGGAACATATAAACCCAAACAGAACAGTTGAGTAAGTTTTGTGCCGCGATGATCGAAATACCGCGTGTTTTCGCTTCGGAACTAAAGAAGCAGTCTTTTTAAGTGAATGAAGGATCTCAGAGTCGAACCGAGATTAAGCGCCGCCCTGCGTATTTTCCCCAGTGACTACCGTCGCTGCGTTTGTTAAATTTCAAAGCACTTTCCCCAATTGACAGCTTTGCTCTGTCACCCGCGCTTGTGAGGGTGCTTCTTTATGTTTGCTTGGAAAGAAAAGCAGAGACTCAAAGATAACGGACAACGACTGTCCTCTTTCGATGGTCCAAGAAATGGCAATAACAGGCGAGCGATCGGCCTTCTCCCGTTGCCGGGCGTCGGTCAAAGACATGAGATCTCGCAATCGAACTATCTTCGTTACCACCAACTTTTGATTTCTCTGGAAGGAAAACAAAGCACATGCTGCCTGCGTATTGCTTCTCCCAACAATAAGTCGCGCTCGGCAATACTTCTATTTCGTGGTCGAGTTCTTGGATGTCTATACGGAAGCAAAAACATCGATCGCCAGTTGTTTGGAGAAGAGGCTCTTGAAAGAGCAGTCGCTGATTTAGCTGCACCAGGAAACATACTTGATGCTTATGTGCTAAGTGAAGAACTCGTTTTGGCAGCCGCAGCGCTGTTTCATGGCAATGTTCTCAACCAGTCGAGCTACATGAGCGCAGAACAAACTCTCGAAATGGCCAGTCAACATCTTTTGCACTCAGACATGCCCGGCTGCATAGTGATAAGCAGCGCCGACAATCTGGCAGCTTGCATGGTGTATATGTTCGGCGGAAAAATTGTCGGCGTGTACTCGTTCAAAGATGGCTGGGTAGAGTCGACTTATGAAACGGCGTTGCACTATCTGCATCGCACGCCAAACGCTTGTGTAATGGCCAGCAAATTGACCGCATGCAACGTACAAGAAGTAATGGACCTCACTTTCAGTGTCACCGGTCTTGCCGATCGCAAAGCCTCGGAGTGGACAGGTATCAAAGCAGATGAAGCTCTTAGAGACCTCTCGACGGAAGGCAATAGAACCCTGAAAAACACAATGGAACTGAGCAACTCCGGAAGACTCCCAGTTGCACCGCCACAACCGACGATTCGACCGGCTGCAGTTTCGTCTTATTAGAGTAGTTCTGCATTCGAAGGTCCGCAGTACAAAATCCGCGAGATAGATTCGGCGCTTGCGGTCTCGCTACAAAAGATTTCGTTCTGGCATTGCCGTCGAAACTCTTGACGTTGCACATGTTACGATTGCCGCGAATGTCACGATCAAAATCACCAAATCAAAGTGTAATGCCGGTTTCGGCAGCCGTAAACGAAGCGGATCATCTTACTATTGGCGGACTGGACACGACCAAACTAGCACGCCAATTCGGAACCCCTTTGTGGGTAGTAGACGAAAGAACAATTTCAGAGGCGGCCAGCGTTTGCGCAAGCGGATTGTCTCAATATCCAGGCAAGCATCGACTGCTCTACGCAGGCAAAGCATTTCTGTGCCTTGCCATGTGCAAGATGGTCGAGCGGCTTGGAATGGGGCTTGACGTCGTTTCAGAAGGAGAGCTTTTTACTGCAAAAAAGGCTGGCTTTCCACTCGACTTGACTTACATGCATGGAAACAATAAGTCAAAAAATGAAATTGAAGCAGCGCTCAAGTCAGGTGGAGTCAAAATAGTAGTTGATGGCAGCTCAGAGTTGGAGATGGTTTCGGCACTAGCAAAGACACTCAACGTAAAAGCACCGATTCTATTGCGCGTGACACCAGGGGTAGAACCAGATACACACCACTACATCAAAACCGGACAAAACGATAGCAAGTTTGGAGTTCCACTCGATCAAATTGCCTCCTTGTGCCGGAGAATCAGTGGAGACGAGCATCTCAATCTGCTTGGGCTGCACGCCCACATTGGAAGCCAGTCTCGAGATTTAGAGCCCTATTTGGAAATCGTCGACATTCTGGCTGATTGTTACCTGACAATCCAAACGGAATTCAACATGACCTTGCCGCAAATGGATTTAGGTGGTGGGCTGGGAATCGCCTACACCGAAGATGCCGCTCCCATCGGTCTATTTGAATGGTCACATGCGATCGCGAATCGCGTGAAAGATGTTTTTAAAGCAAAAGAGATGGAACTGCCAGAACTTCTTCTCGAGCCAGGGCGATCGATCATCGGCACAGCCGGCGTCACTCTTTACACAGTTGGGCATTGCAAAACGATTGCCGGCGGACCTCGCTATGCGGCTGTAGACGGCGGAATGGCTGACAATCCGCGACCGATAACTTATCAAGCTCGCTACACGGCGGCATTGGCTAACCGAATGTCGGCCGAGGTTTCGCCTGCCTCTCAAATGACTATCGTGGGCAGGTACTGTGAGTCGGGCGATATAATCATAAAAGACGCAAACTTGCCTGCGCACACCGGCGACTTGATCGCCATTTTCGGAACTGGCGCCTACAACTTCAGCATGGCGTCAAACTACAATCGAACAGGCCGACCAGCATGCGTTCTTGTGAAGGAGGGGAGAGCCGAAATCATTTTAGAGAGGGAGTCTCTGGATGACCTCGTAAGAAATGACCGCGTTCCCAGCTGGTTGACTTGATTTGAACCCGAGGAGCTCCAGTGAACGACCTGACCGATATTTTCAAGCAGGTCTCAAGCCAGGTCAGCCTGGTGCAGCTGGTTAAGCTCATCATTCAAATTTTCATTATCAGCTATGCGCTGGCCTGGATTTGGAAACGCATCGTGGGCACGCAAGCAGAAAGGCTCGTTAAGGGCGTGCTGGTATTGATCGTGATTTGCGTGATCTCGGCCTGGTTGGAGTTCAAACTGATCACCTCGATTCTTGAAAGTCTGATTCCGGTCGCGGTGATGGCGTTGATGATCGTTTTCCAGCCGGAAATCAGGCGCGGCTTGGGTTATCTGGGCAAGGTTCAAACCTTCAGGCTAGACCTCTCCATTGCCGATTCAGGCAAGAATCAAGTCAGTCGAAACATCGATCAAATCATTACAGCCGTCAGGGAACTATCAAGAAATAAAGTCGGCGCCCTGATTGTCGTTGAACCCCCGGAAGGGGAGCGCGATTATGTCAGTCCAGGGACTCCTGTCAATGCCGACATCTCAGCCACGCTTTTGCTCACTATTTTCTTCGGCAACTCACCGCTGCACGATGGTGCAGTCGTGATTCGTCAAGACAAAATCGTCGCTGCCGGCGTTATTCTGCCTATGACAGACAATCCCAAACTGAGCTATCGATACGGCACCAGACATCGCGCAGCGATTGGTCTTTCCGAAATTTACGATGGGCTTTGCATAGTCGTATCAGAAGAGACAGGATCGATCTCTGCAGCCAGCAGAGGGATGTTGGCACGCTATAACAGTGCGGAAGAACTCGCAGACCCCATCTTTTACCTGTACAACCAAGGTGCCGACAGCAAGGCTCCAAGCGCTCTAAATTCCTTTCTGGCGCTGTTTGGCCGAAGCAAGAAAGAAGAGGCTCAGCAAGACGAGGCCAAGCCACCTGAAGAAGCCTCAGACCCCGAAAACGGACGCAGCAAAAAAGAAGCTGATACGGACAGCCACGAATCCGGCTCGAAACATGACCCCCAAAAACATCAAGACGTCACCGAACCACGCGATAAACAAGAGCCAGGCGCCAGCCTCAATGTAAAGCCCGAGCACGAAGCAAACTACTCTTAAACGGATTTGTTTTGATAACGCGGTGACGGCACCAGTGCTTGTCGTGGTTTGTACCGATATCGGTACAACCACCTACAACTATTGTAGGGTTCGACTTTCATGATCGTGGCGTCTGATAAAATTCAAAATTCCGGACCAAAAGTTTTAGCATATTGACATGCTGATCAAAGCAAAAAATTGGTTTGCCTACCGGATAATATGTGTATGTAGCGGAAGCGCCGACAACCGAACGCGGCGCATAATACTCGACAGGTGAAAACTTGGACGACTCAAAAATTGGCGATCTTCTTACTCGCAGCGGCTTGCTTTCAAAAGACGGGCTTGACGAAAGCCTTGTTTTGGCAGAGCGCATGAGGATGCCTGTTGGTCGCGTTCTTGTTCTCAATGGCTTTCTTTCGCCTGACTCGTTGAAGTCGTGCATTGAGATTCAGTCGGCGATACGAGATCACATTCTCGATGAACCAGAGGGCTTGAAGGCAATCAAGCTAGTTGTCACTGACAAAATCGATTCGCAATCAGCGATAAATAAAATTCGTCCGAGTGAAAAGGCACCACTTCCGCGCACACATCGACTCGGCGAAATTCTGATTGAAGCAGGTCTTATCGATCGTTCACAGCTCAAGGGCTTACTTGCTCAAAGTGAAGACACCGGACTACCGCTTGGCCGAGTACTTTTGATTACTGATTCCATTACCGAAGTACAACTGTACGCCGCCTTAAACATTCAAAAAGCGGTTCGCCGCGGCGCTACGGACTGGGCTGAAGGAACAGAAGCTCTAAAGAAAGTGCACAAAACCACATCCATTTTCTCCATACCCGGATCAATCTTTGGAGACAAGGCCTCTCAGATGCTTGAATTGGGCGAGCTCTTGATGCATGCTGACCTAATCTCCAAAACTGAACTGATCAATCTCTACGAACAAGAATTGGTACAGGAAAAACCTCTAGACGAGATCATCAAGCAGAAAGAACTGATCTCGCCATTGTGCCTGAAGGCAGCAAGAGCTCTTGTGATTTTGGTTGAATTTGGTTTGTTGCATCGCAAGCATGCTGTTCCACTTCTCAAATTCGCACATGATGATGAACAACTGGAAGATGTTCTTGAGGTGTTCGAACGTCTCAAGAATTACGACGTTGATTCGGGCAGACAAGTCTTGCTAGAAGCGCTTGCAACGTTGGGGGTGCTCGATCCTACAGCTCCTGTTCCGTCCAAAGAAGACTATAAGACATCTCCTTACGATAACTGGCAATAAAGCCTGCAGTTGCTTTCAGACTTCCGTCTGGCACACCATACGTGTGATCGCTTTCAACGTAGCAAACACTGCACGGCCTTCCAATGCAATCGCCTCGAAACTAGGCACTGCATAGCGATTAAGATCCTTCTCCAGCTGCTGGTACGGCATGGCGTTAGCAAGATCGCGTTTGTTGTACTGAAGAACCCATGGGATATTTTCCAACTTCATACGGTGTTCGGTGAGGTTGTTTATCATGTTGTCCAAAGATTCAACGTTGGCATCTCGACGAAGCTGGTTTGAATCGGCCACGAACACAATGCCGTCAGCGCCCTGAAGAATCAACTTTCGGCTACGGTTGTACTCTTCTTGCCCCGGCACCGTATATAGTGCCACCTTGGTTTTTAGGCCCTTCGTGTTTCCCAGATCTAACGACATGAAGTCGAAATACAAAGTTCTTTCGGTGTCTGTGGACATGACAATGAGCTCTCCCCGTGTTTCGGGCGCGAGCTGGCTGTGAATATAGCGAAGGTTGGTCGTCTTACCACCAAGACCGGTGCCGTAATAGACGATCTTGTAGGTAATCTCTCGCGATGGATAATTGAGTAGCGGCATTCAACTGCTCCTCAACTGAAAGAGGATGTTATCCACAGTCCAATCTAACCGACTATGCTCAGTCGGCCTGCATATCTCTTCAATTAGCCAATCTTTGTCCGGCATGCCACCATATTTGATGAACTGAATAGTTGAAAAATCTACGGCAATCGGCCGCTGGGTGCTTTCTACCAACATGGTTGAAAAGAAGGCTTTTTGCACCAAGACGATCCTAAGCCAACGCATTTGCAAATTGCAAGTCTACACGGCTTTTGCCTCGCAATACGTGGCATTTCAGACCAACGACTTCGGAGTTGCCAATGTGTCGCCGTACCGCCGAGCGCAGGCAGTCCCGACAAGTGACTGGGTGCCGTTGATGCCTTCGCTCCCGAAAGGGACTCATTCCAAAACCGCCAATACTTGGACAATACAAATTTTATTATGCTAAATTTATGGAACCGCACGAGGTTGTCAGAGAACGCGTAAATGGCTGATAAAGAGACAGACGAACTCGATGTTGAAATTGCAAAGCGCATCTCTGACGAGAGCGAGAAACTTTACAAGCAAAATGTCGATTCGGTTCTCAAAAGTACCGACACACTCTTTGCGATTCTGTTTTTGGTGCAGGGTCCTGCAGTAGCATTGATCCCACTGCTTAGCCTGTACTCCTCGCCCGAAGCCCCCACCCACACGGTCACGCAGGCGCTGACATTGGGGGCCGCGATTGCCGCGCCTGCCGCTTTAATCGCTTGGGTTTTTAGAGGAAAACTGCTCACTCGTTTTCTCGTGGCAATCCTTCAGATGGCTATGTCAGCGCTCCTCATTTACTTGAGCTCGGGACGAATCGAGACACATTTCCACACGTTTGGTTCGCTTGCCATACTGGCGTTTTATCGTGATTGGCGAGTTTTGTTTACTGCCGGCGTCTTTGCAATTGGCTACCACTTGGTGTGCGGACTTTATGCACCAGAGACTATTTACGGCTCTGCAGTCGGTGCTGATTTGAGAACCCTAGAGCACATCACCTGGATTCTGTTTGCATTGTTCTTCCTGGAATTTTTCTGTCATCAGATGTCGGAAGAGATGCAAGCTACCGCTCAACGGCAAGCCGAACTGCTCGCTGCAAACCGTGTAAGCGCAGACCTCAACCAGGCCATGCTCGACTTGGAAAAGGATCTCAGTGAAAGAAATCGCGAGATCATTAAAGCCGTGGAAGAACTTGCATACTCCACCGTAATCATCATGGACGCAGCATCACAGCTATCCGAAAACGCAACCCAAACAGCGGCCGCCGTAACCGAAACCACAACCATCGCAGCTCAAGTTAGAGAAACGGTCGAGGTTTCGAGTCAAAAGGCGAAGAACGTCTCGGAGGACGCAAAGAATGTTTTGGAAACATCGCAAACTGGACAAAAAGCAACGGATGACACCGTAAAGGGAATGCAGGTCATTCACGAGCACATGGAGACCATGGCATCAAGCATGATTCAGCTGAGCAATCAAACTCGGCAAATTGGCGATATCATCAGCACGGTAGACGACCTTGCGCAGCAATCGAATCTGCTTGCAGTCAACGCGTCTATCGAAGCTTCTCGCGCCGGCGAGCATGGCAAGGGTTTTTCCGTCGTAGCGCAGGAAGTCAAAAATCTCGCCGCTCAATCCAAACAAGCAACAAATCGTGTTCGCAGTATCTTGAACGAAATTGTTCAAGCCACTGCCAGCGCCACCATCTCCACAGAGCAGGGATCAAAGGCAGTAGAGGCCGGCGGGCAGTTGGCGCAGGAAGCGGGCGAAGCAATGGTGAAACTCTCAGACAGCATCAGGCGTTCTGCACAGGCTGCTGTTCAAATTGAAGCATCCAGCCAACAACAATTGCACGGTGTCGGTCAGGTGTTGACCGCAATGAAAAGCGTCGAGTCTGCCAGTGAAGAGAACCTGAACAGCGCTCGCGAACTAGAACAAGCCGTGAGTAAACTCAACGACCTTGGTCAACGATTGAGGCAGTTGTTAAAGAGCTATCAAGACTACAAAGAAAGCTTCGCTCCAGGTCTGGATTTGCTCGATACTCGCTCGTTTAAGGACCTTTTGGAACAGTTGGAAGAAGGGCAATCCCAAAACCTGCAAGCAGGTGAAAAAGGTCAGAAGGACCAGAAGGATAAAGATTCGAAAGGCAAAGAATCAAAAGATCACGCAGGAAGCCAAAAAGAGACCAAAGAAAACGTGGCTTCGACCTAGTTCACCGTAAATTCCGAACTTACAATCGGCCACCGGTTGCGACTTCAGATATACCGATTCTTCCGAAGCTCCTGGTCATGAGCCATTGCAGCTTCGATAGTGGCGAAATTTGGTTCTTGTCCTAATACAATTTGACAGTACGCCTCATACATTTGGAACGCAGCTACGGCCGGCGGGCAGGCACCAGAGCCGGTGCCCATACCGACCATTGCAATAGATTCGATCGTCATTTCGCCTTTGTCTTCTCGTTCCTTTCGCATAAACGCCGCTACACATCGGAGTGCAGCACGCGTGGCAAGATAGGTGTTCACGTTTGCAGACGTCGAACGAGCTGGAACCCGTAACGTCGGCGCTACCACAACATATCGCGGTGAATCGATTCCAGAAGTCAGAACTTCTGCTAATCCAACAGGAAGCTCTCCGGCGTGTTTGTCTACGATCAGCTTGCGAACTCGTGACTCGAAGGCTCCGTCAGTAGCCTTATTGATTCCTTGCGCCAGTCCGGTGTCCATGATTCCAAAACTGTTTAGCGGAGAGACAATTGCCGAGACAGGCAATTCAAGTACATTGCCCTCGTCTATATCGACCTTCGCACCGCGTCCAAAAAACGCCTTCCATGCTTTTACAACTTCGGGATTCCGATCGCGAAGGTGCACTTTTAGCGGCACAACTAACCTCCCATTCCCGCACTCAACACTGAGTTTTACTTACATTCCTATTTCTTGATTAGCACCAGCGCGAATCTCCGTTACTGGGCACTCACCGCAACAGGCTCGGCGTGTTGACCGGAGCACTTTTCGTGTCCCTTCGGATTCATTCTTCGCGGTTTACCGAGCTTGCGACATTTGTCGCATTCGACCAGTTCTTGGAAGCACCTGGGACATTTGCTGGTGTCGGGTGTCACAGGACACTCGCACCCCAAGCAAATCACAATCGGCGGGCTTTCGAAGATGCAGCGATCGCTTCCCTTGGTGCAGATTGTTGGTTTTTCAAGCATGGTTCCACAATATGGACAGAGATTTGCCCAAGCTGAACCACAGGTCGGACAGTAGCTGCGTCCCGATCCATCTTTGCCTCGCTTCACCACCATTGTCTCGGGTTCTTCCTTGCCAAGAGTGATACAACCAGGACATTGAAGTGATTTCGTCGCTCCGGTGACTGACTGAGCCGCGCGCTCCGGAGCGCGTTCGTCTTTGCCATCGATAATGCCACTACATTCGGGGCACTTGCGACTGCCTTGATCGATGATCTCCTGACACAAAGGACAAAGCATTTTACCTGCAACGATGAGCGTCTTGACACCGACATCAGAGCATGCCGGACAGAACTGACTGTTTTCCCTCAGCGCCTCGGAAATGTCGTGCCCCTTCGGACAAGTCTTCACTTGTAGTCGTTCTGGAACTCGATACGTCAGCCACTGCAGGTAGGGATTGGGTTCTGCCATGAACTTCACATCCGTGTGCAGCGGGTTCTGTTTGCGATCTGTGTTTCTGTAATAATTTTCGTAATCGATCATGCAGGTCAGCGATGCAAGCGAATACAAAGGATCGTATTGCTTCACCAATACGCGCGGTTCAGTATCGGACAAAACAACATCCGTTGGTCTGAAGGTTGGGAGCTGGCGCTTGAGTTCATCCATTACCTCTTCTGGAATCTTGATTCCATTGAGTCCGACAAAGGTAATCGGTTGACTGGCAGAACCAATCTGGTGGGTCTGAACATGCCACATCGGTGTGCTGTGCGAAATCATCAAACTCAAAAGATTGTCTTTGGAGAAGTCCAACAAAAGACTCTTGCCGTCCTCTGATGTGTACGATGGTTCCTTCGGCCTGCCAGTTTGAGGATCGATAGCGATCACTTTCGAAAGAAGCTTGTCTTTCACATAAGTGCGAATCGTTTTCTCGAGTTTCTCGAGACGAGCCTCTTGAGAGAGAGTTGCATCGAAAGTTATCTCGACAAGCTTGGGCGAAAGGTCAGCTTCAATCTGTGTCTTGATCTCATAAGCGAGCTCAGGAACCACAGCCTTCCAATTTCCATCTTGCCAAAGCGGCGCCAATAGACTGTTGAGGAACGATTCAATCTCCTTTCTTCCAATCAGAGATTTATCAATCAGAATTCGCTCTTGCGAAGTGTCGCTCATAGAAGCGACTTTACCGCAGTACTCCTGATCGACTTGCCGATCGAGTTTGGCAATTCCATCTCTCATAGCTCGCAATTTGACATGCTGCACATCGATTACTTTCTTGATTTGATTGAACAAACCGAGAATCAAATTCTGTGTTCGCTCGTCTCTGCCTCTGCCGTCGTAGAACTCTGCCAGTCGTTCCAACATAACTTCTATCGTGTCGCGCAACACAGGCAGTTGCACGTCGTTAGAGACGCGTTGCAGAGACTCGAGCGCCTCTTTCACGTTGCGCCTGGGGTCGCCTTCGACCGTGGGAATCGTAGGCAATTGCGACACTTCCCTGTCGACAAGAACAATCAGTTCCTCCAACCATTCGCACAAGAATGCATAGCCCTTTTCGGGATCTTTGGTGTAAACCTTGAGTTTTGCATCAAGCGCCTTGCTCAGTTTGTCGACCACTTCTTTGCTGGCGGCCACCGCCTGGCGCTCGACATCGAGATGATGATCGAAGTCGATCTTCGCACCCATTGCAGACTCAGCCCACTGTTTCAGACGATCGATACATGCCGGCCGATTGAGGCGAAACTCTTCCAAAAATGGCTTGGACATGAATCGCCCGTAAGAAGAGTCCGTGCTCAGGCTGGCTTTGAGGGTGAGATGCTCTTCTGCCAGTTGCATGTTCTCAACCCAAAACTCCTTCGCCAGTGTCTTTTCAGTAACATCCGGGTCTGGTCTCAGCAGGAAATCGACGACCGAATCGGTGATTCGCATCTCGAGCATGTCTTGGTAATAACTGACGGATGGAACTTTTACAGATGAAACTCCGACTGCAGAATAGACTTTGTGGAAGACACGATCTTCAACCTGTTCGGGTTCACCAACCGAAGTGAATATGTTGCTCAATATCGATTCACTGCGTTCAGTCACCGGCGATAGAACGTCGGTCATGATTGTCTCGGACATGAACTGGCTGACGCGATCATCAGTGGCTACCGGCTTGTCACCGGAGACTTGTCTTTGGGAAATGACAGCACCCTTTTTGTTCTTATTGCTGAACATAAATGTAAAATCAAAGGGTGGAACATCATTTTTAAAATCAGCGAAAGTGTGATCTTTTCCGCGAATTATATATGAACGTTTGGGGCTGTTGAGCAAGTAGTCGAGTTCGCGCAGAGCACCATAAGCGTTAGCATAAATTCGCTTTATGTGCTGGTTTTCGACAACCGGCTCATAGACTTCGGGCATGACGAACATACCGATGAAACGACGCGTCGATGGATCTACTCCGACAATCTTGCGAAGCATGTAGGCGACATCGAGGAACATGCCACTGCCTGTACCACCACACAAAGAACAAATGACGTAAACGAACTGCAGAGTCTGATCGACTTCGAAGCCAGGGAAGTCTTCCCATGCTGCGGGATCGGAGACATCATGGGCTGCTTGCTGCAACCAACGGTAAGTGGTGTGCAAGTTGTCGCCTTTGTACAACCCGATGCGACCGAACATTCGAACTTGTCCAGAACCACGCGCTGCTTTCGGAAAATCCACTCTCATTTCCGGGTCGGGATACCAGTCCTTGATGTGGCGGTTTTCCGGAGCATCGAGGTTGCTTATCACTTGAGGTGTATCACTCTGGTCAATCACTCGCAGTTCCTCACTGCCGAGGTTGATGTACTCCCCTGTTCGCTGGGAGATGACTGGTGGATTGTTGACCCCGGCGCTGTCGGTATCGATGGACAAAAGCCGAATCCAAGGCAATTCATCACGACCGTACGTGTCAAAAATTCTCCGCTTTAGGTGGGTCAGCGCACGTTTGCCCGTTCCACCCAATCCAATGACCAGCGAAGGAATTGTCTTAATTGCCATGATTATCTGCTCCTACCATCTTGTAGACAGCTTCCGACAACGGCCGGCAGCTGCGTCTTCGCACAAAGCCTCGACTCAATGTCCGGTGATTACCGCTTTTCCAATTACAACGCCGAGACCAATCACGGCTGCAAGAACGCTGGCTATATTGGCAACCTTGGTGGCTTTCTCAGGCAACCAACGCCCAAACTTCACAAGCATCGTATATATGCCGAATCGCAGCACGACAGCGATGACTACGGCACTCACACTGAGAATCGCGTACCAAACCGTGGTATCCATGCGACCTACGTCCTCTCCCTGACAGCCAGGAAATATCTCCTATTGGGCTTTAGCCCATAGCTAATATGCTTTAAACAACACGAAGCAACAAACGTTAGATTTTTGGCCAAAGTATATCAACTTTATCAACTTTATCTAAATCTAACTGAGGTTCATAACTGCCGACGGCAGCCAAGCTGCCACAATCACCGATGTCAAGTTTCACATATCACTATTTAAATGCAGAGGCGCCAAAACGAACTAAATGAACCGACTTTTTATAAGATTGTGAGGTCTCGGCCCGGTTCGGTGTCCCTTGTCTTTTCCCAGGTCTCTACATCCGTCATCCTCGTCATTTTTGGCACGTGCAGTCGTAGCACTGCTGGCCCATGCAGTCGTGGCGCTGCCGGCTCGTGCATTCACGGCTTTTTTTGCCTTGGTTGTCACCATGGCAGCAATGGCACCACCTTCTTGCGCCCAGTGGAAGAAAGTCGATAAACAACAAGAAAATCGAGATTGGACGACCACGCCCGATGAGCCGAATCAAACTAACCCCGCCGGCTCTTTGCCTGGGCTTATGAGTCGCATGTCTGTCGGTGCGCAAGAAGTGGCACGTGACTTGGACATTGTCGATTTCCTTGGTGAATATGAGCACTTCCAGGCACTTGCCATTTCCGAACCGTCGATTTTGCGCAAACCCGATTGCATTGCTCTCAAGCAACAGTTGCTTGAGTCTCTGCTTAGAGCAATAGTTGAAATTCAAGTCGTAGAAGGTGATCTTGACGAAGACATCACGAGATTCAACGAGCTTAGATCCTTTCTGGAGGATCGCCGAGAAAGAGCGGTTAGAAGGAACAACATAACCAACTTTCTTACCAATGGAGCTACACAGATAATCAGTTCAGCCTTTCAAATTTCTCCGAATCTATATCCAAACGTTGCCGGCAATACGGTCGGAGTCGTCGGCGGAGGCGCAATCACGGGACTCTCGGCATATGCAGTGAAGCAAGCGCAAGGAGAGAGACGTTCACTCAGCCCACACCCCAACATGTTAGCAGTGGTGTTCGAGTTGCCTGGGCAAGAGAAGGTCAGCTGCCCGCTGTTCGTGGCTGATTTTCTCAATGATTCCCCACCAGGATCGTTCTCTAAAGACAGCCGTCGCCAGATCTTGATCAAGCGCTGGGTGCAGGTTCGCAGAATCGAAGATCCTTCAACGGAAGATGCCAAACGCAGAATCAAACTTTTGGCAGGAACAATTCCACAATTGAACAACGTAAACATAGATCTATTGGATGATAGAACCGCAATGCTGGCCGATGTTCGCGCAACCATAGTTCAGGCGAGCAAATATCTGTTGGAGATTATGAATTTGATTGGTCGTCCGCCGCTCAAAGTTAAGTCTTCACCGTGACTTGCTCTTGGACTTCCGTAGACGAGAGTTCCATAGACGGATGAAAGTTGCGTAGCGCGCCGACTCGCGGTCAATTGCGTTTCATGCTGGCGACCATAAGAATCATTCCGAAGATCAGACAGATAAGAAGAACAATGAGAATAGGCACCGCAATTGGTGCTACTTCCTCCCATGGGCTTGGTTCGATGAACAGTTCGTAATCGACCTCAGAGGGCGCGGCGAGTTGCGTCGGTCCCGAAACCTTGATCTTTAGCTTGCCTTTGTATTTACCAGGCTCTTGCTTTGCTGGAATCGAAACCGGCAAAACAAACTCTTGCGATTCCGTTTTGGTGGTATCAAGCACCATAGTCAGTGGCTTGCCCGAGTTTATATTCTCTGCATCCAAGATAATAGGTGCAGAATCCTTCTTGTGCTTTTCACTATGCATTACAGGAGCGTCTGCCGCAATCTCAACAGTGTAGATCGCCTTGGAGTGCGACCCCGGCAATTCCTTAAGGGTGGTTTTGATCTCTGTCTCTGTTCCTTCTGCAAAAAAGAACCCTGTCTTTTTCGCGCGCACTTTCATCTCGTCATTGCCTGAAATGAGCCGGCCCGGAACCGTCACAAAATACGAGATTGTATCTTGCATTCGCGCTGTGGACGCCATCTTTATACTGCCGATATAATGCCCGGCCGGACAGGTGCTGTGCGCGGTCAAATTTAGGTCGACATTTTGAAGTGCAGTTCCTCGCGCGCCCTCCTTGCTTTCTTTAGGCGACAGTATGCAGGGTGTGACACTGAGCGAAACCGTAATTGCTCCAGGGGTTAGAGAAGACGCAAGCCTGATTGGTTCTTTAATTCCAAATGCAGGAGAAACCTTTGAGATTAGCGCTTTCAATTTAGAAACGTCCGTGGTGGCAGACGATTCGCTAAGTGAGGTTATCTCTTCGCCGTAGCACGAACGAACTTCCAAGGGCATCGTGGCTATGGCATTGCCGTTGCCATCAACGCTTCCGAAGTCGAGAACGCCCATTGCGAGCCCTCGCTTCGCCCGCTCGCGATCGAACTCGTCTTTTCGTTCGGAGAAGGGATCGGTGCCATCAGAAGGTGTTCCCACATATTTGATATCGCCTTTGAGACTCTCGACTGTTCGTTTTAGAGAAAGAAAAATGCGTTCGGAGACACTTCCGCCGCCTTCTTTACTAACATCAAGAAAAGTTCCACCCAAAAGTTTTGCTAACTCTGCCGCGGTTGTAGTGCCTGCCTTTCTGTCAGGAAGTCGTTGCAACCCAACCACCGCCACCTGCCAGGTGTTGACTCCCAACTTCGATTGAATTTGTTTTTCCTTGGCAACAATCTGGGCGGCAACTGCTTTAACCTGATGCTGGGCGCCTTTTGGTGGTTCGTCCCAGCCGTCGGTGAGCATTATGATGAACGTGGTCGTACAAGGATCTTGCTGAGAGTAGAGCTGATTTGCTTTTGTAAGTGCGGCATTCAAGGCGCCACCCATGTAAGTATCGCCATGTTTGTCTGCTTGGAGTTCTGTCACATCGGTGATTCGCGCGATCAACGTTTCTCTGTCGGAATCAGCCTGAACCTGTTCAGGCCAGGTCGATTTCTCCGTGATTTGAGTTCCAAAAGTAATAAAACTCACACGGCTCTTCGCACCAATCAGCCTTCGATCGTTAACGATCTGTTTGAGCGCATCGCGCAGCGCTTCAAAAAGGGTTACTTGGGAGCCATTTGCCGCCGTGACCATGGTTGATTTCATGACCATGCTGCCCGAAACATCCACAAGAAAGATGAAGTTCACCGGGCGTTCTTCAGCGCATATCGAAGGTTGAGGACAGATCGCGGTGAACACGCAAATGAGCGTGAGCAATGCTACCAGTGAGCTTCGCATCGTATTCAACTTCGAATAAGCCGGTCGCCTCACAGTCTGCATAGCCCACTGTCCATCTCTTCCACGATACGCCTGGCTGCATCGCGCCTGTCGGATGCCTGCGTTATTGGTCTGCCTACAACGATGTAGTCGGAGCCATCGCGCATTGCGTCAGCTGGTGTCACAATACGAGCTTGATCGTCAGCTCCCGCCCACGAGGGTCGAATGCCGGGAGTAACAATCAAAAAATTGTCGCCACACGCTTTTCTAATTGCAACCACCTCGCGCGCCGAGGCGACGACTCCGTCGATTCCATTGTCTTGAGCCAGTTTCGCAAGCGAGACGACCTGCGTCTGCAACGGCACGGAAACACCGAGCTCATCATTCAGTTCAGTCTGAGATGTGCTGGTCAATACCGTCACCGCAATTAAGTTTGGCTTTGCAGAAAGCTTCGCCTCATCGGTCGCTTTCCTTACTGCATCTGACGCAGCTTTGAGCATCTTGGAGCCGCCGGAGGCATGCACGTTGAACATCTCCACTCCATGCAGTGTCGCAGCACGACTTGCCTGTGCCACCGTATTTGGTATGTCGTGAAACTTTCCGTCAAAGAAGATCGATACACCATGTGCCTTCATTTCTTTGAAAAGTTCGGGGCCGCAGCTGGTGAAGAGTTCGAGACCGATTTTGAACATGCCGACATACTCGCCTATGTTCTCGACAATCCTCAAGCACTCATCTTTTGTGGAAACATCAAGCGCAACAATCAGCCGAGACTTCGCATCTGCCGGCAAGCTCGGTTTCTGTTTCATTTATAGCTGCCTCCAGCCAACCCCAACATGACTAAGCTTAGCGGCTTGGCGAGCAAAGAAGCAAAAAGGTATATAGCTCCGGAATTTAGAAAAAAAGAAACTTGGCAATACCTTTCTGTTGGTGCATTGCCAAGAAACAATAGAGATTACTCGCCAGCGTTAGCCGCTCTTCTTATCCAGCTTATAGCGCTTGACAAAGCGATCGACGCGACCTTCGGTGTCGACGATCTTCTGTTGTCCGGTATAGAACGGGTGGCAGGCGCTGCAGATTTCTACACGAATCTGGTTTTTGGTTGAACCCAGCGCAACTTTGCTGCCGCACACACATGTGGCGACGACATCAAAGTACTTGGGATGAATGCCTTCCTTCATCTTCAGAATCCTAACTATAGTCATAAACGGAAGAGGTATCATAGCAAACTTTTTTTTGTTTGGGCGCGAAACTGGAGAGAATGCGCGCTTTCGCAACATTATTGTAAGGAAGAGACAAAAAATGATTCTTCTTCGAACTTGCTTAGCGAAAGCTAATTTATGGGTTGTTTGACTTCGAGCCCGTCGCCGGCAGACTCCAACAGGCGCTGTCCTTCAACGTTGAGGTAGACCTTGGAGGTGCCTGCTACTTCTTTGACGGTTCTGGCGAGTTGTTCCATCCTGGTGGTGAAGGAGGTGCTTCCGCCGCCTGTGGCAAAGCGCTTGGACAGGTTGAGCTCGATAGAGTCGCCTTCGTGAGTCGATCCTAAAAGAATGGCTCCTTTTGGAATTTCTGATGCAATTCCGGTATCGGATTCGGCAGGGGTAGGACCTTTGAGAAGTTCACCCACTGCAAACTCCAGCGCGTCACCTTGCGCCACTCGACGGGAAACAGGCACCAGCTCGAGGTCTGCGCCATTGACCTTGGTAAACCAAATTTGAACTTCACTTCGTGCTCTTGTTGGAGCCACATTTGCCGTCACGACTTTCTCGCTAGTTCCGCCGGGAATCGGGAAAACACCGCTGCAAGAACTGAGCGTGGAGACTGAAATAAAAGATACGAAGGACCACATCAATAGATTGGTCCGGGTCAGGTTTTTCTTCTTAATCATGGCTACTTAGTAAGTCCTTTCTGTGCCAGCTGCTTTGCCAAATCTCTAGGTACCAACAATAATTTACCTTCGCCGTTCACTTCCTTGCCACCCACACCAAATGACGCTAGACGGAACGCATGCTCATAAGTATCCATGCGAGCGAAGTTAACCAGCGGATTGAACAAATCCTGCATAAACATTGCAAACTCCTCAGGATTTTCAATATCGGGTGATGTCACTTTCATATCTTCCAACACGATGCGAGCATCATCAAGCAACTTCGGCTTGGCGGAGATGATGATAGGAACAGCTGTTTCCTCTTTCCCGCCTTTGGTGATTAAGAGTGCTTCGATGCGTACTGCATCGTCAATGATCTCGACTTTTGGCTTGATTACTTGGAGTTGTTGATCGCCTAAACCAGGCAGATCAAGTTTCAATCCTCGCAATTGATTTGTCACTTCCTCGCTCTTCAGAGCTTGTGTGACATCCTTCTGGCTCAATTGCGCTTTCACCGCAACAAACACCGGACTCTTCACTCCAGCCTTTCGTCCCTTCCCAGGCAAAGCAATCCACAATGGATTGCTGCTGGAAATTAAGATTCGACCAAGCGAAACGCCCTTGAGTTTTGCGTCTTTGAGCGAAACTTGAACTGATTTGACTTTACCTGCAAGCAAATCGGTGAGGCTGTATGTCTGAATTTTGACTTTGACTTTGCCACCGAGCTTGTGATGCAGGACGCTCTGTCCAATGTGGCTGACCACAAATCCGGTCAGCAAATTGATTCCCGTGACTTGCTGCAGTGTGCGACTGACTTTGCTGCCAATCGGGAATGGAATTTGAACTTTTTGCTTTTGCTTCTTTGGCTGCTTAGGCTCTACTGTGGGATTCGCTTCAGTCGATGATTTTGGTTGTGCAACCGTCGCTTCCGACTTCGGTCCCGGCGTCGCCGAGTTTGATTCCGCCGCGGTCGGCGTCGGTTCCGGCGCCACTGAGCCCGACTCCGTGGCTCCAGCCGCCGCCTGCTCTTCCAGATAAGCACCAAGCGTGCCATTTGCCAGGCAAGACAGCCAAGCACCTTGGGCTACTAGCAGTCCTGCAACTAATGAGATCGCTAATTTTTGCATTACCAAGAGATTACTCGGCGCAGATGTCAGATGGAAGAATACCAAACCAATCTATAAGTTAGAAGCAACTACTTTTTACCTTGCAGAATCACCTGACAACTCTCCTGTTTCTGTAAGATCGCTCTCAATCAGCATCTCATCGGGTGCAATATCCCTTGTAGCCAGTTTTCCCACGCACTCAGCCGCGGTTTTGGGTGCATTGTCCGGAACCTTGCTGGACTCACGCTCCGCCTCTTTCAAATCCTCTAGAGTGACAACCTTACCTTTGGAAATGGATTTAGCGCAGTAAACAACCTTGACCGAAGAACTCATTGCCTTCTCCATTGCTGCTTTCTTCATTTCCCACTCCCTCCACTTGTCGTGATCGTCGTGCCCGGGTACCAGGCAGAGATACGAAACCCAGCCTAGAAAGAGGATTCCACACACTACAAGACCCACAAGATTACGTTTTTTCACTTCGTACAATTCCCCTAATTCAATTTTCCGGTTCGGTTTACTTCGATGCAGGAGTTTTTTCTGCATTGGCGGGCGGTGTCGCCGGTGGTATCGCTGTGGCTGGAGTTGTTGAACCACTTGTCGTCGACGAAGGCGCACTTGTATTCGAAGGAACAGAAGGCGTCGTCACCGAAGGGCTAGATGGCCTCCACGGATTCGAGGATGGTTGCGCGTCCGGCGCCGGAGAGTTTGTCGGTCTCCAAGGATTCGGTTCCTTTGAGTTTGCCGGCCTCCACGGATTCTGTTCGGTTTGAGCTCCCGCAGAAGGAGCAGACGGATTAGCAGTTGTAGAAGGAGTCGAAGTTTGAGAGGTTGCCGGCTTCGGTGAGTTTATGTTTTTGATCTTCTCGTAGATAGCGTCAGCTTGCTCTTGCTTGCCAGGCAACTTGTACAATACCTTCGCGTAGTTTTGCATGGCTTTCGCCAACGTGAGCTTCTCGTTGGGGAAGTTCTTTTCCATGATGTCCATGGCTTCCTTAAAGTATGGTTCAGCCTTCTCCGGCATGCCTTGCATTGAGTACATGTCGGCAATGTCACTCAAAGTGCTGACTTTGTGACGGAGCAACTTGGGATTCTTGGTTTGTGCAGCGAGTACCCGTGCAAATAGAGGAGTGGCTTCTTTCCAACGGCTGTCTGATTTGCACCAATTCGCGATCTCATATACGGTGGCAATCACTCTAGGATGTTCCTTGCCATAAGCCTTTTCCTCTTTGGCCAGTCGCTGTCTCAATTCAATAATCTTTTTGTTGATTGCATTTTTGCGCTGAATAATTGCGCGATCGCTTCCGCTTTGATTACCCGCAAGTTTGAACCAACAATCAACACCGCTACTGGAGAATGAGACTCCAATGGGCTCTTGAGGGTGAGCTTCGGGGGGCAAATGACGAAACGGTCCTGCATATTGCAATGCCATCAGACAAGACGAATCGAATGATTGGTTGCCCGAGGACGAGTCAATCGTCGCCGTTGTGTGATTTCCGTCGATGAAAAGAACAAATGACATAACGCACCGAAGTCTCTCGCCACCGGGCGGCATGCGCCATGCAGACCCGAATCGTGTGTCGAGATAAGCCAAGTAGCTATCCATGTCCTCAGCCCGCGACGGAAGTGGGATTAGGGTAAGAACAATAAGAACAATCGATGCAATAGCGCTAATGCGTTTCCAAGTTGGAGAGAAAAGCCGATTAAGTCCGCGCACATTCAATGGCAATCGAAACAAATTCATATTTATGTTGAAGACCCACATTGCATTTAAGACATCAAAGACCATCACTAGGACATCACTAGGGCATCACTAGGACATCAAAGACATCTTAGCTCATTGATTGAGCTGATGATAGACGAACTGGCTTTGTGTTGTACCCGACGTGTTGTACCGGACGTGTATACCGGACGTGTATACCTGACCTTCTATTTGCCGATCTATTTTTGCGGTTCTTTGTACTCAAGAACGGTTCCGTCGGCAGCGGTCACGAAGGTGTATACCTTGCCGTCGGAATCTACGACCTTGGTCTCGTAGTTGGCGCCGTTTCTGTTTGATTCGACGCTAGTGGCGTTCTTGATTTGCACCTTTTGACCGCGTGGTCCCAACAAGGAGAGGTCTTTGGACGAACCATATTCCACCTTGGAATGGGTCATTTGACCGTTGTGATCAACGGTTTCTTCAGCGGTAAAGTTGGTGTCTCCTCCAACGTTAAACCAATAGGAGTCTTCAATCTCGCCAGTGTAGTTGTATGTGGTGCTTCCATCTGGATTGCTGACTGCACGGCTTGTGCGCCAATCGATTCCTTTGCCTTCGTCGCCGTCGGCTTGCCCTGGACGCATTTGCCCGATACCTTCCGGACGCACAGGATTGAATGCGCCTTCTACCGGTTTGAATGCATCAACATTGGCTTTGGTGTCGCCAGGTGCGCTTGACTGTTCCTTGTCAGAAACTTCTTTGAAGGAAACAACCGAACCATCAGGGGTTGTCTCTGCACGATACTGCGTGCCGTCTTTGGTTTTGATGGTGGTTACATATTTGCCGCTTCGTGAGTCGAATGCGGTATCAACATCGGTGACGCCGGCAATGTCTTTCGGTCCTTCCGGTGTCTTGAACTTCAAGTTGGCACCACCGTCATACTTCACATGACGTTCGAGCAACTTGCCGTCGGCAGAAATACGCTCGCTTCCTTCGAAGTTCGTATCGCTAAAGTATCCGTCGTCGAGTTCACCTTTGTATTTGTATGTGGTGGAACCGTCGGCGGGATTCTTCTCTTCGCCTGTCTTTTCTCTCCAGTCGATGTCGTATTGTCCTTTGGTTCCGGCGTTGCTTCTTTCGCTGGAGAATTGCTCACCAGGCGAGAACTCTCCCATTCCGGCTGGACCAGCTGGGTTGGCGGCACCATCGGCCGGTTTGTAAGCTTCGGGTGGTCCACCCGGCTTGGGAACGAATGCATCAGGACCTTTCTGATGCAACGTCATTCCGTTTCTGTCTGTCAGTTTTATGGAGCCATCGGCGTTGCGAACAAATGTGTTTCCCGTGACGGAGTCGACAAACTTGTGCGCTCCATCATCACCCACTGAAAGCTTTCCAACCAGCTGTGGAGGTAGATTGGCATCACCTGCGGCTTTGGTCCAAGTGGTACCGTCATTGGTTTTGTACTCGGAGAATTTATTGCCGTCTTTCCATTCGACTACAGAGTTGGGATTGCCATTCTTGTCGTAAGTGTATGTGGTCGTCTGCCCATCAGGGTGAACTATCCTTGTGGGATGCGCTTTTCCATCACCTTGCCTGGTGAATTCAATGATCGAACCATCAGGATTCTGCTGCACGCGATCAGCGGCGCTGGTTTGCGTATCGGACGGTTTCTGCGGCGTATCGGCTGGTTTCGCTGGCGTATCTGCCGGCTTGTTTGGCTGCTCTATAGGCACGACTTTCTTGTCGAGCAAGGTGTTGCCGCCCGCATCTGTAATTTTGAGAGAACCATCGGCGGTGCGGGTCAACTTGGTTCCGAATTGTGAGTCATTGAAAGTGTGATTGCCATTGTCGTCGACACTGAGCTTGCCGAAAATCTGCGCCGGGAGCTCATTTGGACCACTTACTTTGAACCAGGCGCTGCCATCGTTCGTCTTGTATTCAGAAACGGTTCTGCCTGAAGCATCCTTTTCCACGACATCATTTAACTTGCCATTCTTGTCGTACGTGTAACTAGTGGTGGTGCCATCAGAGTGAACGACCTTGGTGGGATGATTCCTTCCGTCAGCCTGTTTTTCAGAAATGACGCTCGAACCATCGCCGTTATTCTTTGTTTGCGGTCCGTCAGTCGGTTGCGTCATTTGTTGCTGAGTGTTGTCCGTCCTTGGCTGGGGCTGCGCGGTGTTGTCTGTTGCTTGCTGTCTTTGCTCACCAGGCTTAACAACTGTCGCATTCGCATCCAAATGCACCATTGCATGTTTGGCATTTTCAAAGACAATATTGTTTCCCTCGACACCGATAAGGTCGATGGTTCCAAACTCTTTTCTTGCATCATCAAGACCTTTGTTGGCAGCGGCAAGCATCTTCTTCCAGTCTTCACCGGAGTTTTCTTGCATCTCCTGCCGGATCTTGGAAATGGCACCTGAAAGGTCTTTCTTGTCCAGACCTTCACTGACCTTTTGGACGATGTCTTTTACGTCGTTGTCGAACTGTTCGTTTGGATTGGGCATGATTCAGACTTCCTCGAGAGAGAGGCACGCATAGTCAGCAATCATCGAATGATTCGAGGGGGAGAGATCACTGGTTCGGTCCTGGTAACGCGCTCCTATTGGGCTATATACCCAATACGGGCGGTTTTGATATTGTCGCCAGCCAAAGTGATGATGTCAGTGGGGAAAATACGTAGAACAACCTTAAATCTTGACGCCAGCGGACCAGAATCGAAAATTCCGCGATGACGCCCCGAAGTTTCTGGTCTACGACCAATGTTCCGCGTTTACCCGCGGACTGCTAGGTTCGGCGTGGTCGGAGCGTACAGCTAACCCTTAGCCTTCTCTTTGTCTTTGTGCAGAGCCGGAATCGGCTTGTTTTGAGCATCGTAGACATCAATCGAACCGTCTGGACGGCGCACGAAGGTCGTGTTCCACTGCTTGTCTTTGAAGGTGTGCACGCCTTGATCATTAATTGCAAGATTGCCGAACATCTGTGCCGGCATTTCATTTGGTCCACTCACTTTGTGCCAAGCAGCATTGTCGGTGGACATCAGCTCTGCGGTCTTCTTTCCATTCTCGTCAAACTCGACGACTCTGCTCGGAACACCTTTGACATACTGATACTCCGTGTGCGAACCGCCAGGGCGTTGCACCTTCGTCACATGCGCTTTTCCATCAGAGAGTGTTTCTCTTTGAATTTGAGATCCGTCAGGATACTTCTGCACATCGACTACCTTGCCATCAGGCGTGGTGATATTGAGATGGTTGGTATCAGCACCAATCTTGATTCTGGTGTGATTCTTTGTGTTTTCAACGACCAAATTGCCGTTTTCAACACCGACTAGATCGAGAACTCCAAACTCTTTGCTTATCTTGTCCAGCTCTGCATTTGTAGCAGCCAAGCCAGTCTTCTTCCAATTGTCCGTGCCCTGCTCGCGTGCGATGGTTTGAATCGCTTGAGACAGATCATGATTTCTCATCCCCGAATCGATTTTGTTTGCAAGATCCTTGGGATCGACGTCAGGCATAGGTAAACTCCTTAGTATTTAGGGGTGGTCGATAGACGGGGAGTAAGGTCCAATCGATTTTCTACAGCGATACCATTGTGCTTGCGACAGTGAGTTGAGTCAGTGGGGAAAATACGAAAAGAATTTATGTGGTTTGCGCGCCGGTTTGCACAGATCCAGATTGCGTACTGCTTTCTACTGAGCTTTCCATCTGCAGCATGAGCTGCGCGATTCGCGCTAAACGATCTTGTTCTATCCTATGTATGCGATGCGCACGTGCTTGTTCAATGAGCGTGTGCCAGCGTTCGACGTGCTTGTTGGAATCCCAGACCGTGTCGGAATAAAACTCCATCGGAGTAACTATAATGCCTTCTTCAATTCCATCGCTCTTATAAATAATCTCGAGAAAGTCCAATCTAATAGGCTTTGCCCAGCGCGAATAGCTACCTTTGGTTATCGAAACTATTTCCTCGAGCTGAATCTCAACCACTCCAACTTTGCGAACATACTTTACCTTCGGTTTGAAAATCAGTTTCTTGTCGCTTAGATAAATGGGACCCTGAGCCTTATAGATAAAAACAAACTGCCCGAACCAACTCTTTATATGTTCAGGAGTCGCCATATTGCAGAAGTCTGCAATCATCCATTCATCAACGACATGCTCCGGCTTTTCCACCGCCTTGCACAATTGGCGGCTGTAAATCTCGGCAGCATCAATGTTTTTGGCAGCCATATGCAGATCGATCAATTGGTTGAGATCATCGAGAATGCTTGCGCTGGAGTTGTTAATCACTCTATCTTGAATTTCGCGAATTCCTCTGCGCTTTCTTGCTGCCGCGCGCTCAACTGAGCGTACGGACATCAGCAACCCAATGGACAATACCAATCCTAAGGTGAACGAACCAATGAAAATCGCCATCATCAGTGGCAAGAATCCGCCGTACACGCCAGCAAGTCCAAACAAAACAGCCAGACCGGCTATGCATGCAGTAATTGCAATAACGTCTTTGCTGCGATTAACCTTGCTGAGACTAGTCTTGGGTTCTGTCATTGATTTGGGCAACGACAGTTTGGTTAACGGCACATACTCTTTGGGGTTCTGTTCAGGATTTTGAAAATCCAGTTCGACCCTATCGTTGTCGTTCATGCTATTTGGCGGCCCGCCGAAAATCAAAATGAGTGACCGAGAAAAATATGCCCAAAGGGCGCCAGTTATAAGCGTCCGGATTGGGGGGGGGGGGCGGCAACCTGTGGGGCTTGTGCGTTTGGACAGCTTCCAGTTCGTGGTTGTACCGATATCGGTACGACTGGATATAACTAATGAAACCCCGAAAATTGAGACATCACGGGGCAGTGGCTGTACCGATATCGGTACAACTGTATATAACTAATGAAAGGTCAAAACGCTACTGTTGAGGTGGTTGCTGAGGCGTGCGCATCTTGTCGTTGAGCGCTTCTTTCAACAGTTCGTTTTGTCTCAAAAGAGCCTTCAAGTGTTCGTTGGCAATCGCAAGCTCTGCCTGCAATTCCGCCACTGTCTGTTCGTGCGTTACACCTGTCACCGGGTCACGACCAGGCATCTTCGGCAGAAGCACATAACCCAACTGCACGGCCTTGAGAGCTGCAGCGGTTCTTGTTGGAACTTTCAGTTTGGCGAGAATACATTCTATGTGTTTCTCGACCGTCCGAAGCTTCATGTCCAGCTCTTCGGCGATTTCTTTGTTTCTGAGGTCGAGTCTTATCAGAACCTCAATCTCACGGTCTGTGAGGTTGCAGTTCGGCATGTTTGTTGCCGGAGCCTGCTTGATTAGTTGGGTGATCTTCGGATCGCAATAGGGAAGCCCGCGCGTGACTTGCTCTATCGCCTCAAACAGCGTTCTGGGACCGGAGCTCTTAAGGCAGAAACCCTTTGCTCCTGCGCGGAACAATTGGTTGTGATACTTGGTTGCGTGATAAGAGTCAGTCAGGACGAGCACATTGGCGTTTGGAAGTTCGGTACTGACCCGGCGGCACACTTCCACACCATTGAGAACATCGAGATCTACATCGAGAATGACAAAGTCCGGCCTGAGTCTCCGAATCATTTCGGTAGCTGCCATGCCGTCTGCGGCTTCGCCAACAATTTCAACCACTTCTGAGACGACGCGCTTGAGTCCGAACCGTATGAGTTCATGCCTTTCACATAGAACAGTGCGTGGCCTAAACATCGTACGTTGCGGTATTCCCTGCGGTAATCCTTGAGATGCTGCTTCCAATCAACACTCCAGTACTAGCTTAATGAGCGGCGATTTGCGTTTTACGTTGATCCATTTATGTCAGGTTCGCGCCGCCGACGAACCTTATTGTATCTAAATGTGAGTTCCCTGCATGGCTTAACTTAAGGTATGGGTAACCCTTCGTCAAGCCCACACGTGGCATTCTCTCCATACCGCATATATCGGTCGCCTATATGTCCAAGTGAAGACAGAATGCGCGGTATAGCAGAGTGACCCCTTTGGCTATACCCACTAGCTCTATATTTCAAGCGAGTTTTCAAGCCCCTTTTCAAGCGATCGGGTTTCTTTGGGGTCGCGTGGCAACCTGCCAAAACGCAAATCTTATCTAGCTTGTGGGAGATTTACGAAGCCAGTGGGATATCCCCCAATAGACTTGACAGCCCCCAGATCGTTAAGCTGTGCTCACATTGCAGAGCCATACGGCGCATTTTCACCCGATTCTTCACCGATTTTTCACCGAACACCCAAATGATCAAGTCCACACTAGTTTCTTCAATCACGCTGGCAGTAACCATCAATATATCTTTGGCTGCCGGTGACGCATTCGCAACTAAGTTGAATGCTCAGCCGCTGCCGAGAGCAGGCGCACCGGTTTATGACCGCGAAACCAAAGAGTTTAAATCCCCTGATGAACTGATGCCCACCAGCCGCTTCAAGAGACGGCTTGATTACAGAGATCAGGAAGCCAAAGACAAAGAAGAGGCCGAAGAAAGAGCGAAGAAAGAACAAGAAGCCAAACTGCAAGCCGTCGAAGAAGCGAAGAAGGCTAGACAGAGCCAAATCGATGCCATTCAAAAATACAAGCAGATGGCAGTTGAGTTCAACAACAAAGCAGTCGCTGCCGGCAAGCAAGGCAAGTGGCAAGAAGCTATCTCCAATCACGAAGAAGCAATCAAGTACGACTCGACCAACAAACAGTTCAAGATCAATCTCTCTGCAGCTCGCGTAGCTTACGGTCAACAACGCTTGGCTCAAGGCGATACGCAAGGTGCAGCGCATATGTTCCGCAAAGCTCTGGTGAGTGCTCCGGACAATGCTCTTGCCTCCAAGATGTTGGCGATGGCAATCGACAGAATGGGCATGAACCCAAACAACGTCGATACCCGCATCAGCCTTGGCGACCAACTCGCTGCCGCTTCCGACCTGGAAGGCGCCTTCGTCGAGTTTCAACAAGCGCTGCAACTCGAGCCTTCAGCAAAAACTTACGTCAAGATGGGCGACATGTATGCTCGTTACGGCCAGCTCACAGCAGCCAACAGCTACTATCGTCAAGCCGTTATCAAAGAGCCGGAGTACGGTCCTGCACACCGCCAAATCGGTTTGGTGGCAATGTCGCAGAAAGACTATACCTCCGCTGCTTCTTCGTTGAGAAAGGCTGTAATTCTTGATTCCAACGATCAAGCCGCTGGTCAAGCGCTTGTTGAAATTTGGCGCAAGCAAGTCGCCTCCAACCCATTGCTTCCGGAAAATCACCTTGGTCTCGCCGGCGCTCTGCAACTCACCGGAGATTTTGGTGGAGCCGACGCCGAATACAGAAAGCTCGAGCTCGTCGATGCGAAAAACCCTGGACTCGAGTCTGGACGCGCCAGCCTCGCACGTGCCATTCAACATGCCAAAGCCGAAAAGCACAAATTGGCCGCTGAAACACTCTTCAACCAAGGTCTCAAGAAAGAAGCGTTGTCCGAAATCACCCAAGCCGTGATGATGGAACCAAGAAACACCAGCTTCCAATTCTTGTTTGGCGAATGCCTCGAAAGCCTCGGCGACTACAAAGGCGCTCATCAGGCCTACTTCACTTGCGTTCAAATCGATCCTGTTCGCAACAAAGAAGCAGCAGCTCGCATGAAGCAAATGCAGGGCTATGGCAGCTCTAATTCCGGTTCGGAACAAAAGTCGTTCGCACCGCAACCTCAACAACAACAGTTCGGAACCTTCGGCGGCAACCAACAACAACGCCAACCGCAACAACAAGTTTTCCAATCTACACCTAATCAAAATTCAGACCTCGCCTCGACATTGAATCGCAAGAACATGTTTGAAGGCGCTCCGCAATCGCAGCCCATGTCGATGCAACAAGCTGCTTCGAATCCCATGCAGCAGATGCAAATGCAACAAGCAATGCAACAGCAAGCAATGCAGCAGCAAGCAATGCAACAGCGAGCAATGCAACAGCAGCAAGCGATGCAACAGCAAGCTACACAACAACCCGTGCAACAAGCTGCACCACAAGCTGCCTCAGCCAGCCTCAATGACAGCCTCGCTGGAGTCACCGACGCGGAAGCTCAAAGAGACTACGCATCCGCCGTCAACATTCTTCGTCAGATGGTCACAACCAACGTCGAAAACGCTGAAGTGCACCACCGCCTCGCAGTCAACCTGATGGCGATGGGTCAAATCACCGAAGCAGTTTCCGAATTCAGAATCGCAAGCGCATTGGCACCAGGCAAGAAAGCGTATCAAGATGATCTGGCTAGAGCATTGGCAATCCACAAACGTTCACTAATGACAGATGGCTCAACGGCGGGAGCTACCAAATGACCTTCTATTTCCAAGCACCTGACTTAGCTGAATTCCCGCGACGCTCGTACCGTCGCTTCCTCGAAGAGACGATTGGAAATCTCTTTGCGGAAATCTCGCCTATCACAAGTGAATACAGCACGCGTTTTGAAGTTTCGTTTGTCGGACAAGATGGAAAAGTACATTGGAGATTTGAAGACTACGCTCCCGATTCCGGTTATCCGCATTCAGCAGAACACGCCAGAAGAGCCAACATGACTCACGCAAAGAGACTTCTTATGGAAGTTTGGTTGCGCGACACTCACACCGGCGAACTGAGAAAGTCAACTACTTATATGGGCGATGTTCCGGTCATCACCGATCGCGGAACTTTCGTCATCAACGGCTCCGAGCGCGTCGTCCTCGGTCAGCTCGTCAGAGCCCCCGGCATCTACTTCTCGTCGTCCGGACCGACCAGCTACAAAGCTTTGATGCTTGCTGAGTTGGGCGCACCGATTACATTTGAATTGGAACTCGATCCATCCACCGGCAAAACCAGCCGCGCCAAGTGCCGCGTCAAACTGCCTAAGAGAAGCTGGGTGACCGCCACCACACTTCTCACCGCCATGGGTGTTGACGATCAAACAATCGAAAAGAGATTGGGCAGCTTGCTTACACGCAACCGCATCGACTGGAAACCAGTCAAAGTCACTGAAGCACTCGCTATGGTCGGCAGACTTTGGAAGCCGGACGGTGGCGGTGGCGCAGGTGGTGGCGCAGCAGCTTTGAAAGAACTCACCGACAAGCGCCGCTATTCACTCGGCAAACTCGGCCGCCGCCGCATCAACGCTAAGCTCGGCTTGGAAGAAATCACACATCAACTTACAGCCAACGACCTTCTGGCAGCAATCGAATACATTCTCGGTTTGCCGCTCGATATCGGCACCATGGATAATGTCGACAGCTTGGAAAACCGCCATCTCCGCGGCGTCGGCGAAACCATGACTCGCGCTTGCCGTCCGGCTCTCGGTCAGATGGTTCGTTCAGTCAGAACCAGATTGGAACTCAACGAAGAAGAAGAAATCGGCAGCCCCAATGATTTGATCGACACGCGTCCATTCTCGAACGCAATCACCAAGTATTTCTCCGGCAACCCGCTGGTTCAATACCTCGATCAACAAAACCCGCTCTCCGAGCTCTCTCACAGAAGAAGAATCACATCGTTCGGACCTGGCGGCATCGACCCCAACGCAGCGCCTGTTGAAATGCGCGACGTGCATCCCAGCCAAATCGGCCGCGTGTGCTTGGTTGAATCTCCTGAAGGCAAAAACTGCGGTATGGTCTCGTATCTCGCGACCTATTGCCGCATCGACGAAGACGGTTTCATGACCGTTCCTTATCGCAAAGTCAAAAATGGCATTCTCACCGATGACGTCCAATACTTGGCTCCCGGTGACGACAAGCGCTACACTCTTGCACCGCCCGACACCAAAGTTCAAGACGGCGCCATTGTTGGACCATTCGTTGCCGTACGCCGCGGCGAAAACTTCATCGAAGTAGCCCCTGAAGATGTAGACATGATCGGTATTGCACCGCAAGGCTTCATCTCCGTCGGATCAGGTCTGATTCCATTTCTCGAGCACGATGACGCAAACCGCGCCCTCATGGGTGGTGGCATGATGCGCCAAACGTTGCCTCTCATTCGCCCGGAACGTCCGCGCGTCGGCACCGGCATGGAAAAAATCGTTGCTCGTTCGTCCGGTCACTCTGTCGTCGCCCGCCGCGCCGGCACCGTAACCAAAGTTTCGGGCACCGACATCACCATCACGCAAGCTTCCGGCGAAGCCAGAAACTACAACCTCATTCGTTTCGACCGCACAAACCAAAACACCATTCTCGACCAACGTCCTTCCGTCAAAGTCGGACAAAAAGTCGAAGCCGGTCAGATCATCGCCGATGGTCCTGGTATCGATAATGGTGAACTGGCACTTGGTCGCAACCTTCTTATCGCCTTCATGCCATGGAACGGCTACAACTTCGAAGACGCGATTGTAGTGCGCGAAGGTCTCGTCAAAGACAACAAGCTGACCCACATCGAAATCGAAAAACATTCAATCGGCGTTCACCAAACATTGCGCGGTCCTGAAATTCTCACACCGGAATTGCCCAACGTTTCCGGCAAAGATCTCGAGCACTTGGACGAACGCGGCATCGCCAAAATCGGCAGCTACGTAAACCCAGGCGATATCCTCGTCTCCAAGCTGTCGCCGAAGGAAGCCCGCGCATTGTCAGCTGAAGAAGAACTCCTTCAAGCAGTGTTCGGAAAAGTTGCAGAAGAAATGGCAGACACCAGCTTGCGTGTACCGCACGGCTCCGGTGGTCGCGTCATCGACATTCGCATCTTCACCCCGGAAACAACACCTGAATTGAAAGCCGGCATCATCTGCGAAATCGAAGTATTGATCGCTCGTTTGTGCCCGGTCGAAGTCGGCGACAAACTGGCTGGACGTCACGGCAACAAAGGTATCGTTTCGATCATCGTTCCTGATTGCGACATGCCTTATCTTCCGGATGGAACCCCAGTCGACCTGTGCCTCAACGCACTCGGCGTACCTAGCCGTATGAACGTCGGTCAAGTATTCGATACACAATTGGGATTCTATGCAAGCGTTCTCAATCGCTATTACAGAATTCACCAATTCGACGAATCACTCGCCAAAGATGCATCGTTCAACCTGGTCAACGAAGCACTTAAAGAAGTGCGCAAGCAGCCTGGTTTTGAATGGCTCGGCGAAAACGGCAAAGTGATGCTCACCGACGGCAAAACCGGCGAAGCATTCGATCGCCCAGTTCTCGTTGGTCGTCAGTACATGCTCAAACTCAACCAGTTGGTGCTTCACAAGATCAACGCCCGTTCGGGTTTGGGCGGACCATACGCAGCAGTCACGCAACAGCCGGTCGGCGGAAAAGCCAACCACGGCGGACAGCGCATGGGCGAAATGGAAGTGTGGGCGATTCAAGCTTACGGCGGCGCCAACATTCTCCATGAAATGATGACCATCAAAGCAGACGACATTCAAGGTCGCCATCAGTCTTATGCAGACATCGTTCAAGGCAACGAAATGACCACCGGTCAGCGCACCGCGGCTTTCGACGGTCTGTGCTGCGAACTGCGCGGTCTCGGTCTGGAAGTCACATTGGGCAAGATCGTCGACTCGTTCGAACCAATTGACGACAGATCTTGCACCAAGAAATCCACACCAATCATTCCTCAAACACTCGAAGAAAAATTCGAAGTTTCTTCAGTGGACACTTTGGAAGATCTGGATGGAACAAAGAGATTGGAAATCCCAGCCGGAGATTATGTGCCCAATGTCAAACCAGCAGGCGTCCCACTCATTACATCAATCACCAATGGCAGAAACGGTTCGAGACCACGCATGGAAGTCTCGCAAGAGCCTCTCATCGACGACCTGGCCGAAGGCGAAGAAGCAGTACAACAAGATGACAGCTTCCTCAATGCTTTCATCAACAGCACCACGTCGGACATGGTGTTCGGCACCAATCCAGATGGCACTCCTTCAGTAACCATCATGCCGGCTGAAGACGGAGCCGAACCGGATATCGAAGACGATGAAATGTTCGACTTCCCGTCGCTTTCCGAACTCGAAGCACTAGCAGCGGAGTTGATGGAAGTATCGGTGAAAGAGAAAGCATTGAGAACACCGATTCCAACCGCAACGGCAACACCAATGCCATCGACACCGAAACCAACGATAACTGCACCAACGATAACTACACCAACTACACCAACGTTCACACCAGTAAATCAACCGACCACAGTAGATACAACAGGCGACAAATAAACGGTCAATCGAACCTATATAAATGGAACGAGCGACCAACCAGATTCTAAACGGAGCAAATAAAATGTCAGGTAAGAGCTTCAACATCATCAAAAAAACAATGCCTCTAGTAGCGGCAGTTCTTCTGATGACAGGACTTTGCGTCGGACAAGCCAACGCCCAGTTCGGAGCTCCGATGCCTCCTCCGATTGGTGATGGTGCATCGCCTGCGCCAGTCAACCCTGGTGATACCGGCGCATCGCCGGCAGTGCCTTCCGGTCAAGCCGACCCCACTCCCGGACATAACTTTCCAACGGGAGCTGGCCGCGATCGTTCCGTCATATATATCTACAAACAATCGCAAGGCGGAGCAATGGGAGTCAACCGCGGTGAGCGCATGGTCATGACTATTCGCCCAGACACGCTTCCCCAAGATGCTTACGATCAAATCGCCGGTATCCTCGGCGTCAACGGAATGTCTGGTGAGCAAGCAATCGCAGCCACAGCTACCGATGCTCAGTTGGAACAGATCAGCGAAGCACTCGCACCATATCCGCAGGCTCAAAACAATGGCGGTCGCAAAGTCATCAACTCCGATTCGCCCAATGCAGCTTATCCAAAGGCCAACCATGAAAGCATATACGCTTTCGATGGACCGCTTCCGACCGTTCAAACATTTTGCCGCTATCTGGTCATCCTCGGCGTCGTAGCCGCCACCATCTGGATGTCGATTGCAGCCTACTCAGTGGTAATGGGTCATCCCTATGGTGGCGCCCGTGTATTCGGAGCTGCAGCTGGACTGATGATGCTGCTTTGTGGATACACCATCTGGAAGATCGTTCAGATGAACACCTTCGACGCCAACAGCGCAGACAACGCAACTCCAACCAACCGCACACAAACAGCACAAGTGCAAGATGCCTTCATGACTCGTCCCAATGTTCCCGGTATTCCTGGCGGAGGCGGCGGAGCCCCACCGAGATCGGGCATTCCAGTGATTCCGTTCGGTAATTCCGGCAACCCGTAAGATCACGTAAACCCTCGTAGAATCCCACACCGAGCCGTAAAAACACCAAAGACAAAACGAACAAAAGAAGAGATTCTACACAAGGGACAAAAGGTCCCAACTAAAAAGGAAGTAAAGATACAAGGTTTTTTGAGACATGTTGAAAATGGCAACAACGAGCATAAAGATTTCGGCAATAGCCGCAGCAGCAGTGTGCGTAACTCAAACTAGCGCCATAGCTAATCCGCGCGGCATGGATCACTTTGCCACCAACTCGAATGTTGCACCTCAAAAACCGGCATATCAAGTACCGAAAACTCCAGATCAAGAAAATCGCAACCTCGGCAAAGGCTCTGGCGCGATGTTCTCAGATCAATCCCCTGCGCTTCGTTTCTTCGAAGCCATGGACCAGGAAATCGTCATTCTTTCTCCAACCAAGACAGAAAGAATCAAACTATCACAACGCTTCAACCAAGAAGCAGAACGAGTTCAAGAGTGGATTCGCATCGCTGGAAAAATCAAAAACCAATACAAACTACTGTCGAAGAATTTGAAAGCCATGACCGTTCCACCAGGTGCCGCTGATATCAAAGAGTACCGAGATCTGACAGCCGAATGGTACAGCGACGCAGCAGATGTATACGGAGACCTCATCAAACCGAGACCGCCAGCAAGAACAATGGACGAACTGGAAGAAGGTCTGAAGCAAATCGAAAACAGAGCACGAGGACTTCAATCAAACCGCAAAACATTGGTAGCGATGGACCGAGACCTTCGAAGAGAGTACAGAGTGCACGCCAACCAATTCCACGATCCACTCCGTCAATACGTAATGGGTCAAGATGCCAAAAAGCTAGGTCAATAACCCAATCGACTCAGCCCCCGACGGACCCAGACCAAACCCAAATTCAAAAGTTTTCACCACACACCCAATATCCGAAACCCGACAATCCGACTACACCCCCGAGCGAGGAACACCCCGATGGCAATACAACTCAATGACAGAGACCATCTCATCTTCAAACTGATAGATGAGCATCAGGTCCTTCTGGAAAAACATATTTCGTGGTTCATCGCCGGCGATGACAAGCCTGTTTTGATTCGCGACCGTCTACGCAAACTCTTTTATCTCGACTACCTGCTTTGTCACAGGCATGCATCCAAGTTGCCCTGGTGGACAACACCCACCAAGCCGCTCGTATACATTCTCTCGCCGATGGCTAAGACCGTATCCGGTGCCACCCAAGACGAAGTCGACAGGTTCGAAAGCGAATTCCAACGCCACCATCTCGAAGTGGCAAACCTGCGCATGTTGTTCCACGTCGCGCAAAAAGACACCATGGTCTCGTCGTTCACATGGACGACTTGCAACGGCGATCTCAAAGAGACCGGACTCGATGCAATGGTCACCTTCGTGTGCAAGGGCGTAACCCACAAAGTCGGCATCATCAACAATCCGACAATCAATGATGCGCAATGCGCCAAACTCGAAGCCGCGATCAAAGATCATGGCATCAACAAAGTTTGGATCGTCAGCCGCGACGAAGCTGCACAAAAAGCAGTTCAGCAAGCGGTCACCAGCCGCGCCGCCTTGGTCGCGCACTGCTGCTTCGCCACTCACCATGAACTCTACAGAGATGGCGTAGTGAAAACCACGTGGCAGACTTGCGGTCAGACAGAAGTCGGCATGTTCAATGTCGAGCCAATCCAAGCAGACATTGCCGCCGTATGGAGCGGTAATCTCTCGGTAGCTCAAGCCATCTCTGCATAAGAGAACGGTTTGACTTAGGTCGACAATATCGGAGGTCGACCAAGCTCTGGCAGGCGGAACGCCACGGGTAACAAATCAATCGGGTATTAGAGAGGATCGGCAATTCGGAGCCGGTCCTTTCTGTTTCTACCAGCGTACAATGACCTGGCGGCTACACGCACACGGCAATGCGATTGAATTGTACAATACATCGAGATCGGCAGTCGCACAAAGCAATCACATCAAATGAAATCAACTCAAATCATTGTAGGTTTAATTGTCATCTGTATGCTTTGGCTGTTCACTGAGGTTCAGCTTCAAGCAAAGCCAGTCGGACCATTCACCCTGGAAGACGCCGCATCCATCGGTGACCTCATCGTCGTCGCCTCCTACCAGAGCCACGAGGAGCCGAAGGCTGGCACTGCCCCCGGTGACCTGTACATGGGCGGACTGCTGTCACATTTCAAAGTAGAACAAGTACTTCGTCCAATCAAGAAGTCACAGGATAAGGACGTTCCCAAAGATCTCAAACTCAATTACTGCTTCCATGATTGGTCGCCGTGCATGCCGGATCAATCGTTCAAATTCTCAGAAGATAAAATGCCCAAGAAAGGTAGCAAGTGGATTTTGTTTCTAATGCCGTTGGAAAACCCAGAAACCAAAGTCTTTCGAACATATCGCGGTGACCGGGGAATGTTGCCGGCCACCGACGACAATTTGAAGAAAGTGAAGGCGTTAGTTAATACTCCCCATGGCCTTTAATGGTTTTGGATTCAACGGCGGCAAATCACGTGGCGTTTCCGGCTTCGGACCGGGCTCAAATACTCCATCAAGCGAATCTCTCCGTGGTTGCGGCTTGACTCTGATTTTCTGACGAACCAGTGTCGTTTTGGTCATATCCTCATCCATCTGGCTCGCATCTGGAAGACCGCCTAAACGTTGAGTAGCAAACATCTTCATGTCAGCGAGCGTCACGCCTTGTTGATCCGGATGATTTTGTTTGGCCAACGCCTCGACTTGGTTGTAGTTCAAAAGCATGTAGCCAAGCATGTCTCTGTCTTTGGAGGTCAAATTGTCCGCTTCCAAAGCATGTTCGATTTGAGAGTAATTGACAGTGCTATCCAACTGTCCACCGATCTTTTTGAATGCAGAATCAGCAGCGCCTTTTTGCAGATCGCTCAACATCGTTTCTTCCTTTTTGATCTCATCATGCTTGAATCTGAAGGAAGCCAGGTCACTCATTCTCAATTGTTGATCGTCTGCTGAAAGTCCATTGAAGTTGTCGCGAAGAGTCTTCGCAACTTTTGCTGCATCCTTGTCGCCACGTGCAGTCAATACAGAGACCGCCTTGTCGAGTTCTTCACGGCTGATTCCACCGCTTCCATCAAGGTCAAGCTCATTGAAATTGGATTCCGCTATTCCAGTTAGATCCAGTTTCGAAGTTACCTTTTTAGTACTAGTGCGATACTTTGGTTCAATATCCTGTCTCAAAAGTTCGGCAATTTGATCGGCGCTGGAGCCGGCTTGATGATTGTTCTGCTTTTCGAAGCCATGGTCAGTCATTGAATGTTGTCCTCGCGTTTGCATCGGGTAAGTGTGCAAAGCTTACGTAGCCGACCTGAAATCGAGTTGAAGTAGGGTGCAAAGCCGCACGGTTCTGCTTTGGCTTGCGGAACAGGAGTTCCCTTTTGCGCTTACGGAACGCAAGTTACGCTTCAGGTTTAAACTCGAGATTGATTTTTCGATTCAAATCAGAACTAATTGAAAGTTGTTTGATCAATTTCGGTGCATACGATCCTGCAACCGGCGGGACGAAGCGCAGGCAGTAGACGCCCGAGGGGATTGTAATTTGGCAGGTTCCATCCTCGCCGGTGATGACGTAGCCGTATGGTTTGTCATCCGGAAGATCGTCTTCTTCGTCAGGTTCCGAAGTCTCCAAATCTTCTCTGCCATAAGGTACGTATCTCACCTGGCAGCGCGGTACTTTCTGTCCATCCTCGCCGACAATCTCGAAACGAACTTGATTCCAGCCATGCCACGTTACGTCGATGGTGACCGGTTCGGCTCCAAGGTCAACAAGTTGCGCGTTGGCGATGTCTTTGTGCACGACCATCCAATATTTATCCGGCGCCAGGAAGATGCAATAGCGTCCCTCGCCGTCGGTCAATCCATGCGCCACCGCGCGAGCGTTGCGATCGAATGCTTCCGGTGTCTTACCGGAATCTGCAAAGACGTGAACTTTGACTCCGGGTCTTGCCTGTCCGGCATCATCGCAAATTCTGCCCTGTAATGCCGTTCCCTTCTGCATTTTGACTTCAACATGCGTGTCGCCACCGACAACCACTTCGCGGGCCCATGGAGCAAGCGCGCTGTATTCGGCACCATCAATGGTGATGGTTGGAGAGTCTTTGGGATGGGCGATGACTAAGACTTTGTAGGTTCCACCGGGCACTCCGACTGAGAACAATCCTTGGCGATCGGTTCGTGCGATGTACTCACCTTTGCGATCCAATCCTTGCAATCGAATCAGTGCACTCGAAAGCGGTTCGTCTTCCCAAAGTACTTGCCCTTTGAGCCTATGACCTTCCTGTAGTGAAAATCTGCGATTGAGATCGTAGGAAATTTCTACTGCATGTTCCTTCAATCCGAATAATGGACCAGACTCGTATGGCTCTACCGAAACATCGTAAATGCCTGGCTCGACGTGAATTTGAAATTTTCCATTTTCATCGGTCAGACTTTCGGCCGACAGGTTCATCTCAAGCAAAATGATGCGATCTTTGGAGAATGATGGAGAGACTCGAACCTTGGCTCGCTTGACGGGCGCTCCGAAAACATCGGTCACTTCACCGGTGAAGGCAACCATCTCCGGAAGAACGAAATCGTATGAATCGTCAGCGGCAATGTTGATTACTTCAACCTGGGTGGAGACGAAACACATCGACAAACCTGATGATTCCTCCTCTGGTTCTTCATCGCCATTGGTTCCATTCACGTTTCCATTGGTATAGACGCGCGATGCGATGTGAAACTTTCCTTTGGGCAACACCAACGAGTACTTGCCGGAAGACTCGACTGGCGCGGAAGAACGATATGACGACGGCTCGATTCCGAGCGCCACGATTTCGCAGCCGCTCAGGACAGCACCGGATTTGGTGGTGATCGTTCCACTCAAAAGAGAGCCAGTGGCTAGGCTTAGGTTGCAAGTGGTGTTTGCGTTGACTTTGACTTCGGGCACGACATGTCGCAAAAATCTGGTTGTGTTGTCCGGAATCACTTCTATGCGATAGCTACCTGGGCGAACCGAAAAGGTAAACTCGCCGCGCTGTCCGGTGCGCATAGAAAAAATCGGCGCCTCGGAGACCCCCGCCATCACGCCCGATGCGTTGGGGTAAAGGTCATATAGGTTCACCAATACGCCTGCAACCGCAAGACCTTGATGCCTGACGTGCCCGGCAAGATTGTAAGAAAGATCAGTGGTTGTCAAAGATTAGTGACCACGGTTCAACGTAACGTCAAGTGATTTTAACCGTAAGTGGGCTGCTTGAGTATAGCCCCATCGACACCTTTCGTTAGCGTTTCCTCAAATTTGGTGAGCGTTTCCTCCAACCCATCTTCCACACGCACCCAGCCAAGAAGCTGCATAACCTCTCGTATTGTGGCAAAAGAGCCTGTTGCGATCACCGGTTTGTCGGCTCCAAACCGGGTTCGCGCTGCGCCCAGCGCGTCTGCCACCGACTGGCACTCTACGATTGATGCACCAATAGACCGGCAAACCTCCGCCACACGCTGCGTCGGGCACACCGAGCGCTTGGCCTTGGCAGGTCCGGCGAAGACCCAGTCATCGGGTCGAACCAACTGCTTGAGCATGCCGGCTACATCCTTGTTGTCAAAGCAACTGACCACAAATACGTTGGGCTCGCTGCCGAACATCGCATCCAATGTGGCGCGTAAAACCTTGGCTCCTGCAGGGTTGTGGGCTCCATCAAGAATCAACTTGTGGTCAGGTAACACCTGCAGGCGACCAGGCCAAAACACTTCTTTAAGCCCGTCAGTCAAGGAGTTCCAGTCAATTTTCTTTTGGAACAAAACATTCGAGACGCACAAAGCAGTCAAGGCCAATCCGGCGTTGAGTCTTTGGTGGGGACCCAAAAGGACCAATGAGTCAAGAAGGTTGCCGAACTTATTGGGAGCGAGCTTCTGCTCGATCGCATTCAAAACACTGGCTGGAGGAACCCCATTCATTGGCCCGACCTCAGTCAATTCAGCCTGAGATTCGTAGGCACGACTGCGAATTACTTCAAGTGCCTCAGCCGTTGCTCCAGTGACGACAGGTACGCCTTTCTTGATGATTCCGGACTTTTCAAAAGCAATGCTGGCGAGGTCTTTGCCCAAGATCTGAGTGTGATCGAGATCGATGGTCGTGATGATCGAAGCAAGCACATTGCCGACCACGTTAGTGGCATCAAAACGTCCACCAAGCCCGACTTCCAATACCACGTAGTTCAGCTTTTCTTCCTCGAAATAAAGAAATGCTACCGCAGTAAGAAACTCAAACCAAGTCAAACAGCCGGATTCTGGGTGCCTGCGACCAAAATCTTCCGACAACTCTCGAACACGGGTTGCTACTTTCGCAAATCGTTCATCCGATATTGGCTTGCCGTCCACATGGAAGCGTTCGTTCCACCTAAGCAAATGTGGACCTGTAAAGCGGCCCACCTTGAAGCCTGACTCTCTAAGCAGGCTATCTAGAATGGCTACTGTAGAGCCTTTTCCGTTGGTCCCTGCAACGTGAAAGGCAGGGATCGCATTTTGAGGATCGCCAATCTCACTCAGAAACAGCCGAATACGATCTAGCTCAGGATGCGTCAGAGTCGGAGAAAGGCTTTCCAGGTATGAAATGGTGTCGGAATAGTTCATGTTATCGATGTAGTTCATGTGGTATCACGCGCATTATTACGCGCCACATCACAAATTCAGGCAATCGCTTCATTCGACAGCCAGATCATAATCGATTCGGCTAAGATTCTTCTGGCGTTGGGCTAAGATTTTAAAAGGATATTCACACACATGGTGCTCTTCACCAAAGACTATAAGCGCGACAGCAAGCGCATCTATGAGGGACACGTCTTCAATGTTCGCGTTGATGAGCTAAGACATCCAAACGGCGCAGAAACCATAAGAGAAGTCGTAGAACACAATGGCGGAGTGGTCATCGTCGGGCAACCGGCTCCGGACAAAGTATTGTTAATTCGACAATATCGTTATTCGGTAGACGAAGACCTGCTTGAACTCCCGGCCGGTCGCATCGAAAAGGATGAAGATCCATTTCTTGCAGCTAAAAGAGAACTTACCGAAGAAACAGGATTTGAGGCCGAATCATGGCACCATTTGCCAAAAATGTACTCAGCACCGGGTTTTTGCTCCGAGATGCTGTACATGTACCTTGCTTCCAGCTTGACATTCAAGGGCAAAAACCTCGACCACGACGAAGAGACCGATGTCGTCGAGCTGACGCTGAATGAGGCTTGGGAGCTTGTTTTGACCGGAAAAATCAGAGACGCCAAGACAATCGCCGGGCTGTCTCTAGTGATTCTTGGACCTTTGTCTAAATCATTCGAACCAGCAACCACGCGAAAATAAGGTTTGGATCTCTGGTTCGGCGCCCCGGCATGGGTTCTGTTCGAGGTAGATACCGATATCGGTAGAACCGTATACGATAATGTTTCCCGGCGAATCTCACGGAGCGGAAAATGGCGTGCGTGCTATACTTTGCCACTGTCGATTAGCTCCGCCAGCTCAGAGGCAGTTAATCATCGAGCCGGTTGTAATGAGACATTGAGGAAGGTGAAATGGCCGCTAAGCAAGAAAACACTGGTATGGGTTTACCAACCGCTGCAATGTTGCTTCTCGGAATACTTGGCGCAGTCCTCTCCGGAGCAAGCTTCGAAGTAATTAAGTACTGGCCCCTTCCAACCAGCGTTACTCCATATTTCGGTTTTTGGGATGGATTCGCTTGGGGCGGTGTCGTTGGCGGCGTTTCCGGGCTAGTAATTGGCTTTCTGACTGATGATAGCCACTTCTCAGATTCAAAATACTAAGTCTAAAAAGCTACCCCAAAGATAATCATGTGAAGCTCCTCAAGGTCTAGGTGAGAGGAAATAGCTAATCTTGGTATATGGTCGTTAGGCGACCACGCGCTTCAGTACCGCTATTTCCTATAAATCTTTAGAGACAAGAGCTTGCCAGGGGATCCAACAGACCTCAAGACACTAAAAGCACAGGCGTTTACCGCGATGAACCAAGGGCGGTTTGACGTCGCAGAACCACTGTATCTTGAGGCTTTGAGACTTTCGGAAGAACAAGTCGGGAAAGAACATCCCGACACTGCAACGCTGCTGCAAACGCTGGGCGATGCTTACCTGCATGTAAACCGCTTTGCCGAAGCGATTCCACATTATCAGCAGCTTCTTGTCGTAGGCGAATCGCTTTTGGGAGACAGCCATCCCAACGTTGCGAATGTTCTGTACAAACTATCTAAGTGTTACGACGAAATCGGCGACAGGCACAGCGCTATCTCCCATGCTGGGCGCGCTCTCGACGTGGCGCGGCGATGTTTTCCTTCAGACCATCCCAATTTGGATTTATTGAGAGAGCTCTATCAAGCGCTGATGAAGCCGACCAGCCAACCGTTCAAAACACAACACCCCCCCAGCACAATGCCTGCAGAAGGTCCCGGCGGCGGTCCCAGAGCAAGTCAAAGTCAGATGCCAAGCCAGAGACCGGGATCGAGCCGCAGTCAGATACCGGCACAGGGTCAAGGTCCTGGTTCGAGCCGCAGTCAGATACCTGCACAGGGCCAAGGTCCTGGTTCGAGCCTAAGTCAAATGCCTGCGCAAGATCAAAATCAAATGGCAGGCCAACCACAGTTATCATCAAACACTGAGCAACAACGGGCGAAACGTCCGGCAGGACTCGGTGCGATGCCGTCACAATCGCAGGCAAGTTTCCCAGAACGCTCAGAGAAGGCGCGCCGTCCACAAATGAGTTCAGGTCCTGGACCTGACGGATTTGCCGCGCCGCCATCGCTTGCACCTCGTTCCAAACCAACTTCGCAATCGCCAGCTCAACACACCGATCCCAATTCTGAGGATCTCGAAGCCCAGTACCAATCAGGTTCTTTTATACATCCATTTGCACAGTCGCAGCTGACCGGCTCGCACGATGTGCAACAAGACTTGCCACTGCCGCAGCGAGATCCGGCGCCAAAACCGGTAGATCCATCGCAGTTCAACACCGGTTCGTACACACATCCTTTGCTTCACACAGAGCAGCAGCGTCAGGTCGAAACGGGACCGCTTCAACTCAACGAGACAACTTCACAGGACTTTTTCCGCAATCCAGGATCACTCAACTTCAGTAGTGTAGAAGACGACGGCTGGCATTCAGTAGGCGAAGGCGGTGCTGAAGATGTGGAGGAAGACGAAGAGTCCAGTGGAGTACAGACAGACAGAGACTGGAAAAATCAAATGATGTCCGGATGGCCTGGACATGCAGGCAAAGATCTTGCCGACACGAACAACAGTTGGATTGTAAGCGACGAGATCAGAATGCCCGCTCGTAGCGAGCGAAGCAAATCGCGCGAATTCGAGTCCGAACAATATGAAACAGGCAGCCACAGCATGCAAGCCGGCACCAAGCCAGTAGTCGGGCGGAGGACGGAAGGCTCGAGCGAGCGTGTGATCAATACAGTTAAGATTTTGAAAACGGTTTTGCCACCGTTGTTTGGTTTCTTGCTTCTGGCAGGCATCGGTGTGTATCTGATCAAGACTTCGAGTGCACCAAAACCAATTGAGCCACCCGTTGTAAAACAAACGGCAACACCGGCAAAAGCTGCGACTTCAAAGACATACCAATCTGCTGATGGTCAGATTACGTTGAAGGTGTTGACTCCAACAACGTGTGAATTGACTTTAGGAACTGACAGAAAGCAAATCGCCTGCAGCACAATCGATGGCAGCTGGAACGACCTTCCTATGCTGATCTTCAACACGCTCTTGCATCGCGAGTACTACTTCCAGGTCATACCTCAAGGTTTGCAAACTCAAGAAGGCTCTCCTGTGTATTCGATGGCTTCGCTCGATTTCAGCGTGATTATGCGAATGCGGGAAATCGCAGCTTACGTGGAGGAATACAAGCAAGTTGCCGGCCCCGGATATCCCACTCAAACATCGGCACCGGGATTTTCACAGAAGCTGGTATACATAAATCCGTTCAGCGGTCGTGCCGAAACTGCGCCGTTTGTCGCCATTCCGATTTCGGATGGTTCGGACGGTCAGCACGTTGTCGAGGATCTCGAAAGATCAAATCGAAGAGGTCCTGAGTCTCAGGTTGCCGGCGCCATCAATTGCTATGCGATTCTCGTGCCGGAAAACAAGAGTTTTGTTGGACGCAGATTTTTGCTTACCGGCACAGGAAGCAATGCATTAATGATCGCAGGCACCAAATTCGGTGCATCATGTTATGTGCTCGAAGCTTCCTCAATAAACTATCGAGATAAGACCTTCACACCAAAAGCGTTGCCACCGCAGTCAGGAGCCAAGAAAGGAATTCCGGACAACGCCATGGTGCGCATTGTCACCCAGCCCGCGATGCCACTGTTCATCATGCATCACTTCCTGCCCTTGGTGACAGGCATTTTGGCAGTTCTACTATTCTGGCGATCGCAAGCGGCGCCGGGCGCTGCTACTTGGGCACCATCGGCGGCGGATCTGCGTTGGTGCAGAACGGTGAGCGTCGTGTTGCTCATAATTTGCATCATCACTGCCTCGATTCAAGCACTGCTCTAGCGTTAGCAATCATCTTCTTTCGGCTTACTGCTTGGAAGCAACAGTTCCGTTGCCTCACGCAACTCGTCCACCGAGGCAAAGCGAAGCTGCAGGTCTGAAATCCTTGTTGGTGCGCTAGACTTTATTGTGAGCATCGGATTTCTGTCCGATACCGATGGATAAAGTGAGCTGATGGTGGCTCGTTCGACTACCATTTTGCCGCTCAATGAATCAAGTTTGATCACTCGGCTGCTAGTTATGATTGTAAGGTGCGTCACAATCGCGGCAGGGACTGCACGGTACAAGAACACAATGGTGTAAGCAAGCCACCCGATGCCGAAAATGGTGTAGGGGATTACAGATTCGCCAATCTGAAGCCCCATTCTTGCTAGCAGTCCAAACAGGATCATCAAAGGAACAAATGTGAGGAACGCTCCTGCAATTGTTCCGTGAGGGATCAATGGGAAGTACAACGAACAAAAGTACAACAGCCTAGAAATGCTGAACTTGTTTTCACTCGCGACCCACAGAACCTGGTCGCCTTCTTTTAAGAGTTGTTCGACTGGGCGTGCTGCCCAATCTGGAATCGCGCTTTCTATACTATTAGGTAGTTTCATCGGCACGGTCATGTCTTTCACCTTCACTCTATGTTACCTTGGGCCTGCGCCAAGCGGCTTTGCCGTAACCGAAACTTTAGGAGTGTGAGTTGCCTGATACCGTATTTAGTTCTTTCAAACAGCCGTTTCAATAGTTTTTCGAGCCAACTACAAGGCTTCGATTCCTCTATAGAGAAGGCTTGATTGATTCCTAAAGTTCAAATTACAGAGATCTGGATTGGCCAGGCTCTCTGGTAAGATTGGAAGGTGTTTCAAACCAGTTTTCCTCGTGGAAGAGCGCTTCTATTGTGCGCGTGAGCCGGTTACTTGATACATGAAAGAGTGGAACATCGAAAAAAACAATATGGAGACCAGGCTGGTGGGCTCCGATTCCGATATGCAGTGTGTCTCCACAGGTGCGTTGCCGGTCGGGCCGTCTTCAGGCACTACAGTCGATTACCAGCAGGGTTATCCTGACTGGTTTGTGCAGGCGTTAAAAAGAGCAATTCCAGCAGAAGAGAAACTTGTCTTGTCGGTCCGGCTTGCGCCATTGCCGACTGCGGTAGAACTTGAAAGGCAAGCGTATTCAAATCAGAGACGCTATTATTCATTTGTCGCATATTTCTGTGTCGTATTTCTTGCGATTGTTGTAGGCACCTATTTCAGCGGCACACTTCCTTGGTTAGATTTAGCCGGTGTTCTATCTCTGGCAGTGGCGATGTGCTTCGTGTTCGTCGTCTTCCAAGCACAAGTAAATCAGCGACCCGCCAATACAGACCATGCGTTACAGCCGCTCTTCGTGATTACTGAAACGAGGATTATTCGGGCTGTTTCTTTTGATGATCACGGTCGTCAACAATCGATATGCGCATTAGATCGGCACTCGATCGGGTCTTTACATACAAGCAACGTCTCAGGGCGATTCATAATGACGATTCGGCCGAATACCCATACGCGGAACGCAGACATGCAGCTGGAGTTCACGACGAAAGAAGATATCGAAGCAGTTGAAGCGATTTTGGGTTTTAGATCACACGAATCGAAGGCAGCCAATTGATAAACTACAGCGCGTCAGCAATCGCATATGCTGCAATGCCAAACGCGACAGAAACGTTGAGCGATTCTTTCACTCCGCGCATCGGCAGATGAACCACATAATCGCAATGCGCAAGGCTTTCCGCAGAGAGCCCTGTGACTTCATTTCCGACGATCAGACACACAGGTTTTGTGACTTTGCCGGATTTTAGAAGTTCGGACAATTCGATACTTTCATTGTTCCTTTCCAAACCCAAAACAACGACGCCACTTTTCTTGAGAATTGGAATCACATCCAAAGCCGAGACAAAAGATTGCCAGCCAACATTGTTCTCTGCCCCCAAACTCGTTTTAGCGATCTCCTTTCGCGGAGGACAACCGGTGATGCCGCACAAATACAAATTCGAGAATCCAGCACCATCAGCGGTGCGGAAAATCGAGCCGACGTTAAACAAACTGCGCACATCCTCGATCAGGGCCGAAAGCATGAAGCCAGGTTCCAAAGTTGAGGCATGCTGCGAACTATTGGTTAAGTCCTCACCCCCGCCATGACCAATATTTAGATTCCGTGCGGCTCGCTTCGCGTGCTCATGTTCTATGCGCGACAGAATTGCAGACTCCCTAAGAGTAATTGCTTTGCCGCATGACTGGCACTGTCCGTGGCGCCACGAGAGTTCTTTCGACACCGTAAACGTATGCCCACAGTCCGAGTACGGGCAGCGAACAAGCAACACGACTTCGCTACTCCCTGTTCACTCGCTGGGTTACTTCCTGTTTTTCGCTTCTATCGATTTCGCGAAATCTTGCATCTGCGTTGCAATCGCTTCGCGATTAGTGTTGGTCAAAAGATCCGCATAGTTTTTGAGAAGGTGAACCAGCTCGATATGGTCGGGTCCATACGCTTTGTTTTTTATCTCCAGCGCTTGTTTGTAATACGGCTCCGCTTGTTCGTATTTCTTTTGCCGATGATAAACAAGCGCGAGTTGATACACTGACTTGGACATTTCAATACTATCTTTCGGCAAATTCGCCTTGTGAATCTCGAGAGCACGCTTCAGATTTGCCTCTGCTTGGTCGTAGATGCCAGCATAATATAGGACAGTGGCGAGATTCATCAGACAAGTGGCGGTCTCTTTAGCGGTCGGCGAGTACGCTTCTTCCCGGATTGATAGCGCCAATTCGTAGGTGGGCAATGCCTCTTCGTACTTGCCGAGTTGAAATTGAATGTTCGCCAGTTTGTCGACACTCAATGCATACCTGCCGTCATTTTTGCCATACTGCTCGGCCTCACTGACTGCGGCTTGCCACTTGGATTCAGCTTCGAAGTAGTTGCCTTCATCGTAAGCTTTGACGGCGGCAGCCTTATAAACGGACCATGACATTTGGGGTTCTCCGAATGAAAAACTGTTCTAACAAACTAAAGCGTCGGGTCGAGAACTAACTTACCAAAATGCTGGCGAGATTCAAGAATCTCATGGGCTTTTGGTGCTTCCGATAAAGGTAATACCCGGTCTACCACGGGTTTCAACAAACCTTTCCGGAAGAATTCCAGAATGTCGACAAACTCTCTTTTGGTTCCCATTATCGAACCCAAAACGCTTTGGTGTTTCATAAACAAACGCGTGATATCAATTTCTGCTTTGGCACCAGTGGTAGCACCGCAAGTAACGAGGCGACCGTTGGTTGCAAGGGAGGCAAGACAGTCGGAGAAGACAGCAGGACCGACGTGTTCGAACACGATGTCGACGCCGCGCTTGTCGGTGAGTTTCTTTACCTCTTCGGCAATCCTCTGGTTTGTGTGATTGACGATTTCATCAGCCCCGAGATCTCGGGCTCGCTGGGCCTTTTCGTCGTTCCCCACAGTAGCAATTACCCTCGCGTGATGCAGCTTGGCAATTTGAATTGCCGCTGAGCCAACACCGCTGCCGCCACCTACGACCAAAACTGTTTCATTGTTGCGCATGCGGCAACGCGTCAAAAGCATGTGCCAGGCAGTGATAAAAACGAGCGGAACGGACGCGGCCTGGTGAAAGTCAAGTCCATTGGGAATGGAAAAGCAGTTGGCGGCGGGAACCTGCACGTATTCGGCATACCCGCCATCACAGCCAGATCCGAGGATGCGATAGTGGCGGCACAACATCTCGTCACCGTCGATGCAGTAGTTGCAGACGCCGCACGACAAGCCAGGTGACACCAAAACAGCCTGTCCTTTTTTCACGTGTCGCACCGACTCACCGACCTCTTCGACGACACCGGCGACGTCACAGCCCAAGATAAGCGGAAGCTTGATGCCCGGAATGCCGCTGCGCGTCCAAGAGTCGAGATGGTTGAGGGCACACCCTTTCACGTTGAGCAAGACCTGATCGAACCCAACCTTAGGAATTGCAACCTGTTCTGGCTTTATGACTGAGGGACCGCCGTGTTCCCTGACAACCATCGCTTTCATTGTTTCCGCCATGTCAAGCTCCTTTCAGCCGACGCGTGCTCGTCGGGCGTCTGCCAGGAGAATAGCAAGCCGGGCGAAACTGCTCCCATGACTAAGTTAAGGAGCTAATGTCCTTAAAAAGGATCAGAAATAACGAAAGCATCGTAAACTAATAGGTTCGAAACGCCCAGGCTGGCGTAGGTTGACCGCTTCATTAGGAGCGGCGTGACCTCCATGCCACGTGGGCTCACCGTGTAGAGGAATTGACCGTACAGCTGGGGCTGGAGGTAATAATGAAAGTCGCTGAGACAGCAAACAAGGCAAAAGACAAGAGCAAAGAAATTCAGAAGCGGGGCGTTGGTGAGGAGGTTCCGCGCGGAGTGCGCAAGGAAATCATCAAAAAGTTTCCGGTCAAAGCCAACGTCGAAAATTACGAGAGCCTGTATTCGACATTCACGTGGGAATCGGCGCGTGAAGAAATCGCCTATTTTGCCGGTGGCAAAGTAAACGCTGCCTACAACGCAGTCGACCGGCATCTGCATGACGGGCGCCGCAACAAGATCGCGCTCTATTCAATCGATGCCAAAAACGAGCTGTCCAAGTACACGTTCCAAGACATTTACGAGATGTCTAACAAGGTGGGGAACGCCTTGAAGAGCCTCGGGGTCAAAAAGGGTGACCGCGTATTTGTGTTTCTCCCCAGAGTTTTAGAGCTTTATGTCGCCACCATCGCCATCGCCAAGATTGGCGCAATTGCCGGTCCATTGTTTAGTGCATTCGGTCCCGACGCACTAAGAGACAGATTGCAAGACTCAGGCGCCACAGTCATCATCACCAATCCGGCCCTGAAGCCCAAACTCGATGGCATCCGCGAACAACTGCACGACCTAGAATACGTTGTCGTTGTTGACGGCGATCAGTCTCAATTGAAAGACAGAGAACTGGCTTGGGACGAGCTCGTCGAAAAGCAATCGGACAGACTGCAGTGCGAGCAAATGGATCCCGAAGATCCGCTTTACCTGCTCTACACTTCAGGAACCACCGGTAAACCCAAAGGCGTGGTACACGTTCATGCCGACATCATCGGGCACCACATGACGTCGAAGTGGGTGCTGGACTTGAGAGACGACGACATCTATTGGTGCACGGCCGATCCAGGCTGGGTAACCGGCACCGTATACGGTATCTTCGGGCCTTGGTCCAACGGCGCGTCTGTTGTCAGCTACGAGGGTCGTTTCGATGCAGAAAGCTGGTACCAAGTAATCGATCGCATGAAGGTGACGGTTTGGTATACGGCGCCGACAGCTTTGAGAATGCTTATGAAAGCGGGCGATGATGTGGTTTACAACCACAGCCTGGAAAGTTTGCGCCACATTTTGAGTGTCGGCGAACCACTCAACCCCGAAGTCGTTCGCTGGGGCATGAAAGTTTACGGATTGCCGATTCACGACAATTGGTGGCAAACCGAAACCGGTATGCAGCTAATTGCAAATCTCCCATGCACGCCAATTAAGCCCGGCTCCATGGGTAAACCGCTTCCTGGCATTTACGCAGCCGTAGTCGACGACGACGGCGAAGAAGTGGCTGCCGGACAGCTCGGACGCCTCGTGGTTCGTCCAGGTTGGCCGGCGATGCTGCGCACAGTTTGGAGAAACGAAGAAAAGTTCAACGAATACTTCCGCATTCCCGGCTGGTATTTCTCCGGCGACAACGCCTGGAAAGACGAGGAGGGATTCTTCTGGTTCGTCGGTCGTGCCGATGACGTCATCAACACCGCAGGTCACAGAGTCGGCCCGTTTGAAGTCGAATCAGCTCTTGTGGAACACCCAGCAGTGGCAGAAGCAGGCGTAATCGGTAAACCCGACAAAGAACGCGGCGAAATCATCAAAGCATTCGTCGTCCTCGCCAATGGTGTCACTGCTTCGAGCGATCTAATCGATGACATCAAAGAACACACAAAGCGGCAACTCGCAGCCCACGCCTATCCCAGAGAAATCGAGATTCGCGACAGCTTGCCGAAGACTCGCTCCGGCAAAATCATGCGACGCCTCCTCAAGGCATGGGAGTTGGGACTGCCCACCGGCGACACCTCATCTCTTGAAGACGACTAATCTCTTGAAGATGACTAAGAGCTGATGAGCCCCGAATCCACCGGTAAAACGCAACAGATGCTCATTTCTTTGGGCAAAGGGTTGAGCTTCTCTCTGCCTGACGGCTGGTCTCAGACCGGAACCATCTCGCAAGAGTCTCTCGAAAAGAAACTCAAAAATAAAGTGAGCTGGACCCCGCCGGGGGAATGTCGCGCCAAAATTCATTGGCAGGTAGCGAAGATTACAGTCGCGCCTGAGGTGGTGGAGTTTCTCAAAATCATAATCGAGCAAGAACCCGGTGATCTTCCAATCGAAGCGCTGCAGCCGCTTCAGCCCGCTCTGATTCGGCTTGCACCGGAGACAATAACGAGATTGACGATAACTCAACTCGAAAACTCCAATCCGTTTTTGTATCTCGAGTATCACGATGATAGAAGCCGGTACCGAGGATTGGTTTGTTATGCGCCGGCAAGAAGCGGCAACGAAGGAGAAGTGCAAATCCTCGCCTACGAAGGAATAGAACCATTCTTCTCCAGGTTTGAAGAACCAGCGAAAGTATCCCTGCGATCACTGAGCGATGCATTGTTCGGCAAGACACAGGAAGAAGAGAGCACCGCGGGCGATGCCGGACATGACGCCATCGAGGATGGCACATCAGCAAAAGATGCAGTCGAGACTGAGGCTGCAGCCTCAGAAAGCGCATCAGAAAGCGAAACAGATTTGAACTCCGGATGGATTCGCGCTCCACTCGACGACGAGCCAAGCTTGTCGCTTTCGCGATCCACGCTCGATTCACTCGAACGTCCGCATGCCGGTACATTGAACACACCCAAGGCGGACGATGACTACGAAGATTCCGGTGAAGTGGAATACGCGCCGGTAGGCAGTGTCGATCTCATCGGCGCGACGCGCAGTATTATTCCGCCTGAAGATTGGCTGCAGTCCCACTTCAGAGGCGCTCCAACATCTTTGCTGGTTCCACCCAACATAATTTCTTGGTGCCCTCCAGACACGGAAAACGTGATTTTCCACTGGCACCAGCGGCGCATCAACTCAACTGTAGCGTCAGTCGCAACCGTTCAGCAACTAATGGCTGATCAAGTACTTGGTGTTGCCCGGCAAGAGGCAGTGCATGAGTTTACAAAGCATCTTCTCAATCGCGATGATGTAGCGCTCAACGCTATCACTATCGAGCAGTTCGAAGAGTCCGGCCCACTTCTGTCTCTGCAGATAGATTCTTCAGACACGCTAGGAATGTTGTTCTTGTGGTTTGATGACTCAAATACTGAAGTGATCAACATCATCGCGTATGAAGCCGATCAGGATTCGTTCGTCGATTATTATGACGATGTGATTGCATCGATCGCCACCCTGACCACGAAGCCGGCACCACCTGCGCCACCATCATCACAGATCTCATCATCACAAGTTTCATCACAGCAACCGCAAGCAACACCGTCTGCGTCAGCCGATTCAATCTCAGAGCCACAGGCACAAAGACCACGCACATCGCAAGATTTACACAAACAACGGGCGTCCCGAGAAGTCAGGAAACCCACTCGCCCATCCGCCGAGTTTCCGTCGCAGACGGTGAAGAGACCGACGGTTCCTGATGGATTCTTGGCACTGACCGAAGACAGCAAAGTAGATGCCGAAGCAGAGGAGTTCATCGGACAGTTGATTAGTCCCGACGAGCTCGTCGCAGCGTTTCCGCTTGATCTCGATGCGACAAGCGTTGCCGCTGAAGTTGCACCGCACAAACCAACTATGGAACTCAGCTCCTCCGCCAGCAAAATCAAAGCCGGCAAGTTGCAGCTCACAGCCCAAGAACGGGAAGTCATCGCACGAGCACTAGATGAGAACTCCGAGTCGGTTCCATACGAACTGCGCCCCGGTCAGACAATCACATCAATAATCGAAGACGCACGCCCTGAACTTGATCGCTCCGCAATCATCGCGCGCGTGAAGCAAATATACGAGTTCAATAGAAAACACGATAACCCGATTAAGGCATGGACACTGACCGCGGGTGTGACTGTAATCCTGCCGTCGGAGATGTTTCGCAAAGAGTGAGAGCTTATTCTTCTCCTTCGGATGGCACCCACGGCGGATCGCGAATTTGGAAAACTGGGCTCATTCCCAGAAGAGCGGTTTTACGATTTTGCCTGCTTGATCTTTGATCTCTGTCAGTCCTTTCTCATACGGCAAGAAATCCGACGTCACCAACCCAGCCAGACCAATGCCATAGACCACGCGCCCAACTGTTCGGTATTTGGGCATGAGGCTCAATGTTCCCCCCACAAATGTCGCGACTTCTGTGCCAATCTTGAGCATCGTGTTGGGTTGACTGTATTGGTCGTTGCCCAACTTGTTCAATTGGAAGGGAACATCAATGACGCTGAGCACCCCAATCATTGCTGGCGCCGCTTTCGGAAATGTGAGAGACGAGCCAACGAGAAAACCGTCGACTACCGCAGTTCCGGTTGGGTTGTCTTGAAAGGCGCTGCGGTACTCGTAGACAAATTTGTATTTGCTTGGAGACTCGACCAATTGACGCACCTTTTCGACAGGTACCGAAAGCATCAAATTGCGGTTATCGCTTTCCGAAAATCCGTTGGACATGACTCCGACTACCTTGCCGGTAGAGTCCATTAGAGGGCTTCCAGAGCTCCCGTGAGAGCCGCGAATGACAGCGGCCATACGATCGCCCGTCAGGTATGCTTGTGCCATTTTGGCGACATTGGGGTCGCCCGCGTTGGCGGCTTTGACCCACTGAGGCCATTCACCTTCTTCAGGGTTAACTACCCAATCGGGCATAGGCTTGGTCGCTTGAAACTTGCCTGGAGAAATCCACGGCAACCTTGAGCCGTCGGGATGGCCGAGACCGAATACCTCGGCTCCTTGAGTCAGATTGGTGCTTGCCCCCAGCTCGAGACCGCGGGACTGCGATTTCTCAATTCCTTTTACCTTGAGCAAAGCCAAATCGTTGACGTCATCAATCTTCTCAATTTCGGCCACATAGCTTTTGCCTTCGCTGGTTTCTACCTTCACCCTGGGAGCGTTTTTCACCACGTGGGCGTTGGTGACGATTTCATCGCCTCCTGGAAGGAAAAAGCCGCTAGCCGCTCCTCGTTTGGTCGAGACCTTAACCGAGGATGGTTGTGCATCTTGATAAAGCTTGTGTGCGACTTCCGGGGACCCGCAACCGTCCTCGTATTGTGCACCTTTGTCAACACGCAGGACGGGAACTTCGCAGGATGCCATATTCGCTTTCTCGGACGCCGCCAGTAGAGGAAAACAATTTAACAGCGAGATATGGGTGGGGACATACGGTATTCCCCAATCAGATCTAGATCTTATGTAATAAAGTATCTGAATTAATAACTGAATCAGATCAATATCTATATTTAGATCTACATCTGTTATATATCCGCCAAGTATCAAATCGACGATTAACGTTTGCTCGTGTTTGGCTTTCCAAGCCACTTTTGACGCAGCAATCGCTTATGCTTTAAGCACGAGAAAAATCGCATCAAGAATCGCTTGAAGCCGCCTGTGGGTGGGTTCTGTGTGGAATTCTCTGCTCCATTGGAATTTGACGACGCCAATGCCGCAAAGAGTTCGTTGCGAAACCCGTGAAGAACCTAATTTGCCCCCTCTTTCTTTTTAGGTCTCCCGATTAATCAAATGGATTCCGACGTCACATTCTCCGAATCTTCCCTTGAGCGGCTGCCGCCACAGTCTTTGGATGGCGAACAAGCGGTTCTTGGTGCGCTTCTCGTATCAGGCGACGGCATCACTCGCGTCGTCGACATTTTGGAACCGGACTATTTCTATCGCAAAGCCCACCAAGTCATCTACGCAGCAATGCTGGACTTGTACGACAAAAACGAACCGATAGACATCATCACCGTTTCCCAATACCTAAAGGATCAAGGAACGCTCGAAAATATCGGCGGGCGCCAATACATCACCGACCTCGCTCTCAGCGTCTCGACCACCGCCAACCTCGAGTATTACGGCAGAACCGTTCAAGAGAAAGCTCTGCTTCGCCATCTCATTAAAGCAGGAACCGAAATCGTCGCCTCCTGCTACGAAGAACCCGATGCAGAAGTGGCCATCGACCGCGCCGAGCACCTGATTTTCAACCTTGCCCAACGCCGCAACTTGCAGCAGCTGGTGCACATAAAACATATTGTCGAAACTTCGTTCCAACAAATTGAAAAACGCTACGAACAGCGCGACAGTCTCTCCGGCGTATCGTCCGGATTCTATGACCTCGACGCCATGACATCGGGGTTCCAACCATCTGAGTTGATCATTCTTGCGGCTCGTCCATCAATGGGTAAGACCGCCTTCGTGCTCAACCTCGCTCAAGCCTGCGCCGTCGAGCAAAACATTCCATGCGCCATCTTCAGTCTTGAAATGTCGAAGGAATCGCTCGTCATGAGAATGCTTTGCGCAGAAGCAAAAATCGATGCCAACCGCCTGCGAACCGGTCACTTGCATACAAATGATTGGACACAGTTGGCGATGGCGATGGGAAGATTGGGCGAAGCTCCACTGTATATAGATGATTCCGCCCTGGTCAACGCGCTGGAAATCCGCGCCAAGTGCCGGCGACTTAAAGCCGAGATGAAAGGTCTCGGTTTGATCATCATCGACTACATCCAGCTGATGCAAGGTCGAAAGGTCACCGACAACCGCGTGCAAGAAGTCTCGGAAATTTCGCGAAGCTTGAAGCAGCTGGCCAGAGAACTTGATACTCCGGTCATCGCGCTGTCGCAGCTGTCACGCGCGGTGGAAGCACGGCAGAATAAGCGACCGATGTTGTCTGACTTGCGGGAATCTGGATCTATTGAACAAGACGCAGACATCGTGATGTTCATCTACAGAGACGAATACTACAACCCTGAAAGCGACAAGCGCGGCGAAGCCGAAATCATCATCGCCAAGCAAAGAAACGGCCCGACAGGAACCGTCGATCTCCTCTACCAATCAAGCATCACCAAGTTCCTCAACAAGGTCCACAACCCGCAATTCCAAAACGCCTGACCTGCGGGACATTGACACGCACAGCATGACATGGAACTCGTGACACGAAACGCGCGACACGCACGCACAGCGTGCCACGAAACTCGTGAAACGCACGACACGCAGCATGAATGTGCCGGTTGACTGCAGCGCCCAAACCAGCGAACATTGAGCCATGCCGTCACCCATCGTAGAGTTGCTTACGATTACCGGATTGGGAATCTCCACTCTGGGAGTTATTATCTTCACGGCACTGAATCGCAACTCAGGTGCATCATTACCAAACAGGATGTGGTTGGGAATCATCCAGCGCGACGTGCTTGATCCGATTGAAGGAGCCCCGACGGACGGAACCTACGCCATCGGAACGCTTTCCGGGCGCCGCACCTGCGTTTGGCTCGGCGACAGAGGACACGTTTCAAAAGCAGTGACGAGTGGGTTGCACAAGACACCATGCGATCTTCGCATTCAAGTAGCAAGCATCACTCCAATGCAGTTCACGATTTTCAGAATGACCGGTGAGCCGAAGAAAATAGCACCACCTGACAAACAATTGCCCGTGCCGGTTTCGAGGCGCGAATTGATTGACGCTAAGCAAATGGGTAAACCGCAGCTAGAACAACTCTTGGAACTTCAAGAGAGCGAAAAAGTGCTTGTCTACAGCGGCGATCCACCATTGTTCAAGCAATGGCAGCAGCATGGCGAAGTCGGATTCTTGTTCAATCTCTTGTATCTACACTCAGCCGACAGTCTCACGCAAGCAGATTACACTTTAACATTTCATATAGCCAAACCAAATAGCTATTTGCTTGAACCAGACGCAGTCAAAAGCATCATTCAAGACTTGAATGGTCTGGCAACCGATTTAGAAAAGAATACGCCCAACAAGTAGAAGGACCCTCAGTAGATTGGACAAGCGGGCACAGTGAATCCTCGAAACGCAAGCGCCGACTTTTCAATATTGCTATGATCGCTTTCAGCTCGGGTAACGATCATTCCAATTCGATTTAGCTCAGATCGATTCGCAATCTCAAATGAAATGAAAACTACACCCATTCTGCTGCTCTCAATAATTGCATTAGTTCAAACACAGACCGCAAGCATCATCGCACCGGAATGCATGTTGCAACCAGCCGCCGCATCAGGGAAAGACGACAATCAAAAATCTGCAAGGACAGCCAGCATGTCTTCTTACGAAAAACTCTTGAAGGAATTGGAACAAGAGGTCAAACAGGGTAATGAAGCAGCGGCGAAATCCGTGATCGAAAAGTTAGCAAAAGTAGAGTGGAACGACGTATCGGATGGTCAGCGCCCAGATGCTCTGCGCAAATCCGAAATGTCGGAGGGTGCAGATTTTTTAATCGGAAAACAACGGTGGGAGCTGGCAAAATTCTATTTGGAACGCATCCCAAAATCCGAACCTGGCTGGGGATACGTTCTGATCAAACACTTGTGCGCCGACAACAAAAATGATGCCACCAAACTCGATGCCGTAGACGGCTGGATAAAAGCGAGATATCCAGCCAATCCGGATTATTGGTGCCACCTGCGTATCGTCTTCGGGCAAGAAGCCGGCAGAAAAGATCGCGTGTTTCAAGAACTGGAAAAAGAAGTCAAAGACAATCCCGAAGATCTAGATCGCGCGAAGCGTTTCATCAGCGCAACCAGCGAACTCGCAGATAAAAAGGACATCCACTGGATTTGTGACGTCGTCAATCCGCAACTCGCCTATGACAATTATCGCGTGGCCGAATGGCTTCACACGAGGTTTCCCAAAGAAGCGATTCACTACCTGAATCGCGCACGCACGATTCCGTTTAAGCCGCAAGACGAAAAGGCTATACGGGATTTCATGCGACATCACACAGCTCGCGCGCAGATTTTCCCTGTGGACGTCGCCAAAGATTTCAGCGTTTGGACGCGTTCTATGTTAGCTGAGTGCTACCAAAAGGCAGGCGACAGCAAAGCCGCGCAAGAACTGTTGGTGCAGCTTTCCAAAGAAACCGGCGGGCAAACGCCGTCATACGCACTATCGCAGCTAGCCGGCCAAGTGCAAGCTTCGACACCAACAAAACCGCTTGAAGCTCAAATCAAAAAAGCGGAACCTGCTAACGAAGATAACATTCCATATTGGCGCGGACGAGCAGATTACTATCGCGGCAGAGGCGACTTAGCAAAAGAAAAGGAAGCCCTGGAACATGCATTGAAGCTGGCGAAGACAAAGAAGGATCCCAGCTGGCAATTCTATTTTCCAGGAACAGTCACTGACCTCGCACGATTCATCAAGAAGAACGAAAGCGAAAAAGCCGCGATGGTATTCGTGTGGAAGGAGTTCGATGCCAATCCGGATCTCGAGTTTCGAAAACGCCTGATTCGCGATTTCGAAGGACAATTCGAAACAGATCAAACCGGGTATTTGGGACCGACTGACGAGCGACTTTGGTGGGTGCTCAAGCAGACTCCGACCTGGAAGCACGACGAAGAACGCCTTCTGTGGCGCATGGCAAGAAACGCGAAAGCAGGTGCCGAACGTGACGCACTTTGGAAACGCGCCGAGCAACTGGCACAAGGCAATGAGAGCCGAGAAGCCATCCTTGGTTGGATAATGAATAGAACGCAGGAAGCTAAACGTTCCATTCCCTTGCTTCAAGCCGCATGCAAAACCAAAGATGCCGAGCTAAAGAGCAGCGCACAGTTCACACTGTTTGAGAGCTACCTCGACACTTCCGATTGGAAGCACGCCGAGGCGATTTGGAACGGCGCATCACAGCGCCTAACCGAAAACGAAAAACCCGATTGGCTGTCACGAATTGCATTGGAGGCCGCTCGTTCAGGCGATAAAGAAAACGCACTTAGACTCTGGAAATCAAAAGACAAAGTTGATTTGAGTGCAATCGGTTTGCTGGACGAGATGGTCAAACAAGGTATGAAGGAACCACTCGCAAACTATTACCGTGAATTGAAAAAGACGAAGCCGCAATCAACGGTTCCCGACGAAGCATTGAAGATTCTCTCCAGCGCCCATTAGTCGAACACGTAATGTGTGAGCATCGTGATCTCGCGACGCGTGATCACGTGCCGCGTGATCACGCGTCGCGTGGCCATCGTATGCGGTGACTCTGCATCGTATGTGGTGGCCATGCAACGCGTGATCACGAAATTCGTGTCCCATTCGCAGCATTAATCTCGTGATCACGTACCGCGTGATCACGTCAGGTGATCACTCGCCTTGTCGGGTTCACAGCGGAACCCAAATCAACTCGTCGGAGTTATGCCCAATCACCGGTTGATTTTCAAACTCCAACTTCGTCGTGTTGAAAATACCGACGGCATCGGTTGCATGACTCGATACAATCAATTTGTCCGAGTCCGGCATCATCATGACTGTGCTCGGAAAGTCCACGTCAAGCGGAAGTTTCACATCCGAAATCTTTTTGTTTGTGGTTAAATCATAAGCGCCGATCGTATTGTCTTTCGCCTGAGCGACAAACAGTTTCGTTCCGTCATGACTCAGTGCGACTCCGGTTGGACCTGCACCAGTTTCAATCTTTGCCAGAATTTGACGCCTCACAATATCGATGACCGAAACAATGTTATCGAGCCTGGAAGATACATAGACAAATCGTCCATCTTTGCTGACAGTTAGGGCATTTGGCATGGCGCCGACTGTGATCCATCCCAAAACCTTTTGATTGAGTGTCGACATAAAGGTCACTTGGTTGGCAGGAACATTGAGCATAATCAAAGTATTGCCGTTAGGAGTAATCGTCATTCTTGCTGGTCCGGCGGGCACTCGTGTTTTCAGAAGCACCTTGCCGGTTGCGGTTTCAATTACAGCGATGTCGTTGGCGGCACTCTCGGACACGTAGAGCAACCGTCCGTTTGGAAGTGCCACCAAGCCTTTGGGTGCGCACTTTGGAGAAAGGTCAATCTGTCCGACGAATTCACGCTTTTTGGGATCGATCTTCAATATGCGATTCTTTGATTGGTCGGCGATGTAGAGAGTTCCGTCAACGCAGGTCATGCCGCAGGGAGTTCCCTCGGTTGGAAACTCAGCGATCTTCTTAAGAGTGTTTTCTTCTAGCAGCGTGATCTTTCCGCTGCCGGGCGATGTGACAAACACCGCGCCATGCTTGGGTCCCGCTTCAGTAGTGGCAACGGATTCGCCGGTGTCTTGGGTCTGAATGACGACAGGATCTTCTACTGTGCCAATCGCCAAATCGCCAAGAATCGGTTTCAAGCTTTTCGGCATCACCAACCGTTCAGGGACAATCAAATCCGATGGGAAACGCAAAGTGAGAAAGTGCTTGCGAGTGTTTTCCGGCATATTGGCAGGCAGAACGACAGTGCGCATATTCGCTTTATTGATTGTTTTGTTCAAGACACGAACATAGCACCAACCATTTGTATAAAAGATGCAATCAGGATTTTTCTCGTCAGGGAAAGTGGCGTGAATTTGGGTTCGCTCTACCTTTGGCGCGTTGGCCGGCAGCAAAGGTAAAAACAGCCTGCCATCCTTTGTTTCAAGCGCACCATCAAGTCGTATGCGAACCGCGGGAAACTGCTGTCCAAGATAATCTTTAAACTCTTGTGGCAGCTTTGTAGCAAACGCAGGTGTGGCGCAAAATAGAAGTGAAGCGCAAAGCAATGAAGCGCAAAGCAATGACGCGCAGAGCACCGACGTGCCCAGAGCTGACGGGCGAACTAACGAAAAGAGAACTTCATTCACCATTTCTTGGACGAAATGCATCCACGATCTTGTCGAGAATTGAGCCTTCATCATCGTCCGCCTTGTCTTTCTTCTTTTTTGAAGACTTATGATTAGTTGATGTCTCTGACGAACCGGATGTTCCCTCTTGCTCGTCACTTGATTTTCTACTGTCGTCTGAAGTCTTCTTGTCCTTCTTTTCTACGCTCAGCTTTTCGCCGCGCAGTTCAGCCAATTTTTCGAGAAGATGTTTCTCTTCACTTGAAAGTTTCGTCGGCGTTTCGACGAAAATGTGCACGAGCTGATCGCCGCGTCGATTCGGTTGATTGAAGCGCGGCACGCCCAATTCGCGCATGACGAGTGTGGTTCCGGTCTGGATGCCGGCTGGAATCTTCAACACTTTGTCATTGTCTACGGTTGGAACGAGAATTTCACCACCCAGAGCAGCCAAAGACATGCTGATGAACTGTTTGATGTGAATAATGTCGCCGTCTCTGACAAAGACGGGATGTTCTTTGACGTGAATGATTACAAAAAGGTCGCCGTAGGGGCCTCCGCGCGGTCCTTTGTCACCGGCGGACGTGAGCCTCAGTCGCGAACCGGCCTCGATACCCGCTGGGACTTTCACATCAAAGTCGCGTTTCTTGCGAGTGAGTCCTTGTCCCTGACAGTCTCGGCAGGGTTTTTCGATCTTCTTGCCGTTGCCGCCGCAATCAGGGCAGGCAATGATTTGATAGCTCTGAACAAAGAGCATGTTGACCATTTGCTTGACTTGCCCCATGCCACCGCATGTAGTGCAAGTCGTGGTAGTGCTGCCTGGTGCCGCGCCGCTTCCCAAGCAAGTCGTACAATCTTCCAGTCGTTTGACCGAGACCTTTCTTTCAACGCCAAAGACGGATTCGAGGAAGTCGATTTCCATGTCGTACTTCAGATGCGCGCCTTGATATGGTCCCGAGCTGCCGGAGCGTCCAAAGCCGCCCATGCCGCCTCTCATGCCACCGCCAAACAATGCTTCGATTAGTTCGTCGATGCCGAAGCCGGAGAATGAGCTGAAGTCGAAATTGTCGAATCCTCGAGTGGAACCTTTGACGCCCTCGTGCCCATAGCGATCGTAGGTCGAGCGCTTCTGCTCGTCGGATAGAACTTCGTACGCTTCTGCGAGTTCTTTAAAGGCGGCTTCGTCCCCGCTTTCTTTATTGTCCGGATGCAGCGCGCGCGCCTTGTTGCGAAACGACTTCTTTATCTCATCGCCGGTCGCTTTCTTCTGCACACCCAAGACTTCGTAGTAATCTCTCTTTGACATCAGTTACCTGTAGTTCACTTTAGCTAAAGTGAAGTTCCTTCTTCCTCCTCAACATCTTCTACGTCACCAGTGACGTCGGGTGTAGTGCTTTCGTCGGTTGTACCGCCGGAGGTTGCACCACCGGCAATGCGCCCGCCTCTGCCCAACTCGATTGGTCCCGAGTCGGAGAATGAAGGGCGTCGCTTCGCCTGTCCACCCTGACGATTGCCAGTGTGAATCGCTCTACCCAATTCGAGCAGAGCCACTTCCAAACCAGCCAACACTGACTTTAGATCTTCGTCGTCGCGGTTGAGTGCTGCTCTTGCCGAATCCATCGCTCGGCGCAGCTTTTCGACGTAGAGTTTGTCAACGCGATCTGCGTACTTCGAATCGGTGCGCTCAGCTTCCTGCAAGCGAGCTTCAAGATTGATGCGCGACGAGATTTTCTCTTTGGCGACGCGGTCTGATTGCGCGTATTCTTCCGCTTCCTTTTGCAAGGTGTCGACTTCGTCCGGGCTCAGTCCGGTGGTTCTCTGAATGGTAACTGAGTGCTTGATGCCCGAACCATAGTCGCGCGCGCTGCAGTGCAGGATTCCGTCGGCATCGATGTCGAAAGTCACTTCGATTTTGGGAACCCCGCGTGGAGCAGCAGGAATTCCATTGAGCTGGAACTTCGCCAGAGATTGATTGTAGCCCGCAAGCTCACGCTCTCCTTGCAAAACATGTACTTCGACTGAAGTCTGTCCATCTTCGGTGGTGGTAAACGTCATGGTTCGGCTGGTTGGGATCGTCGTGTTGCGCTCGATGATACGAGTGAAAAGCCCGCCTGCAGTTTCGATTCCCAGAGACAACGGAATGACATCGAGCAAAAGCACGTCTTGCACATCACCGGCAAGAATCGATGCTTGAATTGCAGCTCCCAGTGCCACCGCCTCATCCGGATTGACGGACTTGGTGGGTTCTTTCGAGAAATATCTTCGAATCGCATCTTGCACCGCAGGAATGCGTGTCGAACCTCCAACCAGAATAATCTGCGAAATCTGCTCGGGCGAAAGTTGCGAATCATCCAGAGCTTGCTGAAGAGGGCCAAGCGTGGCCTCCACCAGATGCGATGTCAGCTCGTTGAACTGCGCACGCGACAAAGCCGTCTGCAAGTGCTTGGGACCATCTTGATCGGCTGTCAAAAAGGGCAGATGAATCTCAGTGGTCATCGCCGTGGAGAGCTCAATCTTCGCCCGCTCCGCTGTCTCTTTCAAGCGCTGCACCGCGACGAGATCGTTGGAGATATCAATCTCCGATGACTTCTGAAACTCTGCAATCAAAAAATCAATAATGCACTGATCGAAATCATCGCCACCGAGCCTGTTGTTGCCGCTCGTGGCCTTGACTTCAAAGACGCCCTCTGTGATTTCCAGGATTGAGACATCGAATGTTCCGCCCCCTAAATCAAAAACCAAAATCATTGCATGTTCATTGAGCTTGTTGAGCCCATAAGCAAGAGCGCTGGCTGTCGGCTCGTTGATGATGCGCAAAACATCCAGCCCGGCAATTTGTCCTGCGTCACGCGTGGCTTGACGCTGCGAGTCGTTGAAGTAGGCAGGAACAGTAATAACTGCCTTCGATACCTTTTCACCGAGATACGACTCTGCATCAGCTTTGATCTTTTGCAAAACCATCGCCGATATCTGCTCGGGGCTGTGTGACTGATCGTCGATGGCGACGCGATAGTTGGTTCCCATCTCGCGTTTTATTGATTGAATGGTGCGCGCCGGGTTGATCACCGCCTGCCGCTTCGCCACTTGCCCCACCAACCTGTCACCATTCTTGGTGAATGCCACTACCGAAGGTGTGGTTCTGCCGCCTTCGGAGTTTTCGATAATGGCCGGCTTTCCGCCTTCCATTATGGCGACACACGAATATGTCGTTCCCAAATCGATGCCAATTATTCTGTCACTGCTCATAACAAAAAGGAGTTGACCGGAAGAAGAATCATCGAACCAAAAGTTTTATTCACGCCGTTAACCAAGCTGATCCGAGGTTTCTTTGTCTGCCTCTTCAGCATCATCCGTAATGTCATATACGGTTTGTGGCTGCTTATCCTCTGGTTGCTGGGTAAGCGAGTCGGAGGAAAGTTCGACAATGGGCAAATCTTGAGTGGCTCTTGCCGGGCCCTCTTCATCGTGCACGGCTTGTACTGTCAATTCAGGCTCAATCACCACAGCTCCAGGCGGAATCGTTTCGTCCTTCTGCTGTTCATGAGCGGGTTCTTCGCCTTCCAGCTTTGTCGCCACATTAACCAGAGACGGTCGAATTACTTTCTCATTGAAGGTGTAACCCGGTCTGAGCTGATGCACTACCGAACCATCAGGAACCTCATTAGTTGCGATTTCCTGAACCGGCTCGTGGAGTCGAGGATCAAACGGCGTTCCAATCACTTCGAGCTGCTTGACGCCAATCTGATCCAGGCAGCGGGTAAACCGCGAGTAGACCATCTTAATACTGTCGATTAGAACTTTGGGATCTTGATCGGGTTTCAAACGGCTCTGCGCCAAGTCCAAATCATCAAGCGCCGGCAGAAGCGCCTCAATAGCCTTCTGCACGCCAATCGCCTGAAACTCTTCGCGCTCGCGATCCATTCTCTTTCGATAGTTCTCGAAGTCCGCGGCCATACGCTTGTAAAGGCTCTCAGCCTCGGTGGTCTTGGCCTCTGCCTCTTTGAGATTGTTCTCGAGATAAGCGCAGTTTTGGCAAGGACCGGAGCGCGCTCCGCCGCCGCCACCGCCGGCTTGCTTGTCGGTGAGCCCGAAATCTTCCGGGTCAGGCTCCGCGCCGGCATACATGGCGCGATAAAAGGCCTTGGCTGCGTTCATACGCCCGCCTTTACCTTCTTTGCTTTCGCTCGCTGCCGCAGCCTCTTCCGAAGGATCTGTTTCTTCGTTCTGCGTGCTTTCGTCTACCATTAACTTCCGTCTCCCCGAGACAATCTTGACATTTGGAGCTGCCAGCCCCTATCTATCTGCTACCCTGAAATGCCACCAAATCATGACAGATCTAAGTAGGATTCTGGAATAAGCAACAGTCCCTTTATAATTCTATGGCACCTGACGGCAATATTTGAGCCACTTTCACACAAAAAAATAAATGTCTAAATCTGATCAAGCCTACCTCGACAAAAACGCACGCCTGGCAATATATGCCGAGGGAGAGTTTGGAAAGGGGCGCTCCAAGACAGCCGAGGGCGTGATCAGGTACGGCAGAAACCCCGTAGCAGCAGTGATTGACAGCACCGCCAAAGGCAGAACCGTCGCGGACGTCATAAACGGCATCAAAAGCCAGGCGCCAATTGTCGGCTCAGTCGGTGAGGCGGTCTCGTACAAACCGGATGCTCTTTTGTTAGGAACGGCTTGGACCGGCGGCGCCCTGCCCAAACAGTGGCGTGGCGACATAATGACAGCTCTTGAAAAAGGCATGGATGTAGTCAATGGACTGCATGACTTCCTTGCCGACGACGATGAAATCGCAGCTCTGGCCAAGAAGCTCAACCGTAAGCTTTACGACGTCAGACGCCCACCCGAAGACTTGCCGGTGGCCAGCGGTTTGGCGGCAACTGTGCGTGGATTCACGGTTTTGACGGTTGGAACAGATTGTTCTGTCGGCAAAATGACGGTCTGTCTGGAGATTGATAAGGTCGCTCGCCGGCGTGGATTCAAATCCGAGTTCATCGCCACCGGTCAGACCGGCATCATGATTTGCGGAACCGGCATCGCAATCGACCGTGTAATCGGCGATTTCATGGCCGGGGCAACCGAGAAGATGGTCTTGGAAGCAGACGCCGAAAAGCCCGATTTCATCTTGGTTGAAGGGCAAGGGTCTCTCGCCCATCCGGGCTTTTCAGGCGTTACACTGTCGCTTCTGCACGGTGCCGCTCCCGCTTGCATGATTCTTTGTCACAAATCTTCGCGAAGAAATATCAATGAGACGCGCTTTCCGATTCCGGACATGCCAAAACTAATTCAGGTGTACGAAACCATGGCGGCATATGTGCGCCAATCGAAAATCGTGGGCATCGCGCTCAACACTGTAGGCTTGGATGAATCGCAATCCCAAGTTGCAATCGACGAAGCCAAGAAGCTCACCGGATTGCCATGCACCGATCCCGTGCGTTTCGGTGGAGAACCACTATTTGAAGCCATTCATGCTTTCAAGGAGGCACAGAAAGGAAGTGACCAAGACTCAGACTAAAACCCAAAACTCCATGCAACTCTCTTGCGAACCGCTCAATCTGACAACGACTCACCCGTTCGGCATTTCATACGGAACATCAGAAAAAACCAACAACATTTTGGTCAGAATTCGTTATGAGGGTTTGGAGGGCTTGGGAGAAGCGGCTCCGGCAAGCTATCACAATGAAACGCCAGCGACGGTCACTGCTGTCATCAAATCTTGGCAAGAACAAAATATTCTTGGAGACAACCCATTTGAAATTGCAGAAACCTCACGGCGGCTGGATAAATCAGTAGCTTGCAATTACTCTGCAAAAGCGGCAGTTGAAATGGCTTTGCATGATCTCTGCGGAAAAATCGCAAACCTGCCGACATACAAGATGCTCGGCTTGGCTGGACTTCAACCGCCAATCACCGACTTCACGATTGGCATTGACAGCCTGGAAGTGGTCGAGAAGAAAGTTCGCGAAGCTGTGGAAGCAGGCTACAAAGTTCTCAAAGTAAAACAAGGAACCAACTACGATCGCGAAATCATTCGCATCGTGCGCAAGGTGGCCAAAGAGATTCCAATTCGTGTCGACGCCAATGGCGGTTGGACCCCAAAACAAGCCATCGAAATGTCGAAGTTTCTCGGCGAAAATAACGTGCAGTTCATCGAGCAACCGCTTCCCAAGTTCGCGCCGGCCGAGGACTTCCGCTTCGTCAAAGAACGTTCTCCTATTCCGATTTATGCAGACGAAAGCGTGTGCCGATCGCATGATGTTGCCAGATTGGCTGGTTGCATAGATGGTGTCGTGGTCAAACTGGCCAAAACTGGTGGGTTGCTCGAAGCTCTGAAAGTTATACACACCGCAAGAGCTCACTCCATGCAGCTTATGTTCGGTTGCATGATCGAATCATCGCTCGGCGTAACTGCAGCAGTTCACCTCGCACCACTGGTCGATCACTTAGATCTCGACGGTGCATTGTTGCTTTCCGACGATCCATACATCGGCGCCGTATACGATGATGGATACTTGAAACTGAGCGACAAACCAGGTCTCGGCGTGGTGCCGCGCTAAGTTCCGCCTTCACCCGACTCGCAATCACACCGCGCGTGATCACGTCCCGCCGAACATGGGCGCAACTATACTTTGCATTTCGATTCAAAATGGAAACTGTAGTTTACACGCACGATTCGACAAGCTAAATTTGTTACGCAAATCCACCAATCATGCCCCTCGATGTTAAGTACACTTTGCATTTTGACGCGAAATGTACACTATAGTTGCATCACTTTTTGCTGGCGCATGATCACATCAATCAGAGCTCACTAACCCCACTTGTTCAATCGGTCTTTGATCAACTCTATCGTAGACGGAGAGTACAAGCGAAATACAGCAAGTTTCGTTTTGCCTGCCAACCCGAGCATCGCTTCTTCGCACGAACTATCGCAAAGAATCAAGGTTGCATACTTGACCATGTACTTCAATTCTTTTTCGTCTGAAACATGCACTGCGCGCACCGCCACATCTTCGCCGCGCTTCGCGGCTATCAAGCGCGTCGCCATGTTCATCAATGTTGTGCTGACAGAAACAAGCAGAACCAAACTTCCAGTAGGCAACAGATCGACAGAATCGATTTCCGCCCGACCCGGTTCGATGTTGCAAGCGATCAAGCGCGTGGGATCAGTGACGTATTGCTGAAAGGCAAAGATGTGATAGAGGCTGCTGACCACAAGAGATTCATCAAGATTCTTTCTATCTGCAATAAACTCTTCCACCGTGCATGGTACCACTGGAATCGAAAAATGTGGTGCCAACTCTGCAATCAAAAGTTGATGAAAGTCTTTGTTTCGATCGACTGCTTGAATGCGTTTTACCGGTTTGCGCTTCTCCAACGTTCTCAAACAGTTAGTCACGTCCTTGCATGAATATCCAGATTCAGAGGCCTTGGCGAGAAACTCCACAAACATGCCTTCTAGTCCGCCACCGCGACTAGCCGACTCGGACTTTCCAGCACTTGCCACACGAACTCCGCTTCCTTGCCGAATTTCAAGCAATCCAACTTCGGCCAAGTGGTTGTAGGCAGCAGTAACTGTGCTGTAGTGAATGCCAAGGCGATCGGCAAGTGCTCGAATGCTGGGAAGCTTCTCTTTACTTGCAAGCGTTCCAGATGCAATTTGCAGTCCAATCTGCTCCACCAGTTGGTCTCGGAGCGGCACGCTGCTCTCTTTATTGATGGTAATTTTCACTTCGCAATTTCGCTCGAGTTCAAAACAGCAACGTTCGAATCATAGCAAAACTAATATTACCGAAAACAAAGATACTCAATTCAATATCTGCAGACACGATATTGCAGAAACGCTGAGGAGAATGTTCCGTTACAAGAACATTCTCCAGAGTCTGGCAGGTTGCATAGGGAGAAGAGCCCCCTGTGCTCAATTAGATTTCTCACTAACGCGAACACCCTGCAACGAGTTTGCCAGTTGTTGCAATTCGTTCTCATTAGCGAGTGCGTAATACGATATCTCCAAGCAACAGCCATGTCAACTTACTGACAGCTCGCCTGTCCAAGATTATATAAAGCGACCTTTCATTGGATATATGCGATTGTACCGATATCGGTATCGACCACGACCGGTTGGAATCAAAAAAATCGACCTTTCAATATGCATATGCAGTTCAACCGATATCGGTAAAAACCTCAGCTGGAGCATACAACTAATGTTAGGGGGCGCAAATTCTCATATCACCCACAGGCTCAGCTTAACCGAACGTTGACACAGGGTTGTCATCCGACTTATTATCCGCCTTCATAAATGCGAATTTTCTCAATTAGAATTCCGGGGTAGTTGCAATTTGCCATCAGACCAACCAATGAAGCCTGAAGACCAGGAAGAGAGTGCCAGTCGGCAGGGCGGGCGCTACAACGAAACCCTTGATGCCATCTCCTCGATTGTAAAGGGACTACCAAAAGGCACTCATATCACTGCTCCTCAAGTTTTTGAGAAGGCTAAAGAGATAGGTTTGGACATCAGCCTATCCACTGTATACAGAACCTTGCATCGCCTCAAAGCAGATGGCGAGGTCTCGACAATTGGAGGAGACCGTGGACTTCGATACGAAGCAGCAGAAGAAGGTCCCGATCATGATCATTTGATATGCCTTGGCTGCGGTTTGACAATCGAGTTCTTTGACGACCTTATAAGAGGATTCGGAAAAACGGTCGCGCAACGCAAAGGCTTCGAACACACATCAAGTAGATTCGACATCCTCGGTTATTGCAAAGACTGCCGCGCCAGCGATGATTCAAGAAAGTTGGCTCAAACAATAGATGCAATCACGCAAGCGTATGAGTATGCAGAAGAAGGTGTCGACTCGCTCAGGCAAGCGCTCGATCTGGTCAACAATCGAAAAGCAGCAAAAGCGACTCAGAATGTCGAAGGCGCTCTCGATAAACTTCGTCTTTCGATTATGGAACTCGAAAACTCTCTATCTTTGCTTAGCCGCGACGCCCTGTAGAAGCGTTTTGACAGTGCCGATTGATTGACGATTAAGGCGACGCTTCGCAGCAGACAAGTCGCGCTCGGAATCGATGATTAGCTCTTCGAAGTACTCGAGTGAGACTCTTCTGCGTTTCATGATCTCTTTGCGCTTCTTCAGCATTTTCGGCAACAAGCCGATCGCGTGTACGGTACCGCGAATCCAGGGAATGATTTGTCCGCCACGCACTGTAACCACGGCAAGGTAGTAGAACTGCCAGAAAAGAATATGTGGAAGAAACTTCAATATGAGTGAGAACGGAATGTTCTTGATGATCGTATTGAGGTTGTTCTGCGCGGACAGCCTCACGACCAGCGGGCTATAACCACTGCCGGTGGTGCCACAACCAAGGTGATAGACAATCGATGTTGGAACATACAGACACTTGTAGCCCGCACTCTGCGCCCGAAGTCCAAGGTCGACATCTTCGAGATATGCAAAATAATCGTCGTCAAAATATCCAATTTCATCGAAAAGACTGCGGCGATACAGAGCAGCTCCACCGCAGGCACCCAGGATGTAGCGCGGAACGTTAAAGCGCCCGGTATCTCTTTCTTTGTGCCCGATGCGCCCAGGCAGCCCGCCTCGACGGTAGCCGTCTCCTACACCGTCAAGCAGCGTGTGATCGTCGTAAGCGAGCATTTTGCAGCCGGCGCTGGCGATTTCCGGATGCTCGCGCATCGCCCTCACCAACTCACTCGCCCAATCTTTGTCGACGACCGTGTCGTTGTTCAAAAGCGCGACATACTCTCCGGAGGACTCTCGAATACCGCGATTCACTGCGACGCTGAATCCGGTATTGACTTCGAAGCTAACCAGCCTCACTTTCGGGTAATTGGCTTGAATAAACTCAACCGAACCATCGCGAGAGCCGTTGTCGACAATTACGACTTCGACATTCGGATAACTCTGATCGAAAAGCGAGTCCAAACAACCGGCAAGAAATCTCTTGCCGTTCCAGTTGGGAATTACTACGCTAACTACGCCTTTTTGCACTGTTTAGCTGTCACAGGTCTCCAAGGCAACAATTGTACCGCTAAGCAGTTGGCATCCTCGGTGAGCAGGATATAATTGAGCACCGCGCGAATCCAACAACTATTTGGGTTGTATCTGCGCTGTACTTATTCTTTGCGAGCATGATCGCATTTTGACTTTCGGCAGATCGCCAATGGCACTCAGATAAATAAGCACTCACAATCGAGTTTCGGCAATCGCCGCAATCAATGACAAAGAAACCCCATAAAGTACTCCTCATAACTCTCGAGCCAATCGCCAAACAAATGGCTGGTCCCGCCATACGTTGCCTCGAGTTGGCCAAACAACTTGCCTTTAACTCTCAATTGGAAGTTTGCGTCTTCTCTCCTTCAAAGATCGCACCAGACAATGAATTCGCACTGCCGCAAAAGCAATCCAACTTAAAGATTGTTACAGGAAAAGGCCGCAACGATCTCTACGAATTGGCGCGCGCACACGACATTCTCGTTTTGCAGGCTAACGTACTCAAACCGTATCCGGCACTTGCAACGATGGAAAAGTACATGGTCGTCGATCTCTACGATCCTTATCTTTTCTCCGTTCTTGTCCAATATCAAAACGATCTCGTGGCTGGATCTTCCAGCTACAGACTAATGCATCAAGTTTTGGAAAAGCACATGGTGTCGCTCGACTTCTCCATCTGTGCCTCTGAACGCCAGCGAGATTACTGGCTCGGCCGATTCTGCGCGATAGGCAGAATCACTCCTGAAATATACAAACTCGATTCGTCCTTGCGAAAGCTGGTTGATGTGGTTCCCTTCGGATTGCCTGATTCCGAGCCGAAACGCACAGGTCCCGGCGTGCGTGGACGCATAAGCGGAATCTCGAAAGACGACAAGATTCTCGTGTGGGGCGGCGGCATTTGGGACTGGTTCGACCCGCTGACAGTGATCAAAGCGGTCGCCAATCTTTCGAAGGCAAAAGATGGAATCCCTAATCTACGCCTCTTTTTCATGGGAGTGAAGTCACCAAACCCGCAAGTCGAGCTGATGGACATGACCGTAAGAGCAAGGCAACTTGCCAAAGATCTCGGCGTTCTCGACACACATGTATTCTTCGGCGAGTCCTGGGTCGGCTACGAAGATCGTGTCAATTACTTGCTCGACGCAGATGCGGCCGTTTCAGCACACTTCGATGTGATCGAAACGAGATTTTCGTTCCGCACAAGAATTCTCGACTATCTCTGGACCGGGTTGCCAATTTTGACTACAGGCGGAGATCAGTTTGCTGATTTGATCGAAGAGCGCGAAGCCGGAATCGCAATTCCATACGAAGACGTGAAAGCCTGGGAAGATGCGATTTTAATTACGGTTACAGACAATGAAGCGAATCGAAAATTCGCTGAAGCCTCAAGGACTCTGGCGGACGAGTTTCATTGGTCGAAAGCGGCACAGCCTTTGCTGAAATATTGTCTCGACCCGTACCATCTTCCACGTTTTAATAAGGTGACGATGCCATCGCTGATTGAGCGTGCCCATGCCGTCTACTCGAGAGGCGGCAGACAATTGGTGGCAAAACGCTCGAAAGAGCTCCTGCAAGACCTTCTGAAGTAGAGGTTCCACAATCACTAAATCGAGTGACCTCAATTGGGAGGAACTTCTTAGATGATTCCCGCCCAACTGGGCACATCAAAATAGGAAAAAGGAAACCCACATGATTTTTGACAGAACCGAACGCCGGCTATTGCAGCTCGGCCCGCAGCCAAAAGATGCAGCGGGGCGAGGGCGTTCGTATCTGCCGCCCCATCTGACCGAAGTGCTTTGGTTGGATTACGAATCTAAGCAAGCCTTCAACGCGCTCGATGCACTGGAAATAGATCTCCGCAGCATCGAAAGCGCCACGGGCAAAGAAGCGGTGCACAAAGCCAGAGTCGGTCTGCGCAAGTGGGATGCCGCATGGGATGTGCTTCGCGAAGATGGTTGGGAAACCTCCGAGTATACCGAGAAGATTGGAAACAAGCTTAAGAAGCTACACAAGGCATTGGGAAGATTGCGGGACTGGGACGTAAATCTTGATGTCGCCAAAAGTTTCAATGTTCCGCCCAAGCTGATGAGCAAATGGAAGAAAGAACGAAGAGAAGCGAAGAAAGAGGTCACAAAACGCCTAAAGAAGTTCGATATGACCAAGCTCGTACGCGATATGCGCAAGTACTTGGAAGAACGCGAAGAGAATTTGCGCGAGCGCATGGTGCAAAGCAACGTATCGGCATATCAATCTGCTTACGACCGGCTCGATCCCTATTTGATTGCGCAAGAAAATCGCACGCGCAATTTGGAGAGAACGGCAAGAACATCTGAAGAACTGCATCAATTGCGGCTTTCCATCAAGCGATGGCGTTATCTTTTGACCGAGTTTTTCGACCTGACGAACTTGCAGTTGGTTCAGTCACAACAGGTTCTCGGCAAAATTAACGACATCGATCGCGTTTTCGAATTGCTCAAAGACGAAGCCAAAGCGAAATCGGAAGGCAAAACCCCAAAAGGCAGAGACAGAGAAAAGACAAAAACAAAAGGAAAAGACTCTGCGCCGGGCAAGAAGTCCAAAGAACTGTCTGCAGGCGCCAAAGAAGCTTTGAGCAAGAACCCACAAATTAAGCGTGTCATGAAAAGAATGGCTTCCGACAGAAAAGTGCAGTTGAGAACCTTCGGCTCGCTGAGAAAATCGCTTCCCTTTGGCTTGCGACCTGCGATTACGTCGTATGGCCCTTGAGAAATTTATAACTTAGTTTAGATCTATCGGAATTCTTCGGTCTGAACCATACAATGAAAGAGTCCAGCGCAATGCGTAATGGGCTTGGCATCTCAATTTCGCCGCTAACGGCGTATCTGTCAATTTCTTGACGGATTCAGAAATTGCGCCAATAGAAGACAATTTGACAACGGAACTAACTGCTTGCAACACAGTCAGCAGCCTGGGGATGAGACCGAATGGCAATTAAGAAGAAAGTGACGATTCTTGGCTCCGGTTCAGCGGGTCTTACCGCCGCAATCTATGCAGCCAGATCAAACCTCGAGCCCCTGGTTATCCAGGGTTTGCAAGCTGGCGGGCAGCTCACCATCACTACCGATGTTGAAAACTTCCCTGGATTCCCCAATGGAATTCAAGGACCGGAATTGATGGAAGAGATGCACAAGCAGGCAGAACGGTTTGGAACCCAGTTCATTTACGACAATGCCGAGTCTGTAGACCTCTCCAAGCGTCCATTCGTCATCCGCACCAGTACGGAAGAAATCGAGACCGAAACGCTCATCGTCTGCACCGGCGCTTCCGCAAAGCTTCTCGGGATGGAAGCGGAGTCCAAGCTAATGGGTCACGGCGTCTCAGCCTGCGCCACATGCGACGGCTTCTTCTTCAGAGACAAGAAAGTCTTCGTAGTCGGCGGCGGGGACACGGCTTTGGAAGAAGCAGGATTTTTGACTCGATTCGCCAGCTCGGTGACAGTGATTCACAGAAGAGAGCAGTTTCGCGCCTCTGCAATCATGGTCGACAGAGCCAAGAGCAACCCGAAAATCAAATATTTGCTCAACAGCGTTTTGGAAGAAATCCACGACGTCAGCCAGGGTGCCGTCACCGGCATCACGGTGAAAAACCTGATCACCGGCAAAACCGAAGATCACGAAGCAGACGGTGTCTTCATCGCCATTGGACACAAACCCAACACCGAACTTTTCCAAGGACAGCTGGAATTGACGGAGACCGGCTACGTCGTCACCGATGGCGTGAAAACCAGCGTCAAAGGCGTGTTTGCAGCAGGCGACGTGCAAGACGAACTCTACCGCCAGGCAATCACCGCCGCCGGAACCGGCTGCGCCGCCGCGCTGGAAGCCCAATGGCTTCTAGAAGTAGAAGAGGCGCTGCATGAGAAAAAAAAACTAGCTGAGACGGTTGGCTAATCCGTTTGCATTGCGATCGCATAGCCTTCAAGTCTGAAACTGCCTACCTTCTGGATATCGCAGCCAATCACAGCTGCGCATCGCATCCTCTGTTTTCAACGCTGGAAGAAGCGCCCATCACTGTTTCCAAAGCCGCGGCACTTTTGAGGAACTACGATGCTCACGCCGGAGTTTTGAGGCGGCTTCTGTTGAAGGCAGCATCGATCATGCCTGAAGACGCTGCCTGCTACGTTTTGGAAAATGTGCGAAACGAATACGGCAATGGAGACCCCGACAAAAGGCACGAACTTCAGTTATTGGATCTCGCCTGGCAAGCAGGTGTCACACAAGAGCAGTATCGCCAGATAAAAGTTGAGGCCGCGGTTAAAAGATTTATACGTTTGGTGGTTCCACTTTACTTTCCGCGGAAAAATGGGGTTCCTAAAGAACTCTCTCGACCTGCCATCGCATCTGGTGCAATCACCGCGACAGAGATTCTGGCAGTCGCAGAGTTTACTTCAATGCAGAAAGCGTTCGCGAAACTTGGCTTGGCTAGCCACGTTTGGTTCGATCACGTGGCAGTCGAATGTTCGCATACCGACGATTCGCTCGCGCTGGTCAACTATTTCGTCGAGCGCAAAGGCCAACTTGCCGCAGTCGAGTTTGGTCTAAAAGGCGTTTTAGATGCAAACGAACATCTATACGATGGACTACTAAAAGCATACTTGAGTGCGTAATCCTTTATAATCTTTGCATGACATTGAAAGAGGCCAGCGATTCGGCGATGAGCGAAGAGATCCCTTCAGCCGGGACTCACACCAGCCATTCTGATTCCCCATCGCAAGACGAGGACCGCCCGCGCCTTGACAACCCCAGTTTGTACGTAAATCGCGAACTGAGCCTGCTTGCGTTCCAATGGCGTGTGTTGGAAGAGGCGCAAGACCAGAGCAACCCGCTTCTTGAGCGCTTCAAGTTTCTCTCCATCGTTGGCTCCAACCTCGATGAGTTCTTCATGGTTCGCGTCGCCGGTCTCAAACGCCAGCTAGAAGCCGGCAACGCCAGAGTCGGAATCGACGGCTTGACTCCCAGCGTTCAACTCGAGGCGATTAGAACCGAAATCATTCAGCTCTACGATCGAGCTCACCAATGCCTGAAAGACGAGCTGCTTCCGGCCTTGGATCACAACGACATTCACATCGTCAAGTTCGCTACCTTGGACGACCAAAGGAAGGAACAAGTCAAAGAATACTTCCTGCAAAACATTTTCCCGGTTTTGACACCGTTGGGATTTGATCCGGCCCACCCGTTCCCACATATTTCAAACTTGAGTCTCAACCTCGCAGTGCTCATTCGCGGCAAGGATGGACACGATCGTTTCGCGCGGCTGAAGATACCAGATACGCTACCGCAACTGATTTGTGTCGACGGACCGATTACGCCTGCAAATAAGCACTCTGGGCGGCAATCGTCCTTCATGTGGTTGGACGAAGTGATAGGCGCCAACCTCGACATACTCTTTGCCGGTATGGAAGTTCTCGAAGCACACCCATTCCATATCACTCGCGACGCCGAGATGGAAATCCAGGAGTGGGAAGCCGGCGACTTGCTCGAAACCACGGAAGAAGGCATTCGCCAACGTCGTTTCGGCGATGTCGTCAGACTGATCGTCGACCACCAGATGCCGTCGAAGATTCTCGACATTCTCATTCACAATCTCGAAATCGATCAAAGCGACGTTTACATGGTGGAAGGTCGCATTCCGCTCAGCGTTCTGAGATACATAGGTTCGCTCGATCGACCTGATTTGAAGTACCCGCCATTTCTTCCTGCGATTCCAGCTGTGTTGAACCCTGATTCGCAAGAAGACGACATCTTCACCGCTATTCGCAAACGGGATATTCTGCTGCATCACCCATACGATTCATTCTCACCCATGGTCAAGTTTTTGACTCAGGCAGCAAGAGATCCTGCGGTGCTCGCAATCAAAATGACTTTGTATCGCGTCGGTCAAAACTCGCCCGTGGTTGAAGCATTGCTTGATGCGATGGAGCACGGAAAGCAAGTCGCAGTACTGGTGGAACTCAAAGCGCGCTTTGACGAACGCAGCAACATTGAATGGGCGAGGGCGCTGGAACGCGAAGGCGTGCACGTCGTGTACGGACTTCTAGGATTGAAGATTCACTCCAAAGTAGCAATGGTGGTAAGAAAAGAAAGCGACCAGATAAGGCGCTATTTACATATCGGAACCGGCAACTACAACCCGGTTACGGCCCACCTTTACACGGACCTCGGAATCTTTACAGCCAATGAAGCCATCGCATCTGATGTCACCGATTTATTCAACTATTTGACTGGTTACTCCGAAAAGCAAAACTTCCGCAAGCTCTTGGTGTCGCCGATTAACCTGCGCGAGCGCTTCGAATCCCTGATTCGACGCGAGATCGAACAACATAAGCGCGGCAAGGAAGGTCGCTTGATCTTCAAGACGAACTCACTCGTCGACGATCGCATCATCAAACTTCTGTACGAAGCGGCACAAGCCGGTGTGAAGGTCGATTTGATCGTTCGCGGTATTTGCTGCCTGCGTCCGGACATTCCCAAGATCTCCGAAAACATTCGTGTCATCAGTATTGTCGGAAGGTTCTTGGAACACAGCCGCATCTATTATTTCCACAATGGCGGCGACGAAGAAATTTTCATCGGCAGCGCCGACATGATGCCGCGCAATTTGGATCGACGAGTCGAAGTTCTAACACCTGTCGAAGACCCACGCCTCGCCCGCTTCTTGCGCGAGGAGGTTTTGACCACGTATTTGGCCGACAACATCAAGGCTCGCTACATGCAAGCCGATGGCTCATACGTGCGTAACTTCGTGCCAGGCGACAAGCCGATTAGCAGCCAGACCGCTTTCGTTGGTCGCAAGATCACACGCGAGTGGGAAAAACCTTAACGACCACCCAATCTTAATCTCGAATCTTGCAAATAGCATCTATGATAAAGTCCGGTTCGGTTTCGTCTCCAAGCGATTTCAAGAATGGAAGCTGCTCAAATTAACTCCGCCAATGGCGCAAAAAAATATCCTTGGCTGCCGTTGTTCTTGATAAGTTTCGCCTCCCTCTTCTTTGAAGTTCTCATAATTCGGTGGGTTTCTTCAGAAGTTCGGATTTTTTCCTACTTCAAGAACTTGATTTTGATGGGCGCATTCGTCGGGCTGGGGCTCGGGTGTGCCTTCGGCGCCGTCGGCTCGACGCAAGGCGAAGCCAAAAAGGGCAAATCACAGAGCATGACGGTAGTCATTCCGCTGCTCATCCTCATCCTTGCAGTTCTCCTCGCCACCGCCCAACAAAGCGGACTCACCGACATCAATTTCCTCATCACCCCAGACACTTTCAACTGGTTTCCTCGCTCGGCCGCCGTCTCTTCGCTTCCTCAACTCGAAATCAACGTAATATGGGTGATCGGAGTTTTTCTTTTGATCGTCACCATATTCGATGCCATCGGACAGCAGCTCGGCATCGAGATGGCAAAGTACGATCCCTTGCATGGCTATGCCGTCAACTTGGGCGGCAGTCTTGCCGGCTGTATCTTCTACGCGCTGCTCGCCTACATCGGCACTTCTCCCGGCATCTGGCTTTCGATCGGCTGCGCCTGCCTGATGTATTTTCAACGGAAGATCTGGCAGATCGCGCTCTTTGTTGTGGCGATTGTCATAGCATTTTGCGCCAGCTCGAGCAGCCACTGGTCGCCATATTATCGGATAGATCTCTTTCCTTACATGTCCAACGAAGAACTCTCGGGACAGAAGAGCATTTATCGGCTGGGCACGAAATTGGAAGTGAACCACGCCCTTTTCCAGGCGACGGTCGATCTCAGCGACCGTTATCTGCAAGAGCATCCTGACGCGAAAGGAATCTCAGAGTTCGGCACTTACAATTTTCCCTACGAGGCGAGGCCGAATCCATCAACCGTTCTCATCATGGGCGGTGGCACCGGCAATGACGCAGCATCGGCGATTCGCCATGGGGCAAAGAGCATCGACATGGTGGAGATTGACCAGGTCATTCTGCAAATCGGGCGCGAGATTCATCCGGAAAAACCCTATGACAATCCCAGTGTTCATCAGTTCGTCAATGACGCCAGGGCGTTTCTCGCCTCCACGCAAAACAAATACGATCTGATCGTCTTCGGTTTCGTCGACTCGCACACTGCGTTTTCCACCGTCTCGTCCGTTCGTCTGGACAATTATCTCTACACAAAAGAAAGCCTTCAAGAAGCGACAAAACACCTGACGCCCGACGGCGTTGCCGCCCTCAGTTTCGCGGCGGGACCGCCGTGGCTTCGCGCCAGGCTTTATCAGATGGTCAAATCGGTTATTGGCGAAGAGCCGCTGGCCATGAGCAGCACCCTCGGCAATCCGAACTCCATCATACTTTTGTGGGGTCCCGGCTTGAAACAAACGCGAGCTGTCCTCGAAAAGACCCGCGCCGGACAATTGATACCAGTTTCCACCCTCTCACCGGCCGTGGAGCTATGCACTGACGACTGGCCATTCCTCTACCAGCAGAAGCGCGAGATTCTGCCGACCTATGCCATCATGCTCGGCTTTTTGATATTGCTATCCAGCATTATGATTATCACCCGCTTCCGTCTCGATCCGAAATCATTCGTATCCTCCGGTCAATTCTTTTTCCTGGGTGCAGGCTTCCTTCTGCTCGAGACACGCGCGATGCTCACGACCTCGCTCCTCTTCGGATCTACCTGGATCGTCAACTCCATCGTCATCTCAGCTGTTCTGATAATGGCTCTGGGAGCCAACTGGATTGTTTCCAAATACAGAAACTTACCTGAGTGGATCGGTTACACGGGCATTTTTGCTTCCTTGCTCTTTATGTACTGCACGCCACCGTCCGTGGTGATGGAGCTTCCCCTCGCGCTGAGACTGATCGCCGGACTGTTTTTGGTAGGACTTCCATTCTTCTTTTCAGGCATTGTTTTCTCCCGGGCCTTCGCCGGCGTAAAAGACCCGGCTCGAGTGCTGGGAATCAACATCCTCGGCGCCGTGCTCGGCGGCTGCCTCGAATATTTCTCAGTCGTAATTGGCTCAAACAATCTGCTTCTGATGGCTATGGCGATTTACGCAGTCTCCATTCTGTGCAAGTTACTGCCTTCCGCCAGAAGTGACAAAACGGCGTAAATTCGGTCACCATCATCGTCTCATGATGCTACCGACATGCCTCTGCTGCCGGCTGCGCGAAACGATCGACGCTGAACATGTCGATTGGGTAAGGCGTTTTACGTTCTATCGCCAGATTACAGGCGATTTCGCCTACAACGGAAGCGAATTTGAAGCCGTGACCCGAGCATGGTGAGACAAGAAGCACAGACTCCTTTCCTGGCACCCAATCGATTATGAATTCATGATCCGAGGTATTGGTGTACAAGCAAGTCTTACCGGGGATCATCTCGCCGTTTGCCTGTGGCAGCCGCTTTTCGACATACCGGCGAACGATTTCGATTGGTCCCGGTTCCAAATCGAAGGTTCGAGTCTCCGCGGTTGTCGGCAAGCCAGTTCGATGCGATGCGATCTTCACAGCTTGCATTTCATGCATGGGAAAGCCGTAGATCACCACATCTTTGGCAGTGTCGATGCCATAATCGATAAAGACCGGGAAGGAACCCTTCCTGAACAACTCCGGCTTCAATGGCTTGAAGAACAGATATTGCTCCTTCACCACACGCAAATCGAGCTTCAGCCCCATCTGCTCCATCAGTGGCCCAGCCCAGGCTCCGGCAGTTACAATCACCTTATTTGCAGAAATCGTCTCGGTTGGAGTGACAATCTCCGCTTTGTTCCCATCACCCGAAATTGAGAGGACCTCGCAATTATCCATGTACGAACAGCCAAATCTGATGGCTGTTTCCACCATTTTCTTTACGCACAGAGATGCGTCTAAGATTCCGGCGTCACTTTGATAGAGTCCGATTTCGTGATCGCCTATCGTCCACTGCGGGAATTTTTCGCGAACCTGAGAAGCCGATAATTGCTGGTATTTCACGCCATTGGCTGCGAGACTGGCCATGCGTTCTTGAATTTCTTGATTGTCGTTGCTTCCAAGATCGAGACCACCGGTGGTATCAAGCACTTGCTTACCGCAATCGCCTTCGAGTTCTCTCCAGAGGTCCATGGCTGAACCTGCAAGCGCAACATAAGTGGGGTGTCCATACGCCAATCTGAAGATTCTGCTGTTGCCGTGCGAGCTGCCGTTTTCGTGTCCGACTTCGAACTGCTCGATGAGGAGAACCGACTTTTGCTTCTTCGCCAAGCGGTACGCCGTGGCGCTGCCCATCGCGCCCGCGCCGACTACGACAAAATCAAAATGCTTCACTGAGGTACCTCTGTATTCCCGCGTGTTACCCGTTTGCTAGTCTATGCCGACGGTTTCGTCCTCTTCCACTTCGCCTTCCGCATCCCACTCCGGCGGATCATCAAGGCGCTGAATGGTTTTCCACATGTTGAGCGCCCACTCTTTATCCTTCTCGTCGTCGAAATAAAACGACACTGCCAAAAGCGACCCTCGGCTTGCAGTCAGGGTGTTGAGACCCCAGTACGTTCTGCCGGCATCATCTTCTGGCAACAGATAAGCGTGGCTGACCAGATCATCTTCATCAATGTCAAACGTCTCCTGAGGCTCTCGCACACGGTCTGCAAGCATCGCTTCAATGGCTGTGACTTCTTCGCCCAACTCCGTATCAAACACATCGATGTAGACCGTATGACCTGGTCGCCAATAAACCAAAGAACCGTTTTCGAATCGGCATTGGAAATCGGCATCAACGGCAAATGTCCAGTCTTCCGAAATGTACGGCTCAATTACCTCGATGCCGGTTTCGAGATCGCGAAACAGTTCGCCCTCGTCCTCACGTTCGATTTCAGAACCGACCCGCGATGCCAAAACCTTAACCAGCTGCGGGTCCTTATCGACCAAACTCTCGAGCGAGATGAGACTGATGTTTTCCGGATCTTCAACATAGCTGTCATCTTCGTCTCCGACGAAGACTCGCCAACCGCTGTCGCCGGCACGATCCGGGCTCTCTCGGTAGAGCCAGCCGACGCGTTGGTCCGGCTCCATAGCTCTCTTGCTTATAAGCGCATACAAACTGTCGAGTTTCACATTCACTCCAAGTGTCAAGTATGTGGATTCCGCCTAAAAATACCAAGTTCGCAAGCATGTAGCATGAGAAGCTATACAAGCAAACTTGACATCAAATGCCCCGTGTGGTTTTATCCAGGGTCGTGTCGGCAACAAATCTAAATTCAAACGCCAAAGCCTCGTCGAGTTCTCTTGACCTCGGCGAGTTGCATGTCGGCATGGTGATGCGCGCCTTCTCGCCGCATGGTGGTCTCGAGCTTTATGCCCACAAACTGATCGAAGGTTTGTTGGACAAAGGCGTCAGAGTCACCGTCATTTGCCAAAGCATCGAGTCGGAATTGAAACATCCCAACCTCGCGTTCATTGAGTTTGACAAGCCGCCCAAGGGGCTCTCGAAGGCTCAGCGGGTACAACAATTGTTCGACTCAGCCAATGAAGCTTTGAAGAAACATGGCGGTTCATTCTCACTGGTTCACTCACAACACCTGCCGACTGAACTGGCAAACGTCGTCACGTTTCATAACCACACAGTAGGCAGACTCTCCGAAGTCGGCAAAGGCTGGGAACGCGCGCTCAACGACTTCAAAGTAAACTTCGCACCAGCATACAAGTTGCGCGACAAATTCGATGGAGTGCTCTGCCGCACCGCAGACTGCCTCATTTTTGTCTCCAAGCGCATGCAGGAGGATTACTACAAACGCTACAATCTTTCATCGGCATCGGCGCAAGCCAAAGAAGCGAAATCATATGTGGTGGCATACCCTGGCGCGTCGCTTCCGCCAGTCGATGAAACAATAACTGCCAAAAGTGAGCGTTCCAGCGGTATATTCACGTTTCTCTTTGTCGGAAAGGGATTCAGAAAAAAGGGTCTGGATGTTTTGTTTGAGTCATGTGCTCATTTAAGAAGGAACGGAAAAAACTTCCGCCTCATCATTGCCGGTTTGAAAGAGCGACCACTAGACAAGCTTCGCCTGACGGCATTGAACATCTCCGAAAACGTCGAGTACCTTGGCTTTCAAAAGGATATGGCAGCGGTTTACGCGCGCGCTCAAAGCATAATCTTGCCCTCGCGAATTGAACCGTTCGGCATGGCACCAGTGCAAGCGATGACGTTTGGATTGGTTCCGATTGTGAGTTCGGTCACTGGCGTCTGCGAAGTTTTGCATGACGGCGAAGACGCTCTGTTTCTGAAAGATCACTTGAATTCTGTCGAGCTTGCGGCGCAGATGCAAAGATTAATGGAGGAAAAAGATCTTCTCGAAAAACTGTCGGCAAATTCCGTAGCGACAGCCAGGACCGTATCGTGGGAAGCCACCGTCAACCAGACCTTGAAGGCCTACGAAGTGGTAATGAGCGCTCGCAAATAACTAAATCAACCGAAGTTTTTTGTTACAAGATCTCTGGTTAAGAGCCTATAAAATAAGGAGCAAGAGACCGGAGGTGCATCGTGAAACGCAAAGAGGCTGGCGGCAAAAAAGCTGAGAGCACTAAAGAAACTGGAAGCGCCAATAAGTCGGGCACGCCCAACAAGCTCATCAACGAGACAAGTACATACCTCCAACAGCACGCCTACAATCCCGTCGAGTGGTACCCGTGGGGCGAAGAGGCCCTGAAGCGCGCTAAGAAAGAAGACAAGCCGGTTTTGCTCTCAATCGGCTATGCGGCCTGTCACTGGTGTCACGTCATGGAGCACGAGTCGTTCGAAGATATAGAAACGGCGAAGTTGATGAATGAAAACTTCGTCAACATCAAAGTCGATCGCGAAGAACGCACAGACCTCGATGAAATCTACATGAAAGCAGTGCAGATGATGACCGGTCACGGCGGCTGGCCGATGACTGTGTTCCTCACACCTGATATGAAACCATTCTATGGTGGAACCTACTTTCCTCCCGAAGATCGGCATGGGCTGCCGAGCTTCAAGCGACTTTTGAATGGCGTCATTGAAGCGTTCACAAATCAAAGAGCGGAAGTCGAAGAGAGTTCGCAAGACATTACCAAACACATAAGGCTCCTAGACCAGCTGGCAGCCAAGTCTTTCGAGGGAACCGACGTTGAAGCCGCTCTCAAGGAATACGTCACGTACGAAAGAATTGAAGCTGCGATTATTCCACTCATCAATCATTTCGATACTCAGTTTGGTGGCTTCGGAAATGCGCCGAAGTTTCCGCACACGATGAGCATCGCTCTGGCGATGAGATGCAGCCTACCCGACGCACCAATCACCGGAAGCCGGCGCGAGCAGTGCCTTGAGTTGGTTGCAACCAGCCTCGACAAAATGGCGTACGGCGGCATACAGGATCAAATCGGCGGAGGCTTTGCACGTTATTCGGTTGATCGAAGATGGCTTGTTCCACACTTTGAAAAAATGTTGTACGACAACGCATTGCTTTGCCAGGTTTATCTCGAAGGATACTCACTTCTTCAACGCAAATACTGGCTGGATGTGGCAGACGGCATTCTCGAATTTGTCTTGAGAGAACTCACGACGGAAGACGGCGCCTTCTACTCAAGTCTCGATGCAGACAGTGAAGGTGAAGAAGGAAAGTTTTATGTATGGCGTCCGGAAAATATCTCGGAGCTTCTAGGATCGAGTGACGGACAGTGGATCAACGAAGTTTACGGTGTTTCGGCAATGGGAAACTTCGAACACTCCACCAGCGTTCTTCATCTGAGCAAATCACCCGAAAAACTTTGCGAAAAGTACGAGATTACCGATGAAGAGTTTTGGAAACGTCTAGCTCCGCTCAAGAAGCGCCTTTTGGACGAACGCGCAAAGAGAGTACGTCCGGGTCGCGACGAAAAAGTGCTCACTTCGTGGAACAGCCTGATGATCTCCGCTTTCGTCGACGGATATAGAACGATCAAGAAAGACCTCTACCTCGACTCTGCAAAACGTGCGGCCAGATTCATTCTAGACAATCTGATGGCCGACGGTCGTCTATTGCGAACATGGGGTCAAGGAAAGGCCAAACTCAACGGCTACCTCGATGACTACGCATGTACGGCCCAGGCAATGTTGGACTTAGCTTCAGTAGATGCAGACCCGGTGTGGTTCAAGACAGCTCAATCGCTCGCCGATTACTTGTTGGAACACTTCTGGGACGACGACGGTGGATTGTTTTACACCAGCGACGATCACGAAGCGCTGGTTGTACGACCGAAGAGCCACTTTGATGGATCAGTTCCTTCCGGCACTTCCGTAGCGGCTTTCGTGCTGTTGCGCCTGTGGAAACTCACGGGAGATTCGAAGTACGTGAAAAGAGCGGAAGAACTCTTTTCGGTATACGGACAACACCTGATCAAGATGCCCGACCAATTCGCAAATCTTCTGTGCGCTGCGGATTTCTATCTCAGCGAAGGTCCCGAAATTGCGCTCATCATCAACGAAAAGAAAGATGATTGGAAAGAGATGCTTTTTGCAATCAACGAAAGCTTTGCACCAAACAAAGTGGTGCTCGTTGGTACGGAGAAGATGACGAAAGACAAACAATGTGCTGCGCTGCTCAAAGACAGAACCCTCGTAGACGGCAAGCCTACCGTCTACATCTGCCGCAATTTCACGTGCCAAAAGCCAGTCACCGACGTCGATGAGCTAAAGAAAGCGCTCGCGGATCTTCCTCGTAAATAAATATACTGGAGCAATTCGCTGATTCCTGTCGCCTATAAATATTGAAACGTCGAATTTCGCGATTTGGCCTGGTCGTGGTCGTGGTCGTGGCTGTACCGATATCGGTACAACCGTATACAACTATTGAAACGCCGACAATTCTGATTTCTCGATCTGATGCCAAAAGTCATGGTGGTTCTCCCATGATCTATCTATGCAAACTGGTGTATTTCAATAGAATTGATCGCAACACGCCGCGAGAAATATGCCATGAGAAACGATGACCACATCGATTCAGACGACTCCCACAATGGAAAACAGCGCACTCAGCCACTGTCGACGAATTTGAAAGTCGCAATTGGAATCACGGCAGGAATGCTCTTAGGAGCAATCGCCATGAGCGTTTTCATTCACAAAGGCGAACCGCAAGAAGCAGAAATATCAAAAGCTGATTCTGCGCAAGCACAGTCGATTTCAACGCAAGCAAATTCCACACAAGGCGATTCAGGGGCACCAATCGGAGCCTTTCCTCAAGCAGATCCTGCAGCAGCCGCACTTGTACTGCAAGCGCAGCAACAAGCAACCCAATCGCAGGATCAGCAACTCGCCCCATCGGAAACAAGCGAAGACATCACCTCGGATAGGATGGGCATACAGTCAGTTCAAGCCAGCGGCGATCCTCAAACTCTTAGCGAAACCGTAAGCGGTTATCCGATCTACTATTCCGGCGCACCTAAGGCGGTCGACGCTGGCGCCGACAACCCTAATTGGAACGTCACCAGAAGCGGTCTCGTTGGCAATCCCTGTGTGGATCCTCCATCGACCCAGGGTCGAGCCTATCAAATCAACGGCGCCTATTAGACGAACACGTCTAGAAACAAGTCTAGAAACAAGTCGAGAAACAAGTCGAGCACACGCATTTCAAACTCAAGCGTATTAGAATTCTCAGAGTGGTCCTCGCGTTATGGGACAAATCTCTTGAAATTCAATGTGAGCGTTGCTGCAGATTTGCTCGTCAGGAAAGCATTGTTGCTTTTCGGATTTGTTGCATGTGCGACGGGCATTTCAAGTCCAGCTGTCGCCTCACCAGCAAACAAAGCTCCGACCGCCGCCGCCTCCTCCTCTATCGCAGGCTGGATTTTGTTTCAAAGAAATTCACTCATTGGTTCATTCAACATCTATATCACAAAGAATGCAGTCAAGGTCGACGGCAGAAATCCGGGCTGGTCGATCATTGCAAAGGCTCCGAAGTGGAACGCAATCATCTACAGCAAAACCGACAAGACGATTTGCGAGATGCCGTATACGGTTTGGAGCAAGCAAGGCTTTGCTTATAGTGACGCGCCACCGAAAGGTCCCGGCAAGGACGTGAAGCCGCTAAACTCAGTGTACAAGGGAGTTGAGGCTATAAAATTACAGTGGAAGGGTGTTCCATCAGCCAACTTAGGTCTTCGATCTGAGTCAGAAACTCTGCCGAAATCATGCACGTTTACTTTGACGATGACCGACAAGATGAACATCGCACCACAAGGCACCGATCTGATCGAAAAGGTCTTTAGCATTCCGTCACTGCCTGGAGTTCCGCTGCAATTCTCCAGCACCGCAGAACTCAGACCTATGCTCGTGACACCTACGATAAGCAGCGCTTCTATCGCTGGTACCACATTTGATGCGCCCAAAGGATACAGAGTCGTTTCCAAAGATGCTGATGTCTGGTACAACGACGACGACAAGCAGCATATCAACGACATTGGCGAAATGTTTGGAGTGGAACAACCCGAAAAGCCCGAAAAACCAGAAAAGATCCAAAAACCAAAAGGTCCAAAAATCAAAAAAGAAATGATTGAAGAAAGCTCTAATTAAATTTTGATCTGCAAATTGATTTGAAACGGGCGGATGCCAAGCACTCGACAATCCAAGCCAGGTCAAGGGTCGCTGAATCGAGACTGATTAGGTGAATTGGAATTTGTTCAGGAGCACTTGGCATTGGGAATCTATAATTCCTGCACAATGGCATCGCAAGATTCAAAGAACTTCCTACAACGGCTCAGGTATCTAGCATCGGCAAGTCCCGTGCCGTGGGCGTTGGCGCTTCTTGTCATGGCCAATCTAGGCTTTGGGTTATGGGACCCATTGAAAGATGTCGACCCCAACTCCCTACTGGTCGCAAGAAACTGGGTATGGTGGGCCAGCCACGAATTCACCAGCAAAGAACGCCCACCACAGATTGCGGTGCTTGGATCTTCGGTGATCATGCATCCGCTATGGCTCCAAGAGGCGGTCTATCGCCAAGCTGACGTAGATTTGATTGCAGATCACAGAAGCCAGTTTTTGGAACACGTCATCAAGCAAAATGCACCTGTCAAAAATGCGGAGTGTTTCAATTTCGCGCTGCCAGGCTCCATGTGCTCTGACGACTTCATGGTTGTGCGTTCGATGTTTAAAGGAACCCGAAAACCAGACATCGTCGTCGTCGCACTAACGCCGCGCGACATGATGGATAACCGTTTCAACGGCGCCATTTCTTCGCGACACTATCAATACCTTTCGCGCTTTACGGACACGAGCTGGTTCAACGATCTGGCGATGCCTCAGTTCAGCCAAAAGGTCGACTATTGCGTAAATCGTGCGGTTTATTTCAAGGGAACCGGTGCCTCGATTCCCGTGATTGCCTCGCAGTATTTGAGAGCGTATGTCGGACCACTGTTAGCGCCGTTAGGACCAAGCCCTCTCGATAAGAAAACCGAAGAAGACAGGCGCTTTGCGCTATATCAACCGCAAGTCGAGAAAGGGCTCTTTGTGGCGCATCCTAACGTCCCGGATCATTTCATAGACGATCAACCAGGCATGAAGAGTCGCTTCAAAACACCAAACGACGCGGTCTTCTTCAACCAGCGTCAATGGCTGCATCTGTGCTTGGAGGGATGCAAGAAAGAGAACATCAAGGTACTCCTCGTCAATATGCCGTTGAGTCCGATGGCAATGGCGATAGTACCGCCCGCGGTGTACAGCAGACACATTGAATGTCTCAAAGAAGCTGCCGCGAAATGGGATTGCGCGTTATTGGATGCCAATGTTCCAGGGGAATACACAGCCCTGGACTTCTCCGATTGGGCACACATGGACGCCAGTGGCGGCGAGAAAGTTTTGACTGCGATCGGCAAAGCAATCGCGTCGAATGTTCAGATGGTCGCCAGATTGAATTCGCCTGCTTCGTCACAAATCGCCGGCAAACCGGCCAACGGAATGTGAGGTAGTCGATGTTATTCAACAGCCTTGCATATCTGACCTTCCTTCCAATCGTTGTGGCGCTGTTCTGGCTTTGTCCGATTAAGTTCAGAACTCCGTTTCTTCTGCTTGCCAGCTACGTCTTCTACATGTTTTGGAATCCCGTCTACATCTTTTTGATTGTTGGACTCACAGCAGTCAACTACTACTTCGGGCTCGCACTTGCAGACGCAAAAGAACACAAAAAACGGACATTCTGGCTCGGCATTGCCGCAAACCTGCTCGTACTAGGCTTCTTCAAGTACACGTTCTTTGCCCACACAACGTTGAATGACGTGTTGCATATGTTCGGACAACCAGGGCTTGCCCCCATTCCGTTCAACATCATCTTGCCATTGGGTATTTCGTTCTTCGTCTTCGAGTTTATTCACTACCTGACAGATGTCTATCGCGGACACGCCCCTGTCAAATCGTTCATGGAGTTTGCGCTCTTTCCGAGTTTCTTCCCAACTCAAATAGCGGGGCCGATAAAACGGTATCAAGACTTCGTTCCACAACTGAAGGGAACGAAGATGAGCATGAAAGACTTCAACGAAGGATTCGAATTGATCATCTTCGGATTGTTCAAAAAGGTCTGCCTTGCCGATACCGTCGCGGTTTTCGTAAACCGTTGCTACGCACATCCGGAGCTCTTGAATGGAGTGGATCTATGGATGGCAACGATACTTTTTGCGTTCCAACTTTACTTTGATTTCTCAGGCTACACCGATGTAGCCAGGGGTTCGGCCATGCTGATGGGCTTCAAAGTTCCGGTCAATTTCCATCTTCCCTACATTTCGCCGACCATTACCGAAGCGTTCCAGCGTTGGCACATTTCTCTTACGACTTGGCTTAGAGATTATCTGTTTACTCCGCTGGGCGGCGCCAGAAAGAGTATTGTGCGCAGCAGTTTGAACACCCTCATCACCATGGGACTTGCCGGTCTCTGGCACGGGTCTGCCATGCATTTCGTATTCTGGGGTTTGTTTATGGGTATGCTTCTCATTCTCCATCGCGTGTGGAAGCAATACACCAGGAAGTGGAAAAAGCAAAAGGACAACCCGCTATTCAACACATTCTCCATCGCATTTACATTCACAACCGTCTGTTTGAGCTTAGTGTTCTTCCGCTCGCCTGATTTGCACATAGCAGGAACCGTGTTCAGCAAGCTTTTCTTCACCGACATCGCTACAGCCGGTTTGAGCGCGCTTCAGCCGAGCATACTGAACACACGCGACAACGTAACCTTCATGATCGCTCCGGTGCTCATCGTTGCATTCTTTATTTGTCAATTCTTCTGCTTGAAGTTCTTCAAAAACGAAACACCTGGAATCACGCCTGCACCGAGATTCTTGCCGGGATTCAAACCGGTCTATCTGGCTGCACTAATGATCTTGCTTTTGATCTTCGCACCAGATGTGACACCGTCATACATTTACTTCCAGTTCTAACCGGACTTCGGACAGTTCTAATCGTGTTTGCAGCTTCGCGAACCTTGTCACGAAACCAATAAATGAGAACCGCTGCTTCACGTTCAACAACCGTGTACAGAACACCAACGATAGAGCAACGCATCGCTAAGGAATCAGGACTTCCTCTTCTTCATCATCCTGGCGTTTGACCTCCATTGAAGGAATGATGCCCTTAACGTCCTTCAGCTGCACCTTGGTTTCTTTTGCCTGCCTCTTCTTCGAGATTGCTTGCTTCACAAGCGCCGTACGCGATTCGAGTTTGTCTCGCTTTAATAACAAGTGCACTCGAGACTCGATCGTCGGATCAAGCTCACGCGCTCTGGCAAGCCAGGCTTTCTCGAGATCGGGCGCATTCATCTTCTTAGCGATGCCTGATGCCACCATGGCCGCCTCGGCACTGTTTGGATTCAAGCTCATGTATTTTTCCAGATATTGCGCAGCTATGGCAAATCGACCAGTCTCAAGACAGGCACGAGCATACAAAAGGTCCGCGCGATCCGAGGTTGGAATCATTTTGGCACGAGTCGCATGCATGTATGCGACGTCCATGTACTGATCTACGCCAAACTCCAACGCACCCTCCGCCAGCGGCTCTAGGAAGTCGGCGCGCAGAGGATCAAGCTTGTAGCCTTCGCTTAGCTCGAGAAATCCTTTTCGGGATTCATACAACTTATGCTCACTCAAAAGCGCTTTGCCATGAATCAAGTGCAGCATGGCATTATTGGGTTCCATCGAGAGAGCTTTCTCTGCCATCTTCTTTGCGTTTGGCAAGTCGCCCAGGTACATATAACACTCAGCCAAGCCTCCCTGCACCTGCCAGAACACGTCAGACGGCAGCTTCTGAGCTTCTTGCAATTCAAGAGATTTCTCAAACCACTTTTTGCCCTCAGCGTAGTTTTTCTTTGCTAGTTGATCACTGCCGAGTGCATAGTATGCCAGCGCCTGCGATGCATCTTGCTTGATTGCCCGCTCAGCCTCGATCTTTCCTTGGTCTCCATGCCCATGAGTGGCAAGTGCGTAAGACAGGCGCGAGCGAATTCTCGCGTCGTCTCGATTAACACGTTTGGCTCCACTCCACACCGAGATATCGCTGCGCCAGCCGTGATCTCTCCAATTCGCCAATCCTATGAGCGTTGCCAAAATCAGACCCAATGCAATTTTTGCCTGCTTCGGTTGAGTGTCGAAGAACTTCCCAAGAAACGAAGCGGCGACAATGCACAAACCAAACAACGGAAGGTAGAAACGCCGATCTGATACCGCTTCTTGCTGCAAAAGCAGATTCTCGGGGAACAATCCCAACACAAAGAGCCAAAATCCAAACGCCGTCACCGGGTCTTTTCTGAAGCGCCAAGCACAGTAGACAGCTCCTCCCACCAAGGCTGCACCGAGCCATGCAAGCGGGTCGGCCCAGCTGCCTGCAATCGTAAATGGTGGATCGACACTCAATCCGACAGGAACCAAGAAGCAGCGAACATAGTAAGTCGCAAGGGCTTTGAACTGAGTGGCCGTGTACGCCGCATATGACATGAGAGGAACATCCGCAGAATTGCCCATCGGCAACTGGCCAAGGCGCAAAACAAACGGCACCACTAATGACACCACGGCGGGAGTGCAGATCTCAAATATGTGCAGATCAAACCAATCTTTCGCCGTGGTCTCTTTTGGTCTAAACAAGAGCACCAAAATCACCATGGCCGCCGAAATCGTAACGGCCTGGCTGCCACAGCCGAGACCGAGAAACAACATCAAATAGCAAGCAAGATAACCGCCCAAAGCCGATGGTAGCTTGGTTGCCCAGAAACCCACAAGAAATGAATTCAATGAAAGAAAATATGCAAGCGTAACCATCAACGCGCCGCGCGCGGTGATATGCGACACGGCCTCTGATGTGAACGGATGCACACCCGCGAGTGCTGCCGCAGCAAAGGCCACGAAATAAGCGTTTTCCTTTAGTAGTTCAGCTCCCTTCAGGTACCAACAAATGCGAAACATCAACGCCCCAAATGCGGTGACTGCTGCAAAATGCCAGGCGATGTTTTGGCAATGGTAGAACGCCGGAGTTAGTCCGGAAGAGTGCATGTCAGCCAGAAGAGTCATTCGAAGAAGCGGCTGAGACAGCGTATTGGTAAAAATGTCGGTGATGCCAAAAATCCAGAAAGACTGCCAATCCTTCGTCTTATTTATCAGCAAAAGCTGGTGATAGTCGCCGCCGGCAAAGTCGCCCCAAAGGCTTATGGCGTGGGCCGCCCAGATAACAATAAAGAGAACGGCAGCGCATGCAAGCAGGATTCGATAGTTGAGCCGCTCGATAATCTTAGGCTCTACCTTCTTTTTTTTCGGACGCTGCTTCGGCGTCATCGAAACAGAAGTGGCTGCCTTCTTCACAGCACCCGGTTCGGTATTCGTATTCGGCTGGTTTTTGTTCTTAGCCATAAGCTTATATTGTAGTATAAGCGCGCGTTAAGAATTTGACGGCAAAATCGACGGCAAAATCACCGCTTGACCGCGCTTGATCGCGGTTTCGTTTAGTGCGGCGAGCCTGTTTCCAGTCCGTTCAGACCCTTAAAAGTCCTTCTTGCCCGCCGACATCCACTCTCTGAACGATGGCGGCTCACGCAGTTCAACCACTTTCGCCGGCATTCTGCCGAAATATCCGGCGAGCAGCTTATTGTATTTGGCGACATCGGCATCGGTAGCTGTTCCGACGATTGTCTCATCTACTGTTTTTTCTGGAGTGGCAACCGGAGTTTGATCGGGCAGCTTGACCTCATCATCAGTATTTTGCTTGGTCGATTTTATTGAAGTCTTGAGCGAACTGAAGAAGTTAGTGTCTTCGGTTGCCTGCCCAGGCATATTCGCTTGTACCGCGGCTTGCGCAGCCTGAGTCAAAGTTGCATCGTTTGCTTGCTGCACAACCGCTTGCGGCGCAGCGGCAGGCTTCGAACCTTTGAATGATGGGTCACCCTTCATTTGAGCAAACAGTTTTTGCTGTGCGGCCAATTCAGCAAGGTTTCTACGCTCTTGTTCGACTTGTTTGTAGCCCATAAAAGCGCGTGAAACCTTGTCCAACTCTTGGACGGCAGCAGCATAGTTTTTGTTTTTGCGGTAGCTGTCGGCTCTCAAGCAATAACAAAGATCCATACATGCTCTTTGCCTTTCGTTGAGTTTTCCTTCTTTGCGCTCAATGTCTGTGAGAATCGACATTGACTCTTCAAATTTGTTTTCCTTCGCAAACTGTTCTGCTGCCTCGATCTTGCTTTCCATCTCTTGAAGTTTCGGATATTCAATCGCGTACTTGATTCCAAAGCCTATCGCAGCAATGACTCCGACAATTGACACCACCAGGAGTGCCAATCTAGCATGCTTATTGGCAAATACTGCTTGCACCCAATAAGGCAGCTTCGAGCTTGCTGCAGGGCTTTTTGCATCTTGCCTCTGAGGCGCGGGCGCCTGTTGCCGCGCATCTTCTCTATAAGGTCTGAGTTGCGGCGAATTCAGACGCGGGCGTGACGACGATCGCTCGCTGTATGTGCGTTCTCCGCATTCCTGGCAAAACAAGTCGTCTGCGAGTACTTCAGCTGAGCAGTTCTCACATCTCGTCTCTACGGTTTGCATCTAGACCCCTTTATTAGCTAGGCGAAAGCAACAAGCTCCGGCATTTAGCCACGTTGTCAGTTTAACACCAGAGACCCTTTAGAAGCCGTAAAGCAAATTAAGTAGCGGGCAAATGCTAAGATCTGCCATGCCTTGAAGCATATACCTAATGTAAGACTCCAAATTGAAAAACTGGACCTTTCAATATGTATACGCAGTTGTACCGATATCGGTATAAACCAGGACCGGACACTTCGAAACCTCACTGTTGACATGCAAGATATCAAGAAAACACAAAAGGAAGCTATTGAAGCAGCCGAAAGAGCGGAGCTGATTCAATCAATCAAAGCTCTTTATATCCCATTCTCGCTTTTCATAGCTTGCGTCATCTTGGCAGGCGGCGTGTTTTTGGTAAATCAAAACGAGCCTATCGGCTGGGGCTTCCTCGGTGTATCTGCAACCATAAGTCTTTCGGCATTCATTGCTCTGTTCCGTTTTCAAAATAAGACGCGCGCCAAAGGAATCATTCCGATCGAACAAGATGATTTCGACGAAGAAAGCGTTTCCGACTAATTAGTTCCAATCAAAAGAAAACTACAGATCGCCAGACAAGACCGCCAGGCGCCGATTCAGATAGCCGTTGTTTGGTTGAATCTGTTTTGCCTTGAGCAAAACATCCAGCGCGGCGCCGTGATCGCCTTTCGACTCGAGCGCCAGCGAAAGATTGTTGTACGCAGCGAACATGCGCGCGTCTTTATCTATAGCTTGTTTGAGCGTGGAAATTGCCTCGTCAGTGCGGCCCAAAGCAAGCAGCTCGACTGCCTTCTCGTTGAGAATCGCAGCCGAGGAAGAGCCGGAAGAGCCCTTTTCGTTGAGCGCGTCTTCGTATTTACTGAGTGCCAGTTGGTGCTTTCCCTGCCGTCTGAGGGCTCGTGCTTGCTCCCAGTGCGAATCGATATCAGGCAGCCGCTTGAGCTCCTGCGCCTTCACATGCGAGTGTGCCGAATCTCTCAATTGTTGTGCGAACCACGGAATGGAAATACCCATAACGAGAAGCAGCACCATATATAGTACCGGTGCGCGTCGAATTTCCAGCTCGGTGCCGTTCAACTCGCTAAAGGTCGCGGCATTAGGTATACGCATAGAAAAAGGTCCAGCCTGTAAATAGGCTGAACCAAGAAGCCTCCGACGAGATTATCTCTTCGAGAATTGGAAGCGTTTACGCGCTCTCTTGCGTCCGTATTTCTTCCTTTCTTTGACGCGCGGATCGCGAGTCAACAAACCTTCTACTCTCAATACCGGTCTGTTTTGCGGAGCCGCTTCTGCAAGCGCTCTGGCGATACCATGCCTGATAGCACCGACTTGACCAGCAATTCCACCACCAGCGACAGAAACGATGACATCGAAACGACCGTTGGCATCAGCAGCGCCGAATGGAACAAACACTTCACGCGCCAGACCCGGGCGATTGCCGATGTAGTCTTCGATGGTGCGGGAGTTAATCGTGACCACTCCGGTCCCTGGAACGAGACGCACTCTCGCGGTTGCCGACTTTCTTCGACCTGTTCCGTAGTATTGAATAACGCTAGTCATTTATTCCTCTTTCTTAGTGGGCGAGAGCATACTCTTTGGGCTGCTGAGCTGCATGCGGATGCTCAGTGCCGGCATAAACTTTCAACTTGGTGAATTGTTGATCGCCAAGTCTGGTGTGTGGAAGCATTCCACGAATGGCGCGTTCGACAACAGCTGTCGGGCGGCGGCGACGCAACGACGCGAGAGTTTCTTGTCTGAAGCCGCCTGGATAACCGGAGTGACGGTAGTAGATCTTTTGCTGTTCTTTCTTGCCGGTCACTTTGATCTTTTCGGCATTAATCACAATCACGAAATCCCCGGTGTCGACATGCGGGGTAAACTCGGGCTTGTTCTTGCCGCGCAAAAGATTCGCCACTTCGCAAGCCAAACGTCCGAGAGTTTTGCCGTCGGCATCGACCACGAACCATTGCTTGTCTATGTCTTCTGCAGTTGGGCAGTACGTCGGGCTGTACGTCTTCACTGGTCTTCTCCTGTCATCCTTTTGGGAGCTGGCTCATCAATTTCTTTTAGAACTGCGAGCCCATTTGTATCTTTGAATTGTCAAATAAGTCGAATGCTTCGGGATATTTTACCGAATTCAACGTCAGACCCCAGGCTGGAGCCGTTGGTCCGGCCAGGTCGCGAGCCTTACCGGCAAGAGCATCTCCCATTGCCTCAGGCTGCATCTTGCCGAGCCCTATCTCTATGAGCGTCCCGACAATAATTCGCACCATATTGTACACGAAGTGATCGGCGGCAATCCAGAACTCAAGCCTTCCTTCACCTAATTTCAACAAATCCGCTCGCCTTATTTCGCACTCAGTTGAGCTATTGTCTGAGTTCGATGACTTGAATCCGGAGAAGTCGTGAAGCCCCAAAAGCACGCCAGCTGCGGCTTTCATAGTTTCGGTATCGAGAGGAGCTCTGACGAAATAGTGAGTGTTTTTTAACAGAGGGGAGCGTTGAGGCCTGTTCAAAATTCGATACACATACTCGCGCTCAATTGCCGATCGTCTGGCATGGAATTCATTGGTAACCACACAGGCATCGACAACGCTCAAATCCTTTTTGAGAATTCCATTGAGCGCCCAACAAAAACGTTTGATGTCCACTTCGTTCTCCGGCCATTCGCAGTGCACGACTTGGCCGGCTGCATGTACACCGGTATCGGTTCTTCCACTGAACAGCGCAGTAACAGGGCTTCTCGCCAAAGTAGAAAGGGCGCTTTCCAGGTCCGATTGCACAGTTCTCACACCGACTTGGTACTGAGAGCCGTGAAACGACTTCCCGAAATACTCGATTAGAAGCGCTAAGCGCACCGAATCACGCTTAAGTTATGCAAGGATTTACAAGGAGTCAAAAACTACACAAGTTGAATCAAAGCCATTGGCGTTGCATCGCCACGGCGAGGTCCAATCTTGAGGATGCGCGTGTATCCGCCTGCTCTATCTTTGTATCGAGGAGCGATTTCTTCAAAGACGCGTTGCACGACATCACGGTCGTACACGTAAGCGCGAACCTGTCTTCTCAAATGCACTGCCCGAGCCACTTGTTTGGCGGCTTCGGCATCGCCTTTTTGCGCTTTTTCGCAAAGAGCCTTGTAGTCAGCAACCTGACCCTTTTTGCCCTTCGTGATAATGCGCTCGGTTTCGCCGCGCAGAGCTCTGGCTTTCGACAGCGTCGTCACGATTTCATCGTGGCGCAGAAGCTCAGTAGTGAGCGAGCGAAGCAGTGCTTCTCTCTGATCTTGGGGACGTCCCAATCTATTTCCTGGTACACGGTGACGCATAGCTGTTGTCCTTTTTGTCCTTCTTAACCTGGGGTCAAGACCCTTCTATGTATTCGAATCTACTTTATGTCTTTGGGAGTGTCAGCCAATGTCAAACCGAAACTGCGGAGGCGTTCGATCACTTCATCAGCCGACTTCTTACCGAAGTTTTTGATGTTCATCAGATCGTCGTAAGAGAGCTTGAGCAGCTCACCCAACGAGTTGATGTTGGCGCGCTTCAAGCAGTTGTAAGCGCGAACGGAGAGCTCGAGTTCTTCAATCGAAATAGAGCTGTGTTTGCCGTCGGTTTGTGCAGGCTGCGTGGCGGCAGGAACCATCGGCTTGCCGGAAAGCTCAGCTATCGGTACCAAGTGCTCGATAACTTGTCTTGCGGCTTGAGAAACTGCTTCTGTTGCATCAATAGATCCGTTGGACCAGATCTCGATGGTCAGCTTGTCGAAGTCGGTAGATTCGCCTACGCGAGTCGGCTCGACGTGATAGCTGACTTTTCTAACCGGCATGAACACGGCGTCGATAGGCAGCACATCGATTGCTTGCTTGTAGTGGCTGTGTGAATCTGCAGGCACATAACCGCGACCGCGCTCAACAGTGATTTCAGCGCGAATGCGACCGCTTTCGGCCAGTGTGCAGATTTGCCAGTCGGGATTGATGATGGTGGCATCGGCGGGGCAAAGAATATCTCTGCCTGTTACCGGGCCGGTTCTTTCAACATCAAGGTGAAGGTATTGTGGGTCGTTGGAGAAGGTCTTCACGACTAGCCCTTTGAGGTTGAGCATAATGTCGATTACATCTTCGACGACACCGGGGACGGTGGTGAATTCGTGGGTGATACCATCGATTCTCACTGCCGAGACCGCACTACCATCGAGAGAGGAAAGAAGTACACGGCGCAGTGCGTTTCCTAGAGTGGTTCCATAACCTCTTTCTAGTGGTTCAATTACGAACTTGCCATAAATAGATCCATCAGCCCCGGTTTTATTTTCCAGGCATTTGATCTTGAGCGGTTCCATCAAATTAACTCCGTATGACAACAGTCGATCCTCGCAATGTAACTAACTTTTGGGCGAACCAGTAACTCTGTTTCTTCAGATCCTTGTATATCTTTAGATTTAGCGTGAGTAGTACTCGACGATGAGCGCTTCTCTGATTGTTTGGTCGAGATCTTCGCGAGCAGGCGGATTGATGATCGACACGGTCAAGTTTTCGAGATTGGCATTGATCCAGTTAGGAGCGACCGGCGATGGATTCGCTTCGATAACTGCCTTGACGAGCTTTTTGCTCTTTTCGGCAACTGACACGACTTGCCCAGGTTTCAATTCAACTGAAGGAACAGTCACGACCTTGCCATCAACAGTGATGTGTCCGTGAAGAATCAATTGGCGCGCTTGTGCTCTTGATGGAATCATGCCGGAGCGGTGCGCGATATTGTCCAAACGGCTCTCCAGAAGCTGCATCAGCTTGAGACCGGTGGGAACTTTCTTTTGCTTTTGTGCGCGCTCGTAATAAGAAGCGAATTTCTTTTCGAGCACACCGTAGAACTGACGAAGTTTTTGTTTTTCACGCAATTGCAAAGCGTATTCCGACTGCTTCTTGCGCTCTTGTCCGTGTTGACCGGGCGCATAGCGGCGACGCTCAATCGCGCACTTGGTGGTGTAGCAACGTGAGCCCTTCAAAAAGAGCTTTACACCTTCATTGCGGCATAGCTTGCATACCGAATCGCAGTATCTGGCCAAGTTTTGATCTCCTCTTTTCGATCTTTCGAATCTTTCGAATGAATGTTGATGATTAGTGAGTTTTGGAAGAACCGACAGCCGCTTGCGAATCTTCCGGTGTCATGACGGAGGTTATACGCGCCGGCGCTTAGGTGGACGGCAACCGTTGTGTGGAATTGGGGTTACATCTTTGATCAAAGTGATTTCGAGACCAGCCGCTTGCAATGCGCGAATGGCTGTTTCTCTTCCGGCTCCGGGGCCTTTAACAAGCACTTCCACTTGTCTCATGCCCTGGTCCATCGAGCGCTTGGCCACCGATTCAGCCGCTTGTTGAGCAGCGAACGGAGTGCCTTTCTTGGCGCCCTTGAAACCGACGGTTCCTGCCGAAGCCCAAGCGATTACTTGACCTTGCGGATCAGTCGAAGAAATGATCGTGTTGTTGAAAGTGCTCTGGATGTGCACCACGCCTTGCAATACAAAGCGGCGCTCTTTCTTTTTGGTGCGTGCCTTTGGAGACTTAGCCATTGATCCTTTCTTTCCTTCTTATCGTTATCTGGAGTTCGTGTGTAACTAACTTGCCTTAGCCTTTGCTCGGTGCAATCTTCTTGCCGGCAACGGTCATACGCTTGCGACCGCGGCGCGTACGCGCATTGGTCTTGGTGCGTTGACCACGGGTCGGAAGACCTCTTCTGTGGCGTTGACCGCGATAGCAGTTGATTTCGATTAAACGCTTGATGTTGAGACCTTCAACGCGTCTCAAGTCGCCTTCGACTTGCATCGTGCCGCTCTTCTCGATTTCTTCGCGAATGCGGCTGATCTCGTCTTCGGTCAAATCCTGAACGCGACGATGATCGGGAATGGACAGCTTTTCACAAACCTTGCGGGCTGTGGTTCTGCCGATACCGTGAATGTAAGTGAGTGCGATCGCGGTTCTCTTGCTTCGCGGCAGATCTACTCCGGCTATTCGAGCCATTTATCCTCCAAGAATTTCCCAGGCATCGCCATTTTTATAGTGACCCTGAAGTTAGCGTTTAACCCTGACGTTGCTTGTGCTTCGGGTTCTCGCAAATAATCGCGACGCGACCTTTGCGTTTGATGACCTTGCACTTCTCGCAGATTTTCTTTACTGAAGCTCTGACTTTCATTGTGAATTTCCCTTCTGACGACTTGCATTACGCAAGCGCAATTGAGTGTTTGCAGATTTGCAAAATTCGAAATTCGAAAATTCGCAAATAGGCCTTCGCGCCGCTGAAGTTTAGACGGCACTAATGCTTGCGACCGTTAGGAACGCGCTCTACAGCATATCCAGACGGGCTGCAAACTACCAATTTTACATCTAATCTTTGATTCTGTATGTAATTCTTCCGCGTGTTAAGTCGTATGGAGTGAGCTCAACGCGCACTCTATCGCCTGGAAGAATCTTAATAAAGTTTTTGCGAATTTTGCCGGAGATATGGGCGAGCACCTTATGGCCGTTATCGAGTTCGACCCGAAACATCGCATTGGGCAGCGATTCGCGGATTGTACCTTCAAACTCAATTACGCCTTGTTTGGTCATCCAATCTCCTCGTTCGGACGCTTCGTTAGGACTTCAGGGGCACCTTCGGTTATCAATAATGAATGTTCGAAGTGCGCTGATGGCTTGTAATCTTGCGTTACAACAGTCCAGCCATCAGACTTGGTTTTGACCCGATCGCCACCCTGATTGAACATAGGTTCAATTGCTATAACCATACCAGGTTGAAGACGCTTCTTGCTACCCGTGCGGTAGTTATAAATGAACGGGTCCTCATGGTAATCATTGCCAATGCCGTGCCCGCCGTAGTCTCGAACGATGCCATATGAACAGGCCTTTGCAATATCTTCAATTGCACCGCCTATTTCATCGAGTGTGGCACCGGCCGTGCTGACTCGAATTCCGGCATAGAGTGAGTCTTGCGTATCTTTGAGCAACTTTTCAAGACGCGGCGTTATCTTGCCAACTGCAATCGTGATTGCCGTGTCACCAATGAAATTGAGAGTCTTGCCGTTTTCTTGACGGCTGAATGTAGCCCCAATATCCATACTCAAAATATCGCCATCTTTGAGAACCTTGTTTTTGTTTGGGATTCCATGCACCACTTCTTCGTTAACTGATGCACATATTGTGCAGGGGAAGTTTCTATAACCCTTGAACGTCGGGACAGCACCACCTTCTCGAATCAGTTTCTCTGCCAAAACATCGAGTTCCCATGTGGTCACTCCAACTGCAGCGACGCGCGTCAACTCTTCCAAAACTTGCCCGGCAAGCTTGCCGGCCTTGCGAAACAACTCAATATCTTTGTCTTGGGTAACGATCATTTCTGTTCTCTCTTAACCCTTCCCATTCAGGGTATCGATGACATGCCCGAAGATTTCGTTGACGTCGCCTTCGCCGCTTACGGTTCTCAACAAATGCTTGTCAGTGTAATAGTCAATCAAAGGCTCCGTCTGCTCGCGGTACGTCAACAGCCTCGACTCCACCAGCTCTTGGCGATCGTCTGACCGTTGGTACAGTTCAGCCCCGCAAATATCGCACTTATTGTCATTTTTGGGAGGGAACGATTTGACGTGATAGACGGCACCACAATCTTTATTGGAGCAAGAACGTCTGCCCGTAATGCGCTCTGTCAAAAGCTCATCGTCGGTGTGCAAATTGATTACGACCGATAACTTGGCATTGATTTCATTTAGCATGTCATCAAGACTCTCTGCTTGAGGCACGTTGCGCGGGAAGCCATCGAGAATGAATCCCTTGGAGCACTCTTGGGTCGTCAGCTTCTCGCGAAACATGGCAATCAAAACATGATCGGGAACTAAAACTCCCTTGTCCATATACTCTTTGGCGGCTTTGCCTGCGTCGGTTCCCGCCCTTACTGCAGCGCGCAGAAGGTCGCCGGACGAAAGATGCGGCAACTGATATTTTTCCGCCAACTTCTTGCACTGCGTTCCTTTTCCTGCACCAGGAGCGCCAAGAAACAAGATTCGCATATTGATTTAGATCTCCCTTTTCTCTTTGAACAACCCTCTGGCTTGATATCTAGCCGAAAGAGCATGCGTCAGAATCTGTCTTTGAGTGTCGATTGCAACACCGACAAGAATGATAAGCGATGTGCTGCCTAAACCCTGCAAGGTCGTAACCATTGTTGCTTGCTCGACGTGAATCGGTGCAATGGCAATGATGGCAACGGCGGAAGCACCGATAAAGGTGAGTCTGCTTAGTGTCTTCTCGAGAAACTCCGCGGTCGGTCGTCCTGGACGCACGCCTTGAATGGCGCGGCCACTGCGTCTCAAGTTTTCAGCCATGTCTCTGACCGGCAAAACAATCGAGGCGTAGAAGAACGCGAAGAAGATGATGAGTAGGAAGTAGAGCACCGAATGTTCCCAGTGATAATAGGAGAACGTATTGACCGTTTCGGTGGAAAGAAAGTCCCAGAAATTCTGCGCCCACTTCTGTTGTATGAGCTGATTGTAGAAATTGCTTATCCCCGGCGTCGTGGCTAAGGTGTCACCGATGATTTGCACCGGATTCTTGGTGCCGCCTTGATTGACGAACTGCATAACGGTCGAAGGAAACATCAAAAGCGACGACGCAAAGATGATTGCCATAACACCTGATGGATTGACCGGCAAGTACATATAGTCGTCAGGCGCTGCAAAGACCTGGCGCCCAACATTGCGCCTGGCTCCCATGACCATGAGCTTCCTGACACCTTGCTGCAAACAAACGATGAGCGCCACCATCAACAAGAAGAACAAAAGAAGCGCGACCACGCCCCAAGAGCTGGATTGACCGTTTTGCACGGATTCCCATGTGTTGTGAATCATCACCGGCAATCGCGCTGCGATACCAAGAAAGATGAGTAACGACGCGCCGTTGCCTACGCCCTTTTCCGTGATTTGCTCTCCCATCCACATGATAAAGAGAGCGCAAGACATTAGGATGATCGTGGTGAGAACGAGAAATACGGGACCTGGAGTAAGCACCACAGGTGGGTTTTGAATCTTAGTCAAAAGATTGGCCAACACCATTGATTGCAATGCCGCGATGAAGACCGCGACCACACGAGTGATTTGCTGGAGCTGCCGCCTTCCTTGCTCACCTGAATGTTTCTGCAGTTCCTCCAATTTTGGAATTACAACAGTCATCAATTGCATGATGATTGAGGCGGTAATGTACGGTCCGATACCCATCGAGAAAATAGACAGTTTATTGAGGGCGCCACCGGTGAAAAGGTCGATCATGCCAAGCAAGTTTTGTGCAAGCTCAGGGTGCTTCATGAATGCCGAGGGGTCGACACCCGGAATCGGAATGTGAACGCCGATTCGATAAATGGCAATCATGAAGAGCGTAAAGAGAATGCGCTCCTTCAGACCTGCTGCTGATAGCAGGGCAATGAGCTGCTCTGGTCCACCAATTTTTCCGCCGCGTTTAGCAGGGTTTTGCATAGTCTGAGGAGTTCTCCGGTATTAAGGGTAGGTGCCGCTTCCCGTCACTTTTGTGCCCACAGGCGGATCACCACACAAGACTGATGGTATCCGAAAGCCCGAATAAAAGCTGGAAAATAATTATAAATGGGCGTTTCCAAGGGACATTTCGCAACCGCAACCGTCGAGCCATCCGAGGACAAATTGCAGGTTGCGTTTGCAGTTAGCTTCTTGCGTGCAATCACGGTTTGCGTGCTGATTTCGGCTTAAGACGAAAGAACGAAGAGGGCAGTGCAATCGCTCCGCCCTCTTTGGCAAGTTTTGAATGTCTCTGAACTTGAAACCGAAATTAGTTGTTCGCCGGATTTTTCACCTTGGGGATGCGACCACGATGTTGCGGTTCCGGTTGAATCACTTCATAGGAGCCGCCGGCTGCTTGAATCTTGTCGATGGCGCCTTGAGAGAAGTGATGAGCTTTGACCGAGAGCTTAGACGTGAGTTCGCCGTTGCCCAAAATGCGGAGGCTGTCAGAAACCTTGCGCAGGATTTTGTGCTCGACCAACGATTCCGGGGTTACGGCCGTTCCGTTGGGCAATTTATTGAGTGCGCCGACATTTATTACGATCCAGTTTCTGGTTTGAACTTCATCGAAGTTGTGGATCTTCGGCAAGCGTCTGAACAATGGGGTTTGACCACCCTCAAATCCAAAACGCTTGGACTCGCCGGAGCGCTGTCCTTGTCCGTTGTGACCGCGGGTAGAGGTTTTGCCGTGACCAGACGCGCGTCCGCGACCTACTCTTTTCTTGCGCTTTCTTGCGCCGTAATCTGGTCTGAGTTCTGTCAACTCCATGATCTTTCTCCTTTTGCCTTGCGCCGTAAATCGACTCGGCTAATGCTCTTGCGAGCGGGTTTCTTGCTTGCGATTGGTTTCGCGTATTTCGCGAATCGCGGAAGCTTACTTAGCAGCTGCTTTGGCTTTCGGTTTGGCAGCGGCCGGCTTGGCTTCTTTAGCTGGCTTGGCGGTTTTCGTTGCTTTCGCTTGCGTTTCGCCAGTGTCTTCGGTAACGGTGACAAGGTGGTGAACCTTGTTGATCATTCCGAGAATGACCGGGCTGTCGGAATGCACGACAGAACTGCCGTACTTCTTGAGACCCAAGGCCTCAACCACCTTTCTTTGGGTTTGCTTTTTGCCGACAAGACCGCTTGTCAGTGTGATTTTCAACTTCTTGCTCATGATCTTGATTGTCCTTGCGGCATTATGCCGTTTGCAAATTGAGGTCGAATGAATTACGCGGCTTACGCGGATTACGCAAGCATCTGCTTGATGGAGATGCCGCGCAGTCTTGCTGCTTCTTCGAATGTGCGAAGAGACTTGAGACCGTCGATGGTGGCGCGAGCTACGTTTAGTGGAGCACGCGATCCAAGCGATTTGGAAAGAACGTCGCCGATACCGGCGAGTTCCAAAATAGAACGAGCGGCACCACCGGCGATGACGCCAGTGCCTTTAGCGGCCGGTCTCAGCATGATTCTGGAAGAGCCACGCTTGCCGACGATTTGGTGAGGAATGGTGGCGCCGACCAGCGGTACGGTGATCAGTTGCTTGCGAGCATCAACAACGCCTTTTTGAATGGCGCTTATGACTTCAGCAGCTTTGCCGACACCGATGCCGACTTGACCTTTGCCGTTGCCGACAGCGACGACTGCTCTAAAGCTGAGCTTTTTGCCGCCTTTGACGACTTTGGTTACTCTTCTAACTTGAATGATCTTCTCTTCCCAATCGGAAGTTTGGCCGTCGCGTTCGCGCTTGCCATCATCCGGGCCACCACCGCCACGACGATTGTTTTCGCGGGAAGTTGTGCGACGCCCGCGTCGAACGCCATCGCCAGCAGCTGCGGCTGGGGCTTCTTCGATTCTGTCTTCTTTGTCTACCATTTTTCTAGACGCATCCTCTCTTGTAATTGCGATCGATCATCTTTAGGGTTAGAAGCTAAGGCCGGCTTCACGAGCTGCTTCGGCAACTGCCGCGACGCGTCCGTGATAGATATATCCACCTCTGTCGAAGACGACGAACTCAATGCCTTTTGCTTTGGCACGCTTTGCAACGAGGGCGCCGACCGATTTGGCCGATTCGCGATCCCAAGTCTTCGCCAGCTTCAATTCGGGGTCGAGTGTCGATGCATGAACCAATGTCGCAGCAGTGCTGTCGTCAACGATTTGTGCATAGATATGCTTGTTTGATCTGTAGATGCACAGACGCGGGCGTTCTTGTGAGCCGACGAGACGGCGGCGAATTCTCATATGCCGCTTTACTCGGGTTAGCTTCCTGTCTGGTTTAACGATCATGACTTCGATTCCTCGGAAATTATTTTTGAACTTAGAGAACTTAGATATGAGTTGAGTTAGCCGAGCTACTTATTTTTTGCCTTTGCCGGCAGCTTTACCTGCCTTGCGGCGAATTACTTCACCTTGATACTTCACGCCCTTGCCTTTGTAGACTTCGGGTGGACGACGCTCGCGAATGTATGCTGCCATATCGCCGACTGCTTGCTTGTCGATGCCGGAAACGGTGATCACGTTGCCTTTGCCGACTGCGATTTCAATTCCTTTTGGAGGATTGATTTCAACGGGATGCGAATAGCCCAACTGCATAATCAGCTTGTTGCCTTCCATGGTGGCACGGTAGCCGACGCCGACGATTTCGAGCGTTCTGGTGAACCCATCGGTCACGCCTTTCACCATGTTGGCGACGAGCGTGCGGGACAAACCATGCAAGCTTCTAACCATGCGATCGTCGGAGCTTCTGACGACGTGCAATGCATTGCCGTCTTGCTTTACCGAGATCTCCGGACGAATCGACTGTGAAAGCTGGCCTTTCGGACCTTTCACTGACACATGATTGCCTTTGATTTCGACGGTAACTCCAGATGGTACTGGAATTGGTGCTTTACCGATACGAGACATCTTCTTTCCCCTGATTATTCGTTAGCTCTTATAGCGTTTAGCCGAACGACTTTTGAATAGGTGACTCCTTTGTAAACAAAGGAATCTCCACTACCAAACGTGCGCGACGATTTCGCCTCCGATGTTGCTCTTACGTGCCTGGCGATCTGTCATCAAACCACGACTGGTCGAGATGACGGCAACGCCGAGTCCACCATAGACTCTCGGCACTTTCTTGGCGGCGCGATAAACTCTCAGACCTGGTGTCGAAATTCGCTTCAGTCCTTGAATTACCTGCTCACCTTTCGGGCCGTATTTCAATACGATTCGCATCTTCTGATCTGGACGACCGAGATCTTTCGTTTCGAACGAGGAGATGAAGCCTTCGTTGCGCAAAAGTTCCGCCAAGGCGACCTTTTGCTTCGACGCAGGCATCTCCACCGCGGGCAACTGCACGCGGATGGCGTTGCGAATGCGTGTGAACATATCAGAAATTGGATCTGTGACGGGCATGTACTCTCTCCTACCAACTCGATTTTGTTAAGCCAGGGATCAAACCTTTGTGGGCCATCTTTCGCAAGCAGCAACGGCAGAGGCCGAAGTCTCTGTAGTAGCCGCGAGGGCGTCCGCAGATTCGGCAGCGGTTGTGCAGTCTGACGGATGGATATTTGCCTTTGCTGGCAGCAATCCTTCGCTTGTGCTCTTTATCGATCATCGATGTTTTGGCCACGGTGTTTTTTTCTCCTTCTTAACCGTTCCTACCCGAACCCAGTTGGTGTAATGGTCCGGATACTCTCCTTGAAAAACTTATCCTTGTTTCTTGAACGGCATTCCGAGCGCCGCCAAAAGCTCGCGAGCTTCCTGGTCGGTGCGGGCCGTCGTCACAATTGCGATGTCCATCCCGCGAATGCTGTCAACTTGTTCGTAGTTGATTTCGGGGAAGATGATTTGCTCTTTGACACCGAGTGAGAAGTTGCCGCGTCCATCAAACGAACGGCTCGGCAGACCTCTAAAGTCTCTAATTCTAGGCAGTGCGATATGGATGAGCTTCGCCAAAAAGTCGTACATGCGCTTGCCGCGGAGCGTCACCGAGACGCCGACCGGCATGCCTTTTCTGACTTTGAATGTAGCAATGGATTTGCGAGCGCGATTGACGATTGGCTTTTGACCGGTGACCGCCACCAGATCTTTGATGCCGCTTTCAATCGCCTTGGCGTTTGCTGTCGCTTCACCAAGACCCATATTTACGACGACCTTTTCCAGCCGCGGAATCTGCATCTCGTTGGAGTAGTTGAAGTGCTTTTTGAGATGCGGGCGTACCGAATCTTCGTAGTGCTTCTTGATGTCGATCATATTTGCTGTGGCCGTGCTCATGACTCAAATGTTCCTTTTAGTTCTGTTGGGACGGTCTTTGTCGTCACCAATCTTGAGTTGCTTGTTGTTTGCTTCTCGTGGTTTAGTCGATGTCTCGCTGTTAGTCGAGACCGAGCTTCTTGCGAAACTCTTTACGCACCGGCTTCTTCGTTTCGGGGTTATACAACATAACCTTCGATGCGAAGATCGGCGCTTCTTCTTGCACCAGTCCGCTCTTGCCCATTTGGGTGCGTGGGCGAACGGCTTTGGTGATTACATTGATACCTTCTACGGTGACTTTGCCCAATTGCGGAAATACTTGCAGCACCTTGCCGGTCTTGCCTTTGTATTTCTTGTTGCCGCTTATGACCATGACCAGGTCGCCGCGCTTCACGTGAATCTTAGGCGTCAACTCAGACGCATCTTGCTTGACGAGCGCTTCGGATACGACCGTGCGTCCGCCCATCTTCACCTTCTTTTTGATAGGTGAATTTGAAAATCGAATGTTTCTTTTCTTTTGGGCAGCCATTTCTAGAGCACCTCCGGTGCAAGCGAAATTATCTTGGTGAAGTTCTTATCGCGAAGTTCTCTGGCGATTGGTCCGAAAACACGGGTGCCTTTCGGGTTGCCGTCTTTTTGAATGATGACGGCGGCGTTGTCGTCAAAACGGATTGTGGAGCCGTCTTGCCTTCTGACGTTGTTGCGTACGCGAACGATCACGGCACGCACTACTTCGGATTTTTTGACGGGCATGTTTGGCAGAGCATCTTTGACGGCAGCGACAATCACGTCACCCACCGAAGCATATCTACGGTTTGAGCCGCCCAACACGCGGATGCACAACAGTTCGCGTGCTCCAGTGTTGTCTGCGCAGTTAAGTCTTGTTTGCTGCTGAATCATCAGTTCGACTCCTCAACTTTGGTTACACCGATACGACCGGTGATTTGTACTACCCACCAGCGCTTGTCGCGAGACAATGGGCGGCACTCTTGAATGCGCACGACATCGCCTATCTGGCACTTGTTCTCGGCATCATGAGCTTTGAACTTGTGAGTCTCGACAATTTGCTTTTCGTATTTCTTGTGCGGAAACTTGTTCTCGACGGCGACCACAACGGTCTTGTCCATCTTGTTGGAGACTACCTTTCCGACTAATTCCTTCTTGGGCATTTCGAACCTTCTTAGAGTGTTTTCTGTTCTTTGTTGTTCCGCTTTGACTATTCAGCTTTTGCTTTGGCTTTTGCTTTTGGCTTCTTCACCGAGTCTTCCGCTTTTGCTTCTTCCAAAGATGCTTTTTGGGAGGGAGCTTTTTTCGGCTTCGCTGTCTCTTTAGGAGTATGCGTTTCGCCTCTTTCTTTTTCTGACTCGATGGTTAGAAGTTGAGCCAGTCTCTTTCTGGTGTTGCGCAGTCTGGCTGGGCTTTCGAGCTTGCGAAGGGCCAACTGGAAGCGCAGTTCAACCAGATTCTTTCTGGTTTCATCGATGCGGGCTTTGAGCTCTTCGCTCGAAAGCTCTCTCATTTCTCTGACTCTCATTTGACACCCCTCTTAGAGACTGTCGCGTGCAATCACGCGGCAATTAATCGGCAATTTCTGAGCGGCGAGTCCGAGAGCCTCTTTAGCATCCTTTTCAGGAACGCCCGAGAGTTCAAACATGACGCGTCCGGTTTTAACAACGGCCACCCAGAATTCCGGGTTGCCTTTTCCAGAACCCATACGGGTTTCAGCCGGCTTTTTGGAGCACGACTTGTCCGGGAAGACACGAATCCAAACTTGTCCGCCGCGCTTGATACTTCTGGTCATCGCTTTACGAGCGGCTTCGATTTGACGGGAAGTGATCCACGCCGGCTCCATCGCCTGCAGACCGAATTCTCCGAATTGCACTTCTACGCCACGGGTTTCCGTGCCGCACATGCGACCGCGATGGTGCTTGCGAAACTTGGTTCGCTTGGGCATCAACATGATGACTTATCCCCCTTGCTTCCTGGGTTTGCGCCCAGATTTACCACTGCGCTCCCCGCGTTCGGGGCGCTGACCGCCTTCTCCTTGGCCCTGACGTTCACGCTCTTGCTGCGTTTTGATGTTGGGCGGAGACCATTGTCCGGGTTCGAGTTCGCCCCGGAAGATCCAAACCTTGATGCCGATGCGACCCATGACGGTAGCGGCTTCGGCTGTGCCGTAATCGATGTCGGCTCTCAATGTCTGAAGAGGAATGCGACCTTCTTTCGCCCACTCGGTCCGAGCAATTTCGGCTCCGCCCAAGCGACCGGCCACCATGATTTTTACGCCGACTGCACCGGCTCTCATGCAGCGTTGAATGGCTTGCTTCATCGCTCTTCTGAAAGCAACGCGCTTTTCGAGTTGCTGAGCGATTGATTCGGCTACCAACTTAGATTCGAGATCAACGCGATTGATTTCCAGAATGTTGATGCGAATATCCAGACCAGTTCTGTTCAAAAGACCTTTGAGCTTGCCTGACAAGTTTTCGATGCCTTGACCGCCTTTGCCGACGACGACGCCGGGTCTTGCAGTATAGATGTCGATCTGAATTTGGTCTGCTTTGCGAGAGATCTCGACCTTCGATGCGCCGGCACCGGTGAGTTCCTTCTCGAGGTAAGCGCGCAAGCGGTGGTCTTCCTCGATTAGAGGAGCGACGTCGCGCTTCTGCACGAACCAGTTGGAACTCCAGCCTTTGTGGATACCAAGGCGGAAACCGTTAGGATTTACTTTCTGACCCAATGTCCTGATCTCCTCTTCTTATACGTCAGACAGAACGACTGTGATGTGGCTCGACTTCTTCAAAATCGGATAAGCGCGACCGCGAGCTCTTGGTTGAATGCGCTTGAGCGTCGGCCCTTGATCGGCGTACGCTTCGACGATGACCAGTTCGGCGGCATCATCTTCCGAGATAGGTGCTTTTTCGCTGTGAATCAAGTTGTACATTGCAGACCGCAGAACCTTCTCGACTTCGCGAGCGGCTGCAAACGGCATGAATCTCAACATAACCGTAGCTTCACCAGCGGTTTTGCCGCGAATCTCGTTGATTACGCGACGCACCTTCATTGGTGACATTCTTATGCGCTTGGCGTGTGCTTTGCTTTGCATGACTTAGCCTGCCCTCTTTGCAGTTTTGTCGCCACCGGCATGTCCTTTGAACAATCTGGTCGGTGCGAATTCTCCCAATCTGTGTCCAATCATCTGCTCGGTGACGTACACAGGTACATGTTTGCGACCGTTGTAAATCGCGATTGTGTGGCCGATCATGTCCGGCACAATCATCGAAGAACGCGACCACGACTTGACGACACGGCGGTCGCCTTTGCGGTTCATTTCTTCAATTTTCTTGTGAAGCGAAGGATGGACGAATGGTCCCTTCTTTAGCGATCGTGACACTGTGGCTCTCTCCTTACTACTTGGTTCTGCGCTTGACGATGAACTTGTCCGATGGTCTTCTGCCCCGGCGAGTCTTATAACCCATCGCAGGCTTGCCCCATGGAGTTTGAGGCTTGCCGCCGATCGGCGACTTGCCTTCGCCACCGCCATGCGGGTGGTCTACGGCGTTCATTACCACGCCGCGGTTGGTGGGCTTGATGCCCATCCAGCGAGATCTTCCGGCTTTACCCAAACGGATGTTTTTGGCATCCGGGTTGCCTAACTGTCCAATTGTGGCCATGCACTCTTGAAGAACCATGCGCATTTCGCCGGACGGCAAACGCAGCGTGCATTTGTTGCCTTCTTTGGCAAGCACTTGAATTTGAGTACCGGCTGAACGTCCGAGTTGACCACCTTTGCCAGGAGTCATTTCGACGTTGTGCACCATGGTGCCCAGAGGAATGTTTTTCAGTGGAAGCGAGTTGCCGTTTTTGATTTCGGCATTCGCCCCCGACATCAGCTTGTCTCCCACCTTCACTCCCAAAGGAGCCAAGATGTAGCGCTTTTCGCCGTCGGCATACTGCAGAAGCAAGATACGAGTGTTGCGATTCGGATCGTACTCGACTGATTTGACAACAGCAGGAATGTCATGCTTGTTGCGCTTGAAGTCGATTACGCGATAGGCGCGCTTGTGACCGCCGCCTTTGTGGCGCACGGTAAGGCGACCCTGATGGTTGCGACCACCGCGTTGCTTCAACGGGCGCAGAAGAGTCTTTTCAGGGGTGTCGGTCGTGATGTCCGAAAAATCGTGCATCGTCATGTTGCGGCGACCGGCTGATGTTGGATTTACTTTCCGAGGAGGCATTTTCTCTGTCCTTCTGTCTTTTTCTGGGCGTCCTGAATTTATGCGCTGAACAATTCGAGCGGGTCACCGGCGATGGTGACGATCGCTTTTTTGCTGTCTTTAGGAGCGCGACCGTGGCGCTTCGAACGGCGAATGCGTCCACGAATTGCGCTTGTGTTGACGCTCACCACTTCAGACTTGCTCTTCGGATAGAGCTCTAAGAGAAGTTGCTTGATGGCTTCGGCAATCTCAATCTTGTTGGCGTCGCGCACCACTTCGAATGTGTATTGACCGTTCGCCGCCATGAATGCGGATTTCTCGGTGATGATTGGTCTGATGATTATTTGCGAATGTCGCTTGTTCATTTTTCTGTTCCTGATTAGCGTCTTTATTTAGCTGGGATTACTCTTCAGACTTTTTGGCTTTGGGCTTCTTATCTGCCTTTGCTTCGCCGCCGCCTTTTGGTGCATCACCTTTTTTCTTTGGTTCTTTCACCTTTTCGTCAGCCGAGCCTTCTTCCTTTGCAGCTTTATCGACTTTCGGCTTAGCTTTAGCCTTAGCGGCTTTCTTGGCAGCTAGCGACTTCACATCTCTGGGAGCGGCCGGCTTCTTCTCTTTGACTTTGTATTCACCTTTGGCTTTCGGAGTGTATTCAACCTTGGGACCAGTAGCGAATCTCTTATTGATCGCAAGCACGGTGCGTTCGGTCGTGAGAATCGCATCGGCATGCAAAATGTCTTTGACGTTGAGGTTGTTGATGTGCAAAACCGTCAATCCATCAATGTTTCTGGCTGCAAGTTCGACGCGGCAGCAAGTGTCGCACTCATAGTCCATGACCAAAAGAACTTTCTTGCCTTCCAAACCGAGGGTTTTGAGAATGGGCGCAAACTGCTTGGTGCGCGGCTCTTTGACGTCATCGAAATTGGAGACGACAACCAGGGCATCTTTTTTGGAAGCGAGTGCTGAACGCACGGCCAAAGCGCGCATCTTCTTGTTCATCGAAACCGAGTAATCACGCGGTTTTGGTCCAAAGATGACGCCGCCGCCTTCCCACAATGGCGATCGAATCGAACCGGCGCGGGCGCGACCGGTACCTTTTTGACGCCACGGCTTGCGGCCGCCGCCTCTGACTTCGGCGCGAGTCTTGGCGCTGGCGGTGCCGGCTCTGGCGTTACCCAGTTGGCGGACCAATGCGCTATGCATCAAACCTTTATTTGGTTCGATGCCAAACACATCGTCAGCGAGCGCTACGTCGCCGAGTTTCTTTCCTTTTAGATCCATTACTTGAGCAGATGTCATTTTGTTCTCTCTTTAGCTCTACTTGCTTCCCTTATATATGGAAGCGAGTTAGTTCCACTTCGTTTTGGACGGGGTAACAACTACAAGACCCCCATCCGCTCCGGGCACAGAGCCCTTGATGAGGAGGAGGCCTCTTTCCAAATCAACTTTTACGACTTTGCAGTGGCGGGCACAGACATTTTTATTGCCCATTTGTCCCGGCATGTGCAAACCGCGGAAGACTCGACCAGGCGTGGTGCCGGGCCCGATAGAACCCATAGAGCGGTGAAACTTGGAGCCGTGGCTCATCGGTCCTCTACCTGCGTGGTAGCGCTTGATGGTTCCCTGAAATCCTTTACCGATTGAGCGACCGCGGATATCAACCAACATGTCTTCGGCAACTACGGAGTCTGCTTTGACCGGCTCGCCGACTTTGAATGCCGACACGTCATCTACACGAAATTCTTGAAGGGGCTTCAATGGCGGCAACTCGCGCTTCTTGAAAACACCCATCTGGGGCTTGTTCAATTTGCGCTCAGCTACAACAAAACCACCAATTTGGACGGCGGTGTAGCCATTCTTTTCGGTGGTCTTTGTGTCCGTGACGATGTTTTCTCCCAATTTCACAACGGTAACGGGAGTCGCCAAGCCTTCTTTATCGAAGACTTGCGTCATTCCAATTTTCTTGCCTTGTAAGCCTAGTACCATCGCTCGAGTTCCTTATATGTGTAGTTCGACAACCGGAGGGTCCTTTATTTTGGTTTGTCGATTAGAGCTTGACTTCAATGTCTACGCCGGCAGGCAGGTCCAGGCGCATAAGCGCATCGGCTGTCGTCGGAGTGGGGTCGTTAATATCGATAAGACGCTTGTGAATGCGGATTTCGAAATGCTCACGTGATTTTTTGTCGACGTGGGGTGAACGCAACACGCAATACACGCGCTTTCTGGTGGGCAGCGGAACCGGACCACAGACGGTCGCTCCAGTGCGCTTGGCGGTTTCAACGATCTGATCGGCGGAGCGATCGAGAAGTCGGTGGTCATATGACTTGAGCCGAATTCTGATGCGCTGGACCTTTGCGGTTCCTGTAGCGGGATCGGATTTGTGAGTCTTGGCGCGTGCCATCTGGGAAATTTCTCCTGGTTCTTGAATCTGATAGCTGAGATTGATCTAGATGGTCAATCAAAAGGCGGCTCCCATGAACTCTTTGACGATAAACGCACCACATTAAAGGCAGCTTATGTTCAAAGACGTCACAGAATGCCCGTTTCCGGCGGACGAACCAAACATTCTACTAATAAGACATAGAAGCAATATAAAAATTTATCTCAGAATAAGGATTACAAGTGCACCTCCGGACACAGGCAAATCGAGACCCATTGGACAGAAGCCGCAACTGGTGCGGGTTTTACGGCATTAATCGAAGGCAGCAGCGCCAAATTCCTAGAAAAAGCCAAGGTTACGTACTGCAATAAATGTAACGAGGTACTCCAAACTTGTCCTTCCTCGACCTTCTGGTATTGTGAAAACAGGAAAGAGGAACGGTTGTGGCGAATCGCTTCTACACAAGAACTCTGCAAATTACCTGCATGATGGCCGTTGCAGTTGCACTAAATTCGACTCTGTCTTTGAGTGCCTTCGCACACGACCGCACAGTCAAATTCCCGAGACGATCTATAGGAACTTGTTGCTTCGTTCAACCGGCTGCCACAAAGCAGGGTTTGACGAGAACAAGCCCGAATTTCGAGGCCAAAGGAGTCGTTAGGGTGCCCGCCGGACAGGGCATCGGGCTCAAGATCAACTATGACATCTCTGAAGACTTCGCACCGCTGAAGAGCATCGATCCGAAGCTGTTCATGAGATTCAGTGCAAATGAGTTTCCCTTAAGTGACAAGCAACTCTCGCTTTTGTCGGAAATGACGAATATGGAACATCTCAGTCTGTCCAGAACCGATCTCTCAGATGCAAGCATCGAGTACCTCAAAGGCATGAAGCACCTCAAGTCCATCGATCTCAGATGCACGATGATCACATCAAAAGGCGTTGAAAAACTTTGCACCTACTGTCCGGAGCTCTACGCGCTCAACCTGGGCAAGAACGCCCTCGATGACACGAGCGTCAACGCCATAAGCAAACTCAAATCATTGCTCAATCTCAGCCTCTCAAGCACGGGACAGCGCGGCACAAACCTCGAACTGCTGGGCAGTCTACCGAATTTGAGGAGTCTGGATCTCTGCAACAACAAAATCCACGATCGTTTCGTCAAAAAGATAGCCACCATCAAAAACCTCGAGGATCTTGATTTGATGGACAATCCATTGACCTACGCAGGTCTTAAGGAACTAAAGCCACTAAAAAAATTGAAAAAAATCACACTGAGATTAAAGCAATTCAGTCCTGCCGACCTCAAGCAATTGCGCGTCTCATATCTGCCTTTGAACTGCACAGTAAAGGACGGTTCGAGAGAAGAAGAAATTCCGACCGAAGTTTTTGCACCGCTTCATTCTCCATTCAGTCGCGGAGACGGAATTGATAAACGCTAAGATTGCAATTCGAATTCTCGAATATTTTTTTGCTTTTTCGGTCATAGCGACCTTCTACGTGCACGCTATCGCCGGGCAACCGTTTCACATGGATGAAAGCCAGTACATCGCCACCAGCAAATGCTTCGAGGATTTACTTATGGGACGCTACACGCTGGACAAGTGGGAAGGAAAAGAGCAGTTCTTCGAGGGAGACTATTTCGCCCGCAACGAGCCCCCTCTTCCGCGCTACATCATCGGAATAGGCCGATTCGGATGCAATCGTGAGTTGTGCCTGCCGTGGCGATACAACCTTTCAGAATTGGAAAACATCAAACTCGGCACCATGCCAAACGATCGCCTCCTCTGGTGGGCGCGCTTTCCGATGGCGATACTGGCGGCGATTTCTGCAACTCTGTGTTTCTGCGCTCTTAGAGTAATCAGCGGCCGTGTGGCCGGTTACATCTTTCTCGTATTGTTTTGCACCAGCCATTTTTTTCCGTCGGTTTTGTGCACCGCGGTCAGTGAGAGCGCTCTTTTGTTCTTTATCATGCTTACCGGTTTTGCAACATACCTGGCGCTTTCAATCTTGGAGCGACACTGGCAAGATCCGCAAAAGTCAAAGCGATGGAAGGCTCTTCTTTGCTTTGCAGTGGCGGGACTTTTTTCAGGTCTGGCCGGCTCATCCAAGCTCAACGGCATGACATGCGCAGTTGCGGTGTGTGGCGCGGCGCTCTTGAGTTTTAGACATCTGGGATCGCAAGCAACTATCTCGAAATTGAAACAGCTCTCCATTTGTTTATCGCTAGTGGCCACCTCGACCATTGTCACGTTTATCGCATGCAATCCCTATCTCTACAGCAACACCATAGCTCACACCAAAGAGATGATCGTCACCCGCATGGAAGAGTTGAAAGGAACCATGAAAGACCCCCAAGCCGTCGCCCACTTGCCTTTGTTGCAACGCATCTCGATTATCGCTGACTGCGTTTCTCAAAGAAGGTATTCTTCCAATGCCTTTCCGGGCGATACCATTCTTTGGTTCTCGCTTGCAGCTGTGGGGGCGTTGAAAGTGGCAATGCAAGCGCTCTACAATCGACAACATAGTGTTGTCATTGCAGCGACCACTTTTACCGCCTTCGCGCTAGTTCTTGGCATTCCACCTTTATTCACGCCGGTTTCGTGGATTAGATATTTCTTGCTTCCGGCATTTGTTCTTTCGATGCTTGATGCAATAGGCGTTGCCTGTCTCCTGGAAATCCTGATCACTCAGCTTAAGAAGCGCCAACGAAAACCTGTTTGACGAGCTCAAACCATGCGCATGACTGCCACCAGCTCAACGATAAGCGATCTAGAAGATATTGGGATGCCGCTTCTGGTCACGACTTCAAACATTCTCTCGTGCAACTCCAGCTCAACAAACCGAGTAAGCAAAGTACGCCCTCCTTCGTCGAGCCAGGTGTCGAGCTTGAATCCGATCTGCGGTCTTTTGGGAATCCATTCTTTGACTATGCTGCGTGCCTCTTCCTCCTTTCTCAAATCATTCAAGATGGCGACTACGCAAAGCGAAGCGAGGGCATGGTAAGGAACTCTATAGGGCAAATTCGACGAAAGGCGGTTAGCAGTGTCTTTGAAGAGCGCCAGTGCCAGTCCGTGTCTTCCACCCAGCCAATTGGCGAATCCAACGGTAAAACGCAAATTGATCTCTGCGTAAGTGGGAGCAGTTTGAATGTCCATCGACTTTAGAGCGATGCTCACAAGCCGGGCGGCGTCCTCATAGCGGGCGTGTTTGAGAAGGTGGAACGCCCACTCGTCTGCGGCGACTACGAATCCTTCGTGTTCAGACAACGCAAGAATAAACGAACCGCCGGCATAGCCGGAATCAAGCTCGAGGCGCCGGCTCGAGATTGGATCTTCGTTTAAGAGTTTTCTCAACTCGTCGTTCGAAAGGTATCTGCTCTTCTGTTTAGACGACCACTTGTCCGAATCATCAAAGAAGCGTACGGTGGACACAGACCACATAGCAAGCGCAGAGAGCTGTTTGACGGCGACGGACTTTGCGAGCGCGTATGCGTGATCGAAATACTCATGTGCATTCTCCAAGTTGTGCGATCTCGTTTCAAGCATGCCCAAACGCAACAGAGGATCAGGATTTTCGATGTCGAGCTGATATGCGGTTTTGTAGCACGCGACTGCAGTTTCTCGGTCGGTATCCGGTGCGCAGTCGTCGCCCAAGGCAATGAGAAAGGTGATAACTTCGTCCTTGAGCGGCTTCACGAGATCCAAAGCTGTCGCTTCTTTGAACTTTTGCACGCTGTGCGAATAGAGCCTGGTCAGGTTGAAGGCTTTCTCTTTTTCCCCGGCAGCAAAACAAACAGCACCGAGAAGCAGCGCCGAGAGCGCCTGAAGGCGACCATTTCGTTTGCGCAAGTAAATATTGACACAGCCTTTCAGGCAGGCCGCAGACTCTGAGAACTGATGCAAGCGCGCGTAGCAGATTCCCAGAAGCAGAAGCAACGGCTCTTGCCATCCTTGTATGAGCGGTCGATGATCCTCGGGCACGTTTGTCCACGGTGTGGCCGGCTCCACTTTCAGAACTCTCAAAAGCTCAGTCTCCTTGAGGTTAAGCGCATTAAGGTAGTGCTCTTTCGCTTGGGCATAGTCACCATGGGCGAAGACTTTATCGCCTACCCTAATCTCATGAAGCGCCGGCGCCGGAATGCCGAGAAACCACGAGACAATTGATTTTACGGTTATGCTGCTCCACTCTCGTGCGACTCCGAGCGAGCGTTTAACGACTCTCTTTGAACCCGTTGAAGATTGCAGAGACTGAAGTGTATTTGAGGCTAAGGTAAGCGCAGTGCGCGCGATTTCGGTGGGCAAGACAATGGGTGTAGTCGAGATTCCTGACTTTGAGATCATGTTCCTTATGTCAGAAGATACAAGGGGTGGAACGCAATCAATATCAGATACCGCATAGGCTCTGACTCTCGATGCCAGTTCTCTCACCATTTCAATTTGATGATCGCAAAGAAATGAAAATGCCTTCGAGTCATTTGGATTCTTGAAGTCGATGCTTCTATACAAAAGACACTCGTCGCCGGCGTTTAGCTCGTCCCATAATGACGGATCGCACGCTATAGAAATGATGCTTGATGCGATCACCCATGCAGAAAAGCGATCCAGATGCGGTCCAAAATGTTCGGCTCTTTCAGGGTGCTGATAGTTGCGATGCCCTAGTTCGTTGCTCTTGGCGCCTTTCAAGGCAGGAACAAACATGTTGTCGTAATCAACCAGTTTGATTTTATCTCTTGCCACCAAAACATTGCCATGTTGCAAGTCACCATGGGCGACGCCACATTTTTCCAGTTCCTCCAACATACACAGGAAGTTCTCGACCAAACCAAAGAGCATTGCCGGGCTTTTGAGGTTGCGCATGATGTAGCGATCGAGGGTTTCGCCGTCGATCCACTCCATTTTCAAAATCGGATAGGGAGCCGCTTTTGCACCGGCTTTGATGCCTTCAGGAAGATAGCGAAACCCGACGAGACTTGTAGTGGCAGTGAGATCTGCTTGAGAGATGCAAGCGTATCGCTGCTGTTGATCAAGTACCGGGCGCAGAAAGCATCTGACCGCCCAGGCGTTCGCGGGTGTCTCCAATCTGTAGACGCTCGAGAACGCACCGGTGACCGGGTGGGGCAATCCTAAAGGACCAAGCGCGACGTTGGCGCCTTTGAGTTCCACATCGGTGAAGCACGTCGACGGGTTCTGGATTGCTTCGTTGTAATCTTGTGGGCTTGGCCAAAGCATTTGCTGCGCTCAGTCTCAATCAGTTTCGTGGATTCGACCTCGTTATTCAATTGTAAATTGGGATCGCGGCATTACTGTGTCATGGCATGGGTTCCAAATTAAAGATCGCGATCTCTAAAAAAGGAGAGACCCCCATTTAAGGGGGCCTCTCGATTGCGATTTTCGAATTTTGAATGACGGCGACTGTTCGTCGTTATTCGATTACTCGATGATGCTTGCAACGACGCCGGCGCCGACGGTTCTGCCGCCTTCGCGGATGGCGAAACGCATACCTTGCTCTACGGCGACTGGCTGAATCAGTTCAACTTTCATGTTGACGTTATCGCCAGGCATAACCATTTCAACTCCTTCAGGAAGTTGAATGGAGCCGGTTACATCGGTTGTTCTGATGTAGAACTGCGGTCTGTAGCCAGGGAAGAATGGAGTATGGCGTCCGCCTTCTTCTTTGGACAGAACGTAGACTTCTGCATCGAACTTGGTGTGCGCTTTGATCGAGCCTGGCTTCGCGATAACTTGGCCGCGTTCGATCATGGTCTTGTCGATACCTCTGAGCAGTACGCCGACGTTGTCGCCTGCGATACCGGAGTCGAGGGTCTTTTGATACATTTCAACACCGGTTACGACTGTCTTTCTAGTGTCTTGCAGACCTACGATTTCGACTTCTTCGCCGACTTTGATTTGACCGCGCTCGATTCTGCCTGTTGCTACGGTTCCACGGCCTGTGATCGAGAAAACGTCTTCAACTGCGAGCAAGAACGGTTTGTCGACTTCGCGAGTCGGTGTTGGGATGTAGCTGTCGACAGCGTCCATCAATTTCTTGAGGTTTTCTTCTTCCTTGACGTCGCCTTCCAATGCCTTCAAAGCACTGCCACGGATAAACGGAATGTCGTCTCCGGGGAAGTTGTATTTGGAGAGAAGTTCGCGGGCTTCGAGTTCAACGAGATCGAGCAGTTCAGGATCGTCGACCAGGTCGCACTTGTTGAGATAAACAACGATGTAAGGAACGCCTACCTGACGAGCAAGCAGGATGTGTTCTCTTGTCTGAGGCATGGGTCCATCGTTAGCCGAGATGACGAGAATTGCTCCGTCCATCTGGGCGGCGCCGGTGATCATGTTTTTGATGTAGTCGGCGTGTCCCGGGCAGTCTACGTGACTGTAGTGACGGTTTTCAGTTTCGTACTCAACGTGCGCGGTATTGATTGTGATACCACGGGCTTTTTCTTCAGGAGCGGCATCAATTTCGTCGTACTTCTTGAATTTTGCCTTTCCTTGTTTCGACAGGGCTAGCGTGATTGCTGCTGTCAACGATGTCTTACCATGATCAACGTGCCCGATCGTTCCAACGTTCACGTTTGGTTTCGTTCTTTCAAACTTTTGACGGGCCATCCTTTCAACTCCTTACTTAATATGAAAGTACCGATTAACTGGGGATTTTTTTGGACCCTTGCGGTCCAGGTCCACTCGAATTTATTGCGAATCGCGCGTGGTAAATGGAGCCTATGATGGGAATCGAACCCATGACCTCCCCCTTACCAAGGGGGTGCACTACCGCTGTGCTACATAGGCAGTGGGCAATCATTATTGCCTAAGCAATGCCTATTTTCAGTACTCCCTCCTTATTTCCTTAAGTTTTTCGACACAAAAATAATTGAGGAGCGGCTCTCGAAGAGCCGTCTCAACTACTTTGCTCATGCACGGCCAAATTAACTGGAGCCATGAGCAGGCCACCTTGCGGTGAAAACGAGGACTGGGCGGAACTGGATTCGAACCAGTGTAGGCTTGCGCCAACGAGTTTACAGCCCGTCTCCTTTAGCCACTCGGACATCCGCCCATCAGCCGGTGATGGGATTCGAACCCGCAACCTACGGTTTACAAAACCGTTGCTCTGCCGTTGAGCTACACCGGCGAGGGATGTGGAGGCCTGAAGAGGAATTCTACAAGTTGATTCTAAATCGTGTCAAATATCAGTGTAAAACTTGGGAAGAACTTGCAAGATCTAGTAGCAATCGCACCTTGCAACCTCATTTAATTTTCATAATCTTCAAGAATCCGGGTGAAATCGTTGCAGATTCGCAACATTTCGTTGGTCACCGATTTTGTCGAACCAGTTCGTAGAAAGCGACTCCCGCCGCTACCGATGCATTAAGAGACTCGGTTTTGCCAAACATCGGAATACGAGCAAGGAAATCGCAATTCTCGGCGACCAACCGGCCTATTCCTTTGTCTTCGCTGCCAATGACGAATACGGTCGGTCTCTTCAAGTCGACATCGTAGATGGGCTGCGAATTCTCAAGCGCCAAACCGACAACCCAAAAACCGAGTTCTTTTAGTTTCTCCAGAGATTGAACGATGTTTGTCACTCTCACCATCGGCATAAATGCAATCGCACCAGCGCTTGCACGAGCAACTGATGCGGTCAATCCTGCAGAGCGACGAAACGGAACAAGAATTGCGTTCACACCTGCAACTTCCGCGACTCTTATGATGGCGCCCAAGTTGTGCGGATCTTCGATGCCATCGAGCACAGCAATTGCATAGCCGTCCATTGTTTTGCCGGCGCGCTCTCTTGCGTCTTTGTCTCGGCTTAGCTGGTCGAGAAAGCGATCGAAGGTGATGAAATCTGCCGCGCTTATCTGCGCAACTACGCCTTGGTGTCTCACACCTTCCGGCATTAGCTTGTCTAGTTTTTTGCGATCGCAATCAACTAGAGGAATCTTTCTTGCGCGAGAAATATCGCGAATCTTCTCCAGTCTCTTGTCGAAGTGAGTTCCTTGCGCAATGAAAACCTTATGGATAGCCGCGCTTTGAGGCGAGTCACCGTTACCTTCCAGAAAGGCTAACACAGCGTTTCTGCCGCCTACAAACTCTTCTTCTTGCTTGTGTGTATCTGGTTTGATTGGTGAAGTCTCGCTTGTTTGCCGAAGCAAAGTCTATCCTATATAAAGATTTCTCGACTTGATGAGCAGCATCTATAAAACGAATTTGTCTAAAACATGGTTTGCATGGGGCAAATCACCATGGACACAGATTTGCATCACTCAGTATTCTCAAACTGGATACATCTATGATTGGATCGGAGCCTCACAAATGTTGTTCGATCTCGTGTTCTTCGGCTTTCCACTGGTATTGGCAGTGTGTCTCGGAGTGCACGCAATTCGTGAGCAGCACCCACAGTTTTGGCTTCCCACATGCTCCTTTTGTGCCTACTGTCTCTTCTATTTAGTGGGCGGGCGCGAGGTGCTTCTTTATCTGACTGTGGCTTTGATGATGGGACATGGACTGACGTCGATGGTCCCGGTCGGTCCCTAAATGAAGGCGCCAGTCACCTCATATAGTGACTTTGCAGCAAGACGACGAATAAACTGACTAGCCGCGTGTGCGCTTGGCGGGCATGACCGGCGTGGAGTGTCGGTTTTGCTGAGCTTCGGCAAGCGATCGCATACTTATATTATGTTTCTTCAGCCAACGCGAAATCGTGTTGGGGTCGCACCATTTGTCTTCTTCCTCGCGATAGAGACGAGCGATTTCAACGGTGCTGAGCTTTTCTTTTACGTACTTTTGGTACAGCCAGTCTTTGTCCTGGTACAGGGTCTTTGTTCTGAGAGTCTTTCCCACGTGCATTTCCTCTAGTAGCCTGTAGAGGGCTGAATACTTGAGATTGGGACAGCCGCCTTATAAATCTTGCGGCGCCCAAGCGTACTACACATTCTAATTGTCCTGGTTGCAAAGGACTTTGGCAAGACTCTATTTGAATTTTTCTTGGAAAAGATCCAATCATTTGTATTTTTCTATTGGCCGGGTATGAAGCGGTTGTGAGTTGTGAGCAAAACAAACAAAATATCCCGGCCGTCGACAAGGTGCTTCGCACGCCACAATTGGCAGCGAAGGAGACTGAGATTAAACGCGAACTCTTGGCCGAGCTCACGCGCAGAGAGATTGCAAGAATTCGCGAAGACCTGCTTGCCGGAGAGATAAAAAGCGCGCCATCAGCCGAGGAGATCGCGGAGGTTGTGTCCGGTGAAGCCGAGCGATTGGCACAAGGAGCGCTTCACAGGCTGATAAACGGGACAGGTGTGATCCTGAGTACGAATCTCGGAAGAGCACCAATTCCAGCCAAGGTGCTGTCACGCATGATGGAGATTGGCAAAGGCTACTCCAACCTGGAGATCATGCTCGACTCCGGCAAACGCGGCGAGCGCACTGAATTTATCTCTGAGTTGCTCAACCTTCTTACCGGCAGTGAAGCGGCTCTTGTCGTCAATAACAACGCGTCAGCCGTGATGCTTACTGTAGATGCGCTGGCCAAAGGAAAAGAAGTAATCGTCTCGAGAGGAGAACTAATCGAGATTGGCGGTAGCTTTAGATTACCCGACGTGATCGTTTCTGCAGGAGGAACGCTCAAAGAGGTCGGAACCACCAACAGAACTCGGCTCAAAGACTACGCTTGTGCAATCAATCAAAATACCGGCTTGATTCTGAAGTGTCATCGATCAAATTTTGAAATTACAGGATTCACGGAGGAAGCCACTCTTTGCGAGCTGGTCGAACTGGGGAAAGAAAAAAATGTGGCGGTGGCAGAAGATGTAGGCTCGGGCGCCTTGTTTGATATCTCGAAGTTGGGATTGAAGAAAGAACCGACGATCGATCTGCAAATCCGCGCAGGAGCAAATCTGGTCATGTTTTCCGGAGACAAGTTATTGGGAGGACCTCAAGCCGGAATCATCGCCGGTGAAAGGAAGTGGGTGGAGAAACTTCGCAAAAGCCCGATGTACCGCGCACTTCGAGCAGACAAGTTGATTATCGCAATTATAGAAAGCGTGCTCGCCTCATACTTGAGTCCACAACCGGAAAAGATAATTCCAGCTCTAAAGATTGCCTCTGTTCCCTCGGAAAAATTGAAAGAACGAGCCGAGAAGTTGATTTCAAGCCTCGAGGCAAAAGGCAACGCCACCCTGAACTGCAAACTGGTGAAAACACAATCGACGTTGGGTGGTGGCAGCTTGCCGGGACAGACACTTGACAGTTATGGCATTGAGCTTGAAAAGGCAAAGACTTCAGCCGAGAAACTGGCTAAACAGCTTCGCTCCGGACAAAACGGGCTTCCACCCGTGATTGGCATTATCAGTGACAACCGCCTGATAATCGACTTGCGAACTGTACTGGACGAAGACGAAAAAGAGCTTTTAGAAGTGATCTCTGGCGCCATTTCTAAGTAGTTGGCAGCAAGTAGCTCTGTTTATTGCGAGTGCTATAATCGAGGCGCTCCTGCGGTTTTGAGGAGCCACCACAAAATTGAGGCTGCGTATGGCTGAAGTAGAAGCAGTAGATATCGAAAAATCGATCGCTCAACTTTCAAAAAAAATCGACGAACAGGCAAGATTCACCAGAAGCGTGACATTGATTTGCACGATGGCCATTCTCGGCGTCATGTTCTATACGCTGACCGAGATGTTTACAAAGTTGCCAAACAACATCATTTTGCACTATCGCAGCAACATGGACGAGATCGTCAAAGAGTGGAAGTTGTGCGAGATCAGCTTGAGCAAACAAAAGAGCGCGCCGCCACCAGCAGTGGCACCTGCGCCCGCGCCACCACCGGCGGCGCCACCCACTCCTTAATTCTACTTCTTGAGCAACGCTTGACGGCGTTTCACTTCAGACTCCACTTCTTCCGGCGAGATGTTGTTGACTTGCATCGGTCCGGCACAGATTTCGCGCCATGGCGCACCGGCTAAAGCTTGACGCACAATCACTTCGAACACTTGTGCGCGCACACCCGAGCCGTAGCTTCCTGCGCCTGCTACAAACGGAGTAGTTGCGACGGGCTTGGGAATCGCTTGCGACCCGGTATCTGTCACAGCTTGTTGTGGTGCCGGCTGTGGTGGCATTGTCTGTTGGGGTTGCGGCGGCGGCTGCGGCGGCATTGACGGTTGCGGCGGCGGTTGGGGCGGCATCGTTTGTTGCGGTTGCGGCGGCATCGTTTGTTGCGGTTGCGGCATTTGTTGCTGCGGCATTTGTTGCTGTTGTGGCACCTGTTGCTGCTGCTGCATTTGCATGGTCGGATCTAGCTGCTGTTGCGTCGGTTGACCGCCGCTCATGTTGTTGAATGTGTCCATCTGTTGCTGAAACAGTGGTCGAGCCGGCCCACCCTGTTCGAACAAGTTGGCAGACGGTTGCGATGTTTGATTGTCGAAAAACGGGTTAGGTGAAGCTTTCTTCTCTTCTTGCTGTTGCTTGGGCGCCTGCAACTGTTTTTGCATTTCCGAAACCATGTCTTTGGTTGAATCGCGCAGCTCATCAAGCTGTGCCTTCAGCTGATTGATCTCTGCTTCGCGTCTTTGCAGCTCACTTTCGTGCTTGTTGGCCTCGGCTTCGCGTTCTTTGATCATGTCGTCGCGCATGTGCACGGCTTCAGTCAACTCTTCGTAGCGCGAGCTTACTTCCTCAAGCCGCGACTGGAGCGCGTCTTTCGTTTCCTCAACTTCAGCTTCTTTTGCAGCAAGCAGCTCAGCGTACTCCTCTTCACGCTGTTCTATTTTCTTGCGGAGATCCTCGTTGAACCTGCTTATCTCTTCGAGACGCCGGATCATTTCCTCGTCTTGAACATGCACTTCTACAACTTTCTCTACTTCGACTACCTTCTCGACTTCAACAACGCGCTCGGTCACCGGTCCCGGTGCGAAGTTTTCACTCGGCTCCCCCCGCGGTGCCATTGAAGTACGCACGGGTTCTGCCGCCTGCACTGCTTCGTATGCAGCTCTGAACAAGTCACCGGAAAGTCTTTGCGTTCCCAACAGATCAACCAGCCTGTGCAACAAATCAGCCGGATGTTCTGACGGATAAACTGCCATGTATGCGCATTTGAAAGTCCACGGGTCGATTACGCCGGAAGAAAGTTGATCTGCCAAACTCGTCACCAACTGATCGGGTGTGAGCTTCGCATCTTCTCTTGCTGTTTCTCGTGCTTCAATCGCCGTCACCAACTGATCGATTGCCGGCACCAACTCGCCGACAGCTTTCAGAGGTTCGAGCGCTGCAGAAAGTGAATCCATCAAACTATTGAGCGTCAGCGCCAATTCCGAGAATGTCTGCTTCTGCAAAACTTCACTCAAGGATCTCAGTTCGTCAATTTGTTCGCTTGCGTTTTTGTGCAGCGATGCAAGATTCATTGCACAGATTCCGAGCGATTGATCCATGTTGTTCAACAGCTCCAGTTCTTGAGCGCGATCTATTTCAACGTTGACGATGGGTGCTTCAACGTTGATAACAGGCGGCAATACAACTTGAGGTTGTACAGATTGTAATTGGGTCGGAGTTTCGGGCTCGCTTGAAGATGCCTGTGGGGCTGACTTTCCTTTTGACCTCGGGCGGGGCTCGGGCTCTGGTTCTGGTTCTGGCTCTGGCTCTGGCTCTGGCTCTGGTTCTGGCTCGGGTTCTGACTCTGACTCTGGCTCAGGTTCTGGCTCAGGTTCTGAAGCCTTCGCTTCTTCTGCCGGAGCCGGATCATCGAGATCGGCATAATCTGGGTATTTCGGTGGCGGATAGTCGGGGTATTCCGGTTCTTTGAACTCGTAAACCAACTGTTCTTCGGGGGGTTCGGAAGGAATGGGTGCAGGAGCCTGGTCGAACTTGTTTTCGCCTGTCGAATGCGTAGCATGCAGCGATTGGTCGGGCGAAACCGTCGCCCTGTCCAGTTCTACAGTGGGCGCCCCGGTGGCGTACGGGTCGGCAGGCATCGCCTGTTTTGCCAAAGATCCTCTAAGCCTCGCCCGCCGTGCAGCCAGAGAAGAGTTGCTCTCTCCGTTGTTTGGGTCTTGGTACCCACTACTGTTGGCAGCGCTAGTTTTGTCCTCGCGAGCCATCTGGCCCCCTTTCAGTCCACCTGAGATATATTGCCGAGCGAGGGGCTCTGGGCCCCCTTATTTGTTTTACCCTCTACGCCTCTAGTTACTCAAATTACTTGGTTTAATTAAAGTCTTGTATATAAAGTTATCAGTCAAAAACGACTGAGGCGTATGGATTTTGCGCTTGGGGACCCGCTGATGATCTGTTCGGGACCTCCAATATCCAGTATATAACCGAAAACCCATTCTAGCCTGGCCAGATGCGACTTTATAGAACTTGACAACCAACTTGGCGCTAGGTACTATTCCTGTAATTATTGATTTATAGCCGCTTACCATCATAATTTAGACCTTCTGTTTGTCGACACTCTTAGAAGCCTAGCGGCGAGGCAGCCGTCAGTCGTACTTGCAAAGAAAAGATGACGCCGGCCCTGAATTAAGAGCTATCATCAAATCAGTGAATGTGGCTGTTTAGGAGTAAGTCCGGACTTGGAAATTCAAATCTGCCAAACGTGCGGGGTCATACTCAAAGGGAAGAGCAAGAATTGCTCCTCCTGTCATGTGATTATTTCCAAGTTTTCGCCCACGACTCTGCCTCTAGTCTCGCGTTCGAGTGCTCCTCTTGCAGTTGAAGTAGCCGCAGATCCGCTTGTTTTGGAGCGTGTGGTCACGCACAGACAATACTCAGCGCTGTACGGAGTCGGGTTTACCGGCACCAATGGCGGAAATGGCCATAACGGGAACGGCCATGAAGACGGCAACGGCAATGGTGGCAACGGACAACAGACTGATCCCTCTTCTCAAGATTTCGGATATGGGCACCCAACCCTTTTTGGCGGCGCCTCCTCGATGATAAGCGGCTTTGCCGGACCCTCGTTTGGACTGACTGACAGCGGAAGCTCGAGTTTCAACGATCCGGTAGCTCCGGAAGATCCGCCTGCCAGCCCGATGGAACCCGTCGTTCCCTCACTGCCCAAACTCTTCGACCCAGCATTCAATGTTCAGGACGAAGTAAACAGCTTCATGACTTCGCAGGCGATGGACGCACCGGTGGTCACTCCGGATACGGCGCCTGACTTTACCAGTTCCGATTTCTTGGGCACACCGACGGGAATGGTTCCTACCGGCATCCCAGGTACAAGTATGGATGCAACCAGCTTCCCCGGTTCAGTGGAAACTGGCTCAGCTTCACAATCCGGTGGCGCATCTTCACCTGCAACTGGCACAACGCCGATAGATCCATTTGGCTCCATCCCCACTGTGAGTTCCCCACCACCAGAGCCTCTTCAACCAGCTTCGACTCCACCGCCATCCAATCAAGCCGTTCCATCCGCCAATTTGGCCGCAGCCTTGGGTGCCGCAGGCGCCATGGGAGGATTGTCCGCGCTTGGCGGGCAAAGCGCCTCTCAGTTAGGCAGCTTCGGCTACATGCAAAACATTCAGACGCCACCTCAAGAGCCTGCTGCCAAATCAGACGATTTCTTCGGTGATTCGCCAAATTCACAAGCACAACCACCATCTTTAATACCTGCAGAAGCGCGCACGGCTCCACCGGAAACCATGTTTTCTTCGGGACAGTTCAGTGGGTCTACACCGGCGCCGACTGCGGCTCCAGCTCCGTCTAGCCCACAGGCTGGAGACGACTTCTTTGGTGGACCGACATCACAAGCGGAGACACCACCAAGCGAGCCTTCTAACAAGTCGGAGTTTGTGCCGTCCGGGGCACCGCCGGTCAACGGCGAAGAGCCAGCCAAGCCTGTCTCGCCAGCAGGCGGCGGCGAAGATTTCGATTTCTTCGGCGGGGGTCCGCCCACCAAAACTAAAGAAGAAGATCAGTCTAGTGAGTCTTCCAAACCGCCAATTGGGGACATCCCGGAAGAGCCGAAACCCGAAGCCAAACGCGAATCGGAAGACGAGCAGAAAGAAACGCTGAAAGCATCTGCTGCCGCACCTCCGACATCGAATCCATTGGCGGATTTCTTTGGAGTGAGTGGCTCGGCACCACCTATAGGCGCAGGATCGGAAGGCTCAAAACCGGGTCAGTCAGCCAGTTCTAAGGGTGGGGATGACTTCTTCTCCAACTCGTCTGGCAAACAAAAAGCAATTGATACCGACTTCGAACCGCCATCGCCAATGAAGGCAAAGGGCGGCGACGACTTTTTCCCTGACGAGTCGCGCAAGCGCAGAAGCACCGAAGAAGAAGAACGTCCAAAAGTTGCCATGTCTATCAAGGAGGCAAGTAAGTCGAAATCGAAAGCAAGTTCTTCGAAGTTGCGCAGCATGGACACCGAAGATCTCGATGATGACGACGACGACGAAGATGAGGACAATCCTCGATCGCGCGCCAAGAAAAAATCCAGCGGGCCGCCGAGGCGATCTTTTTCAGGTGGAACATCTAAAGCCAACCGAAAAGCACCAGGCAGGAAGCGCGGTGGCGATGACGATGAAGACGAAGATGATGCCGACAGAGATGACGATGTCGCGAAAGACGACGACGATGAAGATGAAAAACAAGGTTTCCTGGCTGCCTTAGACGGGGAAGTCAACGTCTTGGGCATGACCTTGAACAAGAAGGCAGCGCTTACTCTTTGCGCATTTGCTTTGATTGTTTTGATTCAGATTCCAGGTTGGATAGGCGGGCTGGCGCAGCTTGCGGGCGCAGGCGGTCAAGCCACTGCCAATAGTGGCAGCTCCGGTCCGGGATTCAATATCTTTTCAATGTTCAACGGCGGCGCACCTCCCGCAGATTTGCCGCAAGTCTCAGGAGAATGGCAAGTGATCGGCCGCGCCACAGTCGAAGGAAAGACAGTCAAGTTCGCCGGCGTGATGAGACTGTCACAAAACAACTCCGAAATTGGCGGACAAGGCAGCGACGAAGGCGGCGCCTATCTCTTCAAGGGCAACATTCGCGAAGGCAACAAACTTACTTTCGTGAAACAGTATGTTCAAAACGGCCAATTGACCGGCAAACCGATTACGTATGATGGCGTATTTGATACCAGAAAACAGCCGCTCGAAGCTGGAGGTTTGTTCCAAACTCAAATTGCAACCGGTCACTTCATTCATAGAAAAGTGATGACTGTAACAGGTGAATGGAAGGCTCGAATGACGCGCCAAATCGCGTCATCGAACACACAAGAGATGCCCAATATCGCCACACCCGGCTCAATTGGAATCAGCGGCCAGTCCGTCGAAACGACAAAAGGTCCGCAGAAATTCTTCCTGTGGATCGCCGGTGGCATGGTCGCAATCGGTGTGTTCATCTTCAGTTTCTTCCTTTATCTATTCGGCCCGGCCGGCAAGATGAACTATTGGGAAAAGCAAAAATACATTCCGTCGCAATTTAAAGGGCAGCACAACAAAATGCTGTCAGAACAATCAAAACCCCTCAAACCAGGTGGATTGCCGTTAGGTAAACGTTGCGAGTGGAACCCGTTGTTTTTCTGGACACCGAAAACTCTCGCCATTCCACCCGACATGCGCAAGGCCAACCCCCACATTCTCGTAATCGGAGCCGGTGACAAAGGCAAGACAAGGCTGGTGGCTTCGATGGTTTGCCATGACATCGAGTCGGCCGACCGCGCCGTAATCGTGATTGACTCGGATGGCTCGCTGGTTGATCTGACGACTAAATGGATGTCTGCCCACCCGAAAGGCAAAGAGTTTGCAAAGCGCGTAGTTTTGATCGACCCAACATATAAGGGTGGATCACAGGGATACAATCCTCTGGAAATGCCGGAAGACGGAGATCTCCAAGCTGCGGCCTCCGCCATCGTATATGGTTTCAAGGCGATTTACACCGAGCCCCCAGGCTCGCAAAGTCAGTGGAACCCTCAAACCGCCAACATTCTTCGCAACGCAGCACTCTTGCTGATTGCCAACAATAAGACACTGACCGACCTTCCGACCTTGCTGCAAGACAACGATTTTAGAGACATTCTTTTGGAAGGCGTAGAGAAAAAGAAAGCAGAAAAGATCGAATACCTGAGCTTGTTGGAGACATGGGGACAGTACAAAAAACTGGCTCGTACCGATCAGTGGATTACTTGGGTTGAACCGATTCTCAACCGCGTCACGCCAATGTTGAGCGACCCCAGAATTCGTCCGATTCTGACCAAACAGGTCGGCGATCTTAAACTCAAGAGACTGGTTCAAGAGAGGAAGATTCTTCTTGTCAAAGTTCCTCAAGGGCAACTGGACCAGAACGCCAACTTGCTGGGAAGCCTTATTGTAACGGGACTGAAGCAGGCTGCATTGTCTTTGGGCGGCACAAAAGACAAGGAGCGGCCAGTCGCACTCTATATGGACGAATTCGACAACTTCATTGAGAAAGAGACTTTGGAGAATATTACTTCTGAAACGAAAAAGTTTCAGATCGGTTTTGTCGGGGCCATCAAAACTTTGCAGCACTTGCCGGAAGACTTCCGCAACCAACTGATCATCAACGTCGGCATTATCAACGCCTTCGCACTCGCCAAAAAAGACGGCGATATGCTCGGACCTCAGATGTTCCGCGTAGACGGAAGAAAGATAAAACACCAGACTATTTCCAACTTCTTCAATAAGGTCAACACATCGCCGCAGTTCGAATTGATTTCCGACGAAGAAAAACTCAACATCGACCGCGTAGTTGGTCAAGAAGAGAGAACTTTCTTCTGCTACAGAGTAGGAACCGTCGCCGGCGTGTTTCACATGAAGGCGCCCGAATTCAATGACCCGCCCGAAAAGGCCGTCAAACCGAAACTGATTGAAAAGATGCACGGCGTCGACAATTGCGACGAAGATCTTTCTGCTGCGGCTGCCGCTAAGAAAAAGCGCAAGAGAGACGACGACGACGACGACTAATAGTCTTCCTGGCAAGAACGTATTCTCGCAAGAGCCCAATTCATGACTTTTTCACGTTGTACGTGAGACGATATCTCCAAAGGTCCAGTGACGGTCATCCGGCCACCCTTCCAGCCTTTAGAATCAGCCCAAAGCAGCCTGAACTCAAGGATTCACTTGACAAGAGATAAATGCGGGTTTAGTATTTCACTCAAAAGTTCTCGTCAGTTTTACCATTACTTTTCACCTTCAAGCGCTTCTGGGAGAAACCCAAAAGAAGCGTCAGCTTTGTCTTCCGATCTGTTCTCTGCTTTCCAATTTCGATTCGTCGGCTCAGCGGAGCTCAATAAACAAATGAATATCTGTCAAACCTGTGGTGTTATCGTCAAGGGCATCGGGTGTATTTGCTATGCATGCGGCAACATCGTCACCGCATCCAGTGCCTCTCGTCTGGGAATTCAACAATTAGATCGACCCCTCGAATTAGCCAAGAAGGCAACCGTAACTGAGTTCGAGCGCTTCGTATCAAAACAAATACCGGCGCTTTCTGCTGTTTCGCAATCCGTCGAATCGACGTCAAAACTGAAAAGCGCCCTGTCGGAAGAAATCGAGGCAGAACTCAGAAGTTTGAAAGCAGCTTTCAAAACCGATGTCACTGATTTCTGGGCCGACGCAAAGAGAGTGGAAGCACAGGCCAAATCCCATGTTCGCGATATGGTGGAAGAGGCTACTCCACCGATTGCGAAGTTTGTCGTGTCAGAAGCCCTCGACAATCTCGGTTTACAAAAGATCTCAGAAGCACCGTATTACACAAGCGCAGATCTAGAGTCAGATCTAGATTCAGAACTGGGTTTGGATGAGCTCGAAGAAGGCGTTAGGCAAGACGAAGAAGTAGAGAATATCAAATGGTCAACACGACAAAAGTCCAAAAGCAAAAACTCCTTTTTCGACGCCGACACTCCGGATGAACGACCGGCGAATCGATCGTCCAGAAGGTTCCAACCAGCCGGCGAAGCACATTCCGAAGACTCTGCGATGGATTCTCCGCAACGAGATCTAGAGATCAAAATCAGAGTTCCAAAGTTTCTTCTCAATAAAGCAGTCGTTACCTGTCTAGTAATGGCAATATCGTCTGGGTTGGCCCTCTCTCAAAAGATGCCCATCAATGAGGATTCGGTCGCCTCGGCGATCAGATGGTGCACCGGAAAGATAAACCTCCCGACGCTTAACTCAAACATAAGCGGTAGATGGAACATCACAACAACTGCAAACAACCAGCAGGTTGGCGGTGACCTCACCATTGAGCAAAGTGGAGACTCCATCTCAGGAGTTGGGCATGATTCGGTCGGCGACTTCCGCGTGAATGGAAAGATTGATACCGCCGGAAATGTTCAGTTTCAGAAAGACTACTTTGCGGGGAAATTGATTCCAATCAAGTACAAAGGTACCTTGAGCGACGTCAATAATTCACAAATGATGGGCGGAACCATCAGCGCGAAAGTAACCAGAGGAGGGCTGATTAATCGCCCAGTTGCCTCTATATCTGGTGACTGGCAGGCACAGCGTATCGACACCTCCATCACCAAGTCTTTGCCCGGTGGACTCGAAAAAATGTACATGATAGGTGCCGGCGCATTGCTGACTGTCAGTTTGGGAGTGGCGTTTCTGTCGTACTATCTCTTCAATCCCAATGGCAAAATCAATTATTGGGAGAAGGAAAAATATATTCCTTCCCAATTCAAAGGCAAACACGCGAAAGCACTCAGAGAGTTCGCTAAACCGTTGAAAGCTGGAGGTGTTCCACTGGGCAGACGCTGCGAATGGAAGCCGATTTGGATTACTTCTCCAAAAGATTTGGCAATACCACCGGCGATGCGCGATGTCAATCCTCATGTTCTGATTGTGGGCACCGCCAACAAAGGCAAGTCGAGGTTGATGGCTTCCATGGTGACTCACGACATTCTGTCGCGCGATCGTGCGGTTGTCGTGATTGACACGGAAGGAGCGCTCACAGACTTGACTATTCGTTTTATTGCCGCTCATCGTCAGGGCAAGCAATTAGCGCAGCGAGTGATTCTCATCGACCCCACTGTAAAAGGAGGTGTTGTTACTTACAATCCGCTTCATGTCGATGAAGACGACAATCTGCATACTACTGCTGCAGCCATCGTTCAGGGTTTCAAGGCCATGTACGCCGAAGCACCGGGCTCACAGTCTCAGCAATGGAGTCAGCAAACAGCAAACATATTACGCAATGCTGCACTGCTTCTGATGGCAACCGATCGCACCTTACTGGATCTCACCAGACTCTTACAGGACAACGACTTTAGAGACATTCTGCTCGATACGGTGATACGCGAAAGAGTCACTCATCCCGAGTATGACAGCTTGATCGAGGCGTGGGATCAATACAAGAAACTGGCCCGCACCGATAGTTGGATCACATGGGTTGAACCAATTCTAAACCGTGTCGGACAGCCGCTCGGCGACCCGCGAATCAGACCGATTTTTGCGCAATCGGAACATCAATTGAATCTCACGCGCGTTATAACAGAAAAGAAAATCCTTCTGGTCCGCATTCCGCAAGGACAACTAGATCAAAATGCAAACTTACTGGGAAGCCTCTTGGTGACGGGATTGCGACGCGCAGCAGGAGATATTCGCGAGTCGGGCAAGGAGGTGACTCCGACTGCGCTTTATCTTGACGAGTTCGATAATCTTATAGAAAAAGATACGCTCGCCAACATCACTGCCGAAGCCGCAAACACCAAAATCGGCTTCGTCGGCTCAACCAAGACTCTTCAACAGTTCCCTGAAGAGTTGAAAACACAACTGGGAATCAAAATCGGTACTACGATAGCCTTCGCAGTCACCAAGAAAGATGCTGATACTTTGGGCCCCCAGATGTTTCGAGTAGACGGGCGCAAGAGAAAGCACAGCAATTTCACCAATTTTATAAATCCAATCAATTCATCTCCGCAGTATGAGTTGATTACAGATGAGCAACACCTCAATGTCGATCGCATGGTCGGTCTGGAGGCGCGACACTTTTTCTGCTACCGCGAGGGATTGACAGCCGGGGTCTTTAAACTGAAAGCACACGAGTTTGTAAATCCAACCGACCAGCAGATAAATCGCAAGCTGATCGAAAAAATGCGCAAGGCAAGCCGATAGGGCGGCAGCCTGGAAGAGTCGATAGGTGGAACTGCGAGCAATTCTGGGTAAGTCAAATTTACATAGATAGTATAGTCTTATAGTGTATGGCGTCCTCGTACTGAAGTACAAAGAGTTGAATGATGGGTCAGGGTCCTACACCCCGCAACATCTGGGAAGAGAAAATCGCCGATCTAAGGCGATACGACTTAGATGAGCTGGAAAACGAAAACGTGAATGCGTCCGATATTGTCAGCTGGCCGGTGCCGGGGCTGACGTTCGTGCGGGTGGACGGCATTCTGCGTTCGTGGGATATCGAGCGCGAAAAGCAGCAACAGCAGCAACAACAACAGCCAAGCAACGACCCCAACCAACCGCCGAAGCGCATGTATCTAATGGAAGATGCGCTCACCGGGCTGCACAGCCAAAAGGCCAACCTCTGCTATATGGCAATAGGAGCCAAGACAGGCGTCAATTACTACATGGGCATCTCGCTTCCCGGCGCGGAAGCGACGGAAAACGAAGCGAACGCAATTTCTTTCAACAGCGTCAAGTCAATTCTGCACTCGGTTTATAACGGCGTTGATATTTACAAAAACGCGTTCACGTCCGAGGCAATGAAAGGGATTATCTCACCTCTGTGCACGCACACAGGAATTGTGACTGGAATTCCCGCGCTCAAGTCGACCGGCGGCGACACCATGGATTCCGAACAAATTGAGCGTCTTGCAAACGGCTTGGCCGGACACGACTTCGGTTTGATGGTGCTTGCCGTGCCGATTCCCAACGCCAAAGTGAATCAGGAAGAGTTTGCAATCGTCGACCAGATTCAAAAGGCTCAGGAAAACGAAGACCCTGAAAAGAAAAGACGTATCAAGTACTACTTAGAGCTTCAAGATGCTTACTTGAAACATGTTCAGCTAGGAACAGCCATAGGCAAATGGCTAGTTTGCGTGTATTACTTCGCGCCCGATCGATCTGTATTCGTCAGGCTTCAATCATTGATTCGCGCGACGTATGTGGATGAAACCAGCCGACCGACACCTTTGAGAACACACGAAATAAAGGGGTTGAAGAGTCACGTCGAACAGTTTGGACTTTTGAGAACCAAGCGCTCCGGAGAGTTTTTCCAGACGCTTCTGGAATATCGCTTTTTGACGCCGCTCAACTCTCGCATGCTGTCTGCATTCGTACACCTGCCAAAAAGAGAAATGGCGGGATTCAGAATTCGCCGATCTGCGGAGTTTAGTTTGGCGAATATTCCAGCAAAAAACCCCGACAGAACGATTGCGATCGGAAACATTCTCGACAAAGGGGAGGACACGGGCAACCTCTACTATATCGACGTCGACGCGATGCAGAAGCATACCATCGTATGTGGTGTCACCGGCGGTGGTAAGACAAACACCTGTTTTTATCTATTGGGACAGCTGTGGCGATACAACATTCCATTTATGGTATGCGAACCGGCGAAATCAGAATATCGGCACATGATGCTGATGTCGGAGACGTTTAAGGGAGTGGGGCAGGCCTTCTCGTTGGGTGACGAGACAGTGTCGCCTTTCAGGTTGAATCCATTTGAAATCATGAAGGGGGTGAAAGTACAAACCCACCTTGACGCGTTGAAATCAGTGTTTAACGCATCATTTGAAATGTATTCACCAATGCCTCAGGTCTTGGAAAAAGCGCTTAACCAGATCTATGGTGTTCGCGGATGGGACCTCGTTCAAAACAAAAACAGGCGTCTTCCACCCGGTGTGAATCCAGGTGATCCTGACTGCCCGAACGAAATCTATCCGACCATGAAAGACCTTTTCGAAATCATCGACCCGGTTGTGGAATCGTTCGGATATTCAGAAAGAATCGGACCTGACGTACAAGCTGCATTGAAAGCTCGTATCGGTTCGCTGCTCATCGGCGGTAAAGGTCAGATGCTCAACACCAGACGATCGATTCCGATGGAGATTCTCTTCGGAAGACCTACGGTGGTCGAACTGAAGATGGTCTCAGAAGACTCGGAAAAATCTTTTTTGATGGGCATGTTGCTCGTGTTCTTGTATGAGTACCGAGAAGCGCGCGGCCCGCACGATAACTTGCAGCACGTCATGCTTGTGGAAGAGGCGCACCGACTCTTGAAAAACGTTCCTACCGGTCAAAGCGGTGAAGGTGCAAACCCGGCCGGTAAAGCGGTGGAATTTTTCACCAACATGCTTGCAGAAATTCGTTCGTATGGTCAGGGATTCATCATCGCCGACCAAATTCCAAACAAGTTGGCGCCGGAAGCACTGAAAAATACCAACTTGAAGATCATGCACAGAATCGTGGCAGTCGATGACCGTGACTCCATGGGTGGTGCAATGAACCTCGATGACGTGCAGAAACGGCACGTCACAGCGCTAGGGCAGGGGCGCGCAATCGTCTATGCGGAGAAGATGGAGCAGCCATTCCACCTGCAGATCATGTTCGACAAAACGAAAGAAGTGCCACCACCGGAGACACCGGAGGAATCAGACGAAGTCGTAAGAGAAGCGATGAAGGGCATGGAGGTCGTCAAATCGTTCGACCGCCACGTGGGATGCAAATTCTGCCTTCACCGGTGCGATTCACAGATTCTCGACACCGCATGTCTGGTTGCAGATGATCCGATTTTCCGCCAAGTGTACAACCGTTATGTGTTGTCTACATTGAAAGATCTGACACAACTCGTGCACTTCAGAGCGCAGATCATTCACGAAATCCAGCGTGTTATCGGCGGTAGAGCCCGTTCCGGCAACATCACCGGCATTACCTGGTGCGTTCTTACTCAAGCAACCGAACGTTACTTCGAGCGCAAGGGTGAGGAAAACTATTGGTTTTACGATCAAGTAAGAGAGCAGCATTTGAGATGGCTCAATCTGTTGAGACCGGCCTTCCAACCCACAGAAGTGAATAGGCGACTCGACATTTCCGTTTTGCGCCAATGGAGAGACGACTTCATCGAGCTGCACAAGCGCGACCAAGGTCCACTGCCTACTTGCGGTCCATGTACATCGAAGTGCTTGTATCGCTTCGAAGTTGTGGAAGTGGTCAGAGATCCCAAAATCAAATTTGACTTCAACTCTTCAATCAACCGCAAGGATACTCCTGCATCTGACTCAGCAGCATGGTTCTGCCGGCTGTTGACTGAAAGATTGATTTCACAAGGCGACGTGGACTTGGCATATTGTCTGGCGGTTCACTTGATCAAAGATCAACAGCTGTCGACCGACGCACAACTTGTATTGCTGCATAAGGTGCGCACGGCGTTAGAGAACTTCCAGAATGAAGGTGAGGAAGGTGGCGGTGAGTGATCCGAATCAAGCCGCAAGCGAAGACAACAAACAAGCTGACGAAGGACAGCAAGGTTCTTCCGCCTCCGATACTTCTAACAATGCTCAAACTTCTGACGGCAAGCAGTCGCTAGTTGATGAGCTGGGCGTACAGAGCCTTGACGAGCCGATCTTCGGCGGTCGCGGTCGTTTGTTTTCAGTTGCAGGACGAGCGTCGCCTGTGGCTGAATTCTCGCAGAACTTCCTGGTTTTGCGACCACCACAAAAGCCCTTCGAAGACGAAGACAACGGCGAAGACATTTCGATTCGAATGGATGAAAGGGGCGTTCTGCTTGATGAGTTGAACAAACCAAAAAAGATCTCCGGTGCAAAGTACAAAGGGCGCGAGGTTTACTATCTGGGCTTGCAAAAGCCCGGTACTCTCAGGCACTACGCTGCATGGTTCGACGATCAAAACGAGCCTCATCCTCTGCTTCTTGATGGCGAGGCCGTGACTACGGAAGCAATTTATAAATTGAGGAACAAAACTCACGATGGTGAGTTGAGCATTTTTCCTGATTTGACATCGGACGAGTAGGATCAGCGCTATGCTGACAGCTTCTTGCCTGCGAGGAACTTGGTGCAATACTCCTGCCAGTTGGAGGCAAGATCGTTTTGAATCATTTCGAAGGCTGCTGCTGCAGGCAGATCGATCTTGATTGATTTCTTGCGGCCATCGCGTGTAAATTCATGGCGAACTGCATTGGACGTTCCTACTTCATAGAGAAGCACAGGCACCCAGTTTCCATCCTTCAAGACTTCCAATTGCGAACGCCTAAAGCCGTTGTTGGATTCGGAGCGAGCCAGTCGGCAATCGTCGGACAACTTTTCAATCATGGCATTGACGAATGGCGCGTCATAATTCGATAGCGCCGGTCCGGGCACTGCAAGCCGTTCTTTCGGTCCTACGGCAAACTTCTTCTGAGTTTCTTTGAGCGATGCTATGAGAGCTTCCGAAACGCTGGTAGTCGCGTCTTGCTCATCGGCGACTCCGCCCTTGAGCGGATTTTCAAATGCCCATGTGGTATCGCCGGCAGCGGCTGGCGGATCAAAGGAGATTGTTGTTTCTTCCGAGATCGGCTTTTGTGGAGACAACTGTTCTGTCGCATCGGAGCTGCCGAAGGCAAACGTGGTTTCGCCGGTGACTTTAACTTTCGGCTGAGGTGGAGTGGCTGGAGTTGCCGCTTTGTGACCACCCGATTGCCCGAACAGCTTCTCGAGCGTTTGGCCGACTTCGCTTACTTGGACTGCAAACGAGTGTCCACAAGACTCGCAAGCAACAGCATCTTGTTCGACGAATCTGCTGCAGCCCGTGCAAGGTTTGACTTTGAGATCGACTGCCTTGAAGCGGCCGCTGGCGGTCGGTTGCTTCTGCATAAACTCATCGATTTCTGCAGGAAGTGGCAGGCTAAGCACCATTCCGCGGCGCAGGTCGGCAGTGGGATTGCCTTTGGCGTCGTAGTCTTTAATACCGTTTTGTTCTGCAAGCAGTTTCCAAAGAACAACATCACCTAGAGCCGGATGCTTCATTGCGATGGAACGCAGCGTATCACCCAAGCGCACAATGTATTTGATTCGCGCATCAGGGCTGGCAACTGGAGCCGGTCCAAGCGCACCAAGCATAGCTTCGATGTTGGCTCTGCGATCGGCAGCCTTTTGCTCTTCTTCAGAAAGAGGTGCCTTCGAACCGTCGCTGTTGAGCTTGTTGTTAGCTTGCTGCGACAGCTTGCGTGCACGCCATTCGCGAATTTGTTTGCGGCTCGGCAGCACGATCACGCTGCCTGGTGTGAGCACATAAACTCGCTTGCCATCGACGATCTTGAGTTGAATCTTGTTCTTGTTCAAATCGTAGATAAGCTCTGCAAGTTTTGGATCGCCAAGTTTCTTGGATGCAATTGATTCAAGAGTATCTTTCGGTTTGACCAGATACTTCTCTTGTTTATTGTCTTCCTTAATCAGCTCTTCTTGACGCTTCTGTTCTTCAAGCAGTCTGTTGGCACGCATCTTGGCGGCTTCTTCTTCTTGACGCTGAGTAGACAGAGCGATGAACATTGCATCGGTAAGACGCTTCTGCTCTTCTTCTTCGAGTCGGCGTTGCTCTTCTTCCTTGCGGCGCAACTCTTCCTCTTTCTTCTTCTTCTCGTCGTCTTCCGCCATGCCGGCCAGACGAATTGCTTCTTCATCAGCCCGCATTTGATCAATGCGCATTTGATCTTCATAAGACTTGTCAAAACCATCGGCACGTCCGGCGATGAGGTCAGCAAATTCCGGATTGAATGTGTTGTCGTCGGCATGAATTCTAGAATCTAGTGAATTGGTCCACTTGATCAGCTGTTCACCGAGTTCATCGATAAACGAACCAGCGTCCTTCTTATCACCGCCAACGATATCGGCTTCGCGAACATTGAATTCTTGCGTGTCGAGGCGCAGGTCGGTTGGACCAGTTTCGACGCCATCGGAAAGCGAGAGTGGTTGGGCGTTCTTCGGTTTGGCTTCGTCTGACTTCCGCTCGTGATCTTCTGCGGGATCTGCGGTGTTGGGTTGCAGTTGAACATCGGGCATCGGAGTTGCGATGCGACCTGTAGCAGTCGAGCCACTGAAGGATGGATCGCCTTCTTCGTCATCTGAAGACTGTTTGCTGCGACCGGCATCAGCATCCAATTGGTTGGTCTCAACCGGCGTGCGATCGTCAAAGTCAGGGAATGTCGAATACGGTGGGTACTGTGGTTGAGGAGGCAGCGACGCTGTTTGACCAGGCACTCCAGGATCGGTGAAGTTGGGATCTTGGATTCCGGCCAATGGTGACCACGGATTGACGCTGGGATCGACCGCATGCGGAACAGTAGGATCTGTCGGCATCTGCGCGGGATCGCTCGGCGTCTGTGGATTTTGATTCGGGTTTTGATTTTGAGCGTTGGGATCTTGCGAAGGATCGCTGGTGTTGTTTGGATTGTTTTGATTCGGGTTTTGGTTATTTTGATTATTCGGATTGTTCGGGTTATTTGGATCTTGCGGATTCGAATTAGAATTCGGGGAATTCGGATTATTCTGTTGGGTCTGTCCGTACGGATCTTGCTGTCCATAAGGATCTTGGTACGGGTTAGACTGACCTGTTTGACCCGGTTGATTTTGATATGGGTCTGTTGATTGATACGGATCTTGATATGGATTCGACGGATTGGATGAGTTCTGTCCATATGGGTTTTGACCGTAAGGATCAGTCGCACCATAAGGGTCGCTGACTGAAGGTGCTTGCGGGTTGTTTGCCAGATAAGGATCACTTACTGGAACATTCTGGCCGGAACCAGGACCACCAAGGCTGATACCACCACTTACTGTGGTCGGATCGTCGATGATGCCAACATATGGGTCTGGAACGCCAGGAAGTATCGACGAGGTCGGAGGCGGAGTGGTGAATGATTGATCTGGATTGAGAATGTCGTTTAGCAGTCCCGTCAGTGCACCACCTGCAGCACCCTCGAGTGCGCCTTGCGGTCCACCACCGGAAAGCAGTCCGCCAAGGAGTCCGGACAAGGCACCATCGCCGGCGTTGGTTGCGCCCGATGCCGCCGACGAGCCGACATTAAATGGATTGCTGAACGGATTACTCGGCTCTGGCGTCGGTGAAACGAGCCCGCCGAACGGGTTATTGGGAACGCTCGGAGTGGTTGAGCCGGGATTACTGGCAATCGGATTGCTAGTGAATCCGGAAGCAGGTATACCACCTGTGGTTGCACCAGGGTTGTTGTTGTTTGTGAGATCGTTGAGACCGCCGGTTGCTGCTCCAGCGAGTGCTCCTGAAAGAATCGAACCAGGATCGCCGCCGTTGATCAATCCGCCAAGGGCTCCAGCGAGTGCTCCTTGACCCGCATTCGTGGCGCCAGCCGCTGCGTTGGCACCCGCATTTGCTCCACTCTGGTTGCCACCGATTGCTCCACCAATTGCAGAGCCGACTGCTGGATTGATTCCACCCGTGACCGGTGTTGTTGGAGCGCCGGTGCCCGAACCAGGAGTTGTTGTTCCGGTGCCGGTGCCCGAACCAGGAGTGGTTGTTCCTGTGCCAGTGCCTGAACCAGGAGTGGTTGTTCCTGTGCCAGTGCCTGAACCAGGAGTGGTTGTTCCTGTACCAGTGCCTGAACCAGGAGTGGTTGTTCCGGTACCGGTACCCGAACCAGGAGTTGTTGTTCCAGTGCCAGTGCCCGAACCAGGAGTTG
>CAZCZI010000007.1:0-48846 GCA_964503045.1 uncultured Candidatus Obscuribacterales bacterium
ATGAGTCAACGCTTCCAAAGAAGTGTCATTTTTAAATGAGTCAATAAGTGATCACTACTCTGGTGGCGACGTGACAGCCAGTCGCCAAGTCCCAGAAGCCCCAACCTGTCGATGTTTTCCGGATTTTATCTTCGACTACGTATTTTCCCCACTGACTTTTTCCAGGGCACGGGAGTACGCTGGGCTTGCTTTTGGGAAGCCGCACCGATCTCCTTTACTAGATATCAAAGATATCCGAGACGTCGACAGACCAGACGCAAACGTGGCGATCAATCGTTCAATCGCCAGCGCGAACACAGTCACTGCCCCCTGCACCTACGAAACTCAATTACTCCGCAACCACATTCAGTGCGCTGGAGAGTGCACTCAATTGTTCCATTGAAATACCGATACTAAGTCGTTGCGCCTTGCGCGCAGCGAAATTTTAAACTACCCATCTTCAGCGCCTTGCTGTGGAAGCAGCCCGCTATGCGCCTGCAGTTTTTTCATGAGGTTGAATCAAAATGACACATTCCGATTTACCACAGGTCATCGATAACTCCAACGCACAACAGCAGTCACACAAGGGAGTTGCCGAAAACAAGTTGCACGCAGACGCTTACTTAGGAAAACCAGTCGGAGGTGATGACACACAACTGATCCAAAAAGGCGGTAAAACTCTCACAGACCATGTAATGGAGGATTTCAAAGGCTGGAAAGAAGACTGGAAAAAACTATTCAATCCTGACGCCACAAAGGAGGACATTCAAAAGGCGCAGGGTGAGCTCAACGACAAAATGAGTCCCTTGGTATCGGAAGCCGATCGCAAAGTCGCGCAAGCGATATCAAATGCGGTGCTTGATGGCGATCCGAAGGCATTGGCAGAAGCGTTGTCATCGATCAAAGATCCTGAGCGCTTGAAAAAGTTCGTCGAGGAAATCAACCATAATCTGAAGGAGGCAAATGCAGGAGTAAGTCTGGCGGTGGACGGTAAGGGTCATGTACTCGCCTACAAAGACAACGGAGAGTCCGCCGTCGACATCGATCCAAAAACTGGTGCAACGACTGTGCGACCAATCTCCGTTGGTTTAGATGGAACAGTCACGCTCGAACCGGGCGAAATCTTGAATGGAAACCCGCAGAAGGTATTGAAAGACGTAGGTAACACCGCTGTTCGCAACATCAACGGACCACAACTGATTGTGGAAGAACCGATTCACATTGGACCGCATCGTCCATTCCATCCGAAGCCGTGGCATGATCCGGGTTTTGAACCATTCTACGACCCCAAGCTAAAGGAGCCAATTGATATACCAAGTCTCGACCCTCTAAAACCGATTAGCTTCCCCACCGGTCCGATGGAGCCCTTGCATCCATGGGTCGCACCAAAGGGTAAGATCGACCCGAGATGGTTGATGGAAATGAACATTACCGACAAAAGCGAGGATTAGTTAGTTACCTTGGTGGTTGCTCTTGCTTTGGTCTCTTCCAATAGCTTTTGCAACTTGCCAATCTCAGTTTGATTTGCCGAAGTTTCTGCCTCCGAATTGGATCGAAGATTTGAAAGCGTTTCTTGCGCATCTTCAAGTCTATTCATTCGGAGGTAGAGTTTCGTCAGCGTTGAAAGAGTTTTGAATTTTAGTTTCGAATAGTTTTTGGAATTCTCAGCAGAAACATTGCTGGCAGATTCAAGGGCGAGAGCGCGCTTGCATGCGCGTTCTGCTCGCTTCAAATCGCCAATCGCATCCATGACTGTCGCCATGTTGTGCCAAGCAAACGGATCTTTTGCATCGATCTCAATTGCTTTTTCGAAGCACGTCTTTGCCGACCTCGTATCGTGTTTTCCTTTCATGTAGGCTTCGCCCATGTTAACGTAAGCCCGGTTATAGTGCGGGTCCAATTCAACTGCTCTTTGAAAGCACTTGATCGCGTCATTGAACTTTTCCTTATCTCTGAGTTTCATTCCTTTGTTGTTCCACCTTCCGGATTCGGAGAGTCCTTCCTGTGCAAAAGTGCTATAGGACGGAGCGTCGAAGATAATCGGAGCCGGCATCAACAGTGCTGTGGCGATCAGTGCACGCTCGAAGCTAGGTCGGCGATTTTCGCGCTGAGAGCTAACGTGTCGGCAAGACATGAATTACTGCAATTGCTTCTTCACCATCGCATCCAATCGATCGAGGGCTTGAGCCAGCGAAATGGTTTCGTAGTAGTTCAGCGATCCATCGGAGTTTGTGAAAGCAGTTTTGGCGGTGTTGAGTTGGTCGAGCTCTTTTCTCAACTGCTTCGCATCGTTTGACTTGATCTTTCCGGTTGTCACGCCGCGAGCAATGTCTTCACCCAACTTCTTTTGGCGAGCTGCGATGTCGGACCAAGCAATTGCCTTGCCTGCTCCCAGGCGAGAATCGATTTCTTTGTTTAATCTATCGACATCGCGAAGAAGTGATTCGGCTTCGGCATATGAGAGACCACCACCGGAATGAGCGAATGCAGTTTTTGCCTGAGCAATGCGTTCTAGCTCTTTCTTGAGGTTGGCTACCTCTTGTGGTTTTGCCTTGACCGCAAGTTCTGATCCGGTAATGCGTGTGGTCACTTTTGCGAACTGAGTCTCGAAATCATTGGTGGTTTTTTTGTTGATTTTCGTGTCGATCACTTTTGAGATTCTGTCCAGTTCTGCAATCAATGTAAGAGACTCGGGATAGCTCAAGCCGCCGCCGGATATTCTGAAGGACTTCTCTGTTTCTTGCACCACGTCGAGCTGAAGCCTGAGATCAGCCGCTTGTTCGAGTGTGATTTTTCCGGCAACAACGAGGTCCGCAAGTTTCTGGTCGACTGCCAACTCGTGTGCATACACATCAGGCAGCGCAACCTGTTGGTCTCGCATTTGGTGTTCGATGTTGCTGCTGAGGCGTTCTAGTTCGAGGGCGAGGTTGGCATGTTCGCCGAAGCTCAAACCGCCTGAAGCGTATTTCTGTTCAAGTTCTGCGATCTTGTCGAATTGCTTTTTCAACTCTTTCGCTTCTTCTAAAGTGAGACGTCCGGTATTAACGCCTTCTTCGATTCTTGCTCGCAGTTCTGCCTGACGCCTGTCGACATCTGGCAATGCCATGTCTTTATCCTTGATCTGTTGATCGAGGACGCCGTTAAGTTTGTCCAGTTCGGAAGCGATCACCAATGTTTCTGAGGCATCGAGACCGGTGCCGCTTGCTGCATACTGGCTTTCTAAAGTCTTTATGCGTGAGAGCTCGGCGCGGGCTTTTTCTGATTCGGCGCTGCTGAGCCGTCCGGTTGAGGTTCCAAACGTCAGACGTTGGTCGAGGGTTTTGCGGCGTTCATCCATGGTTTGACCGACGATACCACGGCTCAAATCTTTTTCGATTGCAGAGCCGGTGCGTTCGAGATCGAGAGCCAGCAAAACTTTTTCCCTGGCGTCGAGGCGACCGTCAGTTCCACGAAAACCAGCTTCGCGAGAGGATATGCGATCCATTTGTTGGAGAAATTTGCTGGCTTCATCAACTGTGAGTTTGCCGTTTTTGATACCTTCAGCAAGACGAGCGTCTAGTTGGAATTGACGCTCGTCAATTTCGGGCGCGACTAAATCTCGATCGTTCATCGAGCGTTCGACTCTCAGTGAAAGCTTGTCGAGGTCCGCAGCGAGAGATATAGCTTCTTTTGCGTTGAGAGCGTTCTCTGAAGAGAGGAAGGAAGATTTCTGCGTGCTGATTCGTTCGAGTTCTTGTCGAAGAGTCGCTGCTTCCTCATTGCTGATGCGGCTGTCGGTGGTGGCACCTGCGATGTTCTTGCCGAGCTCTGTAATCGTTGCTTGAATGCCTGGCCAAACTGGTTTTTCCCATACCAACTTTCGAACGAGGCGATTGTTAAGGCGTTCCAAATCTATGAGAATTCTCTGCTTCGTCAACTCATTGATATTACCTTGGGAGTCGCGCGCCTCTTTTACTCGCTGCTCGATTCCAGCGAGGTCGTTCTGCAAAACTTGCGCTTCGGACAGCACGATTTTGCCGTTGCTCAGCGCGTCGGCAATGCGTCTGTCGAGATCGGTGCGTTTGTTGTCTATGTCGGTTGTTGCAGCCGGAGTTTTGTTTAATTGCGCGTCGAGTTGGCTCGTGATTTTTTCCAATGCCAAAACCAAAGTGAGACTCTCATCCGTGGTCAATGGTCTATGCACGTTCTTCAAGGCGTTGATGCGCTCTGCCATTTTATGCAGTTCCATTCCCATCGAATCGCCTTCGGCTTGCGAAAGTTTTCCGCTGGCAACACCTTCGTGCACGAGTTTTTCGAGATCTGATCGTTTTCTTTCGACACTGCCCAATGAGATTTGCCGATCGTGCATTTGTCGTTCAAGCTTGTTGCTTATATGGTCTAGATCGAGCGACAACTTCAGGAGTTCTGCCGGGTTTAGCGTTCCGTTCGATTTGCGGAAGCTGTTTTCCAATTCGGCAATGCGTCCGAATTCGTACTTCAGTTCGTTATATTCCTGGTCGGTCAATCTGCCTGAACCATGACCGTCTTCAATGCGTTTAATCAGGTCTAGTTTGCGTGTCGTCAATGAAGATTCGGTAGAAGTTGTCTTGCGGTCGTGAAGTTTGGCTTCCAGCAACTTGCTCAGGGTGTCCAACTCCAGCATCAGCTTTAGGCTCTCCCACGGACTGAGGGTGCTGTCCGTGGACTTGTAGGCGGCTTCGGTCTCGCTGATTCTGTCCAACTCGCGTTTGAATGATTGGCTTTCCTGGGCGGACAGTTGCCCTGAGGACTGTGCCTCTTGAATTCGGCGCTCGATTTGCGCTTGTTTGCCGTCTATATCAGAGATGGAGACGATGCTTGTGAATATGGACTTGAGATCTGCAGCCGGCGCCGGGCAAATGGCGACAGACTTGGCAATGAGTAAGACGGAGAGACCCAATAGAACTTTGTTCCGCCTCATTGCGAAACCTCCTCAATGAAACAGCGACGACGAGAGTCATCATTTCAATCTATTTAGCGGTTTTTTTCAATCCTTTTGGCAAGCCAAGAAGCGCCAACGACCAAATGGGTTGAAAAAGAAATCGCTTTCGTCGTAGTCGGAGCACTTTTCCCAGAAGGCGGAGAATTTCGGCGCATCCGCGTTGACGCTGAAGGTATGACCGTTGCCGAAATTGCTTTCGGGGCATTCAGATAAGATGTACAGCGCAAATTCGTCGAAGAGCTTGATCGCCTCGTGAATCGGTGACGCCTCCGACCCGCTGTGACTCATTGCTTCTTTTATCTGTGCATTTGTTGCCACCATATCTGGTTTGCCCAGAAGGTGCATCCCGCAGCTATAGAGATCGTCGCCAAACCTGATGGGAAGCTGCACATAGGCAAGGAACAATCCAAGCCAGTAGTCGACTTCAGGTGCTGATTCGGAGCCTGCTACAACGCCGCGCTTGAGTTTCGATGTCAACTCCAACCAGCGTCTTTTGCTGTGCGACAAGCCCGAACTCTCGCACTTGATGCCGATTGCGCCTGCATCCATGAGTCGCTGCCCGACGTGCATAAATTTGGCTGCCACCACAGGTGCTTTGCGCGCCGTCAAGTTTTTACTGAGGAAATACAAAACCGAAGTATGTTCGTTGATTAGCTCAATATCTCGATCGGTAAGCGATGGTTGTGTCGGCGAGTCAGCCGATCTAAACGATTCCGCCAGCCTCTCGTCGCGCGCAACCAGCTCGTAGTCAACCTTTTCGTCTTTGACGATAGCCTCAAACTGCGGCGCGTCATCTTTCATGACCGGCACGCACATGATGATCTTCGGCAAGAAAGTATTGGTTATCTCGGCTCGCAGCCGACTGTTCCAATCTGAATAACAATTCTCTGGATTTACATCTTTGTATCCCAACTGCTCTTCAACCCACTCGGCCTTTTCGGGCGTCAACATCACGCACTGCGAGTTGTCGCGCACGGCGTTCGATTCTTCCTCGGTCAAAGGCGAACCCTTTTGCCTTTCGGCGAGCGCCAACATCTGTGCCAGGGGAGGCTTGAATACGGGAATAAGCTGTTCTTCTTCAGCCATGCGGGCAGATAATTCTCATGACATGCGACTGAGCATCGTCTTTATTAAACCCCATATGGCAACACTTCTTCTCATTTTCCGGTCAAGGAGTAGAAGATTGTCGCCCGGTGCAAGACGAGAACCAATGTCAGGGGCTAAAATATTGGAGCACTTTGGATTCAGCGTCGAAAGGTTAAAAATGCCCAGACGAACAATTCCCGGCGGCGGTTTTCGAGCCATTAAGTACACTTTGGAGAAGGCGCTCGAGGCAGGGCCCTGGCGACTTTGGAAGCGCATGACCTCCAAAAACGCCTGCAAAACCTGCGCCGTTGGCATGGGCGGAATGGCAGGCGGCATGGTCAATGAGGAGGGGCACTTCCCCGAGGTCTGCAAGAAGAGCTTGCAGGCGCAAGTTGCCGACATGATCGGCGCCCTTGATGCAGATTATTTTGACAAGAACTCTCTGGAAGCGTTGCTCAAACTGACTCCAAAACAGGCTGAGGACGCCGGGCGTTTGTCTTACCCGGTGGTTTTGGCGCCTGGCGCGACGCACTTCAAGGCGGTCAGCTGGGAGACGGCGATGGAGATCGCAGCGAAGGGTCTGAAGGAAACGACTCCTGATCGCGCAGGATTTTATGCGTCGGGTCGCGGGTCGAATGAAGCGGGTTTTCTGCTGCAATCGTTTGCGCGCGTTTATGGAACGAATCACGTGATGAATTGTTCCTTTTACTGTCACCAGGCATCCGGCGTCGCGCTGAAATTGGCGTTTGGATCGGGCACAGCAACTGTTGATTTGGAAGATCTCAGCAAAGCCGATTTGGCATTTTTGATTGGTGCAAATCCAGCATCGAACCACCCGCGATTGATGACGCAATTGGCAAACTTGCGTGCACGCGGCGGCGAGGTCATTGTCGTAAACCCAATTCGCGAGCCGGCTTTGGAAGTGTTTCATGTCCCCTCGCAAGTCAAATCGCTCTTTTTTGGAACCAAAATTGCATCAACCTACATTCAGCCAATAGCTGGTGGTGATGTGGCATTTCTTGTCGGAGTGCTGAAATCTATTATCGAAAAAGGCAAAGTCAACGAAGCATTTGTCAAAGACCATGTCACAGGTTTTGAAAAGGTGAAGGAACATGTCACATCGACAGCGTGGCAGCAAATTGAGTCGGACAGCGGAGTCTCGAAAGCAGAGATTGAAGATGTTGCCGCGAAAGTATTGGCGAGCAAGTCTGCAATTTTTGCTTGGGCAATGGGACTGACGCACCACGCATCGGGTGTCGAAAATGTTCTTGCCGTGTGCAACATCGCGCTTGCCACCGGGCATGTCGGCAGAGTGGGCGCAGGAATGTTGCCGATTCGCGGACATTCCAACGTGCAAGGAATTGGATCAATCGGATTCACTCCGGAGCTTCAAGAAAATGTGCGCACTGCGTTGGAGAAAATCTACGGCAAGGAGTTTCCAACCACTCCCGGCTACGATACGCACGCGATGATCGCCGCAGCTGAAGAAGGCAAGCTCGACACGCTCATCGCGCTTGGCGGCAATCTTTGGGGCTCCAACCCAAACTCAGATTGGGCTTCCGAGTCAATGCAAAAAGTAAAGACGATTGTCTATCTTTCGACGAAATTGAACCCAGGCCATTTCTATGGACGCGGGCAAACTACAGTGATACTACCAGTGCTGGCACGCGATGAAGAAACGCAAAGCACGACGCAAGAATCGATGTTCAATTTCGTGCGTTTGTCAGAAGGCGGCGAACCCAACGTGAAGGGGCAAATGCGGGCTGAAAGCGAGATTATCTGCGATCTGGCGAATCGTGTTTTGTCCTCAACTCCAGTTGATTGGCAAAGACTTCGCAATCATGATGAAGTTCGAAAAGTGATCGCGGAGGTCGTGCCAGGATGGAAAGAGATTGCCACCATCGGTGAAACCAAGAAGGAATTTACCGTCGCGGGTCGTGTATTTCACACTCCTGTTTTTAAGACTGCCGACGGCAAGGGCGCGATGCATGTAACGCCCCTACCCAAGATGGATCACGATGTGCTGAAGCTAATGACGCTTCGCTCAGAAGGGCAGTTCAATACAGTTGTGTATGAAGAGTACGATCTCTATAGAGGCATTCCCCATCGATTTTGCATTTTGATGGCACAAGCTGACGTCGATAAATTGAAACTCAAAGATGGTCAGCGTGTCACTGTTCGTGGTGAGGCGGGCAAGATGGACAATATCGAAGTCGTCGTCGGCAACATTCGCGCTGGCGTTTGCGCGATGTTCTATCCGGAGTCCAATGTGTTAATTAAGTCAAACATCGACCCACGCTCGAAGACGCCGGCGTTCAAGAGTGCGCCTGTCTGGATTGAGGCGTAGGCGAACCTCCAGCCAGGCTGTCAAAGATCACTCGGGAAACAAAATTCTTACATTTGCCGACCACCTTTCTAACTTCTTATGGTTAGTATGGAAGTAGAGTGCCGTGAATCAATCCAAAATCTAGCTCACAGTGCGACGTGTTGTCGCCGATTTCGTGTGCGTGATTTAGTGTGGAGAATTGTGCATGTTCAAACATATCGCAGCGATTGTTTTCATTTTTGTCTGCTGTGGGGTTGCCTGGGGTGTTCTGGGTGGGACAGTGATAAACCGCACCTATTCCTCAAACGCAAGCATCGAGCAGCAGGTTGGGCAGCTCTGGGGAACAGCTCAAACTCAGAGGTCGCCGAACTTTTATTACGAGACCCAAAGAGAAGAGAAGATTGATAACAAAGTTACTTTGGTGACCATCAAACATCCGATTCCGCTTGATTCAAGTAAAGTCAAAGTCGATCTGAAGCTTGAACAGAGACGCAAGGGGTTGCTTTGGTATCCAACTTATACAGTATCGTTTGCAGGTGATTACAACTTTCAAAACAGCACCGATAAACCTCAAACTATATTTGCCGAGTTTCCTCTTCCGGCGGACCAAGCCATTTACGATAACTTCAAATTCGTTTTGGGAAACAGGACGCTAAGCCATGTTCAGCCGGATGCGAATGCAGTTGTCTATTCAACCAATGTTGAACCAGGCAAGAGCTCTACTCTTTCGGTTGCGTACGATTCGAGAGGAATGAACTCGTGGCGCTATGCGTTTGGCTCGACAGTGAGCCATGTCAAAGACTTCTCGTTATCGATGACCACTAACTTTAGAAACATCGACTTCCCGGAAGGCAGCATGTCGCCTGCGATTAAGACCGAACAAGGCGATGGTTGGAATCTCACGTGGAACTACAAGAATCTCCTAACCGGCTATGACGTTGGAATGTCGATGCCGCAGAAACTGAATCCAGGTCCATGGGTGAGTGAAGTCACTTTCTTTGCGCCGGTGTCGCTCTTCTTGTTCTTCTTCTGCCTGTTTGTCTTCACGATGGTCAAAGGAATTCGCATTCACCCGATGAATTACTTCTTCATCGGCGGTGGCTTTTTCAGCTTCCATTTGTTGCTTGCGTATCTTGTGGATCACATCGCAGTTGAAGCAGCATTCTGGATTTGCGCGGCTGTGTCCATCCTGCTTGTGAGCACTTACATGCGACTGGTTGTGTCTGGTCGATTTGCCTTCTTTGAGGTCACAATTGCGCAGTTTGTTTATCTTGTTCTTTTCTCATACTCGTTCTTCTTCGAACAGTACACCGGGCTTGCCGTTACGGTGTTGAGTATTCTGACACTGTTTGCGCTCATGCAGTTTACTGGAAAGGTCGACTGGGACGAGGTTTTTGCCAAGAGATCGCAGAAGAAATCAACGGCGCTGGCGCCGACAGCACCTGCAAATGGTTAATTTCTAAGTGAATTCTCGAAATTTGTCGAGTTTAAGAAACTTGGACTTAGAGCGGGAATTCAGCATGGATAGCTCTTAAGATGATAAAGTGCATGCATGAAAATTCATGTTTCGACAATTAAATACGCGGCTTTTAAAGCTTTCGCATTTTGTTCGGCGCTAATGATGGTTCAGACGTGCGCTGCTGTGCCTGCTTTAGCTGATTCGCCGCGCAAATCGCTGCAGGGCGGTGTCAGTCGTATAGGTGTATTTGAAGCGCCAACCACGACGATGACAGGCACTGTTGATGCATCGCGATTTGGACGCCCCGACGGCGGCCCGCCACTTAGGTTGATGACTGGCGTTGAGGGGCTGATCGAAACACCGCCGATCTTTCAGAACTCAGTGTCGAAGGACGCTCCTCCTTCGATGTATAGAGCCTGGCTGGAGAAAGCGCATCCGCAATTTGCGCTGAATGCGAAGATGATACCACCGAAGAGTCTAGTGATTGTCTACGGTAAGTACGATGACACTGGTCGCACGATAAGTGGGCTTGGAGTGCCGTATACGACGATCAACACCGGTGATGTGGAAGGATATGATCTGAGTGAAACGAAAGTTTTGATTGTCGATTGTCCCGGTGGTTTGTCACCACAGGCGATGAACAAGTTGCGAGATTTCGTTGCGCGTGGTGGTTATCTTTTTACAACTGATTGGCTTTTGGACAGTCTTATCGAGAAGACCTTTCCGGGCTACATTTCGTGGAATAAAGCTGTTGCCCGAAAGAAAATGTACGATGCGACTCTGCTTGGAAAAGATCCGGAGTTGCACAAATGGACTGTGACGAGTGCCTATTGGAAGATGGATATTCACTGCCATCTGATTCACATTATCAATAAGGCAGCAGTCAGGCCGCTTGCATTCAGTCGCGGGTTAATCGTCGAAGATCCCGATCATCAGGGCTTGCTTGCAGTGATGTTTCCTTTCGGCCGCGGCTATGTGATGCACATGACCGCACACTTTGATCGCAGTCAGAAGAGTGGAACTATATTGCCTGATCCTGCTCCAGTTATTGGAATAAGTTTGCGTCAAGCAATTGCAATCAACTTTTTTGTCGCTGGTTTGGAGCGAACCAAGTTAGATCGCTACACGCCCGGTGAAGGTCCGTGGAAGCAGTAGGCTAGCGAGAATTTTTGTCGTAGCGATCTTAATTGCCGTCTTCGGAGCTGTCTGCGCCCTTCACCTGAAGGTTGGACGCTGGTTGTTGCCCCTGCCTAATTTGCTCCAGCTCCTTCTTTTGATCGGCTGTGAGTATCGTCTGAACTTTCGCCCACGCGGCCTCGCGCTTTCCTTTGATGCCTTCTCTCAGCTCTTTCATCCTTGCGCCATTGGCACCGCCGCCCCCGCCAGCAGCTGCAGCTGGAACATCCTGATTCCCCGAACCCTTTCCTTTACTCGCTTCAGCGCCGGCTCCGTTAGCCACGGGGGTGCCGCCCTCACCGTCTCCGCCTCCGCCGCCGCCGCGTCGTCCGCCGCGCCTGCCGCCGGCAAGGTTAAACATCGTTCTTAACTCTTGTCTGTCGGCCTGAGTTTCCTGCTTGAGCGCTTCAAAAATCGCATGAATCTTGTCTTTTTGCTGTTGCGTTAATGACGAGATCTTCTCGATGTCCTGCATTCCCTGGCCGATTCCACCGCCAAAACCACGCCCGCCGCTAACACCGCCGCCGCGACCGCGACTTTGCCAACCACCGCCTCCACCCGCGCCATCTCCGCGTCCTTGCCAGCCGCCACGCCTGCGCCCACCTCCGCCTTGTCCAGCCCATCTGCCGCCGCCGGAGCCGCCTTGATCCGTTGCTGCCGAATCTCCTTGCCCCGCCGGAGCCGCCTCATCTGCTAAAGCTTGGCAAAAGCCGCCACCGCCCAGCAGAAGCAGAGTCGACAATAGAATCAGATTGTTGGTGCGCATAAAATTCACTCACTCCATGTGTGCGGGTCCATACTCTTAATACGTTTGAGACCATCAAAAAGTTCAATCAAAAGAGATTATTTCGTGGTTTTTTTACGAGTTTTATCTACCTGCTTCAGCTCGCTATAGACCGACTTGCGCAATTTTTCAATGTCCTTGACGGTGTTGTGCAAGATTTGCGCTTGAGTGGCAATCGCCATGTTGTCGAACTTCGGACCTTCCGACAGACTCTTCATTTTGTTGTACACGGGCACCATCTGATTCACCAGATCTTTGATCTTTGTCCAATCGGCACTTGCCTGCGAGCTCGCATCTTCAGGCAAAACGACCGCGTTTGCTTCCTTGTATAGAATGTCGATCAGTTGAGCGACCTGATAGTTGAAATAGTCCAACCATTTTTTGCGCGGTGGAAGAATTCCCATGGACATCATGCCGCTTGCATCTGGAATGGCCGGAATGACCATGGTTCCAATCACGTCGGGTGACATCACCATCACGCTGTCCTGACGTTGCACTTCGCAGAAGACGTTGTTTACAGAACCTAAAAGGTGGTGGCAGGTGGCTTCTACCTCTTTCACTTCTTTCTCTGCGGTTGCGGCGACGCTCATGACACCGCCTTTGAGTGTGCTGGAGCTGTCAGCGGCAGAAGTCGAAGGACTCGTCGGTGTCGAAGTGCTGGTGGCGCCGGTGGTGGCGCTGGCTTCGGTTGCAGCCGGCGAGCTGTCTGAATCCTTATCTTTTGCCAGGCAAGGTGGAGAAGATCCAATTGTTCCAATCAAAAGAACGACAAGGGCTAATCGCAGGGGGTTCATTTGCGTTCCTCACAGATTTGACGGGTTCATAGAATAGCAGATTGGTGTCCCAGGGTTATCTAGGGGGTTATCTAAGAGGCGCTTCCAAGAGAAGCTGTTCATATGGCAGTTTTGCAGGGTCGGTCGCTGTCAGCAGCTTCCTGTATGCATACGTTTTTACCATCATTGTGTTGATTTTCGCTGGAATCACGCCTGCAAGCAGAATCAAGCTGCCCAGCCACTCGATGAAGCCGCAAATCACGTACAAATAGAAGAGACTCAGCCTCGAGCCGTCGGTTATTGCCCAGCTGGCTTTCATTGCCTCGATTGGTCCGAGGTCTTTTTCAATTATGAAGAACGGTGCAAACTGCAGCGCCATCATTAGGTAGAAGCCAGGAAAAATAAAGCACAAGAATCCCAGTCCAAGAGCGATGGCGTTTAAGAACATGCATAGCGAGTAGTTCCAAAGGCGACGGTATGTGCACTTGTCGAACACTATTTTGGAATTCAGCTTTTCTCCTTCCAGAGCGGCTAGTTGGAGGTTGTAGGTGCCTAGTGAAATGCAAACAGACAAGATTGAAACTGCTAGTCCAAGCAGCGACGAGATTATGAATTTGCCGGGGGAAAAGTCCATCCAGATAAACACGGCTATGTCCAGAATCGTGATCAAAAGCGGATATGTATACACAGCGCCGAGCACTACCATGACGCCCCAGAAGTTGCGTACCATGCAGTTCCAGCCGTTGCCGACACAATCTTCGAGTGAAATTGATTCCGTGGTTGGAGCTGGTTCAGATTGCGTCTCGATTGGCTGAAGCTGAGAGTCGTCCATTCTTACTTGCGCTCTACCGAATATGTTACGCTGCGAGGTTGATTTGCAGGTGCGGGCAATACTTCCAGCAGCCCGCCCCAGAGCCAACCTTGTCCATACGTGATTCCGATCTCTTTTAGTATCGGAAGGTCTTCGTTTGTTTCAATACCTTCGGCAACTATTTCCGCGCCAAGCGACTTCGCGACGTTTGCCAACCGGCGCAGCAAGCGGGATTTCGCTGGCTCATTGGAGAGACCGCTGACGTATTTTCTGTCGACTTTCACCACATCTGGTTCGAGCAAAATGAGGGTTTCGAGTGAACTTCTGCCGAATCCCACGTCATCGATGGCAACCAGTATTCCGTGTTGCTTCAATGCGTTGACGTGATCTCGCAGATAGCTGGGGTCTCCGATGAATTGCTGTTCGCTTATCTCGAGGCAGAATACATGATGATTCGCTTTGTCCGGAGGTGGAAATAGTGCCAGCAGATTTTCGATTGGAGTATCGAGAATTGTTGAAGGGAACAGATTGATGTGAATGCGCATGTTTGGCGCAACATCGTTGGCACCATCAAGGCAGAGTTTGAGACACTGCAGATCGACGGTGGTGAGAATGTTGTTTTCGACGCAGATGCGGAAGAAGTCGGCTGGGCTCTCGTAGGCACCGTCAGGGCCGCGCGAGAGAATCTCATATCCTGCAACGAGATCGGAGTTTAGATCGAGGATTGGCTGATACACGACTCTAAATTGATTTGGATCTGTGAGCAGTTCGAGTGTTGATTTTGAAGTCGGTGACTCTTCGTCTGATGCGCCTTCCCTTGCCAATGCAACTCGGTTTTTTCCGGATTGTTTGCCGCGTTTGAGTGCCGTGCGAGAAAGTGCTACCACTTCTTCTGCCGATACGGTCTTGTTCGGAAGATTGGCAACACCGATGCTGACAGTAACTGTTACGACTTCCGAGGCGCTTCTAAGAGGTGCATCGGAAACTGCCATTCTGATTCGTTCGGCGACCCGCATTGCGTACGCAAGCTGAGTGTCGGGAAGCAGCACGATAAATTCGTCGCCGCCTGTTCGTGCAACATGATCTGATGGACGCAACGTGGCGACGATTCGGTTTGCCACTTCCTTTAGTATCACGTCGCCGGTGGCATGTCCGAGACCTTCGTTGATTCGCCTGAAGTTGTCCAAGTTGATGAGGAGCGCGACAAGCTGTCCACCTGCACGGCCCACGCGATTCTCCTCGACGGTAAGAACCTGCTGCATCCCGCGCATGTTTAAGACTTCGGTTAGGAAATCGACATTTGCCAACCGCTCCAACTGTTCCTTTGCATTTTGCAGCTCTGTTTGGAGCTGGCGGATTTTCTTCTCCTGATTGTCAGTCGGGAAATCGGGAACCGCCAAGGGAGTAATTTTGGGAGGATTGCTCGCGATAAACCAAACAATTCCAATGAGAATCATTGATGCGCCGCCCAGAATCCAATAAGACGCGCCTGTAGACAATAAACTAAGCTGCTTGAGTTTGTCTTTCAAAAGTTGCAGCTCGTCGAATTGTGCTTTTGCAAGCGATGCGACGATGTCTTGCGCGTCTTTCAATTCTCTTGTGGTCAGCAAGACTGACTTCGCTGATTCGTCACCGCTCTTAGAGCGATATTGAGCGGAAGCCTTGAATTGATCGATTGCTGAATAGATGCGAACACCGAGATCGCGGAAGCGCTCGTTATAGTGCAAGTCGTCAGCCTGGATGTTCTTGATTGCCTCCAGGTGCTGTTTTACGCTTGCCGCTGCTTCGCTGAATTCATTGAGATGCTGACTGGAACCAGTGATGATGTAGCTTTGATGCTCGAATTCCGCATCGCGGAAGCTGTCTTGAATGGTCTGCAATTCCCTAATCAGCTGAAGGTGCGCCTCGACCCAGCGTTCTGTATCCTCATGGCTCTTGGGGTGCAACATCGATAAACCTAGAGTCAAACACAGCACAACCAGAGCACAGACTAGTGCCGAAGTTGCATTCCTGTTTGAAAGAGAAAGCATGTTTGAGCAGTAAGGTTTATCAGCACAAGCCAAAGGGAGGGTACGAGGAGTACTTACACCAATGAGCCTAAATATAAACACTGGCCTTCATTATCGGACATGGTTTTTGTGCCGGCATCCTTTCGAGCTCGTCCTTTTGGTTGTCGACTGCCCAAACCGTTGACCATTGATCTTCGAGCTTGGTTTCATTTACTGGTTGTATTGCGCCTTTAGTGATATGGAGGTAAAGGCCGAGCAGGCGGAAGAGGCTCGGCAAATCGCCGCACATATCAATAAGTTCTTGCAGAGCGCTATGGCGATCGCCGCCAAAAACAGATTTGCTGGAGCGAACAAAGAGTTGCTCGTACACAACGAAGATCTCGTTAAGGAGTGCCGTCACGAACTGCAAATTCTATATACATACACAGCCAAGAACCCTGAGCAGAAAAAACTTCTAGACAACGTCAACGCTTCACTCGAAGTCGGTATTAAGCAAGCTCAAGAGATTCAGGAATGTATAGCGAAAAGAGATCTCGAAACTGCGGTTAGACTGCGAAGGGAGCTGCCGGTATTGCTTAGGCAGACCATGAAGACTCTTGAGACTTTCGGGAAAGAGGCGTCGCGCCTTGAAGAGTTTGCACCACATATAGTGACACTGAGGCGAGACTTGATTAGGCAAGCGTTAACAATCGGTATCTCGCTCAATCTTGCGATTGCATTTGTGCTTGCTCTCGTAGTCAATAAAAACATCGTAAAGCGGCTGCGTATCCTGTCGGACAATGCGCGGGCGGTTGAGCTCGACTTGCCGTTGATCGTTGCATCCAGGATGCAGTAAAAACAGTTTCTCCTCAGGCTGAGGCAAAGGGTATAACGATCCAATACGAGACCAATGAATCCTTAGTAAATGCCGATGCTGAAAGACTTGTCCAAGTGCTGGTCAATCTGTTGTCGAATGCCGTCAAATTTTCTGCGGCAGACTCGAAGGTAATTATTCAGGCTACTTCCTGCGACAACATGTTGAAGATTGAGATCACAGACAGCGGCCCTGGAATTCCGGCTGAGCATCAAAACAAAATCTTCGATCGCTTTCAGCAAGTAAGCATCGATGATTCGAAGAAGCTTGGCGGAGCCGGTCTCGGATTGGCGATTTGCAAATCGATCGTAGAACAGCAAGGCGGCCAAATCGGTGTCGAAAGCGAACTTGGTGCGGGTGCGAAGTTTTGGTTTACAGTGCCTCGCTGCTCGTGATGATCGATCACGAGATCAATGCAGCGAAAAATGGGACACGAATTTCGTGATCACGCGCCGCGAGATCACGTGCCGCGAGATCTCGCTTTTTTGCTCACCCGTCGTTCGAGACCAAGCTCTAGCAAAAAGGGGCGGCTCCAAAGAGCCACCCCTCATCGCTAAGGCTTTTAACGACCTTAGTAGATGTAGAGCATCTCGCGGAATTTGGGCAGCGGCCACAGTGAGTCGTCCACGATTGTTTCCAACTCGTCTGCTGCGTTCCTCACGCGGTCCATTGCCGGCAGAACCTTTTGCTGGTAGAACTTGGCGTGCTTGAATGCATCGTGTTCTCCATTGTCTTCTTCGCGGCTCGCGGCTTCGAGATTTTCCAAAGACATTCTCAACTTCGCGACCTTTTCGCACAGTTCCCGCAGCATATTTTCTTCAGCGGAAAGATTGAGTCCGCTGACGGCAGCTTTGGTTTGAACGATTGTAGTTGCGAGGCGTTGTTGATATTCGAGCGCGGCAGGCAGGATCATTGTCGTTGCAATCGACTCTGTCAGTATCGCTTCGAGGTGAATGGTCTTGCAGTAGCTTTCCAACATGATGTTGTAACGGCTCACCAACTCATCTTCTTCCAGAATGCGATACTTGGCGAACAGCTCTTTCGCTTCCTTGCTGATTAAGGTCGGAAGCGATTCAACAGTGTTGTGGTTGTTGGGCAAGCCACGCTTAGCGGCTTCGTTGTGCCATTCCTGCGAATAGTTGTCGCCGTTGAAGAGAATCTTCTCGTTTTCTTTCAAAGTGTCTCTTACGACTTTTTCGATGGCAGCAGTGAGTTCGGCACCACCTTTCACGGCTTTCTCAATCTCCGTGGATACATAGTCGAGAGAGTCTGCAACCATGGCATTGAGAACTGTGTTTGGCCATGCGATTGCTTGGCTGGAGCCGACGGCTCTGAACTCGAACTTGTTGCCTGTGAAAGCAAATGGCGATGTTCTGTTGCGATCGGAGTCGTCTCTCGGGAGGTCCGGAAGACTGCTCACGCCAAACTCGAGAATCTTGCCTGGTTTGTCTGAAGCTTTCTTGCCGTCGATGACGCCCTTCACGATCTCGGTGAGTCTGTCGCCGAGGAAGATGCTCATGATTGCTGGAGGAGCTTCGTTAGCGCCAAGTCTGTGGTCGTTGCCTGCGAATGCAACGCTGGCTCTCAATAGTCCGCCGTACTTGTGTACTGCGCGGATTACCGCTGTGAGCACAACCAGGAATTGGGTGTTTTCGTGTGGCAATTTGCCTGGTTCGAGCAGGTTGTTGCCTTGGTCATCGGCCATAGACCAGTTGTTGTGCTTGCCACTGCCGTTGATACCAGTGAACGGCTTCTCGTGGAAGAGGCAGCGCAATCCATGCTTTTGCGCCGTCTTCTTAAAGACTTCCATCAGAAGCATGTTGTGGTCGGTCGCGACGTTGCTGCTTTCGAACACTGGAGCAACTTCAAACTGCGCAGGTGCAACTTCGTTGTGACGTGTCTTAACCGGTACGCCGAGTTTGTAGAGTTCATTTTCGGCATCCATCATGAAGGCGAGGACGCGTTCTTTGATCGAACCCCAGTAGTGATCTTCCATTTCCTGACCTTTAGGAGGTCTGGCGCCGAAGAGAGCACGACCAGCGTTAATGATGTCCGGACGGGCGAGATAGAATGCTTCGTCGATGAGGAAATATTCTTGTTCCGGTCCGACCGTGCAATTGACTCTCTTAACTTCTTTGTTGCCCAAGAGATTCAGCAATCGCACGCCTTGCTTGTTGATCGCCTCCAATGAGCGCAGAAGCGGCGTCTTCTTGTCCAACGCATGTCCGCTGAACGAGCAGAACACGGATGGAATACAAAGTGTCTTGCCGTTGACGCTTTCCATAATGAACGCCGGCGAGGTAGGATCCCAGCCGGTGTAGCCGCGTGCTTCGAATGTCGATCGAATGCCGCCTGACGGGAAGCTCGATGCGTCAGGTTCGCCCTGAATCAAGCACTTGCCGGAGAACTCCAAAAGCGCTGCGCCGTCTTCACTCGACACCAAGAATGCATCATGCTTCTCGGCTGTCAGTCCGGTCATTGGAAGAAACCAGTGTGTGTAGTGCGTGCAGCCTTTCGATAGCGCCCAATCTTTCATGGCATTGGCAATCACGTCTGCCATCGATGGATCCAAGCGTTCCCCTTGATCCAAAACTCGAATCAACGCTTTGTACACTGTCTTAGGAAGCAGCGTGCGCATTACGTTGCGGTTGAAGACGTTGGCGCCGAATACTTCGGAAACCGGCGTCTTTTGATAATCTACCGTTGCTTGCACCGGATCTCTGGCCTGAATTGAATGCATTGCCGCGCGTCGACCAGATGCGTGCAGCGCTTGTCCACTTCTATTCACTTGAATCCTATGTTTGCTTTCTGTATGCACTGTCATTCTGCTTTCTTCCTCCCACTCTAGTTTCTATCAAATACCTAACGCCTTCAAAATGACGCGCTTCTTGCGTTGCCCGTCAAACTCCGCATAAAAAATTTGTTCCCAAGGACCAAGGTCCAACTTTCCATCAGTGACCGGAATCATTACTTGATGGTTGATCAACATGCGCTTGAGATGCGCATCTCCATTGTCTTCACCGGTTTGATGATGTTTGTAATTTGGATTTTCCGGCGCCAATTTTTCGACCCACTGATCGATGTCTTGAATCAAACCGCTTTCCCAATCGTTTATATATACGCCGGCTGTGATGTGCATCGCCGACACGAGGATAAACCCTTCTTTCAAGCCGGTTTCGTCAAGAAATGTTTGAACGTCGTCAGTGATCCTAATGTATTCTCTTCTCTGTTTTGTGTTGAACCAGAGATATTTAGTATGTGCCTTTACGCCTTCTGAAACTTTCACGAGATCTGTAAAACCCCCTAAAAACGAAGAAGCGGCAGCGATGTCGCTGCTGCTTGTGAATGCTCTTGCCTGATCACTGGGTGATGGCTCTCCAGGCCTAGTTACCCAAAAGCTGATTCTGACGCCTTCTTGGAAGGTGTTGAACAGGTTTTGCCTGCGGTGCTCCCAGAACGTCTTGCGAAGCTCTTTCGGGTTGGAGGTATTGTAATCGATTCAGCGGATTTGTCGCGAAAAATTTGTGTAAAGACGAAAAAACTACACAATTCGGCGCTTCCAACAATTTATAGAGTCTTTGGCTCAATGCCTGGCACATATCCCGGCAGTACAAGATAAGCTAACCGCCTATAGCAACAGCCTTGTCTAATGCCAGTTTTCGGATGATCTCGTGGGAGGTCGCAAAGGGCTGATCTAAAGTTGGAATCTTGGATATATGCCCCCATGGGTTCTTCATATCAAGAGCCGTCAATGTTTGTCGTGCTTCCGCGTAGTTGACGCCTTTAGGAAGCGCGTATTTCCATTCGCCGAGAGCCGGGCTCCAGGCGGTGTCTACAACGTGCGCGGTCTTTTGTGAGTGGTCGAGAATCAATGCCCTAAGCTTCGGAGCAAACTCTTGCGTTGACGCCTTCGCAGCTTGAAACTCACGCGCTTGACCGATGTAGACGGCTGTTGAGTTGCCTTGTGTAATCACACCAACGTCGCTTGTCATGGCTAAATCGAAAGTACCCGGTCTCACGCCGGTCTCGCTCATTGGTCCGTGCGTGTGAAACATGACTCTGCCTGGCTTGTCTTTGAACGGCAGCGAGCCGACGAAATCTTCTGTTCCACCTACTGCCTTGCTGACTCTGCCTGAGGTGAGTTTGATTGAGCGTGCCATTTCGACACCATTCCATGGATGCTCGCCGGCGAGCCTTTCGCTCAGAGTCAAGATGTTGGCTCTTTCTGAATTGATCAGACCCTGCTGCATGCGAAACGAGCCTGGAGCCATGAATTGCCATTGATCTTTGGCTGCCCCGCCGATTGCCGAATACAATGGTGGCGTACCAAAAGCCTTTATGGCTGCACCTCCACCAAGGGCAAACCCAGGCAGGCTGGCGACCATCGTGGCTGATTCTTTGCCGATTGCGTTGGCGCCGTAGGTTCCAAGATACGCACGCTGAGCATCCGTATCAGCGTCCGACGCTTCTTCCAAGAATCCGACAACTCCTGCGCCGTATTTGATCGCTTGATACGTCAGCAAGGCTCCACCCACGACCATTCCTGCTTTTGGGAACTTTTTAAGTGCGGCGGTGGCACCAAAGCCGATACCAAATCCCATGGCGTTGTCTTGAAGCAGCTTCTTGGGGTTGGAGAACTCGTTTGCGATCTCATCGACGAACGCGCCAGGAGTCTCCGCCAGCGCTCGTCCGGAGACGTTGGCCATGTTTTCAATGCTCTGGAGCGTGCCTTTATCGCTCACTGTGGAGTTCTCATTTGGGGGCGTGATGACATAGGTGAAGTCGCTTGTGTCCAAACCAGTGCCGGATTGAGTGGCCAAGGCCAGATCTCCGTCGATGCTAGGGCAGATTTAATCCAAAGTCATTGGGGAAACTACGAACCTATTTAGTTCGGCGACATTGCCGGGTGCCCAGGGAAAACACTGGGAGTCCCTTAGTCATTAAGACGTTGAGCGAAGGGGGCGATCCAATGGGATAATGAGTAATCACAGATGCTACAAAGGCAAGGTCCTTTTTCATGAATTCGAAGCGCCGTCACATTTTGCTTTCACTCACTCTTCTAACCAGCATCACCGTTGGCTTGAGCCCGATGCGCATGGCCTGTGCCGAGCCCGTGTTGGCGCCTACGAAAATGGCAGAACCTTCGCCAGAGCCGATTCAAACTAATTCTGCTGATTCTGCTTCGCCGCCGGCGGCACCTGCCACTGAGACAGCACCTGCGGACTCAGAATCTGAGAGCGTCCCCGATATGTCGACGGCTCCGGAACCACTGGCCGGTGGTGAGTCGAAAGCGTCTGCCAATGAGATTCTTCAGAATCAAGCACTCGATCACTTTGATGCCGCTCAAGTGTATACAAAGGCATGGGAACTCGAACTTGCTGAAGTCGAACTCGAAGCCGCGATCATGTGCGCACCCAAAATGAAGATTGCGCATCGCGATTACTGCTTGGTTTCGCTCTTTCGCGGGCACCCGGTCCGTGCCTTGGCAGAGTTTATGATGGTAGTCGGCTTGGGTGATCCGGTGCCGCTCACTGAACAGGAAGCGCAAGAACTTCGCAAGAAAGCAATCAAAGTGCACTACCGCAAAGGCATTGCCTCCGCCCGAGCTGCGCGTTGGGATGAAGCAATCAATGAGTATAAGTTCGCGCTGACGTACAACCCTAATAGCGGTTCGGTGTTGCGATCGCTGGCGTTTGCTTACGCAAGCAAAGGACAGTTTGCTTTGGCTGAACAGCAGTATCAGGCCGCACTTGGTAGCGAGCCGGATGACGCCTTTGGGCATGCTGACTTTGCTATTTTGTTGTCAGAACAAGGCGAGAAAAATCGCGCCATGCAGCAACTGGAAGAAGCTGTGAAACTGGCTCCAAAAGCCACTGCGCTTCATGTCGATCTCGGTTGGATGTCTGAGGCCGGCGGTGATCTGGACAAAGCGAAATCTGAGTTCGAAACTGCAGTGAAATTGGCACCCAAGCAGGGTTCTCTTTGGGTGCACTTAGGCAAGATTTACGCGAAGCAAGCTGATGTCTCTCAAGCACGCAATGCGTTTTCGCGAGCTCTGGTGATTGATTCCACAGATGAAGAAGCAAGAACCGAGCTTAAGAAACTGAGTGCGGCAGATGTGCCGGAAGGCAACTCTCCGACCGATGCTCCGACGAAATCCGCTCCGGCTGAACAGGGCAAGCCGCTAGAGTCATAGCTCTGCGTTACTTCGCAACTGCAGGCAGCGAGCACGATACGATTGAAATGTTATGCGCGTCTGCAAATGCGATCATCTCATCGCGGTCGACCATCATTGTTCCGCCTGCTTCCAAAGCCAAGATACCACCTGGTTTTGGACCGAGCATCGCGTTCATTGTAGTCATACCGACAGCTGGAATGTCGAATCGCGGATCTTGTTTTGGCCTTGCAACTTTAGCTACTACAATTGGCTTTTGGGCAAGAGCAACGGCACGTTTAATGGTCTCGTCCGTTCCTTCCAAACCTTCCAGTGCCACTACCATGCGATCGCGAACAACCACTGTCTGTCCGATATCCTGGCGCGCCAATTCTCTTGCAACACCAATGCCATACTCAATATCAGCGTACTCATCAGCTGTGGGAATCCGCTTGGTGAGCACTCCAACCTCAGGAAAGAGCTCTTGCAGGAAATCTTTCTGCGCCCTTACGACGACACCGTAGGACTCAAGCAATTCGCCCACTGCGAGCTGAATTGACTCGTCGTTGAAATTTTTGAGCTTGCTGAGAAATTTGATTGCTTCCCAATCAAGTTTGTACAAAGCCCGCAGCAGATGGACTTTTGGAAACTTTCCAACGAAGACTACATCGGTTACGGTTTCTTTTTTGACCCACTTTAGAGTGGCACCCAGAGCCCCCAGATAAATTCGATGCACGGCATCGCAGTGCGGTTTAAGGTTTGGGATGGATTCTTCCGCAAACGGGAAAGCAGCGACTCGATAGCCGCGCTCCTTTGCTGACTGAGCCAGCAAAACCGGCAATTTCCCAGCCCCCGCCACAATCGCCAGGGTGCCGCGTGTCTTCGAGCCGGATTCTCTATTTTGTGTCAGTTGACTTACCATTTTTTAGGGGGTTCCCTCGGTCTAATCCGCACGAGGGGCAAGTCTAACACTTTCTTGGCAGCCTATCCTTGCCGCCGTCTAACTTCTGCCTGTACTGCGGTAGACCAAAGCAGGCAGGGGCTTCCATGATATATGATGCAGGAAGTAGATAGGGTTAACTCGCTTGACATGACTTTATTTAGACCATTAAACTGAGCTCATGGCTCATAAGGAGCTCCCCGGAGAGATCGAATGCTTACACATCAAAAATCCTTACTAGTTGCTGTTTCGCTGGGGGCTTTCCTGGCGACGGCGCAGTCGGTCCAGGCTCAGCAAGGACGTTCTGATAATCCCAACATGCGAAACTTCTACATGGCTCGCCAGCAGTGGACGATTACGGACGACGCGCCAATGGTCAACGACCAGAGAACCATGCCAGGAGCTGCGCAACAGGGCGGCCCCATGCAGGGTGGCGGTGGACCGCCGCAGCTGCCGAAAGCCGGCTTTATCCCTTACAGCGCGACCATGCCGGGCATGAGCACTCAGCTTCCCAAGGTCAACAACGGCGTGCCTCCGAAACTGCCGCCTACCAACAATCTTCCAGCCGCAATGAAGGGCAAAGCCGGGACCTTCAAACCATCCAAGACTGCTCAACCCAAGCCGCCGGTTCAGAGTGGACCGCCTACGATGAAATCCTATCAGCCGTACAAGGGATATACTCCGGGCGTAGCGCCGCCTCCTGTGCCGTCGTATCAAAGCAATGGCGGAATGTCCGCAAACACAAACGTGCAAGGAAGCGTTTTGCACTGGGCTCGCAAGAAGAAATCAGGTTATTAGTTTCCGTATCCGGTTTTGTTTGGTAGGCACCATATATGGTGCCGATCTCGCTCGGCGCTATCGTGCAGGAATCGATCGCCTAACTTCATTCAGCTTTGTTGTTACCAAAGTTTGAATGCCCTTGATTGCGGTTGGTTCGCCAGGTTGTGTCAACAAAGTTTCAGTGTAGTATCTGGCTGCGCCAAGGTGATCGCCTTTTGAGTGATATGCAGTACCTAAGTTAAGTAGCGCATAGACTCTGGTCACCTGTGCTGGATTAGTGGACAGAGCTTCTTTGTACTTTTCGATCGCACGCGAATTTTGATGTGCCAATTGCAAATCGACACCCTCATTGACTAATAGTCTTGGCTTGGAATCTTTGCGAGCGGTCGGTATATACGCCATCAATGTTTTTGCGGGCTTGTTGTTGGCGTCCAGCCGAAGCGCTTCTTTGAGTTCTATCTCTGCTTCATCGAAGCGCTCACCCCATATGAGAGCATGCGCGAGGCCGGTGTGATTTTGTGATTGAGGATTCAGTCGCACTGTATTTTCCCAGCAGTCGATCAGTTGAGAAATGGCTTCTGCTCTTGTTTGTTGACTAATTGCATCGGACACTCCGGCTTCGGTGAATAGCGCAATTGCCTTGCAAAAGTCTTTGCGTTCTCTCAAAGAATTTGCTTTGTCCATCAGTTTGCATACTTCTTTGGCTGAGCGAGTTTCGGTGTTGCTGCCTGCCTGTTTAGGTCGTGGAACAAAAAGATACATGTACGAAACCGCAGCCACCGATGCAAACATGGAGAATGTGGCAATGCACAGAGCCGTGAACATCTTTGGAGGATACATTGGATGCCGCCTCGATAGATTGGGTGACCATGCTGATTTCCGGCGCATGGTCTGGGTGTTACAGTAAGTTTTTCACCAACCTTTTTCTATAGGATTTTCCCTAAGTCCAATTACCTTCTGCCGCGTGAATTAGATAGCCGCAAGTTGATTGACCTTTGAACATGTACTGTTGGCGCGTCACTTTCACACCCAACACAGTTTGAATCAAGTGCAACTCCAAAAGACAAAATTGACGATACTTGGCCGCGAGATTATAAATGGCACAATTTTGATGGAACAGAAAAAAATTATTGTCGGGCAGTTGATGCCACTCGCTCATGTATCCTGCGTTGCGAAAGTGTTTGCATAGTTCGTCGACTCGTTGTTCGAGTGGAAGAATTTGGAGTCGAGAGCGTAGAGAATGAATGGTGCGATCGTTGGCGGAGTGCAAAAAATCCAAAACACCTCGGTGTCCGCTTGATGCAAGAACAGTATCGACAAGCGATGATGCAACTCCTTCATAGTCGGTGGGAAACGAGCGTGCGGATTCCGCAGTCAATTTAAACTTGTGAATCGGGCGCCCAATGCCGGTCTCTTCCAGAGAGTGTGTGACGAGACCTTCTTGCTCGAGCGCTGAAAGCTGGCGGCGAATGGCTGTGTGAGTGACTTTGCGAGCGATACAGAGCTGGAATACTGATAGTTCGCCATTGAGTTTGAGCAGCCTCAGAATTTCATTGCGACTCGTCTCATCGACTTTTCGAGCAGAACGCTTCTTTTGCTTCGTGTGCGGCTGTGCCATGACTTTTCGAATTAGCTAAGATGCCCATCTATTCCTATTATTACACAGTTATGTGTAGTAATGCTGGCGTGCCGATATGCAGGTGTGTAAGCTGAGGCTAGAAACACCAATACGAGCCGGCAGAAGCCATCTGTCGGGGGGAGTTTGTCATGGAAATCAATTCGTTCACAATCGTCTCTGATGTCTGTGAAGGCGTTGGCGACTGCATTCCGGCATGCCCAGTGGAGTGCATCAGTTGGTCTCAAGACAAGACGAACGCGAAAGGGACTAAATATGCCTATATTCGCGGCGACGAGTGTATAAGCTGTGGTGCGTGTCTTGCAGCGTGTCCTATTGAAGGCGCAATCCTTGATGAGTGGCGACCGGAGTTGCAGAAGGTTTAGAACCCACTAAGAGTCACTATCGTTTACGTCGCTTGATGTCAATATGAGTGGTGGGCAAGTCGTGGTACTATTGTTAATCCTTCTGCCCGTAGCCCAGCTGGATAGAGCGCATGGCTACGAACCATGAGGTCGCAAGTTCGAATCTTGCCGGGCAGGAACTAAAAACGGCTCAATTCAAGCGATTTCGCGAAGAGGAGCCGTTTTTTATTGGGAGATCACACAGCTCTTAGGAGGATCCACCCAAATGAGCTTCAAAAACATCTGTGGCAATCTTGCGCGTATTCAGAGGCATGCGTCATTCAAAAAGGTGAAGATTGTGTTAACTAACTTAGTTTCTTCGGATGCATTTACCATAATCAAATTGGAAATTGAAGGAACCAAGAAGCGCATGAATACTGGAGTTCTGCCCGATGGCATAGTCTCTGGCAAGGTCAAAAATTGGATTTTAGGGAAGGCCATCATCCATCTTTTTGATTGAAACGCTTGACTGAGTTCGGACAAACTATGATCTAGGGCAAAGATTGAGACAGGCGCCACTGACCGTTAGTGGTGCCTGTTCTCATCAGTAAGAAAAGGGCACCGCAATTTCGTCCCGTGCGGTCAGCTAGAGTTTCTTTGCGCGGCACTATAAGCGGTGCCTGAAGAAGCAAACACCAGAGCCCGAAATGGGTTGTGCGCCGAGTATTAATGGTTCATGAAGTTGCAGTTACTGGTTTCGCGAAGCCGCTACTAATTAAGTTGGGAAAAGACGAAAGCCAGCTCTGCTTGCCGTGCTCTTCGGAGTGAAGGAGGCGGCCCGGCCGGACTGGCCTGCAAATTTAGTGGAGTTCTTAAGCGACAAGGAGGACTAGCCATGCTTGAAAGACGATTTCCGGCAAAACTAACTAATGTTGCAACGGGGATCTTGATTGCAACTTCGACTTCAATCTTGGCAGGATGCTACAGCCAGACTTTTGCTGCGCCTGCAAAACAAGCACATCAGAGATTTCAACTTAAAGCGACCAAGACAGATACAAAGAAAGAGATGACGCAAAAGACAACCGACAAACGCAAAGAGATAGTCCAAGAGGCTGTTTCCAGCCTGCGGGAAACGCAGGATGCGCTCAAATTCCTTGATTCGGGAAAGAACAAGGAAGCACTTTCTGCGCTGGAAAGAGCAACGGGAAAGCTCGAGATTGTGCTCGCGCGTGACCCAAAGGTTGCATTGGTACCTATTGATGTCAAAGCAGAAACGAACGACATTTACGGCTCCCTTGAAGCGGTCAAAACCGCCCGGGCGGAAGCTGAGAAGCTGCTCAAAGAAGGCAACCTACAAGAGGCACGTCGAATTTTGCAAAACTTCGGCAGCGAAACAGTAATCAGCACTGCAAACCTTCCCGTTGCAACTTACCCGACAGCATTAAAGCAGGCAGCCAAGCTAATCGATGAAAACAAAACCGGTGAAGCAAAAGAAGTCTTGCAAGCCGCTCTCAATACGCTAGTAGTTACCGATGTAGTAGTTCCGCTGCCAGTTTTGCGTGCGGAGGTATCGCTGCAAAAGGCGGATGAACTTTCGAAGATGAAGAGTCGTTCAGCAGAGCAAAACAAACAACTTTCCAGTTTGTTAAGCACTGCGGATCAAGATATCAAGCTTGCCGAAGCTTTGGGATATGGAAAGAAAGAAGACTTTGCCTCTTTTCATAAACAGATGGATGAAATTAGGCAGAAAACCGCTAATGGTAAGTCGGGCAATAACATCTTTGATGGAATAAAGTCGTACATGGAGGCAATGACTAAAAATAGTCAGCACAAACCGCAGGCGAAGTAAGTTAGTCGAGGTCGTCTTTGCGATCGCAACTTGAATCCTCACAAACTCTATGTTGGATAGCCAGTACTCGATGCCACCAGGCGCGGTGGACCACGCGAGGACTACAGGGACACTGCATCAGGCGCGTACCATCAGATGGAAACGGCTCAGAGCTTCTCAACGATCAACGAGTTCTGTACGCTTTTACTCCGTAAACACTCCAGGCGGCATCAGCAGCTAGGCGCCGGTTGTCCCAGAATGCTTCTTTTCTAGTCAGCATTTTTCACTGATACCTGTATGTCATCTCTCTTAAGCGTCGGACAGCGCCGGATGGTATCGACCACGTCTTGCTCGATAGTCCCGTCAGTGCGGGGCTGACTCCGGGATTGCACGATTTTTTAAAGATTTTGAAAAGGCTCATATCCCGAGTATTCTGGCTCTCTAAAAAAGCATGCGTCTGGAAACGCAATAATGGTCGCTATTCACGGGTTTGAAAAATGGGTTCATCATGCTTGACGAAGTCAAAAAGTTTTTGTATAAAATGAATTGGAAGGTTCAAATTTCCTTCGTTTGAAAAGCCCAAATTCTTGCACTATGGAGGGTTTGCGCAGGATTGACGAATGTTGATTTTGAATAGTCCATAGCATGATAAACACCAACCTGTCAGGTTGGAATACAGCTGAAAGTGGCAGCCTCAGAAGTTCTGGGGCTGCCGAGCTGTCTGAATATTCTCGGTCTGTCGGACATGTTCTTCTTAGATTTGCTGGCAAAGGTTTCGATCAGCCAGACTTGAAATACGCATAGGCGCGATCTTTTGACTACGCCACAAGGCGCCTGACTTGATTGTCCAGGCGCCTGCTTCTTTGCCTCCTCGTGCAGAGTGGCACAGAAACAGGGCACCTATGCGATTTAGCATCCAAAGCCTGTTGCTGTGCCTCGTTTATATGGATGATGATCAGTAATCCATATCAGCGCCTGCCGGCATCATGGGCCCCTTCTTTTTCTCTTCTGGAGCCTCTACCACCAGTGCCTCAGTCGTGAGGAACATGGCGGCAATAGACGCGGCATTTTGCAAAGCACAACGCTCAACTTTTGCCGGATCGATAATGCCACATTCAGCCATGTTTACGTATTCAAAGCGTGCGGCGTTGAAGCCAATGCCGGCTGGTTGTTCTTTTACCTTTTCTACTACGACCTCGCCAGATAGACCGGCGTTGTCTGCGATCTGGCGGACTGGCGCCTCAAGCGCTTTCATAACGATATCAAATCCGGTGCGCTCATCGCCGTGGAGATTTTCTTTCTCTTTCTCCAGCCGTTTTGAAACGCTAAGCAAGGTGGTGCCACCTCCAGGCACGAAGCCTTCCTCAACGGCCGCACGCGTGGCATTAAGAGCATCCTCAATCCGTAGCTTGCTATCTTTTAGCTCTGTTTCAGTGGCAGCGCCTACTTTGATAACGGCAACTCCGCCGGAAAGCTTGGCTAGCCGCTCTTGCAACTTTTCTTTATCGTAATCAGAATCAGAAATCGCGATCTGGCTCTTGATCAAACTGACGCGTTTTTCAACATCAGCTTTACTTTCGTTGCCCGCCACAATGGTTGTCGTATCTTTGTCGATTCTGACACGGCGCGCCTTGCCGAGCATGCTTATATCGATACTCTCAAGCTTCATACCGGCCTCGTCAGTGATTACTTGTCCACCAGTAAGTATCGCTATGTCTTTGAGCATTTCCTTACGCCGGTCGCCAAAACCAGGAGACTTCACCGCGCAACAAGCGAGCACTTTTCTAAGGTTGTTTACAACCAAAGTGGCAAGCGCTTCTCCTTCTACATCTTCTGCGATTAGAAGAAGCGATTTTCCGGCTCTCGCTACTTTCTCAAGAACCGGTACCAGATCGCTTATTAAATTTACTTTTTTGTCGACACATAGCACAAAGGGTTCATCCAGTACACACTCCATCTTTTCGGAATCGGTGATGAAGTAAGCAGATATGTAGCCCTTGTCGAACTGCATACCTTCCACAACTTCAAGTTCGGTGGACATTGACTTCGATTCCTCGACCGTAATAACACCGTCCTTACCGACCTTTTCCATCGCTTCTGCAATGATCTTGCCTATCGTCTCGTCGTTACCAGCTGAGATGGAAGCAACTTGTGTAATTGAAGTTTTTGTCTCTACAGGCTTGGCAATTTTTTTAATTTCATCGACAGAACAATCAACTGCTTTCTGGATACCGCGCCGCAGTACCATTGGATTGGCACCGGCCGCAACGTTTTTCAAGCCTTCTTTAATCATCGCTTGTGCCAGTACCGCCGCCGTCGTTGTGCCGTCACCTGCTTGATCGTTGGTCTTGGTGCACACCTCGCGGATCAATTGCGCTCCTGCATTCTCCAAGTGATCTTCAAGTTCTATTTCTTTAGCAATGGTTACGCCATCATTGATAATCTGAGGCGATCCGAATTTTTTTTCCAAAACCACATTACGTCCGGCTGGACCGAGGGTGATTTTAACTGTGTTTGCTACGTGGTCCACTCCGCGCTCAAGAGAACGGCGAGCAACCTCATCATATACAACGCGTTTTGCCATCAGTGGCTCCTCCCATTTAATAAGCCGAAACTTAATTTCCCTAGTTGATAACAGCTAAGATGTCCTTCTCGCCTAAGATCGTGTATTCGACACCGTCAATTTTGACTTCGGTACCGGAGTATTTGGCGAACAGCACTTTATCGCCTTGTTTCAATTCCATCGGTTGCTTTTTGCCGTCCTCGCCCGTCTTACCAGGTCCGACGGCAATAACCTCGCCTTGCTGCGGCTTCTCTTTTGCCGTATCGGGAATGACTATTCCGCCTGCTGTTTTTTCTTCAGCTTCCAGCTTTTTTATCACTACACGATCGGCTAACGGCTTCAAATTCAGTTTAGTTGATGTACTGGTAACCACCATTCAGTCCTCCTTTTTGACGTTTGACGGTTAAGGAAAAATGCAATGTGCTTGCCACGATATGAATTTTATTGAGTCCGCTTTTGGCAGTGAAATTTTTAGACGATTTCTTAAAGATTTGGTTTAGTAATTCGGTAGCTTTTAAAGGTAGAAAGAGGCAGGCCTAGCCTGCCTCTTTTAGGGCGCTGTGGGCAAAGGGCAGACATTGCACCGCCCTTTGTTTTCTATTGGTTATCTTCTCAGCTAACGAGATAGTCATTGAGCTCAAGTTGCTCGCCGAGTCGCCGCATCTTACGCAAAGCCCGTGATAACAGGTGTTTCACCCGCTCAACCGGGATTCCCAATATTCTTGCGATTTCATCGATTGACATGCAGGTGTTGCGAGTTTCCAAGCCAAAGCGAAGTTTGATCACTTCTCGTTCTCTGATGTTGAGCCGGTTCAACAGCCGGTTTACATCTTGACTGAGAAGAAGCTCTGATACTTCCTGATCAACGCTTTTGCCACTATCAGCAACACCATCTGCTATGGTGCCATCCATTTCATCGCCGAACGGAGCGTCTAATGAAACGCATTGCTTGTGAGCGTCAAGAACATACTCAACGCGTTCAACCGGAAGGTTGCAAGAGCGACTCAACTCTTCGACAGTTGGCGAACGGCCATGGCTGGCATGAAGATTGTTCATTGCTTTTTGCAATTTGCGCCACTCTTGATCGACATGGCCGGGCAGTCTTATTAAGCGCACCTTATCACCGATTGCTCTTACGACGCTTTGTCGAATCCACCAAGTTGCGTAGGTTGAAAAACGGCAACCTTTATCCGGGTCGAATTTCTGCGCAGCGCGCATAAGGCCCAGATTGCCTTCCTGGATCAAATCCTCCAGGCTCAAGCCGTAATTCTTGTATTGTTTAGCAATACTCACGACCAGTCGCAAGTTGCGGCGAACCAGCTCCAGAATAGCGTCAGTATGTCCATCTTTAGCTGCTCGGGCTAGTTTTAGTTCTTCTTCTTTGGAGAGAAGTTTTTGTCTTTTTAAAAGACGCAAGTATGCATCGACGATGTCGTCGTTCCCTATTTTCTCTGGCAGTTTAGCCTGGGCAAGGCTTGGTACTTCTTCTTCGTAGCTGAGGCCTACTCCGCCTCCCAAATCCATATCATCGACGTAGCGCATGACAGTCACCTCCTATCTGACAATCAATCTACGTTAATGAGAACCGACTCTGTCCCACAAAGCCGTCCCTTTGTATTTGGTTTATTTTCACCCAATCTTTCCTGTCCACGAAGCCGGAAGGAAAGCTTTTTCAAATTATTTTCTATCAAAAAAGCGACGATTTTGCTATCGCCTCAACGAAACTTTAATCTTCAAGACTGACAGTAGCATTGGGTCTTCACTGATTGACGACAGTCTTGAGTCGGTAGGTCGTGCCATCCCAGTCGGGGACCAAAACACTATATGCATTTGGTGCCGTTTGATGGAAAGGCACCGAACCAGATATGGGTATGGTTGCCTGCGCAATTTTCACTGATTCGATGGAAGGTGCCGAGTAAGCCGCCGGTTTTACCGGTTGACAGACTGTCTCCACCCGTCCAAAGGAGGATAGAACGTGTGGGCTGCCGACCTTCGGCGGCTTGTTCGTGCACATTGCAATGACTGCCCCAAGAACTATTCCGCACAAGACAACGGAAGCCATGGCTCCGACTTTGAATTCGGACCATTTGCGAGATAACTTGGCAATCATTGTTACTCCTTGGTTTATTCTTTGCGGATAGCGAGCTTTCTTCCTTCCGGTTGTTGACCGGGAAGCTTCGGCACCACTACTGTTAGCACGCCGTTCTTTAGAGTCGCTACTGCTTTCTCGCTGTCTACTTGATAGGGCAATTTGAAAGTGCGTTCAAAAGTGGCGCAGCGCGTTTCAGCAGTTTGTTTTGTCTGACTGTTACCTTCCGCTGCTTCTTCCTTTTGTCCTTTGATTGTGACCGCATCTCCTCTAACTGAAACGTTGAGGTGACTCTCATCAACACCTGGCACTTCAGCAGTGATCTTCAACTCATTCTCGTTATCGGTTGCTTTCATCCGTGGAAGATAGCTTCCCCAGTGAGTGTCGGACCACGGTGCACTCTCCGCCAGCCGGTCGATATGCTTGTCGAATGCGTCAATACTGCCCAGCATACGCCAGCCGAGTGGCTCGAAGGACCAGGGAAAACTAGAGCGATTCGATGGCTCAAGGAGACTATCTACCTGTGTCTTGAGTTCGAAAACTTTGCGCTCAAGATCGCTAATTGGAGCTGTATTGACTTGAAGTTTTTTCCCCTGGTAATTGTTCGCGTCTTTAGCTTCAGCAAGGGGCGGCAGAATAGTGGAAGCAAGAAGAAGTGTTGCTGCCACTGCCGAACCCAAAACTATGCTCTTACTACTCATAACAATCCTCCAAAAACTGAATGTTGTTCCAACTGAAATGTGCAAAGAAAACGAGGCGAAGTCGAAGTCCGCAATCTTTCCTTAATACTGCTGACGGTCTTGCGCACTGATTAATGAATGATTGAAATTTGCCGTTTTGCATTCTGCTTCCATTACCAGTAGAAGAAGACAAACGGAGACAAGCCATGAATGCAAATATAAAGGACTGGCGCCCGGACATTTTATCTTCACTTGTTGTATTTCTTGTCGCTTTGCCGCTGTGTATGGGTGTTGCCATCGCGTCTGGTATGCCGCCGGCTGCAGGGCTCATAACCGGAATAGTTGGCGGACTGATAGTAGGCGCAGTTTCAAGGTCGCCCTTCCAGGTGAGCGGTCCAACAGTCAGTCTGGCTCTAATAATTTGGGAGTCAGTGAACCGCTTCGGTCCGGCCGCTCTGGGAGTAATTGTTCTTCTTTCCGGCTTCCTGCAAATCGGCTTTGGTCTCTTGCGTTGGGGGAGGATTTTCCGCGCGGTCTCTCCGGCTGTTGTTCAGGGAATGCTTTCTGGAATAGGTCTGTTAATTCTAGTCAGTCAGTTTCACGTCATGCTTGACGATAAGCCCAAAGGCAATGGACTAGAGAATCTTGTGGCCATCCCTGAGTTGCTTTGGCGAGTTGTCACTAACAATGACGGCTCCCACGAAGCGGCTGCGCTCATCGGACTTCTTACTATTTCAATCATTGTTTTCTGGGAACGTTTGCCTATCGAAAAGCTTCGCGGAGCTATTCCCCCTACACTATTGGCGGTCATCGTCTCGACAGCGGCTGCTGCTTTCACTCATCTGGAAATCAATCGCGTCCAGCTTCCAGAGAATTTATTTTCGGCGCTGGCATGGCCTGATTTTACGCCAGTTTCGGTCATGGGCTGGCTCTTGCTGCAACAGGCACTGGTTATTGCTCTTGTGGGTAGTGCTGAAACGTTGCTCACGGCCAATGCTATAGATAGGATGCTGCCCGCTCACAAGAGTAACTATGATCGCGAACTGATTGCTCAAGGTGTTGGCAATACTATATGTGGTGCGCTAGGTGCGCTTCCTGTGGCAGGAGTTATAGTGCGGAGTTCTGTCAATATCAAAGCTGGTGCAAAAACAAAGGCGTCGACTTTCCTGCACAGCGTTTGGCTACTATTATTTACTCTTATATTTCCATTTATTCTTCGTCTTATACCTTCAGCCGCTCTTGCTGCTCTTCTCGTGTATACGGGTTACAGGCTCATCGATGTTCGAGCGGCCAAGCTTATTGCAGAACACGGCAAATCAGAATTGCTGATTTTTCTTATCACCTCATTGACCATTCTTGTGCGCGATCTATTTACAGGCGTCCTGGTAGGCATGACGCTCAGCGCCATAAAACTGCTGTACGTCTTCTGCAAATTGGACATCCAAAAGGCAATGGTCGATGGCAGAATAACGCTGAAGCTTGTTGGGGCAGCTACCTTCTTCAGTCTGCCTAAGCTTGCCGATGTACTTGAGGAGTTGCCGACTGACGCCGAACTCCACGTTGACTTCTCTCGGGTCACTTACATTGATCACGCGTCTCTCGATCTGCTCATGAAGTGGGAAGAACAATATAAAAGTCAGGGAGGAACTCTCACCATCGACTGGGGATTGGTTCAAGCTCGATTCAACAGTTCAACTCATGCTACAACGGATGAACGAATTTCAGCTAATGCTGGGCATTGAACATAGCTCCATTTGTTTTTCGATTTGGTCGTAGTGGTCGCGGCGTTGCCTGTTTTTTCGGGCAGGAACTTTTAATCGTTTAGCCAGAATGGCGCAAAGCGTCACTACTCGCTGGTTTTGTTATCTCGCTGCGCGTCCTGAAGCAGTTTGATATCTTTTGCTGAAAGTGCCGGTCGATCGAGCTTGAGTGTAAGTTTGTTGAGCTTGCCCGTGAAAGTAAACGGCACCTGATAGTCCTTATCGCACACCGATGTTCCAGTATCGGATCCGACATCGAAGCTTTCATTCCACTGAAGAATCAAGGGCAGCGTTCGCTCCATCTTTTGTGTTGAAACCTGCTTCCCATCGACCGTGAGGGTGCCTGTACCTCCGCGTCCAATGCCGCTCATGCTATTGAAAGCAAGCGTGCCTGAGCCAAGACCGTCGTACTTAAAGTCGAACTCCAGCACATGTTTGCCCGGCGAAAGAACCTCTGCGGCTTCCCATCTAACCCGTTTCAAGTCAGCGAGATTCCAAAGAAAAACGGGCTTGCCCTTGAGCAAATAAAAACCATAGCCTGCAAAGCGCCCACCTGAAGTAAGTATCATGCCCTCCGCGCCGCCGTCTGGAATCTCTACCTCAGCTTTAATGTTGTAGGAGGTATTGAGCAACAACGGTGAGTCACCCTGCGGGATGCCCGTAAGCGGCTTGGCGTAGATAAATTCCGTGCGTCCTGCAGTTATGTTTGGTCGCGGCGCGACTAAGCGAGCTGCAACGCTGGCATCGAGCGGTAGCACATCATATTTTTTAGCCTCGGCCAAAAACAAAGCCTTCAGTTCTTTCACCTTCTTCGGATTGGCCGCGGCGACGTCGTTGTACTGCGTTCTGTCTTTGGTCAGGTCATAAAGCTCCCAGGTGACATTATTCACGGGGTCTTGATTGACAGGTCCTGTCAAATCCCAGGGTGGACGCGTCACTTTCGTGCTGGCAATCCAGCCATCATTGTAAATAGCATGATCGCCCATCATCTCGAAATATTGCGTCTTGTGGCGTGATGGCGCGGTTGCGTTGGTAGGGTCAAACGTGTAGGCGAAACTTGTACCTTCTATCGGCTTTTGCTTGACTCCGTCCACCGCATCTGGTGCGTGAATGTGACAAACTTCGAGAAGCGTTGGCGCTACATCAATTATATGATGGAATTGATTACGGACACCTCCAATGTCTTTGATGTGCCCTGGCCATGAAACGCACATTCCCTGGCTTGTACCGCCAAAGTGCGATGCAATCTGCTTGGTCCAGGAGAATGGCGTGTCGAATGCCCAGGCCCAGCCGACCGCCATGTGGCCGAATGTGCGGTCACTTCCCCATGCATCATAGAAGTTCTTTAGCTGGTCCTCCACCGGAACCGGCACACCGTTAAACGCCGCGACTTCATTGGGAGTTCCAGTGACTGTGCCCTCGGCACTCGCACCATTGTCTCCGCTGATGTAGATAATTAGAGTGTTGTCGAACTTACCCATGTCTTTGACGGCCTGAATGACGCGTCCAATCTCGTAGTCGCTGTATGCGAGATAAGCAGCATAGACATCAGCCTGCCGGATAAACATCTTCTTTTCGTCGGCGCTGAGATCGTCCCACTTCTTCAACAGCTTGTCAGGCCACGGAGTCATTGTTGCATCTTGAGGTAATATGCCTAACCGTTTTTGGTTGGCAAAGATCTCATCGCGCAAGGCGTTCCACCCCTTGTCGAATAGGTGCTTTTCGCTAATTGTTTTGACCCATTCAGGCGTTGGGTGATGCGGTGCATGTGTCGCACCTGGGACGTAATAGCAGAAAAACGGCTTGTTTGGATCGATCTGGTTCAACTGATTCAGCCAGTTAATGGCGTCATCGGCCTGGGCTGTAATAAGGTTCCAACCACTGTGTCCGACATAGGGATAGATCGCAGAAGTATTGCGGAACAAATTGGGCTGCCACTGGCTGGTATCACCACCCACAAAACCATAGAAGTATTCAAACCCCATTCCGGTAGGCCAATGATCGAACGGTCCTAACTGACTCGCTTCGAATGTTGGAGTGTTATGAGCTTTGCCGAACCATGCAGTTGAAAACCCATTATCTTTGAGAGTTCGAGCAATACTTGCTTTATCTTTGGGAATGATGCTGTTATATCCAGGGAAACCAGTGGATTGCTCAGAACAAACGCCGAAGCCGGCTGAGTTATGATTGCGCCCGGTGATCAAAGCTGCGCGCGATGGAGAGCAGAGAGCTGTGGAATGGAAATTAGTAAATCTCAGTCCATTCCTAGCGATTTCATCCAGAGCCGGAGTCGGGATTACACCGCCAAACGTGCTGGGAGCGCCGAAGCCGCAGTCGTCAGTCATGATCAACAGTACGTTGGGTGCGCCCTTGGGTGGCACTATATGTGGTGCCCACCAGGACTTAGACTGAGCTGCGTTGTCTTTAATGATTCCTCCGAAGGTAGGCTCCGGTGGCGGCAGTTGCTTGCCGTCTATAGATGTTGTTGCACCGGGCGAGCCGGCCATGCCGTTTTCCTGTTGAGCGCATACGGATGGTGCACCGAGCGCTAAGCCGACGATCAAAAACAGCGTGCCAAGTCGAACGTGCCGCATTAACATAATGCCCCCCGCAGAGAAACCGCTTACCATCATACGCCTCATGGCAACCCGTTGGAGATTCTAGTCAAAACACCATTTTCACAAGACGAGCGAGCAGTTCGTCGAAAGGATAGACCGTCAGCAAAAGCGGCGTAAAAGGAAGTAATGCTGCTAGCAGGAATGTCATTACGGATGACTTGGTGATTAATATCACCTTCATCGAGCGTACGACTTCAAAACTGTTTCCGAGATCAGCCAGCGATTGAATATCACTGCTTCCTACGAGCCTTTCACTGTCGTCTCTCTTACCTTCGATCCACTTGTCGTGAAAGTCTTTGACGTACTGATCTGCCAGGGCACCATATTCGAGCTGTGCTCTTTTTTTGCAATTAAGCAGCTTGGATGAGAATGCCAGACAAGGTGCAACGAACAAGACTGGCGCCAACATAACGACGGAGAAGATCAAGTACTTAAAAGACATTAGCTTTGCGCTTTCGAATACTATCTCTTCTCCTATGTAGCTGGCGACCTGCGCAGTGACGGCAACATACAAAATTGCAAAGTTGGTTTGAGCAACAGTTATGAATCCGAGTCCACCCATTCGATCTGGATGAGTTGGTGTTACCCGCAGTGCCAGCTTGGACGTGCGAAAAAGCAATAGGCACCAGATGATATATTTCCAAAACCATCTGAACCATAATAAGGCGATCAGCGGTTTAGCAACGTATAGGTACCAGAAAAAGGCTGTTGTGGGCACTGTTCCGGCGTCCGTTGTCACTGTTCGCCAAGACGTGATGCCTGTCGAAAGTGACATGACGTCGAAATGAGGACGTATGAAAGCCAGCAGAATCAGTAGCATCTCTATAGCAACTGAATCTCTGCTGCGAATGGCTAGCGAGACGTTTGTTTTGAATCTTTCAACATCCGCTTCTGAGACGAGAGCGCGGAATTGAGCCATTATATAACCCAACCACGGCTCGACTACTCCTTCTGCAATAATCAACAGCGGCAACACAAATAGAAAACGGCACTGTTCTGCAAAATCGAACAAGAAAGGCACTTTGAGCGAATTATTGATGAAAGTACCCTGCCACATCGTAATCAGAGCCAAGGGAATCCAGCTGACTGCGATAAAAAACAATATTCTCAAAACAAATCCGGCTCGCCCAGGACGAGCTATCCCGGAGCGAACAAGCAATCCATACATTGGACCGCCTCTCAAGAGAGACAAATCGAATTCGCTCAACCTCAAATCTTTAGGACGATCAGTCCCGATCATAAAGAAACCTCGATTAGTTGCACCATAATCGATGCCTAAAGTTCACGACATCCATCTGCAGGATGGTTACTGCTCACGAAAATACTTCAGTAACTCATTCATCCCGATGGGCGAGGTAGTATCATCTGCAAATCCGTAAGGTTGGATCAACTGCGGACCAGCTGATGGTTTTCCATTGAGCTCTATGAGCCGATTTTTCACGAGGCAAAGAAATGAATAACGAAGAAACAAAACGTCTTGAAGCCGAACGCGTTGACAACGTGCCGTGGAAAAAGTGGGGACCTTATCTGAGTGAACGCCAGTGGGGGACGGTGCGCGAGGACTACAGCGCATCCGGTGATGCATGGGGATCCTTCCCGCATGATCACGCACGTTCAAGAGCCTATAGATGGGGCGAAGATGGGCTTGCAGGGGTGTCCGATGACAAGCAGCAACTGTGCTTCGCGTTGGCTCTCTGGAACGGCAAAGATCCAATTCTAAAGGAACGACTTTTTGGTCTGACGAATGGCGAAGGCAATCATGGCGAGGATGTTAAGGAGTACTATTTCTATCTCGATAGCACTCCGACGCACTCATACATGAAGTACTTGTACAAGTACCCGCAAACTGCTTTTCCCTACGATAATATTGTCGCGACCAACCGGTACAGAAATCGCAATGAATTTGAATACGAGCTTCTGGACACGGGTGTCTTCAACGAAGATCGATACTTCGACGTGTTCGTCGAGTATGCCAAAGCTAGTCCGGAAGACCTGTGTATAAAGATCACTGTTTACAACAGAGGTCCTGAGAGCGCTTCACTAGACTTGCTGCCAACGCTTTGGTTTCGAAACACCTGGGCTTATGGCAAATCAACTGAGAAGCCGTGGCTAAAGGCGATTACCGGCACCGCTGGTGCTACCACTATTGAAGCATTTCACTGGCAGCTCGGCGAACGCTATCTCTATGCGGAGGGTGATATACCGCTACTCTTCACGGAAAACGAGACTAACGAGTTGCGATTGATCGGAAGACCCAATAAGACGCCATACGTAAAAGATGGTATCAACAACTGTGTCGTCAACGGCAGAAAAGAGCTTGTCAATCCAGAAGGTACCGGGACAAAGGTGTCTCCTCACTACGCTCTCACTGTGCCGGCTGGAGGTTCGGCGGTTGTGCGCCTGCGAATGACGGATTTGCAGCCGAAGAAGCTGCCTGCAGACGGACCTTTTTCAGTGTCTTTCGAAGATGTTTTTGAGAGCCGCACCCGAGATGCTGATGAGTTCTATAACTCGATAACACCTAAGGCAGTCTCTGAGGATGAAGCTAGAGTAATTCGTCAGGCGCTGGCGGGAATGCTATGGAGTAAGCAGTATTACAAGTTTGATGGCGTGCAGTGGTTGAAAGAGCACGGATACAACCCGCTAAAAGGTGACGGTTCGCAACTTCGCAACAAAGAATGGTTTCATATGCTTAACGATGATATCATCTCGATGCCGGACAAGTGGGAATACCCCTGGTATGCCGCATGGGACCTCGCATTCCACACTATCGCATTGGCGAAGGTTGACATTGAATTCGCGAAAAAACAATTGATGCTGGTGCTGGATGCTGTTTATCAACATCCCAACGGACAAATGCCGGCTTACGAATGGAACTTCAGTGACGTAAATCCTCCGGTTCATGCTTGGGCTGCAATGTTTCTCTATAACATTGAGAATCAACAACGAGGACAAGGCGACATAACATTCCTCAGAAAGGTGTTCAGTAAGCTGACAAACAACTTCACCTGGTGGGTCAACCGAAAAGATCGATTTGGCAAGAATGTGTTTGAAGGTGGATTTCTTGGGCTCGATAATATCAGCGTCTTCGACCGAAGCGCGCCACTGCCAACGGGGGGATATCTGGAACAAGCAGACGGTACAGCCTGGATGGCTTTCTATTGCCAAAACATGATGGAAATTGCCGTTGAGCTTGCTGCTCACGACCCCATCTACGAAGAACACGTGGTGAAATTTGCTGAGCATTTCATATGGATCGCCTCTGCAGTCAACCAGCAAGATGATCATGGACTTTGGTGCGAGGAAGATGGATTCTATTACGATCTGCTTCGTTTACCTAATGGGCAATCGTCACACTTGAAGGTGCGTTCTATGGTTGGGTTGCTGCCGTTGTGCGCCGCGAGCGTCATTGAGCCCTATCAGCGAGAGCAGGTGCCGAACGCTCTGAAGCACGTGTATACACGTCTTCAGCAAATGCCGGAGTTGTTGGCGACTATGCACGTTACCGGCCCAGGACACTTCGGAGTTGGCGAGCGCGGGATTTTGGCTTTGGTCAACGAAGAAAGGTTGCGGCGGATACTGCACAAGATGTTGGATGAAAATGAGTTTCTCAGCGACTATGGCATTCGCTCACTTTCGCGCTACCATGCCAGCCATCCGTTCGTTAAGCAGGTCGGTGAGCAGGAATACAGAGTTGATTACTTGCCGTCCGAATCAAATTCCGGTTTGTTTGGCGGCAACTCCAATTGGCGCGGTCCTGTTTGGATGCCGGTGAACGTGTTGATAATCAGATCATTGCTAAACTATTATGCTTTTTATGGCGATAACTTTAAAGTTGAGTGTCCGACGGGCTCAGGGAATCTCATGAATTTATTCGAGGTCAGCCGTGAGATTTCTAGGCGACTAACAAGCATATTCACGCGCACGCAAGACGGCAGGCGCCCCGTATATGGTGGCACTGAGAAATTTCAATACGATCCGCACTGGCGCGATTACATTTTGTTCTACGAATACTTCCACGGCGACAACGGCGCCGGTCTTGGAGCCAGCCACCAGACGGGTTGGACAGGATGCGTTGCCAGACTCATCCAGTTGTTTGCAGAGCTGGATCCCGATGCACTGTTAAAAGGCGGCAAACGTGAAGTTTTCAAACATCGCGAAGAAGTGAAGACTAGATAGAGTCAACAAATAAAAAACAATTGTCTGGCTGGAGAGGAGCGTCCGATGAAGACATCACAGTATCCCTTGCTGTATCAGCTAAATACGCGCGTGCTGATTACCGAACTGTCCGAGAAACTTGGGCGCGCCGCTACTCTCGATGATGTTCCCGATTCACAACTTGATAGTCTGAAAGATAGAGGGTTCGACTGGGTGTGGCTCCTGAGTGTCTGGCAGACAGGTCCAGCCGGTCAGCGTGTTTCACGCACCAATCAAGAATGGCGCAACGAGTTTCAGCAAACGCTGTCCGATCTCAAAGAGGATGACATAGCTGGGTCAGGCTTTGCCATCACTGACTACGCTGTGCATTCACAGTTGGGTGGTGCAAAGGCTCTGGCAAGGCTTCGTGAGCGTCTGAGTAAGCGCGGCTTGAAGTTATTGCTCGACTTCGTTCCCAATCACACCGGATTGGATCATCATTGGGTAGAAGAGCACCCTGAGTATTATGTGTCTGGAACGGAGGAAGATATCTCACGTACCCCGCAAAATTACACACGCGTTAAGCGCAAGAATGATAACCGGATTTTTGCGCACGGACGCGATCCGTACTTTCCCGGTTGGCCGGATACGCTGCAGCTGGACTATGCCAATCCTTCGGTGCAGGAAGCAATGATCGGTGAGCTCCTGAGGATAGCCGAACAATGCGATGCCGTACGCTGCGACATGGCGATGCTGGTTCTGCCGGACGTATTTGAACGCACCTGGGGCAGCCGATGCCAACCTTTCTGGGGTGAAGCGACGCGCAGAGTTCGTGAAAAATTCCCCAATTTCTGCTTCATGGCCGAAGTCTATTGGGATCTCGAGTGGACGCTGCAACAACAAGGATTTGATTATACCTACGACAAGCGGCTTTACGACCGCCTGCGCGAAGGGCACGCCAGGCCGGTGCGGGAACATTTACTTGCTGATCTGAATTATCAGCGTAAGATGGCTCGTTTTCTAGAAAATCACGATGAGCCGAGGGCGGCGACGACGTTTTCGCCAGAAGTCCATCAGGCTGCGGCCGTAATAACTTTTCTATCTCCCGGATTGAGGTTCTTTCATCAGGGCCAATTTGAGGGACGACAAAAGCGTATTTCACCGCATTTGGTGCGTGCGCCAAAAGAAACTATCAACCAAGCGTTGAAGGAATTCTATGATCGATTGCTCGGCGTGCTCAGACAACCAGTCGTTCGCGACGGAGAATGGCAGCTCCTCGACTGTGTGCCAGCCTGGGACGGTAACGGGTCTTTCGACTCTTTTGTCTGCTTCGCATGGCAGGCGGAAAAGGAACAACGGGTTGTTGTTGCCGTGAACTATGCACCAAGTTGGAGTCAGTGTTACGTCCGATTGCCATTCACGAACATTGCCGAAGGACAATGGCGTCTAGCGGATCGGATGGGTGATGCTGCCTATGATCGCGATGGCAGCGAATTGGCTTCAAGAGGGCTATATCTGGATATGCCACCATGGCAGCACCATATTTTTTCCTTTACAGAGTTAAAGAAAAAGCAAGTAGATAGCAAGCGTGACGCCGTAATCACAGCCTCCAGGTGATAAACCACGTTGTATTGGCAAGACCACCTCAGGCGGTCAGCAATTACGACAGACGGAGCAGTAAAGTTGGGTCAATTGCGAAGGAAAGTATTATGAGCAAGAAACCAAAAGAAGAAGAGACACAGTCGCGACACAAGCGACACAAGCGATCAGCTCCCAAGCAGGGACCAGGACTTAAAACCGCCAAAGCCGGTGCCAAGCGAGATCCGGTAGACCTGATCGCGCAAGGTAATGAGGGGCGCGATCAGAGTCTGATTCCGATTAGGCATAGCCGAATGCTGGTTTCACCATTTACGTTTTATCGCGGTGCTGCAGCGTTGATGGCTAATGATCTGGCACTCGAGCCACATTCCGGTATAAAAGTTCAGTGTTGTGGTGACTGCCATATCCTCAACTTCGGAGCGTTTGCAACGCCGGAGCGAAATATCATTGCCGACTTTAACGATTTTGATGAAACTTTGCCTGCCCCTTTCGAATGGGATTTGAAACGCCTCGCCACCAGTTTTGTGATTGCAGCGGATTCAGTTGGGCTTTCTAGCAAAGCTGGGGAAAAGGCCGCCTTGCAGTTGGTTATTTCGTACCAAACAACGATGGCAAAGTATGCAAAGCAAAGATTGCTGGATGTATGGCACGAGAAGCAAAATTTCGATGAATTCCTCGACAAAGCCAGAGACAAGGATGGCCGCGCAAGAGGCAAGAAATACCTCAACAAAGAATTGATCAAATCGTCGCCTGATGTCTTGCAGCAGAAATTGCTGGAGAAGCAGGGTCGCAATTGGCGCTTCAAGGAGATGCCACCATTGTTATACCACGACTCATTTCTTGATTTGAAGCAAGTACGTATGTCCTTCGAGGGTTATCTTCAGTCGCTCTCCTCAGACAAACAAAGTTTGCTGCGGCACTTCGAGATTGTGGACATTGCCAGGAAAGTTGTTGGAACAGGAAGCGTGGGAACGTTTTGCGGCGTTCTCCTTCTTGAAGGAGAAAACGATGATTTGCTGATTCTTCAGATAAAAGAGGCGCGGCAGTCAGTTTTGGAGCCATATCTCGGCGCCAGTGAGTTCAAAAATCATGGACAGCGTGTCGTAATTGGACAGAGGATCATGCAATCCGCCAGTGACATGTTTCTTGGTTGGTCAGTCGGTCAAAAGACTCGGGTCCACTACTACATTCGCCAACTCCGTGACGTGAAACTCGCGCCGAATCCTGCGATGTGGAACAAAATCACAATGTGGGACATCGCCATCATTGCCGGTAAGGTGCTGGCAAAGGCGCATGCACGATCTGGAGCGGCACGAGCAATCGCTGAATATTTAGGAGACAGTGACAAATTTGCAAAATCAATCGCCGAGTATGCCCTATCCTATGCAGCACAGACAGATGCCGATTACCGGCTGTTTGCCGAAGCTTGCCAATCGAAAAGGCTGCCAACGGAAGCATCGTCAGTCGGCTAGAAGCACGAGAAAAGCCGAGTTTTGCCTGCCTGCGACTTAAGTTGTCTTGCTCTTTTTCGGGCTCTACGAATTCCAATGGCAGTATACTGGCCCATTACCGTTGCAAAAGAACTCTCTTGAAAAGCCGAGCATGCGTTTTGTTCATCGCAATCGTTTTTATCCAGCTCCTGGCAGTTTGGGCTGGGTCTGCGTTTGCAGCGGAGCCAATAAGACTACTTAGTAGTGACACTCCTGAGCAACAGTTATCCTCGCCTTCCGTTGCGAACGTCGAGCAACAGATAAGAACGCAAGACCGTCAGATTTTTCTTGAATTAGTGAAACTAGCCATCTTCAATGTGCGTTTTCAGCAGACAGTGAATCACACTGCAGGGTGGCGAAAAGTCGTCTATCCGTTGGGACAAGAAGCGGGATATGCATGCTTCCTCGGGTTCAGTGTAACTGACATAAGCCAGAGATCCAAAGGTTGGAATGACCCGAGTCTTATTTCACCGACAATAAGCAAAAAAGCATTGTCTTCGGCTACGGTTGGTGCCTTGCTTGGTGCCTCGAGTTCGGTATTTGAGCTGGCTGCCGATGGAGTTGAAACTGTACGAGCGAATCAAAAAGGATTTTCTATAGGCAAATCCAAGTCATTTGTGCAATCTACAGTGCAGAGAGTAGACGCAATGTTAGGCGTAAGGCATGCCTTGATGGAGAACGGTGATTTCACGGGAACTAAACGAGAGCTATTGGAACTAAAAGAGCAGCTCCTCAAATATGAAAGAGATCGACTTGTTTTCGAATTCAAACGCTGGAGTGCACATTCGAGAGGATACGCCTGGTACAAGAACACGTTTTACATCATTAACGCCACTGTGAATATGTGCAGATTCAGCGCAGTGCAACTTGGTTTCAAATCATTTACGCAGCAAAAATGCGCAGGGGCTACTGGTCCTATCCTGATTGCAGCAGCCTGCCTGGCGGGACTCGGGCCCTTTGCCAGTTCCACTACAGGAAATTGGATGCAGCGTTTTCAAAAGCGATCTCTTGCTAAACAACTTCCGGCAACACCTTTTCTTTCCGATGAAGAAGCGAAGCAGAAATTCGAGCGCCTGGCGCAACTTCTAGTGAATGGCGAAACAAATAGCCAGCATAGTCAACTTGCATCGGAATTGATTCGCTTGCGTGAGGAGAAGCTCGGTTTGGACACACTCATCCTTCATGAAGAAAGAAATATTGAACGCCTTAATCGCGTGGCTGGTCAGCAAGCTCTAACCGCGCCCATGATTTCCGCATTTGGAGTTGGTTCGGGGATACTCAACACAATTGGTTATCACGGTTTTCGGCAGCAACCGCTAATTCAGAACAGATTGGGGTTTGCTGGTGATGCAACAATACTACCTGCTGAGGGCATTGCCTTAATTGCGACACCGGCCGCTGCACTCAAGACGTACTTGTACGAACGCGATTTGAAGATCAAGAAAGAGCATCCGTACCAACTACTCTCGAACCGTCTCAAAGACTTGGAGACGCTGGAAAAATTGGTTACGGAAGCATGGCGATAGCTCAGAATAACTAATATTGGTGGATGCCTTAACCGATACGAGATATTTCGACTAACGATGTCTTTCACTCTTACCTGGAAATGGTCCAGGTGCCAGTATAAGAGCGTGGCTGGCTAAAGGAACCGGAGATGTTCAACGGTTTTGTCTATTTCGCCATTTCTCGCTTGATCGTCCAGTGCAGAGCCAGACCTGGGATAAGAAGCACAAAAATTGCAAAGAACTTGGCAGCGGAAAGGAAGTAAATTACGATGTTGTTTACAGTATCCGGCGTGATGTGATACCAACTGCTAGTCAATCCAATCCACGTGTCAGAGAGAGACATCCATACAAGAGCAGACAAAACGAGAAATGCATAGCAAAGCACTGCCGATCGAAGCAGTATGTTGCGCAGCAGACGAAGTGATTCCAGTGTCATGACATTTTCCCCGAATTTCGAAGTCCGCTTTGATTCTAGCTCTAAAAATGCTGCTCCTGCACACTCCTTGCAAAAAGCCCGTAAATGGGAGGCGCCGGAAGTAATAAATCGAAGCCCAGCCACACCGGTTTGGTGAGGATGTCGGTCTGCCACCGACAACAGAGATTGCAAAGAACCCAAGTAACCAGCAGTGGTAATTGCGAGCAACCGTAATCAGAATGCGTAATAATCCTCCGGAATCGTCTCTAGTGGTCGCCAGTCAATTTCGCCTGCTGCGGCGCTCTTGTATCTCAAAAACTGATTCGCTGCTGAGTCCGAACTCAGTACTGGTTGATGCCAATTGCTGAAAATGCACCAGTGCGCACCGCGCTCACGGGTGATCGTTTCGCTTTTGGCGAGCCCAACCAGCAAAACCAATATGTGTTTGCAAACCGCGCCGTTAAGCCCTCCGCAAAGTTTCAAGTTTTGTGTGCAGCAATAGAAAAAGCCACTTGAGGTCAGCGAACACGCATAGATGAGATTAGGATCGGTCTGACTTTTGACAATACCGCGCAGCCTATCGTCAGTGCACTCGGCGTAGAGTTGAAAACAGCCTTTCTTGAGCATCTTGATTGCATTATCCAGTCGGGACGCTTCGACATACTTTCGCAAAATACTGATGTACTCATCGAATGACTCGCACTTGAAGTGCTGTGCAAGTAGATGCAGCGATGGATCGGCTGCGAGTCGAAGGCTAAGGCATGGCTCCTTCGCATTAATCTCATTGCAATGATCTCGACCTTTGCTGAACAGGATGTCCTCCAAAATCGGGTGGGGCGTCTTGTCGTTTGCTTGTTTGAGAGTTGCGATGGATGTGTCGAGTTTCAGATCTTTCTTTATCGACATGAGAGTCGTCATTGAAACAGGCGTTTCCAGATAAATCGATACGCGGTTGGATAAGTTCATTGTCGTACTCCGCCAACTTTGGCAATTAATTGCTACCGCGAGATATTACTTCCACGTGGACCCCCAAACAATTATGATGGGAGTTGAGAGATTTTAGGTTGAATTTAAGACTGATCAGTGTGTCCGAGTATGTACGATCCGAAATCGGAAGATGAGCCCAAAGTAAAGACCGACGCCTCGAAAGGCGGCTCCGGCAGCCGTAGGACGGCAATCGGTGCGGGCGACAATAACTCCAATCCTATCCACCTGGCGCAGGAAGAAGCGCGACGTCTCGGGCACAACTTTGTGGGTACCGAGGCACTACTGGTCGCGTTAGTTCGATGTCGTTCAGGTATCGCGTCTGAAATACTTTCCGACTTAGGGCTGACTGTTGAGAATACACGAGTCGAAATGGAATCAATAATTGGTCGCGGTACTGGTTTTGTCGCCGTTGAAATTCCCTTCACGCCCCATGCAAAACAAATGCTTGAACTGGCTTGGAAGGAAGCTCAGCAGCTTGGTCACAATTACCTTGGGACAGAACATCTTCTCTTGGGACTCGCACAAGTCCCGGGAGTTGCAATGAGAATTTTGGAAAACTTTGGAGTTAACGAAGTTGCTATTCGCGAGCGAGTCAAACAGAAATTGAACAGCGACTAATGTTGCCACCGTCCGTAGTGATTACGGCTTGAGCTGCGAAATCTTCCTGGCCACTTTCTGAGGATCCAATGGAATAGAGAATGACTATGAAAGCTAAATTGTTGAACACCGGCATCCTGATTGCGTTTCTGGGTTTTGGCTGCATGTTTTTGCTGACGTCATGCAGTTCGGCAATTAAATCGCCGAATGCATCAACAAACGAAAAGGACGCTCTGTACGACCGTGTTATGGCAACAGGCAAGATCAAGTGCGGGTACTTTTTGTTTCCCCCGTACTGCATGAAAAACTCCGAAACCGGCAAACTATCAGGTATTTTCGTGGATTCGATTGAAGAAGCTGCAAAAAACTTGAGCCTCAAATGCGAATGGACTGAGGAAGTAGGCTACGGCACAATGATTGAGGGTCTGCGAACGGGGCGTTACGATCTCGTTCCCACAGGTGTCTGGCCTAATTCGAATCGCGCTCGCTATGCCGATTTCTCCATACCGCTGTTCTATAGCGGAGTAGG
>CAZCZI010000007.1:48946-144947 GCA_964503045.1 uncultured Candidatus Obscuribacterales bacterium
CGAATCGCGCTCGCTATGCCGATTTCTCCATACCGCTGTTCTATAGCGGAGTAGGTGTTTATGCGCGAAGTGACGACGATCGATTCACCAAGAATTTGAGTGCTATCAACGACAAAGCGGTGACCATCTCAACAATTGATGGAACGATTCAAGTATTGATGGCGAAAAATCTTTACCCCGCAGCCAAGATTCTCTCTCATCCAGAGATGAGCGAAGCATCGCAAATTCTTCTAGACGTGACCAGCAAGAAGGCTGATGTCACGCTTATCGAGCCGGGTTTGGTTGCTCTCTTTCTAAATAAGAATCCCGGCACTGTTAAAAACGTTTCTCCTAAGAAACCGATCGGTGTTGTTGGAAATACAATGATGTTCAAACTGGGCGAACCTTCATTCAAATCCATGCTCAACAACGCATTGAGTGAGCTGATAAATACAGGCTTCATCGAGAGAAAGTTGGATGAGTATGAGCCTGCAAGGGGTGCGTATTTCCGGATCGCACGTCCGTATGAATGAGTTACTGGGTTAGGTCCATCCACAGGACTTAATCATTATTTGCTCTTAGCTGGATATGATGTGTTCAATTTCAGCGAGTCGGTTCCGGGAGCGTTGCAAAGAGTGTTCGTTCCAATGAATGAAGTGAACAGGCGACTATCAAATATTTGTGCGGTGATTATGTTAGCCGCGATCATCGCGGTGTCTGCGGTGTGTAACCGGGTAGATTGTCTGGCTCAGGGTCAAAAGAGGCAGCAGAAAATGAAGGCTAACGATGCAGATGAATTGAATGCGGAAAAACTACTAAGTGAACACATAGGTACCTGCGCCATTACATTTAGTATTACAAGCGAAGGAGAAAGACCCGGACTTCGCTCGTTAGAACTCCACGTTACACCCAGCATTAGAGAGCCCCATGCAACCTGGCCCAATGGTCAACCAATGTCTGCTGATGCGGTGATTAGTGCCTCCAGTGCTCAGCTAATTCTGAAGGTCTTATTCAAGCACGGTGTCATTGATAGGACAGCGATGTATTATTCCAATCGGTCAGCAAATCCACGAACAAAACCACTTTCTGATGCTGTCCCATATTCGCAATGGCAAGAAGACAAATCGCATCCTTGCAATCTTCGAATCAATTATTTCGATGACGATTGGCACGTATACTTTGTGAAGAGTCTTGGATCAAAACAGATGGATTCATTGCTAAAGGAAATTGAACCGATTCTCGATAACAAAGCCGGCAAGCAGAATGTAATCTCTCTGCGTGAATCTCTGGAAGCTTTGGATCACACTTTGGTGAAACCGCTCATCTTCCCCGGAACCCCAGTCGAGTCGTTGCATGGAGAAGGCAATTGGGGAACTATGGTAGATGGCGGGAGTGAGCCCGGAAAGGGTGCTCGATACTCAAGCGAGCACGGCACATTCGGTGTAGTGCTGCTAGATGCGGCTGTCCCCGCGTCCACCAAAAAAATCCTCGAAGCACTAAAACACGAAGCACTCTCCGAATCCGACTTGCAGACCTTGCAAAAGTCGGACAATCCGCCAATATTGAGAACCGCCACTGAGCAATGCAAACCGACAGTGTTAAAGACAAGAAGTGGAAACTTCCTTCTTTGTCATTTCGTTCGCAACGAGAATATGCGGGTGAGTGTTGGTAATCAATCACAAGGACTTCCAGCCGTTAGTTATGAAGCTCACGCATTTAGAATGAGCGGAAACAGATTGGTTCATATCTATTTGACAAGGAGCACCATGAAAGGACCTCAATCTGAGTCAGACGAAAATCAGCTGGAAGCAGTCACAAGAAAATTTCGAGATATGTTAGCTACGGCCCATTGGAAGCATTTAGATTAGCGTCGGCTGTCGCTTGTGAAAGTGATCGGGCGCTTTTCATACTTCCCCCAATAAATCAGACACTTGAAATTAGAAGAGAAGGGAAGCACAATTGGACTGTCGAACCAGCAAGTGTGTTTCGTATAGAAAATGATTTCAAGACGAGCCCTTTTAAAAAGCGCAGCCTGTATTTTATTTGGCTCCTATGTCGAACTTCCGGCGGTTGCGCGTACATCCTTTAAATCTGACCCATTCAAGCTTGGTGTGGCATCCGGTTCACCATTGCCGGATAGTGTTGTTCTCTGGACACGACTTGCACCTAACCCGCTTGAAGGGGGTGGGCTTGGACCCGAGCCAATCAAAGTCAATTGGGAAATCGCTCGTGACGAATCCTTCCACAACATTGTTAAAAGTGGGACATCAACCGCTTCACCCACGTATGCTCATAGTGTTCACGTCGAGGCCAACGGACTAGAGCCGGCGCACTCATATTGGTTTCGGTTTTTTGCCGGCGATGCTGTTAGTCCGGTCGGTCAGACGCGCACAGCTCCAGCTCGCGACGCGCTAGATCCGGTTCGTTTTGCTTTTGCGTCTTGTCAGATGTATGAGCAGGGGTATTTCACCGCTCATCGGCATATGGCGCAAGAAGATCTCGACTTGGTCGTCTTTCTTGGTGATTACATCTACGAGCACTCATGGGGAAACAATGATGTGCGCAAGCATGAAGGTCATGAAGTCTATACATTGGACCAATACAGAAACAGATATGCTTGTTACAAAACCGATTCCGATCTGCAACTTTGCCATTCGCGATTCCCATGGATTGTCACATGGGACGATCATGAAGTAGACAACGATTATGCAAACGATCGAGCAGAGGATTTGGAGTCTAACTTCCTCGCTCGCAGAGCTGCAGCCTATCAGGCTTTCTATGAACACATGCCATTGCGCTCATCATGCGCGCCTCACAATGCGAGTATGCGCATTTACGAGAAATTCGATTTCGGTCGTCTCGCTCGATTTCTTGTCCTTGATGACAGGCAATACAGAGACTACGAAGTATGTCCCAAACCCGGTCGTGCCGGCTCTAATTACATCAGTGATTGCTCGGAGCGAGTTGATCCCAAGCGTACAATGCTGGGATGGGAACAAGAAAAATGGCTTGCAAAAAGTCTCAAAGACTCAACTGCTGCTTGGGACGTGATCGTACAACAAACACTGATGGCGCAGGCAATGCGTCCAGGTGGAAAGTATTGGACGGATGGTTGGGATGGATACCCTGCAGCAAGGCGGCGTTTGCTTGAAGCCCTAGCCAAGCGCGAATCGTCCGATGCTTTAGTTGTTGGAGGTGACATTCACTGCTATGCAGTTGCTGATTTGAAGCTTGATTTTGATGATGTGCACTCTCCTGTCGTTGCGACAGAATTCTGTGGTACGTCGATTTCGTCACAAGGTTTCCCAAAGAAACAAACCGATGGTTTTTTGCAAAACAATCCACACATAAAGTATGTCAACGGCGAGGTTCGTGGTTATGTTCGAGTTGCTCTAGGCAAGAAAAAGGCAGACGTTACTTTGCGTTCGATAGAAAGTGAGAAGGCTCAGAACAGCGGGATTCTAGACTTAGCGCAGTACGTCGTGCAGAAGGGACGACCTGGAGTGCAAGAAGTATAACAACTTGGATCACGGACACCGCATGAAAACCAACGCCACCAGAATTCTCGACACGTTGAAAGTTAAATACGAACTGCGTGAATACGAAGTGGATCCAGACGATTTGTCGGCAGAAACCGTTGCACTGAAAATCGGCTTTCCGACTGAACAAGTGTTCAAGACATTGGTTGCAATCGGCAATAAAACTGGTGTTTCTCTTGCGGTTGTCGCTGGTGATGCGCAACTGGATTTGAAAGCCCTGGCAAAGCTTACCGGAGACCGCAGTGTTGAACTTGCGCCGCTCAAGGAAGTTCAACCGCTAACAGGGTACATTCGCGGCGGAGTTACTGCGCTTGCATGCAAAAAGGACTATCCCGTTTACGTGGATGAGAATGTGTATCTGTTCGATGTAATTTCGATCTCCGCCGGCATTCGCGGGACTCAAATCATTTTGTCTCCCGATGACTACATCGCTGCGACAAAAGCTAAGGTAGCTCAAATCGCAAAAAGTCTGTAGAGGTGTTTTCAGGCGATGATTCTCTATCAACGTGACATTGAAGAGAAAGCCAACGATGGTTCACATATATCCAATCAGAGCAAACCATGCGAAAATAGCTCAGAGCTAAGAAGTGGGCTTGGCTTTGAGGTATGCTATGAGATTATGGATTGCCGCGCTGCTACTGTTTGTTCTAGGCATTGCGCAGCCTGTTTCGGCCGGCCCAAAGCACTCGGCAGCTAATTCTAATTCAGTCTGGGTATTTGATTGTGAGCACTTTGGTACAGGTAAGTACCGATTCTTTGTGTGGCGCGATGCGCTTAAGATAGTCGGTTTTGGCAATGGTGCTGTAGCTCTAACCAAGGGTCCATCATGGAAGGTCTCCTATTACCGAGACAACGACAAGCTCGAATTTACGCGCCCATTGGCAGAATTGGATGCTTCCGTGCTGTCTTCATTGATAAGGAAAAAGCCGGCCAAAAAGAGTTCCAAATGTACGTTCGTTGGGAAGGAAAACTTTTGCAATTTGCCGTGCCTGGAGTACAAACTATCTAGCAACCACATATATTGTGTTCCCGAAGGAATGAAGACCGCTCCCCAAGTATCCGAGATGTTTTCGAAATACTTTGGTTTCTATTTGATCGACGGAGTTCCAGTCAGAATTTTCAGATTACAACCTGCCAAGTCGACGGGAAAACCTTCTCGCCAGGATGAGGAGGCAGCTCGCGAAAGAAAGGAAAAAGACAAACTTGCAAAAACCATTCCTTGGCTTTCGGTGAAAAATTTTCAGCGCAAAAATTCAGACGACGACAGGATTTTGACTCTTACCGGCTGGAAGAAAATTGCGTTCAAAGCCTCCGATTTTGAGTATCCAAAAGGTTATAAGCAGACCGATGATCCCAAACAAGTTATTCTTTCCAAACAGCAAAGAGCGGTCATCGATGATCTCATCAATGGTCTTAAGTAAGTGTGTGGAATAGGCTGTTTCTAGTGCATTCCGATATTCTTAGCAAACACGTAAGATAGTCCAAGCAAGAGGGGAATGAGTACGATCCACAGAATAATTTCAGTGCGAGTCATGGGAATTATGTCGCGGCTCTGCCTCTGCATAGCCTGTGAAACGGTCCCATCACCTCGTAATCCAGGAATTGAAAATATCAACATGAGACCGCCCAGCAGATAGAGAAAGCCGGATATCGTCGGGTTACTTACAAAGGTAGCACTAACCAGCGAGACAATTCCAAAGAGAACTGTCAGACGTTGCTTGAGAGAATTCAAAATTCTGCGATGTTTGTCGTGTGCACCGACATGCGTAAGTTGATCGACTTTGCCTTGCTTTAGTTTTTCGAGATCGTCTTGAAATTCAGCCATCGACTGATACCGGTCGTAGGCATTCTTTGCTAGGGCTTTATCCAATATCGACTGCAGAGCATCCGGAAAATGCAAATTGGGTTGCACCGCGGATAGTGGTAGCGGTTCCTGCTGCAGATGCATTAATGCCGTGGACAAGGCGGTCTCGCCCATATGCGGCACACGACCTGTCAAAGATTCGTAGAGGACACAGCCAAGTGAGTAAATGTCTGAACGATGATCGATTTTCGCACCACTGCACTGTTCTGGGCTCATATAGAAGGGGCTGCCAAATATTTCACCTGTCTGGGTTAACGACTTGCCTCCCTCTGTCGTGAGTTTTGCTATACCGAAATCCACAACCTTTATTCGTTCACTTTGATTTCCTTCTTTCAAGAGCATGATGTTTGCCGGCTTTAAATCGCGATGGATAACTCCTTTACCGTGTGCATACGTCAAGGCGTCGGCCACTTTGAGTACCACTTCTAGGCACTCGTCAATCGATAGATGTCCGGCAGTTGAAAGCAAGCTGGAAAGAGTACTGCCTTCAATGTAATCCATCACGATATAGGGACGGTTGTTATCTGATACTGCGAATTCATGTATGCTTACGATACCCGCATGGTTGAGGGCGCCAACTGCGCGCGCTTCTTGTTGAAAGCGCAACAAGCTTTGATCGTCACCAGTGTGTGATTCGGGTAGCATTTTGATCGCGACAAGTCGGTTTAAACTGAGATCTCGCGCCTTGTAGACGATACCCATCCCACCGGTCCCGAGCGTCGAAAGTATTTCGTATTTGCCTTGAAAGAGCGAACCTGGTGCACTCTCCCCTTTAACAACGAGTTCAGGACTCTTCTCCAACTCTTCTTGTCTTACATGTTCAGAATCCATTTTGCTTGCTGTATCGACCTCTTTCAGTGCGAAATGTATGAGTGAAAATGAACTATCTTAGAATAGACCTTTTTTGAGATGCATACCTACGGGCTTGTCAAGCCACATGCAAAAACGCATTTTCAATGTGATTAAATTGTTGGGTGCTCTCACTGGACCTTTGGGAGTCATATTCAAACGGTGCTGCGTGTGCATCGAGGCCTATGGAGAATTAGAACGCGACCATGAAGAAGAAAGCCGCAAGAGAAGTGGACGCTGTCCTCATCGGCGCGGGAATAATGAGCGCTACATTAGCAGTTTTTCTTAAACAGCTCGAGCCCGGAATGAAAGTTGAGATTTTCGAGACTCTCGAAAAAGCTGCCGAAGAAAGCTCGAATGCTTGGAACAATGCCGGCACCGGTCATGCCGCGCTTTGTGAATTGAACTACACACCGGAGAAGGATGGAAAGATAGTTATTTCCAAAGCTCTGGAGGTGAATACCGAGTTTGATGTCTCTCGCCAGTTTTGGGCTTATCTGATATCAACCGGTCAGATAAAGAATCCCAGATCGTTTATTCACCCTGTTCCTCACCTTAGCTTTGTCCGCGGTGCTGATGATGTGGCTTATCTCAAGAAGAGATTCGAGGCATTGTCTGGGCACCACTGCTATCGAGGAATGGAGTTTTCCACAGACAAAAAGGAAATTGCGGAGTGGGTGCCGCTCGTGATGGAGGGGCGCGACCCAAGTGAGCTAGTGGCGGCAACGCGCATGATGGGCGGAACAGACGTTGACTATGGCACGCTCACGAACCTTCTTATCGATTCTTGTCGAGATAAAGAAGGATTCGCAGTTCATTATTCGCATCGAGTTCAGGATCTAAAACGGGATGGTGAACAGTGGAGGGTGAAGATCAAAAATGAAAGGAACGGAGAGCACCAGGAGGTAAAGGCAAAGTTTGTCTTTATTGGTGCTGGTGGAGGATCGCTCCATTTGTTGGACAAGTCCGATATACCAGAAGCTCGTGGTTATGCCGGTTTTCCGGTGAGTGGGTTGTGGCTTCGCTCTGATAACCCAAGATTTACTCTGCGTCATCACGCCAAGGTGTATGGGAAAGCAGCTATCGGTTCGCCACCAATGTCGGTGCCTCACCTTGACACTCGGTATATCGAAGGCAAAGTCTCTCTGCTGTTTGGTCCATTTGCCGGTTTTTCCACCAAGTTTCTCAAACATGGTTCGTTTCTAGATTTATTCGCGTCAATTGACCCGGACAATATTCTGCCTCTACTTGCGGTGGGGCGCGACAATATGACCTTAACCGAGTATCTGATCGGACAAGTGTTCGAGTCTGAAGACGAACGCATGGGAGCGCTTCGCGAGTTTTTTCCGAAGGCCGAGCCACAAGACTGGAAGTTAGCAGTCGCCGGTCAGCGTGTTCAAATTGTAAAAAGAGATCCAAAGCAGGGGGGCATTTTGCAGTTTGGCACTGAAGTCGTAAGTTCTGCTGATGGCACGCTCTCCTCATTGCTTGGAGCTTCTCCTGGAGCATCCACTGCTGCATGGATCATGCTTGAGGTTCTAGCGGATTGCTTTAAGAATCGAATGAACGATGGGTGGTCGAAAAAGCTGAAAGAGATGATACCCTCGTTTGGTGTATCGCTTATCGATGATGCTCAGCTGTGCAAAAAGGTTCGCTCGGATACCGCTGCGGTCTTGGGTCTACCTGCTAGCTCCTAAGAAGAAACGAAATGGCGTCAATCTTCAGTCCAGAGATACTTCTTCAGATCGATACTCTCGTCGTCCCTAAACCGCACGCCTTCCTGCTCTAGCAATAGTCTTTGGCGATTCACCGGGCGCCCGTCGGATGAGACCATTCCGGTTTCTAATTGAGTGCTCAGCTTCCCTTTCGAGTTGATGACCCGGTGCCATGGAACGGTGCTCGAATTGTATTTATCTCCATTTTTTGCGTTTGCGTTGCCTAGGGCGTTCATCGCCCAGCCCACAGCCGCGGCACTCAGTCTTTTATTCATCCGTTTCGAGACCAAGCCGTAGGTATAAACCTTTCCATGGGGAATCATTTTCACGATTTCGTAGACTTGCTCAAACGGATTGAGTGTTTTCGGCTTTTCCTGTTTGGTCTTACTTTTCATCTTCAAACGCAACGCCTGATGTTTCAGTCATTATCGGGTTCGCACTAATGTTTCGCAAGTCGCTCCAGGGTTCTGTCTGTATAATTTTGGGATGGAAATCTCAAATTCCGAAAGTTGTCAACTGTGTTTCCGCCCAATGGCAGAGGCGGGAGCGCCGCTGCAAACACAGTGGATATCGGTGTGCCGGTGTAATCGCCCATACTCGCCGGGGTCTCAATTCTCGATTGATGTTTGCGCGAATTGCAAGAGGAGAGTGGCAACCGGAGCCACTACTAAGATTATCGACCTGTGCTCGTGCGAAACGCCAAATCCAAAGAAAATTCCAACGCACATCAAGCAGAATGAGAAGGATTCGGTTACGCTTGATTTGGCTTCAATTGGAATGGCCCCAGAAGGCTTTCCATTGGAGAAATACACTCCGATTGGCATTCTGGGCGAGTCAACGAGAGCCAATGTCATTCTCGCCCGAGACAGACAGCGCGGAATCAAGGTTGCCGTAAAGTGTTTCAAAAAGATGGCGCCTTCGCTTCAATCGGCGTTCGAGAGTGATGCAAGAAAAAACAAGCAGCTCACTCATACCAATATTGTCAAACTTATCGATTTTGGTTTTACTCAAAGTAAGGCACCGTATTTGGTGAGCGAGTACAAAGATGCTTTTAATTTGGAACAAAATTTGGCATTGCACGGAACACCCAGCCATGATGTAGCAGTGAAGATTTTGATCAGTGTCTGTGAGGCATTGATTTACGCTCAGACTCAAAGTGTGATGCACCGAGACCTAAGACCCGGCAACATATTTTTCGTTGACGACATGAATTCGGAGGTGTCAATTTTAGTTGGCGATTTTGCATTGCCGAAAGTTAAAGCGAGCGAGGAATTGACTGACATCCGTGATGCGTTGTACATGTCTGCCGATGAAGCACGTGGCTTAGATTTCAATGAGAAATCTGAAGTTTACACGATAGGATGCGTCGGATACGCCTTGCTTACAGGGAAACCCCCATTTGAGGAAAACACTGTCCGTGAGCTCAAAAACGTGCATGGTTTGAAATTGTGGAAGAGAATTTCGGACGTCAAATTCGATAACAGCAGACCCAAAGATCTCGAAGAAGTAATCGAGCGGTGTCTGGAAAAAGATCCCAATGTTCGGTTTGAATCAGTTGCAAAATTGATGGAACGATTGGAAGTATTTCCTCGAAGAGTGCAGATGAGGATAGCTGCAGTGCAAGCAGCTAAAAGGAGAGTAAAATTGGTTCGGATTGCGGTCGCCGGACTGGTGGTCACGGCGATATGTGCTGTGGGTTACATCGTCACTGCGGGACACTAATGGAGCGAAATTGTGCAAGTAAATAATCAGTTGCAAGATCGTGGACTATTGGCGGCAGTTGTTGTTGCTCGTGGAGTGGTGGTAGAAGCAACCAGTGAGAAACTAAAGGCGTTGTTGGATCACCTTGTTGATCAACGAAAAAATCAGGAGTTTCCTTCGGAAGTAAAAGAAGCTGTGCGCAACTTGTTGAAGAGTGGTGGATTCAAGCCCAGCGGACGTAACAAACCTGCAAGTGAGTACCTTGCGCAAGCTGCTCGGGAAGGGCGTTTTCCTACGATCAACAATCTGGTTGATATCAACAACTATGTATCACTTAGCACAGGGCTTCCGATTAGTCTGCTCAATGCCGACGAGGTTGGGGATACTCTATCGTTGCGATTTGGCAAAGAGGGAGAGAAGTACATCTTCAACTCCGCAGGGCAAGAAATCGACTTGGAAGGGCTAATTTGTAGCTGTTGTGCATCGACTGATACGCCACTGGGAAATCCAGTCAAGGACTCAATTACAGGAAAGATCAAGGAAAGCAGCAGCAACGTAGTGGGCGTCATCTATTCGCCAAACAATGGTGCTTTGTCTGAAGTCGCTAAGGCTCATTTGAAAGTCTTTGCAGAGCTGTTGCAGTCTGAAGGGCGGGCCAAAGAAGTCGAAACTCTACTTGCTTGATCATGAATGCACCGACGTGAGCTGTCGTTCGCGATACAATTATTGGGCACTCTTTCCGAGGACAAAATATGCGCACTTTGCTCATTGCTGCAGTTACTTTCTGCACGTTCATGTTTCAACCCGTCGGATGTTTTGCCAAAGGTGACACCTTCGGGTTATCTGCCGACATTTCTGGAAATGTCAGAAATGTTGCCGCAAACAAGCCTGCATCTGTGTCAATGACAATTATTCGTGACGAGAGCGGTGAATGGCGAGCAAAGGGAGAATATGACAACAAGAGATTGTTTGGCAGATTTGACGTGCTGGGTCGTACGGTGCATGTAGGCAACGATCACGTGGCAGTTCAGTTCAAGGGGGAAATCACGATCGGACCGGAAGGCGGTTGGGATCGCGTGATAAAGGCTCCGTATGTTATGACAATTTGCCTGCGCGGCGATGATGCTGATGGTGTCTATGACATTGGTGAGATGGACGGTTACGACTACCACCAATATGGCACGATGGTGCTGTCTTCAAGCAAAGAGCTGTTGAAGGCAGAAATCGATAGCAAGGCTCAGCGTGAAAGCAAGACTCAGAGCGAAAGCAGCCACTGAAATAAGCCATCTTCCTCAAGAGCCATTGTTAACGTATCGTGGTCCGCGCCGTCGTATTCCGTTATTTTCGGCTTGGCACCGAGGCTGTGCAAATCGCTGACTAAACTTCTCGTGTCTTCAATTGGGCATGGCTCATCTGCTGTTCCTTGAAGAAACCAGATAGGAACATCTTTTATATGCTCGGCAATCTTTTGGGTTCTGTTTGTGGCAACGAACATTGAATTGAAGAGTTCTACGTCTTCTGCGGGTAGTCCTGGTGGTAGATTCTGTCCCATCCATGTGATACCAGGGGCGATGCACACAATGCCACCTACGTGTTGTGGATGTTTCGCGCCAAGCCACAAATTGCTTGAACCTCCCATCGAGTACCCTACGAGGAAAATTCTGTCAGTTGCAACTCCGAATTCCTTGCCGACTGCAGAAACGCAATTGAAAACTCGTTTCTCCATGTCTCCATAAAAGGCTCTGTGCTCATAGTCGCATTGAGGAAAAATGATCGCCGCTGGCAACTGTAGGTTTTCGAAGACGTGCGCGTTTCCCGTTAGTGGAAGCCCCGGGTCCTGCCCGCGCTCTCCAAAGCCGTGCAGAAATACCACTACGGGTGTGTCAGATGTTGGTTTGAAGTCATTCGGAACAAATGCTGCAAACTCGAACTCGGTTGCTCCGTCGCGTAGAAGTTGAAAGGGCATTTTGGGTTTCCTTAAGGTCTCGACTTTAGATTCTAACCAATTTTTTGAGGTTAGGTACTCATGTCGACTTCGTCCCAGGTCTTATCCGTAAGACAGAAGGAAAGACCCTGGCGTCTTTCGATGATTACTCCGCCATTTAACACTGGATCGAATCCCTGCAGTATTCTGACTGAATCATAAATGATCTCGTCAAATTATTGTCAATATCGCGGTATGCTAGTCACTAACTTTTGTCCCCATAATTACTGCACTGCAAGAGGAAGAGATATGCCTCACATCATTGTGAAACTTTGGCCCGGAAAATCAGAGGAACAGAAGAGACTTTTTGCCGAGCGCATTGTCAGCGCCGGAGTGGAGCTTTTAGGAAAGGACGAAGGCGCCTTTTCCGTTGCCATGGAAGAGATTAGCCCGAATGATTGGGCTGAGGCGGTTTATAGACCGGAGATCGTGCCTAACATGGACAAGCTGTACAAAAAACCTGGATACAAGATGTAAACCGATGGTGAAAGACATCAAGCTATCACGCACTGCAGGAGTCGAGTTGCAATCTACCGACGTTCAAGGAGTTTGCCGAGCGACGGTAACTGATCATGAGAAACGCTTTGACTTGACATGGGATCGATTTGCTCGACTTCATCGAACAGCTGAAGCTGTAAGAAACAGAGTCAAAATCTCTAACCGCATCATCGATGTTGGTGGTTTCGACGGTGCACTCGCAATGTTCCTTCCAGATCATCAAATTGAAGTGATTGATCCGATCACAACTGGTGGTACCGGACTTGGTATCGCCCCGAATTCATATGATGTTGTGATTTCTATCGATGCATTGGAACACGTCACTCCCGAAGATCGAAACTCCTTTTTGAATCGACTTGGCGATGCTGCAGTTCATTGGCTCTTTATTAACTACCCTTCGATGCACACTGCTGCTGCACAAAAGTTGCTTATGGAGTTAACGGACAATCCGTTAATTCGAGAGCATGTTGAGTGGGCGCTCCCTGATGCGGGCGAGGTGAAGAAAGTCCTCGAGACCGCCGGCTTCAGTGTGGAAGTTCAACATCATTCCAGCGTATCGCAATGGATTTCGCAGTATCTGCTACAAACTTTCGCCCCGGATGTGGCGCAAAAAGCAAATAAGTTCCTCCTGGAAAATCACCTGGAAGAGCCTACAGGCAAGCATCTCTATGACTTACTGATTGGTCGCCGATGATGAGAGATTGCAAAGACTTGCTTAGTATCCTGGCGGAATGGCGTTGAATTGCATTAATGTATATGCGATATAGCAGTTGCCGGTTTCCCGACCGGTTTTAAGGAGCAAGCTTATGCGTCATCCTGACGTTCCTGAATCTCTGGACAGCTGGTGGATTCTTCACCGCATGTATTCGTTCGATCGCCGCGCGTGGGACCAATTGTCGCGGCAGGAACAATCTGAGATTACCGGCGAGGCCGTGTCGGCCCTGGAGTCTTTGAAGAAGTCGGAAGATACAGATGTCGGGCTGGCGCAGATGGTCGGACATAAGGCCGATTTCATGTTGACGCACTACAGCAAGAACTACGACGGGTTAGCGCATGCGCAGACCATAGTTGACAAGTTGCGACTGGCAAATTATCTGCGTCCGCTAGGTTCGTATGTTTCGATTTTGGAGTTGGGTTTGTATGACGCGACTGCCAAGATTCACGCCACGCTAGCCGAGCGCAACCTCAAACCAGGCTCCCAAGAGTTCAACCAAGCATTTGATGAACTGCTCGAAGCACAAAAGACTGTTCCTCACCATGCCGGCAGATTGTGGGCTCGCATTCCGCAACGTCGCTATGTTTGCTTCTATCCGATGGACAAGAAACGTGGCGAGGACGTGAATTGGTACATGCTTCCTTACACCGAGCGTCAGAAGTTGATGTTGGACCATGGCAAGATTGGTCGTACATTCCATGGTCTCGTGACGCAGGTAATCTCTGGTTCTATCGGTTTCGATAACTACGAGTGGGGCGTGGATCTTTACGCCGATGACCCGCTGGTATTTAAGAAGCTCATCTATGAAATGCGCTTTGACGAAGCTAGTGCAAAATATGGTGACTTCGGCGATTTCTATTCCGGCGTGCAATTCTCGCTCGACGAATTGTCCGTTTATTTGGATGGAACAGTGGTGCCGCAATTGAATGTTCGGCAGCCAGTGGAAGCTCGATAATAGGTGCGTTTCGGCATCGCGTTCGGTTTGATTTTGGCAATTGCGCAGTTTTGTGTTTGCACAACATTCGCGCTTGCAATTGACGAAGAAAACACACCTGCGATGAGGAATTTATATGCTCGCATTGCAGCCGATCCAAGAAATGCGCAGCTTTATTTTCAGCGCGCCGAGCTTTACATGACGTACATGGACTATGACGCGGGCATAGCAGATGCAACTCGCTCAATTTCTCCAAAGCCTTCGGAGCAGGCCTATTTCCTTCGTGGTCAGGCTTATCGGGGAGTTGGCAAATCGGAAAAAGCCGAAGCAGACTTTGAACAAGCTACGGCCCTAAATCCTCAAGGGCAAAACTCATTCGCCGAGCTCGCAATCGTCGCGTTGAGGCTCAAGCACTATGACAAAGCTGAAAAGGCGTTTGCGCAGTTGTTTAAGTTGAACCCTGGGAGAAGCGTTGAAAGATTCAGGCGAGCGCAAATGTATCATGCTATGCATAAAAACAAAGAAGCACTTGCCGATCTGCAACACTGTCTGAAAACTGACTCTGATGGTGGTGGCAGAAATCATGAGTTGCTCGGTAAAATTTATATGGAGTTGAAACAATATCCTGAAGCGGTAAAGGCATTTGACTTTGCAATATCCAAGAATATGTATCTACTCGATGCGCGAAAAGCAAGAGCCGATGCTTTAGATGGACTCGGCAAACACGACCTTGCAAAACAAGAGCGCAAAAAACTGGATGATGAATTTGGCGAGGCATTTCGCGATGCACCGTTTAGAAGTAGGGACAAGGAAATTCGAAACTAGCAGATCAGGGTTTTAGAACCGCAATTGCACAAGGCGCATTTCTTAGTACGAAATTAATCGTGTGGCCAAAGAATAGAGCTTTTCCGAGCTTCGGCTCCGCACCCAACACAATGAGATCGATGTCGTGCTGCTGCGCTGTAAGAATAGTTGCTTGGGCTGGGTGTGAGCTTGTTTGAACTAGCACTGCTTCAAAATCGACATTGAGAGCGGAGGAGAGTTCTTTCAATGTTCCTTCGATTTCTTCGCCGATGTTGCGTTGAATCTTTTGACCACTTTGCGTGTGCTCGCCGTACAATTCTTTTGCTTCAGACTCTGCAATCGACAGGCAAATTGCTTTTGCATTGAGTGACTTCGCCAACGAAATTCCAAACTCGCCGGCCGCCACCGAAAGCTCACTTCCGCTTACAGGCACGAGTACCTTTTTGATTTCACGATCAACCGTTGGATTTGGTTCGTAAACTACGAGTACGCGAGTCAATGTATCTTTAATCACGCTGTCGACGAGTGGGCCGAAGACATAATTCGAGTCAGCCTTGGGCTCGTCGGTGGCCATGATCAACAGGTCGTATCCACGATTTGCTTCTTCGGAAATGATTTCGATTGGATTGTCTGATTTCACCGTTCGTTTGAGCAAGCTGACGTGCTTTTTGTCTAGCACTTCTGTGATGCTCGTGAAGGGCTTTTCTGTAGTTGAGTTGTCTTTATTGACCCAAAGCGCAGTTGTCTCGATTATCTGTCGTTGTCCGATACTGTTGAGGAGCTTGGCAATAAACGTATTGCGACCTCTGCCTGATGTCGGCCACAAAACGCGCCGCACGCCGCTGAGAATTGTTCGAGATTGCCGTTCGTCTTGTTTGATGCGTTCCTTTTCGGCGTCGGTGACTTGCACGCGCGCCATCGTAAATTTCATTAGTGGCGCTGAAATTGCAGTGGAGAACAATGCGATGAAAATCACGATGCCGAGCATGTCGATGGAGATGATGTTTAGTGAGTATCCCAGCATTGCGAGAATCAATCCGAGTGATCCTTTCGCATTGGCGCCGACGCCTATCGACATTGACTCCCAACGCCCTAGCCCAGTCAGTTTCCCAGCCAGCAGGCATGAAACTAATTTACTTGCCAGTGCTGCAAGGGAAAGAGCAATTGTGATAAGTGCGAGTTGCGGATCTAGCAGCGAGCTCAAATTAACGTTGAGTCCGGATGAAGCGAAAAAAATCGGCGCGAAGAAGCCCATGGTTACGATTTCCAGTGGACGCACCACTTTTTGATTGATGACAGGAGACTGCGAAAGTATGAATCCGGCTGCGAAAGCTCCTAACACGATGTGTACGCCGAGTGCCTGAGTAGTTGCTGCGCAAATTAGGACCAGAACAATCATGCTGGTAATCAAACCATCTGCAGTGGCAATATGATCGTTTACCCAGCGAAGAACTCCAAAGAACAGGGGGCGGCCGAAATGGAGGACTAGGAGGAAACAAACTGTTCCAACAATCGCTGTTAAGATTGGGTTGCCGCTTTGTTCTCCTGAACCGGATAGCACAACAATCACAGCCAGCAAAAGGCAGCACAGCAGATCGTGCGAAAGAGAAGTCGACATGATTAGCTGCCCGATATCCATCTTGAGCATCTTCATGTCCATCAAGATTTTTGCCACCACCGGCACCGACGACGCTGCGAACACGGTACCTAGGAAAACTGCAAAGGCGACGCGATGACTGGGGTCGCCAATCAGTCTGTCTGGCAGGAAAACTGAGCATCCTGCACCAAGAGCAAGTGGTCCGAGAAGACCTAAGAGCGCCAAGTACAGCGCAGGCTTCCCTTGCCGCTTGAGCATCGACGTATCCGTTTCCATTCCGGTAAGCAGCAGCAGAAAGGAGACTCCAATCCACGAAATTACTTCGATTAGTTTGGATTGCGATCCATCGCGAGGAAACAGCAGGGTCGATAAATCAGGCAAGAGAAGTCCGAAGAATGTTTGACCTAGCAACAGGCCTGCGAGAATCTGCCCGATGATTGCTGGTTGGCCAAGGCGTACCAATACCTCACCCAAAATGAGCGATGCCATAAGCAAAATTGCGATTTCGATGAACAAAAGGAAAATTGCGTGCTCGCTGAGGCTCGTAGTCGATTTTTTTGATTTCGCTTCTTTCCCGCTCGTACCTGGTTGTGTCGCACCAGTTGTGGTGGCAATTCCTTGCTCTCGCCGTGCCTCGACAATTCCCGATTGCAATTTTGCCATCCACTCATAGGCGATTGCCTGCTGCGTTCGATTTGTGTTGGCAGCGTCTTGTGTCGTCACACCACATACGACTTTGCTATCTAGAACGATGACGGGCACTCCATCGATTCCTGTTCGAACTTGCAGCTTCTTAGGATCGACAGTTTGGTCAGCGACCATCATCTCAAGTCGATCGCTAATTTGCTCTGCTCGATCGAATGCCGGTATTAGCGGCGTGTTGGTGACAGCAAACAGCTTGGCGGCACCTATGTGCACATCGCAATATTCAACGTCATAGGCACAAACTGCAACGAAGCAGTTTAAAAGTGCTAGCGAGAGCAAAACACTGACGGACTTGCGCATCCGACTTATCTTTTTGAATCTCGCAATCAAAATCGACACTGGCACTTCAGGAGAATTGAAATCTGTGCCAATTCTCCCATAAAAGTCGCGAAACCTAACCACAGTTTGATTTGATACCGTAGTTTCCCCATTTAACTAATATTGGAAATTTGGAACTATATTTTGGGCTCCCCCAAGGAAAAACCTATGACGCGAGAATCGGACATACCGGTCTCAACTCCTATCGAGGCGATTCAGTCGAATGCTGTTCTTAACCTTGTCGAGGTTACCGGCACGGGCGGGGCGCGTTTTGGTTGGGGCAAGCCGCAAGCCTTTATGCTCGCCCGGGCTACGGTCGGTTCAGAGGGACAGCGTGAGCTTCCACAAGCCGAGGAAGGACAACAGCGTCCTTCGGAAGTTCCGCAAAATGGCGACGTACAAAAGCAAACCGACGCACCGCTCGTCGTCAAGCCCGAATCGCAGCCAGATCGCAATAAACAAGAAGAGCGCAGAAAGCTCGAAACTCAGATTAATTCTCAGCTAAAGGGTCGCGACTTGCGGCGCGTTGTGGACGATCTCAATGTATTCGAACGACGCGCGCATTCGGCAGGACTAAGCGATGTTCAGGTAGCCGACGTGTATTTCAATGTGTCCAGAATATTAACGGCAGATGCATCAGCTGTGATTCCTGAAAAGGAACGACTGCGGATCGCTCAACAGGTGATCAGAAATTCTGCCAAGCCTTCATCGATCGATCAAGGAAAGCATGGTACTTGCAATGTAGCAGTTGTCGAATCGCGAACTTACACAATAACTCCTGATGCGGCGGCAAAAGTGGTTGCAGATGTTGCCACTACAGGTAGTTTCGTCACTGCTGATGGAACTACGATAACGCCAACCCGCAGAAGTCTGATTCCTGATGACGAATCAAATAACAATCCACCCTCTGACGGACAACGAGGCGCTGCTAGCCACATCTTCCAAATAACTGCCGCCAACATTCATTGGCAAAGAAAAGTTGTCACACCCGACGGAAAATTTGCTGGTTTCGGCAATATCAAATACGAGCAAATTCCAAGCAAGAGGAGTCGCTTAACTGGTGATACCGGCGAAAGAGTGATGGACTACAGTTTAGATCCACCGCGCGAAACGACCGATTACAAGCGCGGCCCGTCGCTCAGTGTTTCTGATTTGACCGACATCGAGAATCAAATTACCGGCAAAACTGAAAAGGGTTTTGTGATTGAAAACAAAGTTCATGGTGGCATCGGCACCATTCACGTCACCTCTCCAAAAGAATTAGAAGATGCATTGAAAAACGGCACGGCTGAGATGCCGATGTTCATTCGCGTTCACACAGGAAATGATCCGTTCTTGTCTGATTCAGGCGGGAATTTTTCCAGGCAACGAGGTGTGTGGCACGTCGTTTGCGTGACGGGTTACGACCCGGTCAGTCGCAAAGCTTCCATCGATAATCAGTGGGGAGCGAGAAGCGATCGAACCGTTGATCTTGCCAAGCTATACAAAGCGACGATGGAGCCAGACACACCTGAATGGAAGAAGAAGCACGAATTCTTCATCAACGGGCGAGTCAAGACGCCTCCCGTGTCCGATCCTGTTTCCTCTGAGCCTTTCTTTAATGGTCCGCCACGCTTTTAAATGTCTCCAAAAAACATGCAGCTGGAATATACTTACATTGGACGGAAGTATAAAAGAGGAACGTCATGGATCAGCTGGTATTGCTTGAGATTGCTGACGAGATTGCAGTCGTGACCTTGAATAATCCCGAGAAACGCAACGCGCTTTCATGCGCGATGTTGGAAGCGCTGCTCGAGAAACTTTCTTTGATTGCAGACAAAGAAGATGTGCAAGTTGTTGTTCTCAAGGCAAATGGAACGGTGTTTAGTTCTGGACATGATTTGAGAGAATTGGTTGGGCATGGTGAAGATGAATATGCAACCCTCTTTTCTTTGTGTGTCGATGTGATGGAGGCAATTCGAAAGCTGCCTCAACCTGTAATTGCACAAGTGCATGGTGTTGCCACCGCCGCTGGTTGCCAACTCGTGGCCACTTGTGACCTGGCTATTGCAGGTGAGAGCGCGACGTTTGCAACTCCGGGAGTGAAGATTGGTCTTTTCTGTACGACGCCGGCAGTTGCGCTTTCGCGCGCCATCGCGCCTAAGAAAGCGATGGAAATGCTATTAACGGGCACTCCGATTAGTGCGCGTGATGCAGAGCGTTTTGGGCTTGTAAATTCGGTGGTGCCAAATGAGCAACTCGGTGAGTCCACGATGCAATTGGCCAAACAGATTGCGCATGCCAGCCATACCACGTTGGTGATGGGGAAGGGCGCTTATTACGAGCAGCTTCCGTTGGACTATCCGGCGGCGTATGACATAGCGAAGCAAGCTATGGTCGACAGTGCTCTTACCGATGATGCGCAAGAGGGGATCAAAGCCTTTCTCGAAAAGAGAAGCCCAAAGTGGAAGAAAGTGGCTACATCTAATTAGGCGACGTCGCAATAGTCGTCACTTGATCATTAAAAGCTGCAAGAGACTGTTTTTCGATCAGCGCATCTAGCTTGCCTGGTGGAATTCTTAAGTTCTTGGAATGTTTGCTGACGTTCGGTGCGATGCGGCGTCTAAGACAAAACCTCTTTGCGAAGGTCGGGAAAGACTTTGGACACCTTCTTCAAGAGATAGTCGCCATATGTACCTGACCAATCATGCACGCTGTCTTTATCCCAACGCTCGTTTCGATCGTCTTTGAACTCTACGGCGATGCCTTCAATCGGTTTTACTTCGGCAAAGAAGTTGGGATCGAAGAAGAATGGAAATGACAGGCGATCACGTGTGGCTAAGTTGCGCACGCGATGCGGAGTGCTTCGATAAAGACCGCGAGTCATTCGGTCGAGCATGTCGCCGATATTGCAGACGAATGTGTTTTCTATGGGTGGTGCGCTTATCCAGCCGCCATCGCTTTTCACTTCGAGTCCGCCACAATCGTCTTGCTTGAGCATGGTGAGCAGTCCGTAGTCGGTATGTTCCCCAACTCCCCAAAACTCCTGTTCACCAGCTTCTCGTTGGATATATGGATAATTGAAGATTCGAAATAGAATGAGGGGCTGCCGGGTATAGCGATCTGAAAAGTATGACTCTTCCAAGCCCAGGCTGAGCGCGATACCACGCATAAGCGTGTGACCGAGCTGTGTTTGTGTGTCCATGTACTCCAGAATCGTATCGCGAAATCCTTCGATGTCTGGAAATAGATTTGCACCATGAACCGGAGTTGAACTTTTGACGAGTGGATTTTCCGGAGAAAGCTCTTCACCGAAATAGATGCCCTCCTTTTGATCCGGCTTTCCTGAAGTAAGCTCGCCACCGACTGGAAAATAGCCTCGCCAGGCACGACCGGCCAGCGACATTTTGATGGACATTTTCTTTTCAATTTCGAGCGCGAAAAAGCGGCGACTAAGCTCTTCCATGCGTGATTGCAGACGCGTGTCTACGCCATGACCGCTAACGTAGAAGAACCCCTCTTGCATGCAGGCTTCGCGAATTTCGCTAGCCAGTCGTTGGGTGTTTGAGCCGCCATCGACAAGCGGCTTGATATCAATTACGGGGATTTTTCTTCTAGGTGTGCTCATTGTTGAGCTCCGAATCAAATTGAAAGACAATCATACAACTATTGCCGTTATTTCGATTCGGAGCTTAAACAAGATGTTTCAGTTAAACCAGGCCGCAAACCCGGGGAATTGTCCTCCGAATGCACTTTGCAGTCGCCGCCAGGTATCGATCTTTGTGGTTGTTCCCTTTTCCAGATAAGGTGCAGCTCCAGGTCCTTGAACCCACAGCACCAAATCCAGTGCTTGCGGTTCCATAAAGACTTTTTTGAGGTTTACACCCTGGCCTGGGGCATCTCTCCAAAATGCGATAAGAACTTCACCATTGAGCAGTTTGTCGATCAGTTCCATCAGTTCGCCCCATGATGTGACCATCTCTTGAGTGACTTCTGCATTTGGAATTACTGAGACTTGATCTGGATTTGGCAACCATTCTCGATCGTTGTCTTTTTCTGCCATAATGAATTTCCAGGTGTCTCTGCTTTGTGCCACCATGTTTTGAAATTGCTGATGCGCGGTCTTCATTCTCTCTGGTTCTGCGACTTTCCAACGTATCAAGTGAATCAAAGAGATTATGTCGAGAATATCGACATCGCTTCCGCCAAATCGTTTCATTGGTTTTGCGGATTTCAAAAATGCATATGGAGTATCGACCTTCGTGAAAAACATGTGAGCGTTGCAATCAAAAGTTTCGTGCGCATCATAGGCGAGAAATACATTGCACATCGCGCCTAGCAGGTTGCAGTATCCCCGCAGCCAATGCACGTCTCCGCGATCAAACGCGATATAGAATTGCTGCGCCTGTTCTTCAGTGTAGGTGTCTCTGGAAATCGTCTTATAGATTCTCCATAATGACTCGTCGTCAGTGGCTTTGCCATCACCGTTGAGATCTAGTTTGATCAAACCGAAATGCACCGGCAACTTCACCTCTTCATCGGATATTTCTGCTAAAGTCGCTTCTGCCCGAGCAAAGTTGGTGACGAGCGTTTCGAAGATTTGGCGCAGCTTTTCATAGGTTATTGTTTCAGGATTTGGATTGGTATCAGCCAGATGTATTCGCAGAAAGGGGACATTCAAACCCTCCGAAGACAAATCACGAACACCATATTTATGCAAGTCTTGGGCTAATCCTTCGATTGCTTTTATGAATTGAAGCATTCCAAGTCCAAAGCGTGTTTGATCGTCTTTGGGATGTCGTTGCAGTTCGGCGGTCAAACTTGCTTCGCCATCTGCGAGATTACCGCTTTGCAAATATTTTTCGAGAAGTCTGGCGCCAGGCCCTTTCTTGGCATAAGGGGGACCAGCCTTTGGTTTTGGTTGTGGTTTGACTTCTTCCTTTTTGCGCCGTGCAGATGTCACTCTGTTCGGTCTATTCGGCTTTGTAGTTGCAGAGCTACTACTAGTCGATTGTGCATACGCAAAACTATAGCTGCTCATCATCATCGTTGTGAGCAACACGCTGATCGATTTTCTAAACCGCATTGAACCTCCTGCGCCTTCCCTTTGTCGAATTATACGACTTGAAGATCAGAGGATCGTTTGCAACTGGACACTTTCGAAACTGTTTGCTGTTTTCGGGACGAAATAGAACTAGTCTGTAGCTTGCCGTGCATTTTCTGCAGTTGAGAAACAATCAAATCCGAGCTTCGAATATTAGAGCGAGCCGGCAACTACCGCAAGCGGTAGATGTCATGACCCTCGATTTCCCTTGTCTTTTCGTAAGCACTCAACGATCGCTGCAATTTTTCATTGTTTTGCACGAACGAGCCAATCATTTTCTTTTGAATGAAAATGAGCTTTGGCCGGTTTCGTTCAATATCTTCGCAATAGTCATCGGTGACTTTCACCATCATTTGCTCAGCGAATGCTTTCTTTCTCTCATCTGCACTTTTGGCTCCGAACAAAAGCACTGGAATCAACATTCCATGCAGATATCGCGATGCAGGGCGGCGATTTAATTGTAGAAGAGTTGGATAGCCAGGATCGATGTAGGCAGAAATGAACAGAATTGTGTCAATGTCATTTGTTTCTTGCAAAATTGTCTCTGCGACCGACTTCAATCCAAAATGTGCGCATGTGCCTTTGAGTCCGATGCGAGACAATTGAAATGGTTGAGGATCATCCGAAATCAGCATTTGAATCCAACGTTCGTAGCCGATGGACCAGACTAAAAGCAATCCCATTGCAGCTGCAATACAACGATGTGCAATGCCTGATGCGTGTCTGGCGAGCGATCCAATTGCGTACAGCACAATTGCGATTTCAATGCTCGCCAGCATGTACCCACCGGTGAAGAATGGCATCGCCCGATTAATCCAAGCATTACCTTGCCACAAATAGATAATGTATCCCGCTGTCGTTAGTCCTGCCAGCGGTGTCAATAGTGTGGAACGGCCGAACAGCACATGTGCCCCGACAAGTGACAGCACGCAAACGTATACCGAGTATTTGAACTGCAGAAGTGCTCCTGCCAAAAGAGTTGGAGTGGAGCTAGTGAATGCATCATATCCGAGCGAGTATGCAGGAACGATGAAGTCAAAGTATCCTTGTCGAGCTTGCGTTGGCATCACGCAAAAGTACAGTGCGTAAGCTAATGATGTTACGGCAATAATCAGGATTTCCGGAGTGCGAAATGGAATCGCTATCTTCCTTTTAGAGCAAACATTTTGGAGGAACATTGAGACTTCGGTAAACAAAATCACAAAGATGAAGTGTGGTTTCAAGAGAGCCGTGATTGCCAACGCAACTGATGCCACAACTGATTCGATACGGGAGACTGGTCGTGCTGTCCATCTGAGCCAACGAATCAAAAAGAACGGCAGATACGAAAGAACAAATAGATGCTCTCGTTGTCCGAAGTCATTCAAGCGAGTTCCAAACATGAAACTTGCTAGGGCAAATCCAATCAATAGCGGGCAAAAGAGAAAGCTCTCAGAATGATGCCGTCTGCGCCAGAGAATCACAGCGCTGATCGCAACGCTGAGCGAGAAGCAGGCAAGTACGAAAAAGGTAAAGCTCTCTGAGACCGGGACTGGAAAGCACCGCGCAACCATTGCTGGTAGCGTGTGAAGATACAAAACCAATGGCGGGTTGACATCGAACAAATCAATGTATGGAGTTCTTCCTTGAAGAATCAGCTGTCCAATTGCGACAAAAAATGCCGGGTCAGGTGAGATTTTCATAGGCTGTCTCACGGTGATTTCAGAGAGAACTACTACAATGAATGCAATCACACCTACAGTAACTACCCACCAAACCGCCGAAGTTGCTCGGTCTATTGGATAGGAATATTCGTCTTTCGAATTGACGTGATTCATTTGCTGTTAGGTTGAATCGCTTCTGGTTTTGGTGAGAGTCGAGTTTTGCGGGCAAACGCATGTAGTGGGAGTCTGTTGCCGAAAAACTCGAGAGGTTCGCGATTCTCACTCACTACGAGCCAGCTTCCAATGGGAGCGTACTCGTTGTCGATAAGGCCCAAGACCCCAGAATTCCTCAATGCGTCTTGCATTGTTCCCTCTTCAATGAAGATGAGAGCAGGCTTCTTTGTCGAAATGTCATCCTTCAACAACGCACACAGTTTGATTGACTGCTCGCGTTGTGTATTCTCTGGAGCATCAGCCAAACTCGGAATGCTTCCAGCATCGATGAAGTGATTGCACTGTTTTCGCCCCATTTGTACAGTGAGCGGAAACGCTGGAAAAGCTCTCTTTTGAAGAAATAGAATGGCATCGCCGGCAGATGAGTATGCTTCGATCAGGTCGCGTAGGCTGTTGAATTGTTTACCATCTGTTTGTTCCACCAACTGCCACTTCTCGACGGTGGGTCGACTTTGCATTGCGGTGATTCCGATTGCACAGGCTGATGCTGGCGCCACCACGCACAGTATTAGGAGCAAGGCTATATGCTGACGCAAATTAGTTACAGATGTTGCAAGGTGATTACTATTACCAACCCATTCAATTGACACCGCGGCTGTTAGTGCTGCCATCATAGAGCCACTACCGAGCATCAAAATGTACTGGCGAGACAGTCCTTGTTGCTCAATTACCGCGACAAGAAGACCAGAGAAAAAGACTATTGCAAAGGGTGTAAGCAACGTGCATCGATGTGCAAGAAAAAGTGTGACGAATGCAAGAATACATCCAGGCAAGACGATATCTCTTCGGTCTGGCGCTGCTAATCGTTCGGCTGTGGTGACGTCTATATGTTGCGTGTTCCACGCCATAGTCGGCTGCACGATGTCCGAGAAATTTTGAACCTGCGTTTGATTACTGAAGAAAGCGAGTGCTGCAAAACAAGCGACAAAACCTAAAATACAAGTCAATGTTTCGGCGCTCAAGATCACGGAGAGTTTGCGAGATCTCGTTGCCCAAAACGTCTCCAACAATATTGGAGCAATTATTGTGAGTGGGTCGAGGGTGAGAGCGAGAGCTGCAAGTACTCCCGTGAAGATGGAAGCTAGTCGGTTCGGACCCAGCTCTTGCTGTCGTAGCCACCGCACGATGATATATGGAGTAATTGCAAAGAAGGCAAAGTACTGCGGTTGTCCGATTTGGTAAAGAAGGACTGTATTGACTGCCGACATCGCCACAATTAGGTATGGAAAGGAATGCCATTCCCGGTGGTGGCGAAGAGGGAGCAGAAACCCACAGCAAAGCAATGTCGAAATTAATGCCGCGAAGAGTCCGCAGAGGTTGCACAGTAATAGACCCGATGTCGGAATTACTTGGCCAAGCATTGCAGGTGCTAAGCCGGTGGCAATTGTTGTTGGCCAATCATTTACTAGGAAGTCGACGTATGGCACTTGACCTTGCAAGAGCGCCTTGGCGCAGGTGAGATAGAGCGCAGGTTCGGTGCCGGCTATCAATGGAAAACGGATCAAAGAGGCGGCGATGATCGTGTAGATGGCAAGGGACGAGTATACGGGAAGCAACGTTGTGAGTGAGAAACGCTGCGATTGATTATCTATCTTGTCGGAAATATCGTCCACGGCTGCCCGAACTCTTGCCACAATAGAATGGTACAACTTTATCGACAGTAGGCAAGCTCTGAGGCGCGCCATCGTACGTACGTGCGGCGCTTGAAAGCTTCAGTCGACATCGCTATTTCGGTTCGCCGGCGTTAGGATCTGGTTTCTTGGTCTCCGGCTCTACTTCCGCGAATTCTTGAGGATGCGAGCGAATGTACTTGACTCTTAGTTGATCTACTTGCTTTTGCGCGTTCTGAAATGCGGTGTCATATACTTCGAAATCTGTCGCGGTATCTTGAGCCCACTTGTCCCAATCACTTTCATCTGACTCAAGCTTGCGTTTTACGATCACTTCGTAGTTTTTAACCGAGTCTTTGAATGCATCGTAAGCTGCTGCTACAGAGTCAGCGAAGGAGTTTGCTCCAATCAACCTATAGCTTGCAACTGTTTCATCTTTGCAGATACCTTTCAGGTTGGCGAAGAATTGGTTGAATCCGCCGTTGTTTACTTCACCTTCCAACCAGTAAGTTAGATAAATCATCCGCTCACCGGGATTCAGCTTTGATAGATTTTCTTTATCGGGAGCTTCTTTTGGAAAGCGAGTGATGATGCGATCGAATAATTTCTCGAACAACTCACTGTCGGGAATACTCTTTAATTCCTTACCAGTGAGTGGCTTCACAGGCGCGTTTTCGAATGTAGTTTCATCGGTTGGTTGTTCACTTGATGACCCGCAGCTGATTAAAGTCGCAGACGCTGAAACACAGATTGCAGCAACCAGGGCGACGCTTACTGCGCGGTTTTGGACACTAATTGTGAGCAGCTTCATCATGTAATTAGAATAACCGATTTCTTACACTTCGAGGGCCAAAATCACCCTAAAAAGGTTTCGTTTAAGCGTTGATGTTGAAGCATTCAGTCCCGCTTCGGAGATGTTATGGACAGTCGAAAACGAGATGCGGTATCAATAGTGACCGCGGTGTTAGTGTGTGTCTGTTCTCCTACTATTGCCGCACCGGCCAAGTTTAAGATGCAATCAGTACAGCTGCCCGCGCACTTTCATAAGGACATTCCTTATGAAGGATACAAAGATCCTTTTTACAGCGACGTAATTATTTCGATGGTTGGCAACAAGCCGTGTGTCAAGTTTCAAAGCTATTCTCCAGTCACTGACCACGTTTCTGATTTCACTGTTGCTGCCAAATTCACTGACCAAAGGACACTGACATTTTCTTTTATCGACAGTTGGGGGACGAAAGGCAGGGGTACCATAGTTCTGCAATCCAAGGCAATCTCCATTAGCCTTGTGCAAGTTGCTTCAAGCCCGAGTGGGTTGAACGCAGCGGAAAGCTGGCCATCACGAGAGACCCTGCCGCGAGTCAAGCTCGACGCCAGCCTCATTCCCAAAAAGTGCTGCAATTGAGTACGTAGCCTCACCATGGTGTAGGTATAACTACCATTGCTCGCCCCGGAAAAGGCGGCTAGATTCAACCTAGCGTCACCATACCCAGCTGCAATCAACTAAATTCCAGGAGGCGAACTATGTTCAACCTCACGGCATCTCCTGAACAAGCGACAAAGCTTCATGTCAATCCAATTGGTGCGTCCGTAGCGACCCACACGTTAATTGCGTGTTGGCTCGGAATGGTGTTCGATGGCATGGACACCAATAACTATATTTTGACGATGCACCCTGCTCTCAAAGAGTTGATTGGAACGGCGGCGAGTGATGCGACCATTGGATTTCATGGCGCGTTAATTCTTGCATTGTTCATGTTTGGGTGGGCGGTGGGCGCAGTTGCTTTTGGGCTGCTGGCAGACCGCATAGGCAGAGCGCGCACATTGGTTTATACCGTTGTTCTGTACGCAGTATGCACAGGGTTGTGTGCGATAGTCGACTCGTGGCAACAGCTTGCTTTCTTGCGCTTTCTCGTAGGCTGCGGTGTAGGCGGCGAGATTAGTATCGGCGGTGTAATTCTTGCTGAATTGTTCAACGGAAAGTCGAGACTGCATGCGGCTGGAGTTTTGCAAACAGGCTTTCCGTGCGGGCTTTTGTTGCTTTCGGGAATCAACATGATGATCGGCAGCTATGGCTGGCGTTGGCTCTATGTTGTTGGAATGATTCCTGCTGTGCTTGCAATTTACATGCGCATGAAGTTGGATGATCCCGAAGACTTCAAAGCCGTGAAGGCGCGTCGAGATTCAGGCGATAATCAGAAGTTGAATTGCTCTTTGCTCAATCTATTTGGTCGCGAAAACCTGAGCAAAGTTTTGATCGCACTCTTATTGAGCTCTTCGGTTTGCGTTGGTGCATATGCAGTGTTGAGTTGGGTTCCACCATGGATTAATCAAATGGTGGGTGGAACAGCTGTTGCGGAAAGAAGCATGGTAGCAATGGCGCAGAGTATAGGTAACATTATTGGTGCAGCCACTGCGGGATTTACAGTGATCTGGATGGGGAGGCGATGGGCCTTTAGACTGGCTTATATCGCAGCTCTGATCATATGCACTATGATGTTCCTCACCACAAAGGGCTACAGCAATCTGCTTCTTGTCTGGGCCGCATTGGCTGGCTGTGCGGTGTTTGCTCCATTCTCGTATTTATTTATGTACATACCCGAGTTATTCAAGACACATGAGCGTGCAACCGCATTCGCTTTTTGCATTCAAGGCGGGCGCGTAATCTGTGCTATCGCATGCCTTACTTCAGGCGTTTTGGTTAAGACCGTGTTCGGGGGCTCTTATGCCATGGCTGGAGCGACAATGGCGCTTGTGTACGTGCTGGGGCTCGCAGCCACCTTCATTATGCCGATCACCAATGGCTCAGTTTCGCGTCAGTCTGACTGACGGCTCTCAGGTAACGGACCTGCAAAGTGTGTATATTCCGGTAGTGTCGGAACGGTCCATTCTGGGCGGCACAAGCATGACGCCTTGAAGCAATTCTTGTTGCCTGATTGGAATCCCCTTCCTTGTTGGGAAGGAGGAAGTCAATTGAAGACGATTAAGGACGGAGTTGAAATTCGAATGACTGAGGGAAACCAATGATTAGAAAGCACAAGAACAGACTGCAAATTGCATCGGCATGGTCGACGTTGTCATTACTCGTGGTGTCAACTAGCCTCGCGCTTCCTGCTATCGCCGGCGGTGCGCTTCAGGTAAAGACAGTTCTCGATGATGTAAATATCGAGCTGTACTCTCCGGCGTTCATTCCAAATTCAACATCAATTGCGATTGTCAGAAAACCCCATGAGCCTGATGGTCACGAAGCGGAATCGTTTTCTGAAAAAGAACTTGCTGCGATTTTCGATCGCAAAAAGACCAAGCCGCGGTGGGCAGATCCCGAAGTTACTATTGTGACCGAGGACGGCAAAGGGCGGACGGTCGTAGATCATGGATGGAACCCTGAGCCCTCTATCAAAGGTGATAGTCTCTTCTACATTCGGCAAGTAAAGCCAATTAGCGGATTGAGAGTGTTGGCTGAGACGCAAGCAGGCAATTCGTTGTACACGTACGATATTGCTAAGAAGACCAAGAAAGAACTTGTCGTACCAAAGTCCGGGTATATCGATGCGCCTCTTGCGAGTTTCAAAGAAAACAAAATTGCGTACGAAATATGTGATGCTACCAATGGTGCTTGGGGCGGCCAGGTTGGGGCTGGAGTTTTAGATTTGTCGAAGGCAACAGCAGAAACCGTTCTCCCGCCGGATAGACACTTCAAACTGTTTGATTTGATAGGCTCGATGTTTTGGAATGGGTCGAATCTGATTGCAGTTAGAAAGGTCGCGCTGTCTGAGGGAACGTATCTTGCCGACAAATATAAGTGGGAAGTGGTAAACATTTCAAAGAGTACTCCCGTCGTTTTATACACAAGTAAAACACCTGTCGAGTTGTCTGGTGATTTCAAACCGTCAGTGCAAACCAATGACGACAAGTCGCTGCGAATTCATGACAAAGACATGGACAGAATAATTGATGTTGAAAATGGCAAAGTACTCAGTGAGTTTAAACCTGCTAAGGGAGGACACGATGCTTCAACCAGCCCTAACGGAAAGTATAAAGCTGCCGTTTCTGATAAAGGGTTGGAAGTAACAAACACAGGTAACTCGAAAAAGCAGACTCTAAAACTGCCTGGCGAGGCACAAACGGTAGTGTGGTCGCATGACTCGACTAAACTTGCAGTCGTGGTGACCAAGCAACGAAACAAAGATCAGATGGATGTGTTTGATAGGGACAGTTTGCTCGTGGTGACATTGCCGCAAAACTAGCTTTGGATTACTTCGACATCGTAAGCTTTAGCCGCTCTTCATGATCGGCCAAGACGCGTTTGATCTCCTTCGGATTGGGAAAGTGATGATAAGCCAGAAAGGACACACCTTCGACATGTCGCACTGTCGCGATTGTCAGAAACTTTTGAATGCTTCGTATTTGGCTCCACTGATAGCGTTTTTCTTTTTCGTCGCAGAATAGTGATATTCCGTCAGTCCCAATTCTTACCTGGTGCACGAACGATTTCAAACAAGCGCGATAAACTAGTACAAAACCTGTGGTAACGGCAAGCAATACTGCCAGGCACGTCAACGACTCGGATGACATAAATGACTTTGCAAAAATAATTCCTCGCAAGTATGTGAAAGCGATGGCCACCCAAACTGCCAGAAATGCCACCTTCTGCCCTTGAATCAATTCTTCCGGAGTTCTGCTGCTTAACTCGTACTTCTGCGCTGATTTGGGAACGTATCCTTCTATTTGTCGAACAAGGGTGTCGCAATTAGTCAGATCTTTCGAGAGAAAGAACTGTTCATCATCCTGAAGTTGCAATGCATATTCTTTATCGTCTATTAAATAGAAATCCTTGATCTGTCCCCAAGGAATTTTTTTCTGCATCCACCACGACTTTATGCGCAACCCATCGCCCGCGGCTGATGCGTGAGTGCAGTGCCGAAGCTGTTTCTTGACGCAGTATAGAGCAGCGACAAACATGACGACCCACAGCACACCGAGTGGGAAAAGCAGTGGATACCCTGCCGGACCGGTCTGATAAATCATAAGCCAGCAGAAAAAGGGCAAAGTCGCGAGAAACGTCACTTGATGCCCAGCAACGCGTTCCATCGACTTGCGCCATTGCTTGTATGCGGCACCTTCAAGTTTATGCTCTGCTTCAACAGCTGCCGGTACACTAAAATCCATCCGGTCACTCATGGCGACACTCTCTGGCTGGTAAGTTGTTTGATTCAGCCATATTACCAGTGAGTCTTGAAAACCCTTGGGTTCTTAATGAAGGGTTAGCGAAGAGATGTCGAAAGGCGTGTCAGCTTCGTTTGGTTCACGACTCAACCGACGGCCGATACTCATCCTCCGGCATATCGAATGACCACGCCACCGCCGCCTTGGCTGTCGTAATCGTCGGCGGAACCCGCAAAAAGTACTGCCTGCGCTTGCCTGATGCGTCGGGCGTTGCGTCGGTTACACACACCATCACAAGTGGCTCGTCTCCAAACAGTTGCTTCCTGTATAGCTCTCCACATTCATCTCGATGTATGAGTTCGGCCTTGGTGTCTCGTAGAAAACGTGCCGTTCCATACTTCTCTATTAACACTCGCCTTGTTTCTATGTTTCTTTCATTTTCTATTTTGTCTGCCGGAAGTGATTCAGCTGGCAGTAACGCATAGCGCGGAACGACAACACCGTGAAACGCGCTCACACCCCATCCATCCTTAAAGGAATACGCTTGTTCGGAGTCATGATGCAGATGCCCATCCTCATCAACCGATGTGTTGATTGGGTTTTCAACTAAGATGCACAAATCTTCGAATGGAACAAATGCATGGCAGGAGTAGACAATGTCCTCAATTCCTACAATTGTTCCAAGCTTTAGTCCTAGGAAGCGCATGTATTCGAGCATATCAACCCAGTCGACTAATTGCGACTCGATCGCTTCGTCATAACTTAGATCCGCGAGGATTCGAATCGAATTGAGATAGTCACCAAGGTGATTCGTTGCACTCGCCTCTAGTATTGATTCCTTCACATGTCCAAACCCTTCTGGTGTCATATGCGGTGCAAGCAGGGAGAGCGCTTTGTCTTGTCTCAGTATGTCGGCTGCAATTTGCTGAAGTGCGCCTTCTGTTCCACCTTCTCCGGTCAGATTGGCCCGCATGCACGCATAAAATGTCTCGTACACTCCATCGCGTGCCACCATTCCAAAGAATGTTTCGTAAAGCCAATGATCTTTGTCTGGCTTTTTCACCCAATCTTTCGCCGCAGAAGTCAGCCATTCGTGATGGCTTTCGGGCGCATTCTTCAGCGCGTTGCGAAAAATGCGTTCGTCGGCTTGCGGCAGTTCGAACGACATACTCTAAAGACTGGGCAAACTACGTTGACAGCTGTCCGTCGTCGAGTTCCATCATGGTCTTCGCCTGGTCAAGCTCTTTTTGATTGAGTTGAGCCTTGGTGCCATAAATTTTCATGCGCTTCGGAATCTGCTTATGCAGTTCATCAGCCTTTTGATAGTGCTCGTCCGTCCACTGCTTCGTGTTGAACGCAATCACGTTGCCGTTGGGATCGGTCTGGCTTGGCAGTGCCGTTATCTGGGTTTGCCATTGCAAGATGTCGTTAATCAGCTTGTTGCCCGTCAGGTTCTTCGCGGCTTGCACCACGCCGGAACCCGCGCCTGCGCCCTGCGCCGCTTCCTGCAACCTGTCGGTCACCTTGTCGCTTACATTCGTTTGGTCACTGCTTTGAGTCTTATCGCTGCTAGTGTCTCTTTCGTCTACCATCTTTCTCAGCCTTCACCTATTGAGCCATACTCCGATGCTACGCTAGGAGACCCGAACAGTCAAACAAAAGCGCCCGTTGTATGGGGGGAAATCACCACTTGCTATCTTAATTGGTTGTAAAGTAAGGGGCTTCTTTCGGGGTGGGAACGCCCAAAATGTCGGCAAAGGCGTCAGCTTTCGGCTGATGAAAAGTCCGAAACCCTTTGTGTGACAACCGATTTCGGGTAGAAAGCTTTGGGAGGTTGCTCGAAACCGATGGTTCAGGGCACTGGAGGCATTTTGACGCTAAAAGTTGGAAAACAATTGGTGGGAACGGTCTGGTCTATAGCCCTTGCCGGGGTTCTTGCCCTGGTCACACCGGCTCACGCCCAGGAGGATGACCCGGACTATGCGCCAATAAGCGCCGACGAAGTCGACGCCATGTTTGCCCAGCCAACCCCGAATCCGCAAATGAGGCGCCAGTCGAGACTTGAAGAACTCGACGATATCGTGAAGAGCGCCATGCAGCAGTACGCCGTGCCCGGGGCATCGCTTTCAGTGGCGTACAACGGGCGCCTCATTTATGCCAAGGGCTTTGGTTTAGCCAACCTGCAAACCGGCGAGCAAACGAGCGAGCGCACCCTGTTTAACCTGGCCAGCTGCACCAAGGCGATTTCGGCGTTTGGCGTTCTTCGGCTGGTCGAAGCGGGAAAGCTTGGGTTGGACGAACCGCTCATTGATGCCATCGGTCGACCCCGACTGCTTAGAGGGATGTCGGCAGATCCCCGGGTTGCAAGCATCACAATTAGACAGTTGCTGCATCACTCTGGTGGTTGGAACGATGATTCGGGATTCCAAACTGCAAGCAGAGAGGTTTGCCGGGTGGCACCACAGGGGGTGCCATATGCAGAGGCTGTAAGAGTTCTTCTTGCAACTCCGCTCGATTACACCCCTGGTACTCAAGCGACGTATGCCAACGGTCAATGGAATTTGATCAAATACGTCATCGAATGCACGGCACGACAACCATATGTCGAATTTATGACCAGCCAATTGGCGAGCATCGGAATTACAGACATGGTTGGCGAAACCGACCGGATTTTGCGGGGGCAAGCTGGTAGATATGTTGGCAATCCACCGCATCCTACAAGGGCCGGGCAACGACTTGTTGAGCTTATGCCGTCGTTTGGAAATTGGATGGCATCATCCGTTGACATGGTTAAGTTTCTCACCGCCATTGATGGCACTCGAATGGATGGAATTTCGCGCCAATCGTTCAATGATTTGGTGGCTCCACTGCCGCCACCAATGCAGAATCGACCTAATGGCAGCCACTTTGGTTTGGGATTGGACGCGGTGCGAGTTTCTCAAGGCGGCGTTTTCTTCACCAAAAACGGCGGCAAACCCGGAGTTCATGCGCAGATTGAGCATCTCCCAAACGGTGCTGATTTCTGTCTGTTCATGAATGGAGGCGCTGCTCCCGACGGTTCAAAAGCAAATCCGATGAAACCTGCGCTTAAGCAAATCGAAGACGTCCTGACCAACATTTCAAAATGGCCCGAAGGCGATTTGTTTCCAAACTATCAATAGCGTTCGCAAAAAACAAAAAATTACATCTCCAGATTAGCTTTCGCTTACATGCGTCTTAACAGTGCGTAGTCTTGTCGCGAATTGCTTGAGTCAATTTCGAATTCCAGTAAACTGTAAAAATGGCTCTCAACGATGAATCCAAAGAACGAATAAAAACCCGTCTAGCCAAGGCGATTGGGCATCTCAACCATGTTCACAAGATGGTGGATGAAAAGCGTTATTGCATTGACATTCTCAATCAGTTGAAAGCTGTTCAATCTGCGCTCGACCGCACAGCAGAAATCATGCTCAAGCAGCATCTAAATACTTGCGTTGTTGAGGCTGTTCAAAACGATGATGCCGACAGAGTCATGGAAGAACTGTGGCAACTTCTGAGAAAAAGCTCAGAAGACGATGAAGCGCAAGTCGAGTCTGGAAGTTGCTGCGGCAATTGAGGCAATCCCCTACCGGGCACTAACGCCCCTCAATGAAAGTATCCATCTGTGTACAGCGATACTTTTCTAACCTTGCGTTCCATCCTTATGGAGAACTTCATCTACTGATCCGTCAGCTTTGAGAGCAACGAGGTCGCCGTTCTTGTCGACTCTGAAGCCGCCATCTGAAGTTTCCACAACTTTGCCTTTGTCGTCGAAGCGAGTCCACTTACCGTCTTCGCCTTTCTTCCATGTGGAGTCAGGAACTTTGATTTCAGTAGGGTTGCCGTCAGCATCATAGGTGATTTTGTTGGTGTTGCCATCCGGATAAGTAATCGAAGTTGGTCTGTCTTCGCTGTCTTTGGTCATCGATGACTTGCCGTCTTGGCTGAATTCGGTTAACGAACCGTCTGGATGTTTCACCAAATCGACTGTGCCATCTTTGCGAGTGGCGACGATGTCTCCTTCTTTTGTGACTTGGAAACCACCGACTTCATCGTCAACCGGTTGACCGTCTTTGGTGCGCTTCCATTCGCCTTCTTCGTTTTTCTTCCAGACAGAGCCGTCTTTAGTATCAAGCTCTTCTACGTTGCCGTCTTTGTCGTACTTGATCTTGTTGGTGCTTCCATCGGGATAAGTGATCGATGTTGGGCGACCATCCAAGTCTTTCGTCATCTGACTGTTGTCGTCCTTGCCGAACTCGGTGACCGAACCATCTCTGTGCTTCACGATATCCGGTGAGCCATCCTTGCGCAGCGCAATGATATCGCCGTCTTCAGTGACCTTGAATTCGCCGACTTCATCATCTACTGGTTTTCCGTCTTTGGTGCGCTTCCATTCGCCGTCTTCGTTCTTCTTCCATACAGAACCATCTTTGGTGTCAAGTTCTTCGACGTTTCCGTCTTTGTCGTACTTGATTTTGTTTGTAGTTCCATCTTTGTAAGTGATCGATGTGGGTCTTCCTTCGATGTCCTTGGTCATCTGCGATTGTCCGTCTTCACCAAATTCGGTTACAGACCCGTCTTTGTGCTTCACCAAGTCCGGTGTGCCATCTTTGCGGGTGGCGATGATGTCACCATCTTTGGTGACGTGGAAATCGCCGACTGAATCTTCAACAGGTTCGCCGTCTTTTGTGCGTTTCCATTCACCTTTATCGTCTTTCTTCCAGACAGAACCATCTTTGGTATCAAGTTCTTCAACGTTGCCGTCTTTGTCATACTTGATCTTGTTGGTGCTTCCATCGGAGTATGTGATTGATGTCGGTCTGTCTTGGCTGTCTGTGGTCATTTGAGACGTGCCATCTGTTCCATACTCTGTTTTGGACCCATCGACGTGCTTGACTGCATCGACCGATCCATCTTTTCTAAAAGCAACGATGTCGCCTTCATCAGTGACTCTGAAATCGCCAACTTCATCATCGATTGGCTTCCCGTCTCTGGTGCGTTTCCATTCACCGTCTTCATTCTTTTTCCAAACAGAACCATCGCGTGCATCGAGCTCCGTCATGTTGCCGTCTTTGTCGTACTTCATTTCGTTTGTGCTGCCATCCGGATAGGTGACGGCAGTGACGCGACCATCAGCATCTTTTTGAACGCCAGGCGCTCTCTCTGCATCAACTGGTTGGTTGAGGTCACCGGGATGTCCTTTTGCATCGGCGCCGTCGACGATCTCAGGTTGCGGCGGCAAAAGCTCTTGGGTGTGCGGGTCTCTCATGCCTTCTTTGCGTGCCTGAGCATAATCCTTTGCTCCTTGCGAGAGATCTTTCATCCCTGCATTCGATTCTGCTTGCGCCGCATCTGGTTTTTGGGCCTTGGTATCTTGCGCTTCCTGAACTTGCGTGTCGCCGATCTTGTTGCGATTGTCGCCCATTTCCGTGATCCTCAAAGTCGCGCACAAACGTGCGCGTAGTAAATAGAGAGTGTTTGGAACTTAGCCATAAGCATAACGCTTTTTCGTGTCGATTTAGCCGGGGACAGGGTAAAACACCGTGCCCGTTGGATTTGCGGGGTTTGCCGCTAGGTACGTAGTTTGCCCAGCGCAACCGTCAAAAGGCACAAATTAGTCACACTTTGACCATAGATTGGCGTAAGCACACAGATTGGTCGTATGTTTCCCAAAATCAACGATGGCAGAGGAAAACCACCGGGCGCTGGGCTCGAGTCTGATGAACAGTCGAGTCAGTCCCTGAGCGACTTCGTCCATGACCAGCTTTCGGCAGACCTTGAGCTGGCTTCCCGAAAGAAGCAATCTCGCCCGAACACTGCGCAGCCGCTTTTCATCGACCTCGTGGATGATGGGCAGCTGCGGGGCAAGACCCACAAAGTCCAGGACTTCGCGCCACCCAAGCCGCTTCGAGAGGCGTCGGGGGAGCACAGAGTAGCGGGCGTGCCGACATTCTTGCAGAACCACCCTGCTTTAGACCGGTCCCAAACTCCTCATAAAAGGGTTGAGACTCCGCTGCTGGTCGTTCCTGTTACCTATAAGGAACCTGGAGGCAGGCCGGAAGCCAAGCCTGACCAGCCGGCTCCCAAAACCGAAGTCGCACAACCGAAAGATAAGCCAGAGCAGAAGCCAACTCCGTCAACTGAGAAAGAAAGCGATGGTACCGTACGACAAACACTCGATAGCGGAAGTGTTGTGCGCACACGACCTGACGGCTCTCAGGTGCACTACGCAGACGACGCCGCCTATCGCGCAGGGCATGCAAACAAGGTTGTAAACTCCAACAATTCTTATATTGAAATTGAGTGGAACGGCGACAAAATCGCCAGCATCAAACACTCTTCCGGAGACAAACACTATCAAATATCCGAGAATGTCTGGGCAAGCGATCCCAAGGCAAAGCGCGGGCAAGCCGGTCGTGTCGAAGTTGATGCGGTGTCGGGCAGTCTTTCGCGAACTTATGTTGACGGGCCCAACAAAGGCACTAAAGAAGTTTTCAAAACGAATGGAACTGTCGAAACATACAAGACCGACGGCACCATGTCATCTTCAGTGACTCTGCCTGATGGCAGAAAAATTGAGATGACTTTCAATCAGCAGCTCGATGCGCAACACACTCAACTCAGTCAGCCTGCGTCGATCAAGGTTATTGACGCTAAGGGCGAAACTACGTTTAAGCAATCGCAGGGCGATCAATACACGAGTGATGGAACGACTGTCGGCCGGAAAATTTCGATATCGTCCGACGGCAGTTATGAATACAAAGAATTAGATCGCAACTATTCTGTCAAAACGGACAAAGCTGGACGGTCAGAAGTTTCTGACGGCGCCTCGACGACGGTTGTCGCCAACGGACAAGTGACAAAGTTTAGGCTTGCTGATGGTCACGAGATAGGTGTCACATACGCACCGACTGCGCCATCAGATACTTCCAAGCAAGACGAGCGCGCGAAGGGCAAAGGAAGAGTCGCGCAACTCGAAGATGGAACCTACGATCGCGACGATCGCGGGCGAGTCATTTCGACTGAATCCACCGATGGAAAGTTGAAGCGAACTTTCAAATACAACGACGCCAATAAGCCAGTCGAAATGACAGTTGGTGGCACAACGTACAAATATCTTGGACCCATAACTTCCAATGGACAACCAGTCATGAAAGCTGGATTGGAGATGGGCAGTTGGTCTACCTACGATCAAAATGGGAGTCTTACAGGCAATTGGTATGGCTACCGTGGTGTTAGTGCCAATGGCGTCTACACCGAATACAGCTACGACAACAATCAAGGAAAGTCGGAAGGTGCCGGCGGAAACAAGCTAAGTGATGCCGATATAAAACAGCGAGAAGACGCGGGCATCTGGTTTGATCTGCCGGGTTGGAAGCAAGAGGCGAAGATTGGAAAAGCCGCGCCTCAACCGATAGAGCTCCGCGACGAAGCAGAGAATCGGCAGTGGAAACGTGATAACAATGGCGAGTGGAAGGCGAGCCCAATCGATGCCGCCAAACCATACAATGCACCAGTCGCACAAGCAGACATCTTATCGAACACGAAACTTGATTTTGCAAAGCGTGTCGAGTTCATGCAAGCTGCATCGAAGTTCGAAGCAAACTCCAAGTTGGATGACTATCAGAAATCCGAGTATGCCGCAAATGTACGAAAACAGCTCGGTGACTTGGAGAGTGGCTTCAAAGGAACAGTTGCAATTGACAGCACATCCGGTGCGTTTGTAAAAACTGCCAGCGATGGTGCAAGAAAAGATGTTCGTGAAGTCTATCGCATCGATGGAATCAAGGAAAGCCATCGCGCAGATGGATCTATGGACATTCAAATCAAATTTCCTGACGAAACCATACGAGAGTTTTCCTACAAATCGGATTTCACAAAGAACCCAACTCAGTCGCAGCCGGAGTCAATAAAAGTTACGAAGCCGGATGGTGCCGAGTATTTGTGGAAACACACAACCGGCGATGAGTATGATTGCGACGGAAGCAAGAAGCAGTTCAAAATGGAAATCACTGCTGACGGCACGTATTCATATAAGAACCTCGAATCCAAGTACCGAGTCGATCGCAATTCTGTCGGACGGATTGAAGAAGAGACTCCCGCCGAGCAATCACTCGTGGTTGTGGAGCGAGGACGTGTTGTGAGTTCCAAGATCGGAAATCACGAAACCGCGATGTCATACGACATAGACGGCAAACTGTCAGAGTTTAAGCACATCAATGAGAATCGTATTTGGAGCAAAGATGCCGGCGGAAAATGGAGTGACGCTGCAATCGATGCAACAAAACCATTCACTCATGCATCGGATTTTGAACTGGAAGTCTTCACCCACTCAGCACTGAATGCGGTGCAGAAGGTACGACTTGTGGACAATGCTAGAAAGTTCGAGGCGTCAACAACTTACACTGATGTCCAGAAGAAGGAAGTCCGCAAGCACGCTGAAAGCCTGCTTGCCGACAAAACGAATGCCCCGATGACTCGCGAAGAGAGAGCGGGTTATGTCGATCAACTGTATTGGCACATAGCCAATCCAAAGCGCAATGAGCAGGGTGGCAACAACTCTTGCAACGTAACAACCCTCAGAGGACTCAGTTTGTTCGAAGGCCCGCAGCATGTTGCTCGCGTTGTCGCGGATGTGGCAAACACCGGCCAACTCAAGACCACTGACGGCAGCGTAATCAAACCGCCGATGGACAGCGTGCGTCCACGCAAAGGCAGTCCAGAAGCAACTTTCCCACCGGCGGATGGAAGTAGATCTGCGCTCGGAAAGTTGTGGGATGTCGCATCCATCAATGTGTTCTACCAGAGACAAACGACCGACGACTTGGGCTCAGCAGTGACCAAAGGAACTCTAACATATTGCGAAGTCGCTCCCACTAATCGCAGTGATACCGGCAATCGCTTAGCCAAAACGGAAAGCGATGGAACAGTAAAATATCTCGCCAAGAACAAAGCCAATAATAAGGTTGAAGCTTACGATGGACCTCGCATGTTCGCATCTCGTGTAGGTGACGTGCATTATCAAATCACTGGTGAAAAACTAACCGGACGATTCCTTATTCACACCTCGCATGGCGTTGGTGACGTACACAGTTGGAATAGCGTCGGCGGAGAACAGATCGATAGCAAAGCGAAGTTGGAATCCGCATTCAATAAAGGCAAGTTTCCCTACATTATTCAAGGCAGTACCGCCGTTCTTTCCCAGCGCTACAACCAGCAACAAGCGGTCAATCAAGGGAAAGATCCAAGCACTATTGCACGACCAACAGGAGGAGAGCATCTTTGGTTGGTGACCGCTTATGATCTACAAACGCACACAGTATCGATAGACAATTCGTGGTCGATCGGTTATGACGTCGACAACAAAGCTGAAGCGGCAGCGAAAGGAAAGGATCTCAAAAAACATATCTCAGTAAGTCTCGATGATCTGTATGACACGATGCAGGCTCAATCATCTGATGGAGGCGAAAGCTATACACTCACTTATGCGAAGTTTAAGTAAGGCGCTACTAGGCTAAGAAGGATCGGTATAATGCCAGGTAAAGAATTCGGCGAATCATGGGATGCAGGAACTGCAAGAATTGGCACGTTCAATTTTATGAACAAGTTTGATTTCGCAATTCCATCACCAAAGGAGAATGCTTCTGTGGATTCGATTCCTGGAATGGCCCCAATTAAAGGATTAGACGCGCCGGATGGCTGGAGTCGCGAAATTACCGAGTGCGGACTCGATCGCACTTCATGCAGCGTCAGCTTCACACCGCCGGATGGAAGCGACTCGACTCTGTCCTTTTATGATCGCGGTTTCCCCGTGGTCGGCTCTGGTGGCGAGAAGTTTCGTCAGTTGATTAACAAGCCGCCGCACATGCTCAATGCCGATGAGATCGAGCAGTTGTCTGAGCAAGTGATTGGACCGCTGGCGGACAAATCCGCTTTCACTATCACTCGCGCCGAAACTCAAGAGTTGAATGGAAAAAGAGTTCTCACCATAGATGGTGACTGGTCGAGCGGTAAGGCGTTTCACGGATATTTCATTCCTGCTCCGGAAAACCGCATTCGTGAAATGTATTTCGAGGGCGATAAGCCGGCGTTTATCCAACACTTGCAGAGTGCCATCGACTCAATGAGATCCATACAATGGATGCCTGAAGCGAAGTCGAAGTAAGGAAGTAACTAGCTATATGATGTCGATTAAAGACTCTACTTCGTCGTGTGTCACGTCAGTCTCGCTCTTTGCCTTTTGGAATCCCTTTGGCACCTCAAACCTTGACCTTGGCACCAATGTCTTTTCGAATTTCTCTGTCAAAAAGTACTTTTTCAAACTATCTGCACCCATCATTGTTCGTGGAATGTTTCCATCTATCGGTGTCTTGGTTGTGAGTGGAACCTTGACCGCAAATGAGAATATGTGAGCAATAGGCTTGGGCCAAGGTAGATCGGGTGTGCATCGCATCACTGCCTTTTTCTCTTGCGTCCCAAGTTCAACGTTGCTCTTTTGATCTATCTTGTACGATTCGAGCGTGAGATTATAAGGTTTTAGAAGTTGATTCGGACCAAACTTTACCCATTTATGATCTCTAAACCAAACTGCAAACAGTGTATCTTTGCGAAAGCCCTTGAAGTCGGAGAATTTGTAGCTCGTATAGAGATGCCGTTTGTCATTGAAGATATATACCGTCCAATCGGGAGCTTGTGCCACCATCGAGAACTTCTGATGAGGAAAGTCTAGCCTAATTGCCTTTTCGTTGTATTGGGTTTGAAAGCTTCCGCTTGCATGGCACGACTGAGCAAGCTGATACACCTCGATTTTCGAGACTTTTTTTTCGTTTTTGGCGGAGGATGGTGTAGCACTTGGCAAAAGCAGACACACCGTAACTGATGTTGCAATGACAATATCTCGTATGCGGTGATGCATAATTTTGAAGAAAAGCAGCTTGTGAATTGAACTGGTAGTCATTATTTGAGTGTCAGCGCGCGCAAAAGATTGACACGAACAGATTATAGGCGACTCAATTTGCTTTAGGTATTCAATTCAGGTTTCGACTTCTAACTTTCACTTACGTAGGGGTTCGAATCGAACCGTTCCATCAGGTCTGACGGTCACCTTGCCTTCAAAAGTCTTTGTTCCATCCTGATTTTTCCAGACGTCATGTTTTCCTGCGTGTGACAGCGGTGAGGTAATTGTCCACACGTCGCCGGTGCCATCGATGTTTTTCGTTGTGACACGAATAGGCTCGTGCGTGGCGATGTTGTAGTCAATTTGGTTGCTTGTGCCATTCGCATCAGTTGATCGCCGAACTAAATATTTTCCTTCGCGATTGCGAGTCTGCACCGATTCGCTTCCATTTGTATATTGAGTGAGAATGCGGCCTGCTCCTTCGTCGGTGACTCGAATCGATCCATCGGGAAGTCGCATAACATCTACTGGTGCCTCGCGTCCATCAGCCGATTTCCATGCGCTGTTTGCATCGGATCTCGAATAGGCGAAATCTTGCGCTCGCATATCTGTGCCTTTTAGCGTTATGGCAATCGGTTGTGCGTTTTTGTCATATTGAACACGTGTGATCGAGCCATTGCGAGCATCGAACTGTGTCAGTAGCGCTTCACCGGTTGGTCCTCGCTCAATTACGGCTGATTGATTCCCATGGTTCTTGCGCCACTGACCGTCCTCTTGGAGGATCCTTTGAACTTCGTCTCCTTTCGGAGCGTCTTGCCACACCCTGCCTGAACGTTGATCCATGTGAATGTCTTTCACTGTCAACGCCATACTAGGATCTGTGTTTTTCGATCCATCCAGTGCTTTTCGATCGGGTGCTTTGGCACCCGGATCAGGACGGAAGATAGACCAGCCGTCCGCATTCTTTACACCGATTTCGACCACTTTCTTATTTGCATCAGTGACCGTATATTTTTTCGGTTTTACGTCTTTTGTATCGTACTCGAAATTAGTCATGCGCCCTTGCGGTGTCACTTCGCTGAGTACACGTCCACTCTTGTCGCGGGTGACGAAATCGCCGTCGCGCTGCTGTTCGTAAAGGGTTCCATCGACACTCTTCATCACGAATTGACCGTTTTTGTTGATCCCGACATCGACTATTTTTGCTTGTTCCAACCCGGCAATTTTTTGCTCTTGTGGAATATCTATATTCCAGAATTGATCGCCTGCATTCTTGATGCCTTGACCTTTTGCATTTCCATACTTGTCAGTCATGAAAAAGCGCGATGGTGAGCTGGAATCTTTGTTGTATAGAAGAGAGGTTCTGTCGCCACCGACGTTGACTATTTCCTGGGCGCGGTGTTGGTTGGATGCGTCAAACTTTGTTTGTGATCCGTCACCAAATCGCATGACGCTGGAGCCATCTGCTTTCTTTTCTGTCTTGCCTTCAAACTGTAAGTTCGAAGACGGGTCGATTTCGCCGGTCGGAAATTTCATTCCAGGATCACCCGCCGGTATCACACGCCGTTTTCTGAGATCCACGCCAAAACCTGTGCTTTTATCTCCGAGATCGGTCGAGAAAGCCAATCCTTTTTTTGTGCGTGTCACGGTAATATCGGACGGCGCTACTACGCACCTGTTGTTGTCTTTGTCGTACGTAAGGTTTTCGGAGACGGTGTGTCCCAATTGATCGACGTGCTGATTGTGGCTTCCTGGGCGCCGATCCATTTTCTTTGTTTCAGTCTTGAGACTGCGGGTAATGTCTTTCCGCAGAGCATCAGCTTCTGCTGCGCGCCCTTCCTTTTCGGCTTCGCGCCAATCATGCAATTTGGATGCTACACAATCGCCTATGCCTTCGCAACCACTCATCCTTTGTCCCCGCAACTAGACAATCATTTGTAATCTGGTGTGGCTCAAGGGCGTACATTAAATCCCTGAGCAGTCTGATTCTGCAACCAGCATGTTGCAACTGTTGTGGCAAAAGCATGACAATAACCGCTACGATTAGTGTGCAAACTACGCGGTTGCAAAGCGGGTGTCGAGAATGGCAAAAATCTTGCTTGTCGAAGATGACGATGACCTCTGTGAAAACATAGAGGATTGGCTCGTCTTGGAGAAACATCTAGTCGAAGTAACATGCGACGGCAGTGACGCGCGCGCTCTAATGAAGGACTTTTCCTTTGACCTGATCATTCTTGATTGGGGATTGCCCAATGTTACCGGCATTGAGCTACTCAAAGAGTTTCGCCGCAATGGGGGATTGACTCCTGTGCTGATGCTCACTGGAAAAGACAAAATTGAAGAGCGTGAGTTTGGCTTGGACAGTGGCTCTGACGACTATTTGACCAAACCGTTTGATCTGCGCGAACTCTCGGCGCGGGTGCGAGCGCTTTTGCGTAGATCGGCGCAATCCGCAACCAATGTTTTGAAGGCCGGATACTTAGAACTGGATACGACCAAATGCACGTTGCTCAAGGAGGGTAGCTTGGTTTCGCTGCTTCCGAAAGAGTACGCGCTTCTCGAGTTTTTGATGCGTCACCCTAATCAAATCTTTGATGCAGACAAACTGCTAGATCGAGTTTGGGGATCTGATCAGGGTGTGGGAACAGAAACAGTGCGAACATGGATAATGCGATTGCGTAAAAAAATTGACATTGATGGAAAAGATTCAATGATCACTAATGTCAGGGGTCTCGGTTATAGGCTTGATTCGCAAGATAAAAGAGATTAGCAAAGGACCATGAAGTTTCAATTGAAACTATCGCATCAAGGACTGATACTGGTTGCTGTGCCTCTGATTTTTGAGATTGGCTTCATTGCCTGGCTCAACGAAATGCAAATCGAGACAGAGCGCGAAGTCGAGCGTCAAACCCGAGCGCATGCGATTGTGAATCACACCAACAAACTTCTGCGGCTCATGATGGATTCCGCTGCTGGAGTCGGTGCGTATAGTGTCTCTGAAAGTGAAGATTATTTGGAACGTTCAAACCGGTTGCGACAAGCGGCGAAGGATGAACTTGTCGTGTTGGAAGGACTGGTCAAAGACAGCCCGGAGGAGCGTATCGCCTTGGGCAAAATCAAAGACATCATCACGACTGCCGAGCAGGAAATTCGTGAGATTCACCACATGATCAAACACGATCATGCCTTTGAAGGACGCATGCGCGCGGTTAAGCTACGACCGCTCGCCAACCGGCTATCTATCGCAGTCGATAGTTTGTCGGAGGCCGAAAGAATTGTCGAAGAATCGAGCCCGAAAGTGCAAGCCGAGAAGCGCGCGCAGATGAAGCAGCTACTCGTTGCAGGTGTGACCGGAAACATTCTGCTTGCACTTGCCCTTGCATTTTACTTCAATCGTAGAACAACGCGACGTCTTGCAATTTTGATGGACAACACTCATAAACTGGCTAAAGAACAGCCTCTCAACCCACCATTGACCGGTGTGGATGAGCTGGCACACCTCGATAAAGTCTTTCAAGACATGGCGAGTTCTTTAGGAACAGCCATGAGAAAGGAGAGAGTCATAGTCGAGAAGGCGGTCGATGTAATTTGCACGCTCGATGAATTCGGTCATATAACGCGCATTAGTCCTGCCTGTTTGAAAATGTGGGGGTACTCGCAACAGGAGGTTCTATCAAAGCTTTGGATAGATCTTGTTGCAGAAGAAGACAAAGAAATTTCGATGAGCACTTTCCGCGGCATCAAAGAGAAAGTCGATGCAGAATCCACTTTCGAAAATCGAGTGCGGCACAAAGATGGAAAATCCGTTTATATGTCTTGGTCTATTAGATGGTCACGAGAAGATCAATTATTCTTCTGCATTGGTCACGATGTTACTGAGCGCCGTGAGATCGAGAGAATGAAGGAAGAGTTTATCTCGATGGTGAGTCATGATTTGCGAACACCGCTTTCGTCGGTTCGTGGATTTTTTGAACTGCTCGATAGTGGAATTTGCGGTGAACTCAACGAGAAAGGCAAAAACAAATTGGCGGCCGCCGATCGCAATATTGTTCGCTTAATCAACCTAATCAAAGATCTGCTCGATGTTGAGCGCAGCAAGTCCGGGATGATGGTAGTCGATCCGGTTGAGGTGCGTGCCAGCTTGTTGATCGAACGCTCAGTCGAAGCAGTAAAAGTGCAAGCAGACAAGCTCGGTATCGAGATCGAGGTGGACGACGGTGACGTAGTTGTGCTTGCCGATAGCGAACGTATCGTGCAGGTGATTGTCAATTTGCTTTCAAATGCCCTCAAGTTTTCTAAGGGTGGAACAACGATAACAATCTCGACACACCTTGTTGATGATTGGCTTGAATTCAGAGTTAAGGATGAAGGAAGAGGTATTCCTGCAGGATTCAAAGACAAAATTTTCGACAGATTTCAGCAGGTATCAAAGAAAGATGCCACCGAGAAGGAGGGTACTGGACTTGGTCTTGCGATTTGCAAAGAAATTGTCCATCTTCATGGTGGCACCATCGGCGTTGAGAGCAAAGAGGGCAATGGAAGCCAGTTTTGGTTCCGATTGCCTCTTCCGTCCTTAACCTATCCTTCCTAGACTCTTCGTCCATCGTTTATTTGTCTTTTCGTTTCTTCCTTATTTAGAATTGCCTCTCAATTTTTGCGCGATCTTCGGAAGGTCATCTTTCTCGATTTCGAGATCTGGGAAGATGTAATTTTCGCGAGCGAGTTTGCACTGGTCGTAGTGTGCACCGATGTAGAGGAGAGTTGCGCGTTCTTCAGGAGTGTTGGCGTCTTTGATTGCTTGCCCTAAGCGTTGCACCGAGAAGCTGTTTTCAATTCCGCAGAGCTGTTTGAAGTTCTTTTCCAAGTACGCTTGCGCCGATTCTGGTGTTACGTTCGGAAGTTCTGCCACTGCTTTACTGAGATCGTTTTGATCGATTCCGGCAAGTGCTTGTCTAATGTGAGACTTGGCGAGATTTTGACCTTCAGGATTTTTCTGTGCTTCGACCCACTCTGCGGCTGTCTGTGAAAGGGCTTCAGCTTTCTTGTCTTGTTTGGCGTCTTGCGAGTCGTCACCAAAGTTGATTTCGATAGGGGCGAGGTATTTGCTGGCAGTGTCGGCGCCTGCAGATTTTTGAATGTCTCTGGCTTGTCCGTACAGATCTGTGATGCTCATTTCGCTGAGAAACTTCGATGATTCAACTTTGTCTGCGGTTGCTTTGTTGCCATCAAAAGTTTCGAATGCTGTTGTAGACATGGAAGATCCTCCGGAAATTAAACAGCGCGGGCTAAGAGGGGTAGGATTGTGGCTCCTTGGTCCTCGATATTGCGCTTTGTTGGGAAGGGGGGTCGGTCGGGTCAGGTGCCGTTCTGTGCTCACAATATAGCGACCCCAACGTAACACGAACGTGAAACGTCACGGGAGTGAAAAAATCGAATGTTGCCCGCTGGGCGCGTCTATATATAGGGTTCGATTTGCGGGACGAAAGTCTGAGAACCCTCAAAGTCCGAAATCCCTGTAAAATTCGAGGTTTTAGGCGGTCAACCCGGCGAAATCTGGGTCAATAGCAAGTTTAAGCTTTCCGCCATGGTCGGGTGGGTGAAAATAGTGTCTCTAACCGTTTTATAGGAAAGCCCACCCAGCATCGCGACTTGAACCACAGACATGACCTCGCCGGCTGAGTGACAGAGAAGCGAGCAGCCGAGAATCTTTTCGGTCTTCTTATCTATCACTGCTTTGAGCAGTCCTTTTCTTTCTCCGGAAGTCACGCTGCGAGGAATTTTTGCAGCGGGTATTTTCGCAACGAGAATCTCATGACCTTTTTTCCGCGCTTCTTCTTCTGTGAGTCCGACGCGCCCAAGTTCTGGATCAATAAACAAGGTGTATGGAACAATACGATCTTTTGTCGAGCGCCCGGCATTGTCTAACACGTTGTCACGGATGATTCGATAATCGTCCCAAGAAACGTGAGTAAACAATGGTCCGCCGTTGCAATCACCAATTGCCCAAATGCCGTCGACGTTTGTCTCCAACCTACTGTTTACTTTGATACTTCCGCGCTCTGTCTCTACTCCTGCGACCGCGAGGTTCAGATTTTCAATATTCGATGTTCTTCCGATCGCCAGCATAAAATGCGAGCATGAAATGGCTTCGGTACCGCTCGGTGTTTTCATCGAGACAGTAATGGAGTTGTCTTTCTTTCGAGCGACGTAAGTGACGTTGGTGTCTGCGAGAAACTTGATTCCCTCTTCTTCGAGAAGTTCTTTTATGAGCGCCGCAATATCCTCATCTTCGCGCGGGAGAAATCTGTTGCCTCTAAGAAGAACTGTAACTGCACTTCCCAACCTGCGAAAAATTTGTGCAAACTCAAGAGAGATGTAGCCACCACCTAGGATGACCAAGTGTTCAGGCAGTGTATCAAGCTGCATAATGGAAGTGCTGGTCAAATAGGGCACATCAGCGAGTCCCTCAATAGCAGGGATGGTGGTTCTGCTGCCTGTGTTTATGTAGATTCTGCCTGCGGTTAGTGTCCTTGTGCCACCATCTTTAAGGGCGACTTCAATAACTTTTGGTTCAATGAACTTTCCTGTTCCAACAATAAACTCCATGTTGGGTGTAGAGGTGAATAACTTCCAGTGATTGTCGACCATGTCTTGAACCACATTGTTCTTCCTGGCAATGATGCCTGCAAGACTATTTTCTGCGGATTCGAGCTTTACTCCGAATTCCTGCGCACGGTGTGATAGGTCGACAACTTTCGCGCTTGCAACCATTGTTTTAGTTGGTATGCAGGCGACGTTTATGCAGGTGCCGCCGATTTGTCCGCGCTCAATCAGAGCGACCTTGTGGCCTTTAGGCCCTAGTGCCATAGCCAGCGATTTGCCTCCCTTGCCGCCACCCAAGACGATATCGTCGAACTTTTCCGGAGTTGCCACCAATTGATATCCCCCTTGTCTTGACTTCGAAGCACTATATTGTAGTATCAAGCACTGAATGTGCAGGCGCTTGTTTGCATGGCAACCCAGCTTGACATTGTTGATGACGGGTTTATTAAGATGCCGCCCGAGCAGCCACGGCGAATTAAGTGCTGGCACTCGCTAAGAAGCACTTAGGTGGGCGCTCGACGGCTGGCTGCAACTTGTGCTTTCGCTTGTTCCAATGCACTTTGTTCTACGAACAATCCTTTGCGCTCATAACACTTCCAAAGTTCCGACCACTGCATCACAATGAAATTATTCTTTGAAAGCTTTTTTACTGCACGAGTGAGTTCGGCATTACCGGCGGCAAGCAAGATGTAGTCTTTCAGCCCGGCACATGGCGAGCAGAGAACCTCTTGCTCATCACTGCCTTGTTCGAGCTTGACGATAGCGTCTTTCTCCAACTTCGCATCGCAGCCGTAGCAACGCGATGCTTTGCTTAGCGCATAGACTACAGGCACAAATTTCTTGTCGTCTTTTCCTTGTTCACTCATTGCGATGACACTCATCAGCTGTTGTCACGTTTGCATATTATAAGGTCTAATCTGCCTCCTTACATTTCTGCGACTCGAATCCACAAAGGTGTTTGATTTGCGCATGTCACAAATCTGTTATGTATCTGTCACGCTCTTGTGATTGCGTCTGCACTAGACTGCGACGAACACACGGATGGAGACGGGAGATGGGGAATGCGTCGTTGAATAGTACAGGGCGTTCGGAGATATCGAGCGAGTCATCGCGAGCCGAAGTAGCGCTCAATATACAAGAACACCTCAATTATCAGGAACAGCACCTTACTGCTGCCGAACAAAAGAAAGAAAGGCAAGAACTCACGGCTTTTCTGCAAGAGTCGGGACAACTGCCCGCACTTTCAATTGATTGGGCGATTTCGAACTTCTCCGGCATTGATGAGAACACAGACGGATCAATCACTGGAGTGGAGCTGTTGAAGTACAAGAAGGATGGTTCGTACGATCAAATGATGATGAAAGGACTTCTTCTGAACTATCAGTCCATCAAAGAAGCAACGCACAGCGACTGCGATACATCCGGGCTCACAAAGGACGATATGAAGAGTTTTGTTGAAAACATTGGACAAGACAAAAAGGTTGACCAAGTGCTGCAATCGGAAGAGAAGTCGACAAGCTCTCTGCCGCCGAGTCTGTTGGAAGCAGCAACCCAAAGAGTGGGCGAAGGCGCATATGCAGCGGCGCAACGCCTGCTCCCAAATGGCACGCTCGCTGAAATCAAAGCTTTGACCACCACTCTAAATGAAGAATATGCTCGCGCTACCGGTGATACCACATTCGATCGCAAGTATATGAAAGTTGGATACGAGTTTATCAATGAAGAAAATGCTGAACGCATCTTTGCTCGTCATAAAGCATTGCAAGATTTATATCCCGACTTGTGTCTAAACAATAGATAACCGAGAAACATTGCATGGAGGCATGCCGCAGAATGAATCCTCAAAAGCCAATTGACTGTGCGGACTCAACTCTTTCTTCAGAGCCGGTTCGAATTGCTGCTTCCGAATCGCTTCGACAAGATATAAACCAAGCAAAAGCAACGATGCAGCCTGGCGAATACGCACAATACATCAGACGGATGACGGAATTGCAGCCAAACGATTCATGGTTGATGCCCATCGCTTTAGACTGGGCGCTCGATAACATGGGCAGAATTGAAAGCTGTTCCAACCGAAAAGACGACTCTCTTGATGGTCCGGAACTATTCATTGCGAAGCTCGGACTCAATGAAAAATGCAAAGCTCTAAAACTCGATGAGTTTTCGATGGTGATGCTAAAGGTCTTGTTGTCACGCTTTCAAGAATTGAAGGAACAACATGATGACGGAAAAGATGGAAAAGTTTGGGATAGGGATGGCATCAGCGATAAAGACATCAAGTCGTACCTCAACTCTCACTGCATAGGCAGCCAACCGTCCAGGATTTGGACAAAGGGCTGGACGTCCGACCATCGCTAGTTTGCGCTAGTCTACGGGGCATCGGCAGCACCTCCCGCGCATGGTATAACGAATATGCCTACTCGGGGTATGTCAAGGGATGTCCAAGGTCCTCATAATCGAAGACGATCGACTTGTCGCGGACATGGTCCGCGATTTGCTCGTTAGCGAGCATCACAGCGTTGAGTGCGTTTACGATGGAGCTGATGGATTGCAGCTTCTTCAATCACCGTCATTCGATCTGGTGATTCTCGATATTGGGTTGCCGTCAATCGGTGGAATGGACATTTGCAAGACGCTGCGAGCGCGCGGCGACACTACGCCGATTCTAATGCTTACGGGTCGCGATACCGTTGACGAAATCGAAAGTGGGCTCAATAGTGGTGCTGACGATTACCTTACTAAGCCGTTTCACATTCGCGAGCTCGCAGCAAGAGTAAGAGCAATGCTTCGACGCTCGAGCACGACTGCGAGTGAAGTCTTCAATATTGGACATGTCTCGCTCGACAGCGTCGTGAGGTTGGTCAAGGTCGCAGGGCAAGAAGTTCACTTACTGCCCAAGGAATACAGTCTCTTAGAGTTTCTAATGCGGCACCCCGGGCAATTGTTCAAAGCCGATGCTCTGCTCAATCGTGTTTGGCAGTCCGAGCAAGACGCTGCGCCGGAGACGGTTCGCACTTGTGTTGCGCGGCTCAGAAAGAAGATTGACGTAGCTGGGTACGAATCAATTTTGGAAACTGTGCATGGCGTCGGCTACAGAGTTAAAACGTTGGAACCATCAAAGTCTTCGTAAACTCGAATTTTCGAAGTAAAGTCACGAAGTTAAATGCGAAGCGCGTTTGCGCTCCGCATTCAACAGCCTTCCTTTAAGAAACTTAGTGCTCAAATTTGAGTTGGAAATCTCTGTGCGAACCATCAAGGTATTGGCGATTGCGCTGTTCACGCTTCGCTTTTTCTTCTGCAGTTTCGGCTGGTGGTTGCGGCTTCGGCTCTAGCGCTCGCGCCTTGGCTCCAGCTTCCTGCAGAGCTTCATACTGTTTCTTCCACTCGCTGATTGTACGCTCTTGATCGTGCCGTTTATCATCTCTGTATTGGATACGGTCGTGCGTTTCCTTATCCATTTTTTCCTGAGAGCCAAAACCGTCCTTGATGCTTTCACGTGTCACTCCTGCTTTGCCGAAGAGACCGCCATCATCAGTAAACCGCTTCATTTCGCCGCTTTCCCAATTCTTTGCCAGACTGAGCACAGCCAGTTTCTCGTCTTTATTGAGAGCCAGCGCCTCCTGAGAGGAACCAGGAAGCATGCTGGCTTCAATTTTCGCGGCTAAATCTCTGACTTCCTTTTTTGTGATTTTCCCGTCAGTTCCTGCAAGTTGATCGAACAATTCTTTGTCTGTTGCAAGCGCAGAAACTCCATCGCGTACAGCTTGCTTGATAGCATCTTTCTGTCTCATCACCTGCAAGTCGTCAGCGGTGATTCCGTCTTTGGAATCTTTCGAAGCACCTTTGATTTCGTTATATTTGGCACTCGCGTCTTTGAGAAATGCTGCATCAAGAGAAATGTTTCCAGCTGCCGGCGAAACGTTTATTTCATCGCCGTCAGTCTTTGCTTGTTTCAATTCAGTAGACAACTTCGCGAGCTGATCGAAATGTTTGATTCTGTCGTCAAGCTCTTTCTTTGTGATTACGCCATCCGGCTTGCCTGGTTCTCTGTCTATTTGACTCGACTTATCCTTCAAATACTCAACGGAAAGCGACGGCAATACGTTGCTGTCGACCAACTCTTTGGTTAGCGACTGTATATACTGTTGACGATCGCCATCAGACAGATTGCGGCTGGAGTGCACAGATTGCTGCAAGCGCTCGTATGCTTTCTCTGAACCGGCGTTATGAAGAGTCTCTCCAATTTTGGCTACATCGTGGTGCGCTGTTGCTGCCAAATCGTTCATGGTTCAACCTCCCAAAAAAGCCGCGTCAATTGCGTTGCCATACAATAGGGCGGGGCGGTATACAGACTTGTGACGCAGGCATTACAGATTTGTGACAGCCGCATTTTCGGCGCAGGGTGGGATTTCGCGCACCGGTATCATGGCATACCCCCTATAATGTTCAAATCACCGATAGAACGGGTGCTGACCGGCAGAATGCTCTCCAAACTCAAACTATCAACACAAGTGTTTGTTCTCGTCTCGATTTTGCTTGCGTGCGAGCTGAGTTTTATCGCCGCGCTGGGATCGTTACTCAATGCATCGGAGCAAGAAGCACAACGAGAGAAACGGGCACGAGTAGTCGCTGGGCACCTAAACAATCTGCTGCGAGTGATTGTCGACCGCACTAGTGGTGTCTGGATGAAGGGGTGGAACGATTTTATTCATCAGGCGGGTATTGTTCGTATTGAACTTAATGAACATGTGCCGGAGATTAGAGAGCTAGTCGCAAAAAATCCTGATGAACGCGCTGCCTTCGAAGAAATCGAGTCGATGATCAAGAAGGGCAGTTTTTATCTCGGCGAGATGCAAAAACTCAGTGATGCAGGGCGCACGCATGATGCGCGTCAGTTCATCATTCCTCTTCAACCGCTTATTCAAAATTTGAGTCCGAGAATTAAAGATATGCTGGCGGAACAGAAAAGAGTAGAAGAAGAGAGTCCAAAGATTCAAGAACAGAACCGCGAGTCGGTCAAGCGATTACTTATTGGTGGCGTTGGTCTAAACATATTATTGGCACTGACACTCGCCTGGATGTTCAATCGCAGCACAACGCGACGCTTGAAATTGTTGATGGATAACTCTGTGCGTTTGGCGAGCAATCAACCGCTGAATCCACCGCTGGATGGTAACGATGAAACTGCCGCTCTCGACAGTGTGTTTCGCGAAATGGCACGGGCTCTTGAAAGTGCATCGAGACGCGTACGAGTTGTAATCGAAAATGCAGCTGACATAATTTGCACAATTGATGATAAGTCTTGCATAAGCACTATCAGTCCATCGGTCAAAGCGGTTTTGAATCTCGACGCTGATGAAGTTATAGGAATGAGAGTGGCTGAGCTGTTAGACAGAGATGAAGCTCCGGTCGTGTTGGAGACTATCGATCAAATCAAACGCAATCCAGGCGATCAGATTGAACCGTTTGAAAGCAAACTTCGGTGCAAAGATGGTTCGTTTATAAACGTATTATGGTCGGTGCAATGGTACGAAGCTGATCGTTCGTTGATTTGTGTTGTGCACGATATCACCAAAAGAAAGCAAGCCGAACTTCTGATGCAAGAAGCCGAAGCCAGGCTGCGTAAAATTCTTGAAAGCATTCCTATCGGTCTTGCGTTGATAAATCAATGTGGGAAGATAGAATTGGTGAATCCAACTCTCAAGCAAATGTTGGGTGAGACCGAACCAGATTTGATCAGTACAAATCTTACCGATATTCTCAAACTTGCAGACTTAACCAGTGCAGTTGAATTGCAAACGATTTTCGATAGAGCGTCCTCGCGACCTTGGGAAATGGCGCTGGCAAACAGTGACGGAAGTGTGAATCTACCGGTGGACGTTTCTATAACTGGAATTGAGTTGATGGAAAGTCAAAAGTTCATCGCGCTCATTACGGATGTTCGAGAGCGGCACGAAATTGAACGACTGAAACAAGAATTCGTCTCAATGGTAAGTCATGATTTGAGAACTCCGTTAACAGCTGTTCAGAATTTTTTGGAACTCTTGTCCAGCGGTGTCTATGAAATTTCGGAACCAGCAAAGACAAAGTTGCCGGCCCTCGAACGCAGTGTCGATCGTCTAATAAATCTAGTGAGAGATCTGCTTGATCTGGATCGGTTGGAACTCGGGAAATTGCAACTTAAGTTGACCCAGGTGAGTATCGACGATGTGATTCAGCGGTCGGTCGAGTCTGTCGACACAGTTGCGAATCAACGAAAAATCAAGATCGAAACACCGGATGAAGAAGTCGCGACTACATTGCTGGCAGATCGAGATCGTTTAGTGCAGGTCTTGGTAAACCTGCTGTCAAATGCAATCAAGTTTTCTCCCGAAAAGGAAACAATCACTGTTTGTGCCGATCGCACTGATCAGCAAATAAAGATTCAGGTTGTTGATCGCGGTCGTGGCGTCCCCCCTGAATTCAAAGAAGCTATTTTTGAACGTTTCAAACAAGTCGCTTCTTCCGACTCCCATGAGAAGGGCGGAATCGGTCTTGGGTTGCCTATCTGCCGCGCAATCATCAATGAGCACGGCGGAGAAATTGGCGTAGAAAGTGAAGATGGAAAAGGTAGTTGTTTTTGGTTTACTCTACCGATTCGAAGCGCTTAACGTCGTCTGAATTCTGACATTTCATTCCAAGTTGCTCGATAACCACTTTGAAGCAGCTCACAACCAATTTCGAGGAACAGTTCGACGTCCTCTGCTGCACCGCTCAAATCCCAATTCGCCTTTGGCTTATCGGTGACTTTGTGATAGTCCTCGACGATAAATTGTTGTCTTTTGTCGAGATAGTCCATGCACGAAAAGAACAAGGCTAATGCAGGAATTCCGGCTTGCATGAATGGAAGGTGATCTGATCGGTAGAGATAGCCTTTTTCTGGTTGCGGATCGCCGACGACCGAACGACCTCTCTTTCTTGTCGCTCTCTCTAAGTGCTCATCGAGCGAGCTATGTCCTCTGCACACGCTCGATAATTGTTTTGAAGGACCCCAAGGACACAACATCTCTAGATTTAGAACTGCAAGAGTTTCCGCAATCGGCAGAATTGGATTTTCAACGTAAAACTTGGTGCCAAGTAAGTTTTGTTCTTCCAGTGTCGGAATGAAGAAGACCACAGATCTTGGGAAGTGGATATTCATTCGAGCAAAGGCGCTTGCAAGTGCGAGTACACCAGATACTCCGCTAGCATTGTCGACGGCTCCACTGAGAGCGCCTTTCTCGTTGGTTCCAAAATGATCCCAGTGAGCCGAGTAGAGAATCGATTCGTTCTTCAGTGATTCATCGGCGCCGGGAAGTACTGCAACGAAATTGTGTGACTCGACGTACTTGAACTCTGACGTCACAGATGCTGTAACTTTCAAATCGAGAACCACTGGTTTGAAAGTTTTAGATAGAGCCGATTTCTTCAACTCCTCGAAATCGTGGCCCGCGAGTTTCAAAAGTTGCGTGCCTTGCTCATACGTCAGCCAACCCTCCACAGATGAGCGCTCATCTGGATTAGACAATGAAAGCACGAACTCCTCGTGACCAAATGAGTGCGCAACGACATCCCACGCATAACCTGCGCGTTGTGTTTCGTGAATGATGAAAATGGCGGCTGCCTTTTTTGCACCTGCGATTTCGTACTTGTAAGTCCAGCGTCCGTAGTATGTGAGTTCGCTGCCTCTAAACATGGTGTCATCAATTTTGCTCGGATCTTTTGGATCAGGAAGAATTGGGTCTCCGGTGAGAACGAGAAGAGTCTTTCCTTCGACGTCGAGGTCTTTGAAGTCATCCCAACCATATTCCTGAGCAACGATTCCGTATCCGCAAAAAACTACTTGCGATTGATCGAGTTTGACGTGTTCTTTGATCTTCTTTGAAGAAGCGACATAGTCGGTTCCGCCCGTCAACTTTTGCGTGGTTGCGCCGTGTGAGAATTCTATGTCCGATTTGGAACGTATTCCGATTGCGCGTACTGCCTGCTGCTGAGTCTCGAACTTGGCACCGGTCTTTGCTGTTAAATTGGCAAAGTGATTCTCGAAATATTCCAATGTTTTGGCTTCGCCGTCTGTTGCAGGGTTGCGACCTGCAAACTCATCCGAAGCGAGTGTTTTGATGTGTTCCATCAACTCGTCCGCCTGAATTGTGCCAGGCTCCACGTTGATGCTTGAAGTGTTGACTTTTGTCATGTCAAATGTCCTTTGCAGGTTTCACCGATTGGATTTAATCGCGCGTTATGGAAACGGAATTGTAAGTTGTATGTAGTCCGAAGATTCATCGGACTCCGACTCGAAGTTTGAAACTGTCAGACCCAGAAGTCTGACTCGCTTGGTTTCCGCCTCGGTCGTGTCGAGCAGTTCCATAGCATACTTCATCATGTCGGTAATTTCTCTGATTGGAGCGAGCAACGTCCTACTTCGCGTGACCTGTTGATAGTCGGCGTACTTGACTTTGAGGGTGAAAGTACGCCCACTGGCATCGTTATTATCAATTCGCCGCTTCAATGTCTTTGCTATTTCTTCTAGCGCTACCGTCATTGAGTATCGATCGATCAAGTCTTCTGCAAAGCTCTCTTCGGCACCAAGCGATTTGCGAATGCGGCTTGGATCGACAGGACGCTCGTCTTGTCCGCGGGCAATCATGTAATAAAACCTGCCGGTTTTGCCGAACTTGTTTATTAGATCGATCTCCGACCAAGATTTGAGATCCAAGCCTGTGTGTATGCCTGCTGCGTGCATTTTCTCTGCCGTCGATGGACCGATTCCGTAAAACTTCTCAATGGGAAATTGTTCGACGAAAGCTTCGGCATGCTCAGGCGTGATCAAAAAGAGTCCATTAGGTTTTCGAATTCCGGATGCGGTTTTCGCGAGAAACTTGTTTATCGACACTCCAGCAGACGCAGTCAACTGTGTAGTCTCAAAAATGCGATCTTTTATCTCTTTTGCAATTAGCGTTGCAGACGGCATTCCGCACTTATTGACGGTGACGTCGAGATAAGCTTCGTCTAGTGATAATGGTTCAACTAGATCTGTGTATTCATTGAATATTTCGTGAATTTGATGCGACACTTGTCGATAGACTTCGAATCGTGGGCGCACGAAAATTAGATGGGGGCATCGTTGTTTTGCTGTGCGTGATGGCATTGCAGAATGAATGCCAAACTTGCGCGCCTCATAGCTTGCCGCCGCGACGACGCCTCGTTGGTCCGGCGAACCGCCTACAACCACAGGCTTGTCTCGCAGCGATGGATCATCACGCTGCTCTACCGACGCAAAAAATGCGTCCATATCGACGTGAATGATTTTCCGTACTTTTGGGGTGGTCACTAAAGGTGAGATCGAGAATCTTGCAATTGGTATATTCTACGACTTTTTCTGTAGGTTGCGAATACCCGAATTACGGTTGGCTGATCTGAGCTTGCTATAGTAGTAATGCCGCCTTACTGGATGCGCCGGAGAATTGTCGTGCCAACGAAAGACAACAACCTAACAATTCGCCGAGAGGCACCTACGGACTATACACAAATTGCGTCTCTGCTTGATGCTGCCTTTGGTGGGAAATATGAATCTGAATTGGTTGAACGAATGCGTGAGCAACCGTATTACATTGATGAGTTGACACTGATTGCTCAGCAAGCAGAAGAGATTGTTGGTTTCGTCATGGTGAGCTATGTCACGCTTGAAAGCAGCGATTCATCATCGATTCAGGTTTTGGCGCTCGGCCCCGTTGCTGTGGAACCTTCGCATCAAGAGCATGGTATCGGAGGCTTGCTGATTCGAGCATCCATCCGAATTGCTGAAGAGAAAAATGAAAAGATGATTGTTCTTCTCGGGCACGACACATACTATCCCCGATTTGGATTTGAACGCGCATCAGTGCACGACATCTATCCATCAGCGGATTGGCCGGACAATGCATTCATGGTCTTGCGGCTCAACGCCTATAAACCGGATATGAAAGGAACAATTAGATATCCGGAAGCGTGGCAAATCAGTTAACGATTACGACGGAGCAATCCTATCTCACATCAGCATCAATATGAATGCCAGGCAGTTTGATTCGCACGTTGCGAGAGTTGCTGTCTTTGTCTATTTTCACAAATGGCGCCGAAACGTGGACAGATCCAATTCGAGTATTTGCGTCTACTTTCACAATGGGATCTTTGAACTCGTCTCGACGGTTCCTCTGTTCATCGTCGCTTATGGTGTCACGATCCGAGCGTTCTATCACATAGATTTGCTGTTCTTGATCTGATTGGGGCATTGGCTGTTCGATCACAGTTTGATCGTCAGGTTCAACTATGCGCAATGACTCCGGAGGTTTCGCATGAACATTGAAATCAGTCTTGCCGCTGTCGGATCGAATTTGAACGTCGACATTGTCGGAATTTCTGTAGATATTCGAATCTGCAGGAACTTGCGAACCTTGTGTTAGTTTGTTTGTTTCAGTTTGCTGTGTACAAGCGCTAAGTATTGCCAGTGATGCCGAGATTCCAACTAGTATCCATAATTGTGAACGCATCGAAACGACCTCTGTCGACAGTCTTCAAGCATGATGAGAGACGACGTGACTTTGTCTGGTGTTCCCGCCACTCAGGATTCTTTGATCATTGAATAGACAAGCTCATCAATAAACTGACCGTCTTTCAAGACCGACTTCCGAAGCCTGCCTTCATAGGTGTAGCCGGCTTTCTCCAATACTCTGGCAGATGCAGGGTTCCACTCGTAAACGAGCGCGAAGAGCCGAATAAAGTCGAAGTTAGCAAATGAATACTCGGTCATCAGCTTCAAGGCCGATGACGCGATTCCCTTGCCCCAATGGGTTCGCCCGAGCCAATAGCCAATCTCGGCTGACTTTGCATGATTGCCATCTAGTGGTTTGAGCCCGATGCCGCCTGCGGCTTTTCCGTCGACGATGATTGCAAAGTGAGTCACCGGAGCAATGTTTGCAAGTTCGATCCAACTGTGCGCATCATCGAGTGTATATGGGTGCGGGAAAGTGTCTCTCAGGTTTCTCCAAACATCCCTGTCATCGGCGTGCTTTTGCAAGGATATTGCATCGCCTCTTTGCCAGTTTCTGATTGAAAAGTTTTTTCCGTCGATTTGCATTGTTCCTCAAAAAAGCTGATGCGCCAGGAAGTTTAGTGTTGGTCGAGGTTTCCAAAGAATACAACTCCTTTCAACTTAATGGTGTAGTTTGGATGTCAAGTGACTGTGCGGTTTTCATAGATATAACAATTCTGCTAAAAAGGGTAAGAATTGATTAGGGGCGTGGAATCATGGGTAAATCCAATTGAGTTTAATCTCTGGAGCGATGAAATGGATAAGTGGCGAGAGGAGTCCCATCCCGCAAAACTAGAGGAGATCTTGGAAGACGGCGTTGTACGCTGCCATTTGTCTCCGCGCAACTGCACGATCAAAGAAGGCGGTCACGGTTTTTGCGGCGTTCGTGCTAATCGTGGTGGACGTCTTGTCAGTCTCAACTATGGAAAGGGTGTGCACCCTACCGAGGAAACAATTGAGACTGAAGCAGTAAATCACTTTGCTCCCGGCGATCGAATTCTGTCACTGGGCAACGTCGGATGCATGATGAATTGCTCCTATTGCCACAACTGGAAGACGTCGCAAGCGCGATATGTCTCCGACAAAGATGTCCATTACTTTACGCCCGAGTCGGTGGTCGAGACTGCATTAAGGCATGGTATCAGGGTGATTTCCTGGACGTACAACGATCCCGTCGTTTGGCATGAATTCATTCTCGACACCGCGAAGCTAGCAAGAGAAAAAGGATTGATCAACCTCTACAAGTCGGCATTCTTCATCACGGAAGAAGCTGTTGAAGAGCTGCTTCCGGTCATAGACATTTTCTCGATTTCTGTAAAGTCGATGGATCCTGAATACTATCGCAAGATAACGACGGGTTGGTTGCAACCTGTTTTGGATGCGACGAAGCAAGTGTTCAAAGCTGGAAAGCACGTTGAAGTCAGTACCCTCATGGTCACCGATTTGAGCGACAATGAAGACACGGCCAGGTCTGTTGCGAATTGGGTTTTGACCGAACTCGATTCGACTGTTCCGGTTCACTTTGTGCGCTTCCACCCTGATTACAAGATGACTGATACCTTCAGAACTCCTGTGGACAGGTTGGAACGTGCAAGAGAGATCGCGATGGATATGGGGGTTGAGCATGTGTATCTGGGCAACGTCTATGATACGCCCCATAGTGCCACCACCTGTAATGGTTGCAAGGAAACGCTGGTCACCCGCTATGGGCTTAACGCGAAAATTCTCGGTTTGGACGAAAAGGGACATTGCAAGAAGTGCAATCGCAACGCGCATTTCAGATTGCTTGGTGCGATGAAACCGGCGCCAACCGTTAAGGAAATTCCCAGTGAGGGGTTGGATGTTCGCAAGTTCGACTGGCATGGCGATATTCGCTCGCTTCACGCGCAGATTCGCAACACTGAAGATAAAAACGTCACGGTGTACCATCGTAGAAGGTACGAGAGTGGTAGCGAAGATTGGAAGGTGCTGAAGCTGAAACCTTCGGAAGGTTATCGATTCATTCTAGCGAAGAGTAGGACGGATGAGATCGGACCTGAAATCGCTTTGCCGCAAAGCGCAGAATCGAATTTGCACGAGGTGTTCGATCGCGCTCACTTCCCGACAGTAGCGATTGAATCCGCGACCGCAGACAATGATCGCACGCCACTACCTGCCTTCGGCGATAAGAAAAAGTAACGATGACTGTGCACAAAACTCATCGAAGTTTAAGCGCGTTTTGGAGTGAATGCCTAAGCACTGATCTTCGAAAGTGTTTTGTCGAGAAAAAAACTCCGGTAGTTTTTTACGCGGCAAAACCGATTGAGAATAATCTGCAAACATATGAATCGGTCGCGCCGCATTTGAAAAAAGAGTTTCGTTACGCGATGAAAGCGTGTGCGCTATCGCCGGTGGTTCGATTTGTCGCGGGAGCTGGTTGGGGAGCCGATTGCCAATCGCGAATGGAAGCAGAACTGGCATTGCGCTCTTCGATTGATGCTTCAAAGATTTCAGTTTGTAGTCCGAGATTGTCTGAAGATGATACTGCGTGGTGCATCGCCAATGGTGTGCGCGTAATTGCAGATTCACAGAGCCAGTTACGAATCGTGAATGGTTTGCTGGAAAGATCGACCATACATCCATCGTGGCGCCTGGGAGTGCGTATCTCACTTCCTGTGGAAGGAACGGTAAGATTTCATAGCAAGCTGGGAATGGACCCGGACACGGTTATTTCTTCGCTGAAGGAAATGCCAGTTATTTCTAAGCACCTAAATGAAGTTCATCATCACGGTGCGGCCAGAGAAACCGATTCAACACTTGCAATCGAAGTGGCACGGGTGATGGCACACAAGATCGTCGAGATTGAAGGTCTGACCGATGCCAGATTTGAACAAATCAATCTTGGCGGAGGCTTCGAACCTGAGGCGGTCATCGACGAGTTTGGCTCTTCGACGATGGAAATTTACGAAGCGGCCGTGTCGGAGATGTCCACTCACTTCTCGTTTGAAAATCGAAAGTTGGTCTTAGAGCCAGGACGAGCGATCGTCAAAGATGCAGCAATTGGACTGACTACTGTGAATCACATCAAGAAATTGTGGAACACGGATGTCGCGGTTGTCGATATCTCGACGAACCTCTTCATCCCGCTTCCTCTAGCGAATTTCCAGGCATTGTGCCTTGATGATCGGGGAGGAACAATCAAAGAATATGATGTCGTAGATGGAACGTGCTCGCCGGCAGGAGTATTGTGTCGTGCGACATTTTTGCCCGAATTGCACGAAGGCGATAGACTCTTAATCGATCATGCCGGTGCTTACACTTGGAGTCTGGCGGAACCCTTTTATGACTACTTGCCAGATCTTTGGTGGATAGATCTCGATGGCAAAACAGATCAGATTTTCTCGCGCGATCAGGCGAAGAAGTGGGTTGATCTCGTTTGGGGTTACCAATAGTCGATCCCCTTTAGACCGAAGTTACTTTGCTGGCATTTTCCAGAGCCCGCGTAAACTCAACTGTGAGATCTTCTAGTGATTCCAATCCCATAGACACTCTTAATAGGTTGCGCGGAATTCCTGCAGCTGTCAGTTGGTCTGGTGATAACTGCGAGTGAGACGTTGTTTCGACGTGCTGAACGATTGTTCGTGCATCACCGATATTAGTGGCAACCGGTATGAGCTGCAACGAGTCGAAGAATCTTCTGACGTTGGACTCATCGCCGTGAAGTTTGAATGAGAAAAGTCCGCCTGTTCCATTTGGAAAGTACTTTTCGACGCCTTTTGCATTTGGTCCAAGTTCGGCATGGAAAACCAATTCTACGGCTGGATGCTTTTCGCAGAGTTGTGCAATCGCGAGCGTTCGTCTTGAGATATCACGCATGCGCAGGTCGAGTGTATCCATTCCCAAAGAGAAAATGTAAGCGTTGAAAGGTGACAGGCAGCCACCGAAATTTCTCAATTGCGAGCCTCTCAAAATGTTTGGAATCGCGTTAACGCCTGTCTCGCTCGGTCGCTTTCCACCGAAGTCTCCAGAGGCAGAGTTTGCTCCCTCATAGCGTTTGTCAGAGATTTCAAAAGGACCACAAATTGCAAGGCCGCCTAGTCCTGCACCATGCCCGCCAACGTATTTGGTGGCGCTTACGATTTCCAAATCGCAATAGGTCATTGCGTCAAACAGTGCGATTGTATTTGTGTTGTCGAGAACGCACAGAACGTTATGTCGTTTCGCAATTTGATAAATGGCTTCGAAGTCATACCAGTCCATTGCGGGGTTGGCAATTGGTTCACTAAACAGCATCACGGTCTTGTCGTCGATGCTACTTTCAATAGATTTGCAACTCGAGAAGTCGGCATATCGAGTCTCAACCCCGAATTCTTTGACTCGATGCTGCAAGGCCAATGTGCCACCATAGAGACGGGATGAAGAAACAATGTTGTTTCCCGGTCTGCACAATCCCATATACAGGGCTGAAATTGCTGCCATGCCACTTGCGAATGCAACCGTCTGGTGCGCACCCTCCTTTTGCGTGATGCGTTCTTCCAAAGCCTCCACCGTCGGATTGCTCAACCGTGAATATGCGTGGCTGCGAACTCGATGACCATATGTGTCGGCACAGTGTTGGAACGACTCGAACTGATAAGCTACAGTGGCAGCAATTGGCGGTCGCAAAGGCTGTGTATACTTGAACGGCGGACCACTGTTTGCGGTATTGGAGTTTTCATCTCCATTCTTCTTCACCATAACCGTCATTCATCTCCTAGCAAGTCGAAGTTGATTTGATTCCATTTTTTCATCGCCATCTTTTCGTACTGATCCAACCCTCTGTTGACAGCTTTGTCTGCATGCGTCAGGTGTCTGAGTTGGAATCCGGGACGCACTTCGCTAACCAGCACACGGTACGGATCTTCGTCTGGTGCCAGGTCAGGTGGGACGAGGTGCTTCAGTTGCTCGAGAAGGATCAACATCTGTTTCAACTTTTCGAGCACCACACTTTCGGACGTATTGGGTAAACGAAGAATGTCATCTATCTGTCTGGCAAACTCATTCGGAGTTTGCGCGAGTGTATCGAGCAGCCGATGTCTCCATTTTCCGTGCGGTATGTCTCGTCGATTTATTGCATAGGCGAGATCAAGCATGAGCGAAACAACTTCTGCCAGGGCCAATGTTGCATCACCAAGAGAGCCTCTGACTGCGCTTTTCTCGACGCTGTGTTCAAGCGTCACCGGAATTAGCGCAAGGTTGTTGCGAATTCTCGACTTCAAATCTGCAATCGGAGGAGCAGATTTGGTATCAATCAATTTTTGAACTCTGCCTGTTGGATCAAAATAGACATCGCAAGTGTTGGCAAACGCTTCTCTTCGATCTGGCGGCCAGAATTCCTGCTGTTCCTCATAAGAAACAACCAACTGATGCACGTTGATTTGCAGTGGTGGGGGATTTTGTACTGCGTCTGGATCAACTCCGGGATAGACGAATTTGAAGTTTGGAAGCCATTCCGGCAACAGTGGCTGAATCTGCAATTGAAATTCTTGTGGCGTGAGCTTCACCCAACCATCAGGGAATGCCACATCTAGAAACAGCCCGACATCAAAATCTGAATAGAGATCAGAAGAGGGGCGCAAGCCGGAAAGTGCGTAACTTCCAAGAACACAGACTCCCAAAGTTTCGGGTTTCTTGCTGAGGTTTTTCAACAGTGGGTCTAAGGCCTCGCGAATTGAAATAGTTCGCTGTGACGGCGTTATCGTTTTTGCGTCTGTCGATTTATTTTTCATTTTAGAATGTCTGATCTGTTGGACGAATCAGAATCTCATTGACATTGACGTGTGGTGGTTGCGTCACGGCATAAACAATTGCATTTGCAATGTCTTCGCTGGTCAGTGCAGTCATCGAGGCGACCCAACCTTTGACGCTGTCTTTCACTGATGAATCAGTGATGTGATCGGTCAGTTCAGTGAGTACCGCGCCGGGTTCAATGATCGTTACTCTAATTTTGTGCGAAGCCACTTCTTGTCGTAGACCATCAGAAAAAGCATTAACTGCAAATTTCGTGGCGCTGTAACCGGCACTCCGCGAACTCACCACTCTGCCTGACACTGACGAGATATTGACTATACTACCTCCGCCTCTGTCTTTCATGCTGGGTACTACGAAACGCGTGAAGTACATGAGTCCTAATACGTTGATATCGATCATGCGTTTCCAGTCTTCAACGTTTGCGTCTGCGACTCCGCCTAGATACATTACGCCTGCATTATTGACGAGAATGTCGATGCCGCCCCATTGTTCAGTCGCCTCCTTGACTGCGCGCTCTGCCAGTTCGACTTGAGAAACGTCACCGATCACAGATATGGCTTTGGCTTTGGTAGTATCGGAGATCTTCTTTTCCAATGCCTTTAGACGATCTTCTCGCCGTGCAACAAGCACGACATTTGCTCCCTCGCCTGCCAGAGACAAGGCGGTTGCCTCGCCGATTCCGGATGAGGCACCGGTTACCATCGCGACTTTTCCATTAAGCTTAGCCATCGATAAAACCCCAGTATGATGAAGCTTAATGCTATATATCTTGAGCAAGATCTTCAACCATATGTTGTTATTGGTAACTGAAAAATTCTCATAGTTCATTCATAAAGATATAACGATCTATTCCGCTTCCCACGTGGCTTTGACAATTTGTGCGGCAGCTGCTACATTGAGTTCATCGGCTGTTATGCATTTTGAGGTGCCGCGCACAATGATCCGCTCACAAATCCACTAGTCAGAGCCAGATCAACAGCGCCTCCAGCTGAGCGTTTTCGCACGTATATCATCACGCGTTCATATGCTTCCGCAAGCTGAGCAACTGTTTGAGTCCCACTCAGATCTGGCTTCGGTCACTTTCTGTTGTGGAGATCGCATATGTTTCGCTTTACGAATGTATTTAAGTCATACGAAGGTAATACTGTTCTCGGTGGCGTTTCTTTCACGCTTTCGAAGGGAGAATGCGTCGGTTTAATCGGAGCGAATGCTTCCGGAAAGACAACGCTACTGTCTATCGCAGCCCGTGCAATCGAGCCTGATCGCGGCAGCGTTTGGATTCAGCCGGGCAAAACCATAGGGCACTTTTCTCGTGATTCGCAGATACATCAAGACTGTTCGGTCGGGATGTTTTTGGCGGAACAGTTGATGACGGCAGCCACTGACTTGACTCGACTGGAACATTGCCTGGACGGCAACACGTCTTGGCAAAGCCATGACTATGAGCGCTGGCAGAGCGAGTACGCAGAGGCGTTTGAAAAATTTGAAATTCTTGGTGGGTACGCTGCGATTGCGCGCTTGCATAGCGTTCTAAGCGGGTTGGGATTGTCGGAGGTCTCGTTTGAGGAGTCGATAGACATGCTAAGCGGGGGGCAGAAAAACAGACTTGCTCTTGCACGAATTCTTATGGAGAGGCCGGATCTGTTGCTGTTGGATGAACCAACCAATAATCTCGATGTGGACTCACAAGAATGGCTTGCCATGGCAATCAACAATGCTGGTTCTGCAGTTTTGGTCGTTTCGCATGATAGACAATTCCTTGATTCGGTGGCATCGAGAATCTTCGAGATTCAACCTCTTACTGGGCAAATGAAGGAGTATGGTGGAAATTATTCGTGGTTTAAGCAGCGCAAAGAGCAGGAGTTGGACCGGCAATGGAGGCAGTATAGCGACCAACAGCAAAGAGCCGAGCAGCTCAGAAAGGACATTCAAGCAACTAAGAATCAAGCCCTGGCGACAGAGCTGACTACAGTGCATGACTATCTCCGCGGACGTGCTAAGAAAGTGGCGGCGAAAGCGAAAGCTCGAGAAAAACGATTGACAAAAATGCTTTCTGGCGAAAACAAGATCGAAAAACCTCGCGAGACGGCACCGAGAGTTCGAATGGATCTTGGAGACGAAAGAGTTCGCACCGATGTGATCATCGAAGCGCAAGACATGAGGGTTGGCTACAACCAGAAAGTCCTTTTGCAGAACATCAACTTCTCCATTTTCGGAAATTCCCGCATAGCGATTTTAGGTTCTAACGGATGCGGAAAGACAACTCTCATCAAAACGTTGGTGGGTGACATTCCGCCTGTAAGCGGCTCACTGTGGCGTCGTTCAAACGTGATAGTGAGCTACCTCGCGCAAGATCACAGCGAGCGATTACCTGCTCATAAATCGGTGTTCGATTACTTTCAAGAAGCGGTTGAGAATTCTGTTGGTGATAAAGATCTGTTGTCGAATGCTAATACACGCACATTTTTGAATCGTTTCCTCTTTTCCGGAACACAGGTATTTCAAACGATTGATAGCTTGAGTCAGGGGCAGCGAATAAAGCTGCTTTTAGCAACATTCATGGCTGTGCGAACAGAACTTTTGATTTTGGACGAACCAACCAATTTTCTTGATATTCCAACTCGGGAATGTTTGGAGGATGCGCTTTCGATTACTCAATTCAATGGAGCACTGTTGCTGGTAAGTCACGATCGTTTCTTTTTGCAAAGAGTCGGAATTGAGGCGGTGTGGGTGATGAGTGATGGTGGAATGACGCAAAAGCCGGTAGATGAAGAGGGGCGTTCGCCAAGAAAATTGGTGGTATAGTGTCAAAATTGATCGGCACTGCGGCATTGGGTGCGTGTGCATGAAAGTAGTTGCAATAAGCGATATTCACAACCATCAAGTCGACCTACCTGACGGCGATGTGCTCATCGTTGCCGGCGATCTGACGTCGTCAGGCAAGCCGGAGCAGATTGCGAGAATCAACCAATACTTGAGCGAGCAATCTCCAAAGTTCAAACACAAACCTCTAGTGATTGCGGGCAATCATGACTTTCTTTTTGAACGACAGCGAGTCGTGGCAGTGCAGGCGATGACTGCTGCACAGTATTTGGAAGATGACTTTGTTGAAATTGATGGAGTCAAGATTTATGGAAGTCCTTGGACTCCGACCTTTTTCAATTGGGCTTTTATGAAAGACAGAGGTCCTGAGATTCGACAGGTGTGGGACTGGATTCCTGAAGGAGTGGATATTTTGGTGACTCACGGACCTCCCATGGGTATCTTGGACTTTTGCGGGAAGCATGCGGGGTGTGCAGATCTTCTTGATGTCGTGACCAAGAAGCTGGCGCGCCCACCCAGGTTTCACGTTTTTGGACACATTCATGAAGGCTACGGCTCTCACATTGAGGGCAATACGACGTTTCTCAACGTTTCTGTCTGCGACGAAGACTACAAGCCAGTCAACGCACCGACAGTCTTTGAAGTTTGAGGAGCGCCGTGTCGACTAACAGGAAACCTACACAGAGATTGGTGGTGGAAACTCTTTGGTTGGCTTCCAATGGTCATGATGGAGCCAGTTGCCAGAGCATCAAGGCAATGCTCGAAGGGCTAGATGGCGATCGGCATGGGGGTTTTACAAAGCCTGCCGACGCTCGTGACCCTGGAATAAAGCGTGGCACCCCTGTCAGAAACTGGCGGCAGTGGTCGGCTGTCAGCGTTGAAGATCTCGAAATAATCGCCAAAAACCTCTCAATTCCTCATGTGAAGCCAGAATGGCTGATGGCAAACATCTGCTTTTCCGGCATGGACAACTTCACACAAATGGCTCGAGGAGCCAAGATTCTCTTTCCAAGTGGAGCGATTCTTCATGTTGAGGCGGAAAACGAGCCGTGCTTAGGACCAGGAAAGAAGATTCAGCATCATTTCAAGCAAGTTTCTGCCGGTCAGTTTCCCAAGGCGGCGATGGGTTTGCGCGGAATTGTCGGAGTGGTCTACTGCGCCGGAGACATCAATGTCGGCGACGTCGCCATAGTTCACTACGAGTGAATCTTGCTTGAAATTTGGCGCTGAAAATTGGGATTCTGCTTAACTCCTGTTAAGCGAAATCGGGTCTCCCTGAGAGATTCCATAGCATGGAGTCGGGTTACAATTTGTCGGAAGGGTAATCAGGTGGCAAGACATGAAGTCCGTCTTACATTTGCTTTTTTGTTTCATCATCGTTTTGATGACGCATTTTACGCATGCACACGCACAAACCGATCCGTCGTTAGCGCAAATGAGTAAGTTGGAAACGACTATATTTTCGCATTCGTTTGGTTCTGATCCATTAGATAAACGATTGACACGGTTGGAACATTTCGTTTTCGGTGATACCAAAGACGGTACTACTGCCGATCGGTTAAAGGCAATGGAGACTGTGTTGGGACCATCTCATTCTGGTAATTCTGGGGTTGCGAAGACACCACAAAACCAACAGCTTGCGTACAATCCGACACCGCCTGGTGAAGTGCCGATAGTCAGCGACATGACTGACCCACCAGCACAATATCCGCATATCACGACACTGGAAAAACAGATTCTCGGACAAACCTATGAATCGGAAGGACCTTCCGCGCGCTTAAAGCGGCTTGAACTCAAAGCTTTTGGAGCCCCATCTGAAAGTCCAGATATGAGTGCAAGAACTGACGCACTAGAAGATTATGCTGAAAGACGGCTGAAGACGAAACCGTTTATTCCAAGCCAAGATATGGTTAGAGCGGTTGAAGCACCTGATTATGGTGACGCAGGCGATGCGCCGCCGCCGGAAGATCCGTTGGCGTCACAGCCTGAACCTCCGCCTTCGAGCGCACGCACACTCTCGCGTGTAGCCTGGTGCGAAAAACATCTTTTCGGAAAGACGTTTCCAGAGATGCACCTGCTGCCGCGCCTTCATCAGCTCAATGCCGAGTTGTTTCCCAAAGACAAAGAGAAAGACATTCAGTTGATGGATCGCCTTGATGTCATCGTGAAGGCCGTTGTTTTGAAACAACATCCTCCGCATCCGAACGATATTGCACAGGCTAACTAAGATTCGCCGTTTTTAGAGAGTCGATCGAACAACCGGGTCAATACGTCATAGAAATATTCGCCACACCATGGTCCGGTGAAGTTTTCCTCTCTTGATTCGAAAGTCTGTTGGTCGTAACGTTGACGTGTGATGAGATAGCCGATGTAGTCACCATTGAAGCTCGTGATCACTGGCTTCAGTGCTTTTTTACTCGCGCTTACGCTCAGTTGTTGTGCTAATTCGCCGCTGAAATCTGATGGCGTTCCAAACAGAATTAGATCTCCAATTCGCAACGCATGAATATAACTTTGATTGCTGTGAAGATGAGATGCCGTAATTGGCGAAAGCCCCAAGCCATCAATTAATTTGATTCGATATTGAGCTTCTGGAATATCTACCAGCAATATCCAACTTCCAAGTGCAATCTTGCTTTTGCAGTCAGCATCATGTGCCGTTAACACGGGACGAACGCGCGCACAAATGAGATCGGCAATTTGTTTCGCATTCTCGTCTTGATTGTCTGCCACGTGGGCGGGTCCCATGGTTCCTACCGCACCGGCAGCGAACATGCAAACTCCGCCAAACTCTTTTTCAATATCTGCTTGAAGAAAGGTTGGATAATCACCACTGATTTGATGATTTTGATTGTCCAAACATGTTGCATGCGGCGATGCAATCAAGAGCGTCGCAAGTGATTTGTCGTCTTGCAAAATGCGCACAAAGTCAACTTCTTCAAAACCTTTCAGCTTCGCATCGCTGCGGTTGCGCGTGATGTTTACCCATTTAGGATCTCCGAGCATGACGCCTGTGCACACCTTGGCGCTGTGCAGATTTTTTCTGCTTTCTAAAATGACATCCGCTACTTGTTGGCTTAACCGATCGAGAATTTTTTCAGAGAACGAACCTAAAACAAATTCTTCAATCAAGCCCTTAGCATATCCACCTGGACCGCTGTGAGTGTGCGTTGCCGTGAAGTAGATTTCTTCTTCTTTGAGGTTTGTTCGGCGAATGATTTCCGAGCGAATTTGCGGCAGAAACAACAAAATATCTGCACTAACTATTGATACGAATTTGCCGCCGACTTTGAGACTTATCGACTTTGCAAACAGCTTATCTTTGATACCAGTGCTTTCTTTGGGCAGACGTCCACTGTAGCCCGCCATTGGTTCACCGACAGGCGGTGTAATTTCCTTGACGGCAACAGCTGCCTCCACTGTTCCTTCTTGAGTATCTACCGGCAAACGCGCAATGCGGTCGAAAGTCATTTGCGCATAAGGCATGTCCATGTAATGCGACCAGTTTATTGGCCACGGCCCGATTAGCACCACGAACGCGAATGAGAGCAACAGAAAAACCCACAGCCAAATCGTCCTTTTGCCGGAAATTGTGAGTTTTGATTTGATGTCCGGCAGGTTGCCGAAAATGTTCACATGCTCTCTGCGATCGGTGTCGATGAAAGAGCTTACAGCACCTGGCGCGCCACGACAATACTTGCTTACTTTAACCCGTATCGGCCCCAATCTAGAAGAGGAAATTGATACTGCGCTATTGGCTGCTGATACACGTTTGGATGACCACCTTCGGTTATGAATGGTCTGTCGACGCTGACCAAGGCGTTTTCGAAAAACCCGGGTCCTTGCGAACGATAAATGTTGAGATCGGAGCCCACTCCCGGGCGTTCCATTTGCCGAATATGGCTCACCATGGCAATGAACGTGTTTCTGTCCATATTAGCCATGTCACCGCGAAGTCTGTTGGCTGCTTCATGATCTTGACCTGAGTCGAGCAGATAAGCAACGTATTTTGATTCCTGCTCAAAGTAGCTGTTGTCGGACATACTGAACCTCGCAAATATAGTTAGGCAGCAAACACCATACTGCCGTCAACGTGAAAAGAGTGTGTGATCGTGTGGAAAATACGTTAAACGCGAGTGCTGTTTAATAGTGTTCCATGGTGCAAGTCGATGACGACCAACCGTCCGAGATCATCACAAAGCGCAAGCGTGTCGTTGACGAGTCGAGCGTTGAGTCTAACTGTCCCGTTGAAGTGTATTCTCGCTCTGACAGCGGCTGCAGCGATGTTGATTAAATAGCAAGTCGCAACTGGTGTAGGACCACTTGGGTCTGTTCTCGGCACCACTGCTGCCAGCCAACTGTTGTTTGCGACGAGTTCGCATTCTCGGCCATAACTTCTGGGAAAAGTAGAGGGTATCTGAGTTCCGCGAATCTTAATCGCCACTACATCCTCTTCATGACCATTTACCGCTGATTCGATCAGATCACCTGCAGGAGTTACAGTGCAACTGAGAAATCCTGGCGTTCGATTCATATGGGTTTGATCCATACGCGCGCGCAAAACCATTCCCGGCACATCACATCTCCACACCTCGGTTTTCACAGCGGGCGTTTCAACTGGTCTGCCGAACATATCTTGTGTGATCAAGCCAGATGTAATAAAGGAACAAGTATCAGTTGATCCAACAATCTGCGTCACCTTAGTCACAACGTTTGGCATAATCCAGAGAACTTTGAAACGGTCTGCGATGGCATCGACGATGTAGAGTTGATCGCCTTTTGCTGCATACCAGACTGAACCGTCATAGTTGTTGGCAAAGACATCGATGAGAGCTTCACCGAGATATTCCGCTTTTCCGGAGACGAAATCGATGCGAGTGAGGCGTTTGGCATCGCCACGATTCGCGACTGCGATTACTCTGTCTCCATGATGTGATACCACGAGCCTGTCGGCGGGTATCGATAAGTGTCTCAGGGTCTGCCCTTCACGGCCGAGCAAACATACCCCTGCCTCGCCTAGAGCCACGATTGAGTTTCCATTTCTCAAACAGGAACAATCATAAATGGTGTTGATGCCAACATCATTTTCGGAGATTATATAATTGATGGGTTCTAAGACTAATGGAAGCGGCGTGAGGGTTTGCTCAGTTTTGCACGCACTGACATCGGTTTGTAGGCCCGCATCGTTTGAGGAGTGGAGGAGCTGTTTCAATACCTTTTTGTTAAGCGCAACGTATCCGCGACTCTCGTCTGCTAGTGTCGCTCGCAGTGCCGCCCTCATTAAAACGTGTGCTTCGTTACTTCGCAGTAGGCTCGACTTTGCTAGTTCGAGCGTGAAGGTGTGACGCGCAGGTGCCAACTCGCGACTCTCATCTTCTAGAAGTCTAAGTGCATACTCTTTCAGCTCCGGCCAGTCTTCAGAAGGCAAGGGAATGAGCCAACTCGCCAGCAGCTGTCCCGAATTTGGATCACCAAGTTCTAAAGCTAGTTTCGTCCATTTTAGGCTGAGGTGCGAAAGTGCTGGAGTGTTTGCGACCATCGCAGCCTTGGCGTAATCACCTGATTCGGCAAGATGGGTTGCCCAAATGGTTCGTAATGCATTTGCTAAGTCCGGATGTTCTTTCTGGAGGAGTTTCACTGCTTCTGCAAAACATCCTGATTTGCGAGCAATCAGTGCGGCACGTTTTGGATTGTTTGCCAAAATCCAGAGTCTGACGATGTATTCCGGTTTCAATTCGCGAGATTCGGCAAGTTTCGCGGCTGTTTCGTAGCGCTTATGCTTTTCGAGAAATGCCATTGCTTCGGTCGGCTCTTTCAAAAGTTCTGCAATGACAAATGCGGCTTCATCGATTCTTCCTGCTGCCTCCAAGCGCTCGAATGCATTTCGATACATGCGACGCATTCGTTCGTACAAGTCTTCGCCGGAAACAATGAGGCCCGCGCTCTGATTTTGAGGACCAAGATTTAGATTAAGATCCTTTCGAGGAGTCGGAATTCCCAGCGACGGAATGGCTCGACCGCGCGAGTCTTTTTCCAGTGGAATGGCATAACGCAACGCCTCACTCCAATCGCCGCGTTCAAACTTGTCTAGCATGTCGTACATGTATGCTGCTTGTTTTTTGTGGAAGAAATCGGCGATTCCGGTGGCTGACATGAGCTTGTACAATTGAACGCGAAGATTGAAAATCAAATCGCTGTCCTCACCAGTGCCGCTTTGCTGCGGGGGCGCTGGAGTTCCAAATTGCTGAGCGGATTGACGGCCAGTACCTTGGGGCTGTTGTGGCGTTTGAAACAAAGATCGAAGCCAGCGTTCGAAACCGGACGGTTGTTCTTCCCGATTTTGTCGTTGTCCTTGCCCAGCTTGACCAGGGTTTTGGGCCTCTCTCCGCAGCTGTTCCATGAATTCCTGCATTTCCGGCGCTGCCGCAGGAATGCCGCGAAACTCGTCGCGAGGATTGAAGCTTTCTGATTTAATCTCTGGTGTGGTGGCAGAAGGTTTCACCTTGGGTGGTGTCACCTTGAGTTCAGAGTATGCTTCCAAATCGAACCAGGCGGACGGATCTTCTTCGTTATCGAGATTTTCGATGCGAACATCTCCGGCTTTCGCGCGCACTAAAGATCTGTTGGGGGGACGCAACTGCTTCACTTGCTTTTCCGTGAGCGGAATGGACATGAGTGGCGCCGCTGCCGATAAATTGAGCGCTGACAACGGTAAGCCTTGCGACTCATTGCAAAATATTGGAATCGGTTTTGGTAAAACCAGGACCAGCGCGTCTGGAAGCTTGAATACTTTCGAGCCGGCAGTCCACATCGACATAATTCGCATGCGCGCGGCATCTAACTCAATGAATTCCAAATCGAACAATAACCCGGAGGCACTTATGAATCCGTGATGCACAACAGACTTGAGTGGAGAGAATCGTGGCTTCATGATGTTTAGACCGAGCCTCTCTCTGCCAGTTCGTAACGATTCTCTGTATGGAGGTATTTCTGCCATCGGTCTCCGTCCATCCAGTACAAGAACAGGTTACCCTCTTGGTTGAGATACGTGATGATATTGCTTGTGCTACATGAAATGCTGGTAATCGGTGCTTCCGGTGATTCGGGCAAATAAAGCTGCCAATCAGGAGCTAGTATGTACGGCTTGGTTCGTGTGGAGTCCAAAACGATCAAGCCTGGGGTCTTCTCCAACCATTTGCCGACAACACCAAATACGGTACTGTCAATGGGTACGTCTATATGCGTGTTCTTTTCAACGTCTTTAACAGTCCATGCACCACCTGTAGTTTCATATGCTATAAGTCCAAATGCTGAATCGGAGTACCGTCCGCCATACCCTATTTGAATGTTGGAGTATCGCGCAGGAAGTTTCAGAGGCAATATCTTGCTGTAGTCTACGTAGTTGAGGACCGTGATATTCTCGTCTGACTCTTGCGCGTAAATGATTCCACGACCCTTAATCCAAAATTGATCGGGCGACGCAGCTCGCACAACCGGACAATCCTCCTCGTCCATGTGATCCAATCTTAGTTCGATCAAGTTGTTGTGCAGTATCAAGCATGCGCGGTCATGTCTCGTGAACGGAGAGGGTGCAAGCACTGCAAGGGGGGCCTGCCCTGACATTTCTTCTTCTGTTAGAGAGAACGGAAGCTTCGCAGTTATAATGTCATGTTGATCTTTGCCGCCAATCATTTCGATGCGCAGTGAACTTTCGTCGACGCATTCAACAAGAACTGCGGCACGATTTAACATGTCAATGCCGGCAGCGACTAGAGGACGGTGCGTGGAGTTGGAATAGATTCTTTGTTTCAATGCACCGTCAGACGGATTTCGCGGTGTCTTGTATGCAATGATCGAACCCTCACCGGCTCTGACAAGAAAGTGGGCCATTCCATTGTGTGCAACCAGTCCGTCAGTGTGCTTTGGCAGATTCAATCTTCCGGTTCTGCTTGCTTTCGGCACAGGCAAGAATGGGTCGCGCAAAAGTCTTACACAAAGTGATGGAGCTGGTAATGGAAGCGTGAATTTTACTTCCTTCCCCCCGTGTGCCTTAAATGTAGTTTGCAGTGCTGCCACTTCAGGTTCCAAAACATCCTCAATTGTCAGGCGCGCCGCTTTCGACTGTGCGAAAAATTTCGACAGGCGTTTTCCACCAATAATGTAAGTATTGGCCAGTTCGCCTTTGCACTGCAAGAGCCAGTTGTATACATCTTCTGCGCTAACTTCCTTTGTGCATCGATGGTTGAGAAAAGCCTCCAAGTCTGCCTTTGTCACGGTGTTGGTAAGACCAACTTGCGGCTTTTGCAAAATTCCCCACTGAATGCTGCGCCCCATCGAATCGGCTCGTCGTGCAAGAACAATCAACATCGCGAGCTGTGCAATGCGCGGGCTGCCTAGTTGATTTGCACCACTGTCGAAAAGTGCCATAATGCGAGGCTGCCCTGTAGGAGTCTTTCGCGCGATTTCGATGTAAGACTGCTCGCCTGCCGTGTGACGTCTAAGGAATTCGTCGGGGAATTCATCTGCCAGCAACCATTCCGAGATCAATAGACGTTCATAACTCCCTCTGCGCGCAATGCCGTCATAACCCTCAGGCTCGTCTGAATCGCTAAACATCGCACTTTCGGTAGGACCAAGTACTCTTTCGAGACGCTGCACAATCGGTGCCAACGACTCAGACAGCACCGTCGGAAAGAGGCTCAGATATGATGCCCATGGCGCTAGCGCAGAAGGTAGTTGCATTACAACTTCTCCGAATACTTTCGCAGGCTGTCTGTATTTGTGATGAATGACTCGGAAAGCGAAAATACCGCTGGCACCGTAGGCAATACCGCAAGTGGAGGTTTGACTCTCGGAAATTTGTTGTTAAATGCGCGTTCGAAAATTTGAATTGGAATTGAGGGAGTCAGATTAGTTGGAAGGAACAAGTTTGATCCTGGTTGACTGCCTAAGAAGATGGCGCCGTCAGACCAGGGCAAATCTTCTTCGGCTGCCATTGCCACCAAGATGTTTTCACCGAAGACGAAACGAACGCGCTTGACTGTCGTTTCTTCGCGTAAAGAGAGTCGGTAGACGAGTTGTTTGATGCAGTCACTCCCGTACGCTGCTACCGCCGTCGGTGCAAGCGGTGGATCTCTGTGAAGCCATTTGATGGGCAATAAGCCCTGGGCAGTCATGGCGACACCTCTTCAGTTGGTGATTGAGCGGTCTTCGTCAGACTTTAGAACGTCAACAATGCGCGTTCGCACATCCGCTAATTCGGGCGGCAAATTTTCTTTCGAGAATCCGGCATCGATCTCTCTCGCTATGCCTTCCAATTTCAACAACCACTGCTCGCGCGAATCACCATTCTGTTCCTCCAAAAGTTGGCGACCGGATTGCGCGATTCGAGCAGCACGAGCAAGTGGCCCAAGTGACACTTCCTCCACTGCATGCATGAGAGTTGTATTCTGCGAATTCTTCAACAACGGGCTCAAACATTCACGGGCAGTTGCTTGATCTTCTTTTGAAGGAACCGCCAAAATGATCGACCACAAATCTGCATCTGTCGGATCTTTCCTTCCCGACAGAACCGCTGCTGCCGACAACAATCTTTGCATTTTTACGATGCGGCGATCGCTTAATGATACTCCCGCTTGACGCAGTTGGCGAATTGCATGAGCGATCTGATTGCGCATGCCTGAGACATCGCACTTTCTTGCTGCCTCAGCTAAAAGTTCGATGTCACTCATCGATGCATCAGCAGTCAATGCGCTGTGATCTGCAGACCAACCTCCTTCGAGAAGATCTTCCAATCGCGAATCGGGAATTGGTTCTGTGAAGACATGAACTAGAAAACGATCGGCAAATGCAGACAGCGGATCGCCCTCAGGAAGACGATTGGATGCGCCGACGCAAATGCGCAAAGGGCATGGAATCGCGGTGTGACCGCGTCTGAAGACGCGCTCTTGCAGAATTCCCAAAAGTGTGTTGAGAATTGCAGTAGAACCCAAAAAGATTTCATCGATAAATGCAATTTCTGCTTCTGGAAGCATTCCACTCGTCTGTGTTTCGACGATGCCCTCTTTTAACTTCCTGAGATCGACTGGCCCAAAGATCTCACTTGGCTCTGTGAAGCGACCGATAAGGTACTCGAAGTATTTGCCGCCTGTCGATCGCGCGATACGTCTGACGGCTTCGCTCTTGGCTGTTCCTGGCGGTCCGATGACGAGAACGTGCTCTCGTGCGACGGCTGCCAGTGCGATTGTTTCTACCAAACCCTGGCGCTCGACCAGACCTTTTGCCGCGTGATCGATGGCGGCATGCAAAGCGGCGGCTGCCGCCTCTAGTGATCTTTCCTGGACCATAACATCACCTTGTTCAGAGATCAAACATTATAAGCTGCCGAGCTGTTGTGTGGGTATAAACGTGAAAGAGGTGACGGTGGCAGACGATCATTTTAGCAACAAGCATAGAGAGGACGAAACCGAGAACTGCATTGAAGGGCGTTTGTAATGAGTGATGAAATTTCAATTAGAACGCTGTCGCAGAGCGATGCAGCACAGTTCTTCAGGCTGAGATTGGAAGCACTTCAAACCTCTCCCTCTTCTTTTGGCGCCTCATATCAGGAAACGCTAGATGGTGGCGCCGAAAAACTGGCTGAGCGACTAAAACAAACTGATGATGTTTTCGTGCTTGGCGCATTTTTGAAAGGCGAACTTGTTGGAATTCTCGGCTTCGTTCGCAATGAAGGTTTGAAGGTCAAACACAAAGGATTCATTTGGGGAGTCTATGTAACTGCGAAAATGCGCAGAGCAGGTCTTGCCCGAAGACTGGCTGAAGACGCCATCGAACGTGCTCGATCACTTGGATTGGACCAAGTACATCTTTCAGTTACCGTTTCAAATCATGGTGCTATCAAACTCTACGAATCCTTGGGATTTGAAAAATATGGGACTGAGCCTGCTGCCATTAGGATTGGTGCCGAAACATTCGACGAGTACTTGATGGTGCTGAGGCCTGTTGTGCTCGTTTCGCGTTAATTCTGAACGCGCACAAGTCGGCAATGTGTAACAAACGCAAGGATGTTTCGGACATTCGGGCTCTGGTAAGCGATTGAGCAGTCTATCGAAATTGCAGCAATCAACCAAAAATGTTAGCGAGGTGAAATAGGTGTTTTTGTATGGAAATGCGCCAATGAAGTGCGCAAGGCTGTCGGCAACTTGCAGAAAGTGAAGTAGGCAATAGCCGGCGTCGATTCCCAATGATGGGCTCGTGATACAATTCTCGTTTCTGACGAGGAGTGATCAAGGTGCCTATCAAGGTCTGCGTCGCCGGCATTACAGGCTGGACGGGACGCTGTGTCGCTCAAGCAATTATCAAGGCAAATGATTTGCAATTGGCTTCCGGTGTCGCGCGCAAATCTGCAGGCAAGGATGTCGCAGACGTGCTCGGTATCGAATCGGGCTGTGACGGCACAAAAGTATTTGGAGACATCCGCACGGCTTTGAAAAACGAGACAGATGTCTTCGTCGATTTTACAAATGCTGAAGCCGTCAGAGAAAACGTTTTGACGGCTGTGTCGTGTGGTGTTTCCGTAATCGTAGGCACGTCAGGATTGACAGCGAAGGATTACGATGACATCGCCGCCGAAGCAAACAAGAATTCCGTTGGAGTGATCGCTTGTGGTAACTTCTCTATAACAGCGGCTCTCGCCAAGCACTTTTCACTGATTGCTGCAAAGTTTCTTCCTCAATGGGAGATTATTGACTATGCAAGCGCATCAAAGATTGATGTGCCAAGCGGCACTGTGCAAGAGCTTGCCGAACAAATGGCAAAGGTGCGAAAGAATGTAATAGGCAGAAAGCTTGATGAGTTGCATGGTCCCATTGAAACTCGCGGAGCCCAGATAGCTAACACTCCCGTTCACTCACTGAGATTGCCTGGCTATGTCATTAGCTTCGAGACAATATTTGGTTTGCCCAATGAAAGGCTGACGATACGTCATGATAGTGGCGCCGGTGCAGAACCATATGTGGATGGAACGCTCTTGGCTATTCGAAAAGTTGCCAAAGTGAAAGGAATAGTTCGCGGAATGGATACGCTGCTCTTCTCTGAAACATAACTCCAATTTGGAACGAACTCTTGATTTTGACGCCGAAAATTGCAGAGGTGAAAAACCCGCCCGGTACATTTCCTGGAACGAGCATACTCGCAATCCAAGCACAGGCAGCCGCCATGCACAAGTAACTAATGAAAGTCAGTCAAGAACTTGTCGTTTTGCATTCATCGGTTGCGATCTTTTGCTCGCACTCAAGCCATTCATATGATCAATTGCATTTTGATCAACTCCTGAAGTAACTCATGCAAGATTTCGCTTCTGGACGCCCAATCATATAAGAAAGTAAAACCTAGGTTTAATTGAGATGAAATGATGGAACCTAATGGGTATGTCTCAATTCGTTGAAAAGTTATCCCGTTTAAGAGGCGCCTGGTTATTATCTGCCGCCTTCACTTTGGCTGCGTATACGTTGCCGCTGATGCCGGTTATGGCGGATGTTCCCTCCAGCTCTGCCAATGATCAAGGGGGCAACAAACTCTCGGCCAGACAGCTGGAATCACTGGTGACGTCTGGGAAAACAGGTTGTTCGTCAAAGGTTACCGGGTTGACCGGGACAGGACCGAAAATTTGGATCACGGCACAGCGTGAGCCTGAAGCGACGGAAAAGAACATGAAAATCGATGCTGTCATGTTGGCAAAGTCCATCATTTCCTCAGCCGGCAGCCAGATCGATGCGGTTGAAACCGTATTTTCGGAAGAAGGTGGAAAAAACGGCCGCGTAGTTACAGTTTCGAAGGCGCAAATTGACGGTTTTGGCAGTGGTCAATTGACAGTGGATCAACTGCTTGCCGCTCTGACAGTGGAATATGTGCGCCCCAAGAAACAAATAGAGCTGGAGCCTGGTCCCGAACTTGCCCGCAGACTTCTTCTTAAGCAGCGCCTTGAAAAACTGCGCGAACAAGGCACAGGAATCAAGCCATTTGAGGCGATTTTTCAGGAAATCGAGGGTCTCGTGAAGGCTGGAGACGAGGAGAAGATGAACACTCAGCTCTCCTTTCTTGAGAGCCGGGTTGACGGGCAAGAGGAGCAACTCAGGCAGGCGAAGCTGAAGGCGCGCGGATTGGGCGGGGTTCCAGCCGCTCCCGGAGCCGGTTCTGGCACGCAGGCCCGCACGGGTGTCGGGGTTGCAACAGCCGGAGGCGAGCTACCATCCGACTATCAGCGTGTGATGGGAATTTTCCAGAAAGATCATGCCAATATTCTTCGGCAAATCGAAAATAAAGACCGCACGACAGGCGCGAGACTGCGCACTGTGTGCTCTCAAGCAAGTACGTTATTGGGTCAAAACAAAATAAAAGAGGCTTTTCGATACATTGGCGAGTTTCACCAAGGTGCAATGTCAGCCTTGGGTTACGACCCCTTCGCTCCATCCGGCGCGCCTCAAGGAAGTGGCGGTTATAGCAACAGTGGTGGCGGAGGCGGTAGCACTACCTATAACAATAGCGGTGGAGGCGGCTACGGCGGTGGCGGACCGCCCGGAGGCGGTGGAGGACCACCTTTTGGCGGACCCCCTGGAGGAGGTCCCCCAGGTGGAGGCGGACCACCGTTCGGAGGACCACCTGGCGGCGGATTTGGACCGCCCCCATAGTGAAATTCGCCATATAATTGATCATCGAAGTAAACGAGGCGTTGGTGGACGGCGATGCAAATCTAAAACAGTCGCAAGACTCTGTTGAAACGCAGAGCGGTGGTGATGCGTCTAGAAACAAAGATCCGCTGATCGGAACGACCTTAGACGGACGCTTCTACATAGAAGAAGTTCTCGGCACGGGCGGCATGAGTGTTGTCTATAAAGCCAAACAGCTTAGAGTCAACAGATACGTCGCCATCAAAACTTTGATTATGCGCCTAGATACCAAACCGGTATATCGTGAGCGTTTTCAGCGAGAGATTCAAAGTCTCTGCTCGTTGAATCATCCGCACATTGTCACCGTATATGATTGCTTGATTGGTGATGACGATCACCCTTACGTGATTATGGACTTCCTGCGTGGACGAAGTCTGGAGGCTCTGATCGAAGAAGATGGACCACTTTCTTTAGATAGGTTCGCACGTATTGCAGTGCAGGTGTGCAGCGCGCTAGAACATGCCCATCGCAACGGAATCGTGCACCGCGATCTTAAACCGGGCAACGTGGTTTTGCTGGATGAAGAAAATGACTTCGTGAAAGTCGTAGATTTTGGTCTTGCAAAAATCGGCGAAGACAGCCGTAAGTTGACGAAATCAGGCGAACTTTGGGGCAGTCCGCCCTACATGAGTCCAGAGCAGTGCATGGGCAAAGAAGTCGATGCGAGATCTGACGTGTATTCTCTTGGTGCCGTCATGTATGAGATGCTGACCGGAAAAGACCCATACCATGAAGCAGTCACAGTGTTTGAGCTTATTCAACAGCATGTTGGTGTGCCGCCGCCGCCATGCTTCGTGACCAATCCAAACGTCGTGGTGCCTCCTTCGGTGGAGGAAGTGATTCAAAAATCAATGGCGAAAGATCCCGCCGATCGGTATCAGACGGCCGGAGAACTGCGCAATGCATTGGTGAGAGCCTGCACCGGAAACGCCGGGGTCTCCGGAGATCTGCTGTTGAGAGTGCCGTCATCACCGGAGATTTCTGGAAGTTTTGCTCTGCAAGAACCTGACTCGTATGGAGGCAGTGGTTCTACCCCCGGTGCCAAGTATTTTGACTTCGCCATGAATCCCTTAGGCAGTGCTGAATTTGAAAGTGTCGGCGATACCAGTCAATACTCAAGTACGCCTCCTGCCGGCAGTTTAGACGATGCATCTGTTGCTGCATCGTTAATGGCTATAGTATCGCCGACGGTGCCCACCGCTCAAAGCGGACAAGACCCGTGGTCTATAGGTGCTGCACAAGCATCTCAGGCTCAGATGTCGTCACAAGCACCGGCGCCTCCCGCGCAGCCGCCGCGCCTGCCGACAACTCAAGCGCCAATAGTGGATGGAACCCAATCTGATTTGGAGCAATTGAATCAGCTGCGCAAGCCGACGCGGCAAATGGATTCTCCTTCCAGTGCGCAACCACCTAGCAGGCTTCGCCAGTCACTCGATGTGCCTCCTTCTGCAAATATGGTGACCATTCCAGTTATCATCGCGATATTTTGTATCGCGGCTGCTGGCGCCTATTTCGGTGTGACGTTTTTGGCCGGAAAACAAGAGCAGAAACCCCCAGCTGAAACTCAACCGGCCCCTGTGGTTGCCACTCCACCAGCGACAGAATCAAAGCCAAAACAGCCTGAAGGCGACAATGATAGCGACAAAGACGCTGCTGCTAAAACGACAAAGCGCGTTCGTCCCAAAAATATTGTGCACAGAAGGGAAGACCCTCCCAAGCATCGCACCCAACCTAAACCCGCGACAGCTGCGGCTCCTCCTGTGAAAAAGAAATCTGACGGCGGCAAGGGCGGAACACCTTGGGCTGATCTCCTCAACGCCAAAGATCCCCCGAAAAAAGGCAAAAACTAAGGCTGGCAGAAGTTAAATTCAATGCCCAACAACGAAACGCCACAAGAATTGGGAATAAATCCAATGGCGTCCCGACTTTATAGTTTCCCTAGCCGAGCATTCACGTGACAGCAGAAAACATCTACGCGCTGAAGCAGATCTTGAAACTGCAAGAGAGTTTGCACGGACCATACAGCGAACAATGTGCAACTGCGCTTGTGCGGTTGGCTGAAGGATATGCAATCCTCGGTGATTTCAAAACTGCAGAATCTTGCTACGGTCGCGCGCTACATATCGAAGAAGGTCTTCACAACGAAGAAAACGCTGAGAAGATTCGTTTGGCACTTCTGGAGCTGCGAAAAGACGACGATGAGGATGGCTTGAAAGTAAGTTCCGCTCGCGTGCCGGTGTTTGTTCCACAAACGCAAGCATTGATGCCTACAGTGTCTACTCCGGCTGCAGCACAAACGGACGAACTTACCGGAGTTGAAACGGCTTGGACCGAACAGTATCTCAGGGCTCAGCCGATACCGGACAGAGGACGAGACCCGCTGGATGAGGCCATCCACGTCGCTCAAAATGAGATTATCCGCCTCAAGCAGTCGGCGCAAACAACTCGGCTAGCTGACGCGCTCGTGGAGCTCGCCGATCTTTATTCCAAGAAAAAGCAATTAGATCAAATGGAAGTTTTGCTCTTGGAAGCGCTCAAGGTGCGTGAGGCAGTGCTTGGCTCGAACCACTTGAGTGTCTCTACTGATTTGAAAAACCTCGGTAGACTATACCATGCAACGGGGCGCTTTGCGCTTGCTGATAATGTAATAAAACGAGCTCTCGAAATGCGCGAAGCTCAGCTTGGACCCTATCATCCGCAAGTCGCCGACATTGCCGAAATTTACGCGAAACTGATGCGAAAGACAGATCGCGAGCAAGAGGCGCAAGAACAAGAAGCCCGCGTCGCAGAAAGTCGAGCTCGTCATAAATCGGACTGGGAAGCCTACAAGAAAGCCGCTCTCAAAGCAATGGACGACAGAAACTTCTTTGAAGCTCAAGCAATGTGGCTGGCTGCACTGGAAGAATCGGCCGACTTCGAACAAGAAGATCCGCGCGTCATTACCACACTCGAAAATCTCGCCGAAGTGTATTGGAAGCGCGGAAAGTACGAGAAGGCAGAACCACTCTGCAAACGAATTCTGCACGTGTCAGAGAGGCTCTTAGGCAAGAATCACATCGATGTTGCGCTCGCTGCAAACAATCTTGCTCTCGTGTGCGAGCGGCAGGGAAAATACACCGAGGCAGTGCTGCTGTACAAAGAAGCATTGACCATTAAGGAAGAGTTGCTTGGAGTCGACAACCCAGATGTGCTTGCGACCCGCGAGATGCATAACTCCGCAAAACAACTCGCTCATAAGCAGCTGGAAAGAAAAATGCAAAAGACTAATTTGCAATAGCGAAAATTTCGAGTAACTTTAAAATCAATTGTTTTTTCTTTGGCAGACTGTGTCTTAGCTTTTGCTTTCACTACTTTTGTTCCAGCAATATGTGCATTCTTGCTTGAACCGTCAGGTTCATATGCAAGCGAATACTGCGGCGTATTTAGCATCACCAATAGTGTCAGTGCAAAGACCTGCGATCTGGCGAGTATAAAACTCCGTTCGAAATTCATTGAGAATCCTCCCGGTGCGGTGACGACCCGGAAGGCGAGTGGCTTTTGAATGAGTTCCGCTTGTTGCAGAGCCTGTTGTTATAGTTTCAACAATCGCGATCCATCATCGGGACATTTATCAATGTCATCAAAGATCATGCGTTTGCATCTCAAGCATCGACGTTCCGCACCCTTTTTCCTCATTTGATCGACTTGTGTTTCATTGACAACCGTCCATTTGTTGCCAAGATAAACTTCGAATTTCTTGGGCGGCTCTGGTGATCTCTCATCGGCTGGAGCGTCTGTCTTGGCCATGTCTTGAGAAGTCATCGATGCTTTCAGTGATTGCAATGTTCTGGTTTGCGATTCCCCACAGGTTGGACAAGTCGTGAGTTCTGATCCGATCCCGAGGCCACACCCACGACAAATTTTCTTACCAGCCTGAGCTGCGCGCTCCATGCGGCGCCGTTCTATCTCTTGCTGCTCGCGCGCCATTTCCTCGATTTGCGTCTTGATGTCCTTGATTTGATTGGGCTTCAAACCCTGCAGCCTATGCCGTTTTATCTCTTCATTGATGTGATCGGCGGAGAGCTGATATCGAAAACACATGCTTGCAATCTGTGCTTCGGGATATGGTCGTTTCTGTTCAAAGGAGTTGACAATGGCTGTCAAAACAATCGGCTGCTTACGAATGGCTTCGCGTTGACTTGCATACTGCTTGTGAAACTCATATTGCAAAGCGCCTGAGGGAAGCGGCTCATAGAGGGAACATTCGAGTTCGTCGGCAAAGCGCATGAGGTATTCGCTGAAGGTTCCGAACCCATAAACACGTTCGAGCGAGGTCATGTCAATGGATAGAATCTGCCCATATTTTTGGGATTTAGGTACGAGATCAAGGCATAACGGCACCATCACCGTCGTTGAGGCAAACGGGATGTAGTAGGGCGAATAGCGCGTCTGCTGGTTTGGCGGCGCAGTGCGCTCGGAATCCGGATACCACTCAGCAAGGCGCTTCCACGTCTCCTTCATGCCCGCCAAGCTCAAGAGCCACATTGGGTTGAAGAGCCCGATATCTTTCTCTCGCGACACCGAAACCTGCGCCTCTCGCAGGAGTTCGTCGCGCTGCCCATTGTGAACTCTAAAGGAGGCGCGCACTTCCGGAGGGAGTTGAACGCGCATGGACTCTTCGAAAATATCGAGATCGCGCTCGGAGACCCCAGGGTTGAGCGAGTTCAGCAGTTGTGGAGAGTTGGCTGAGAGCCATTTCTCGATTCGATTCCAGACTTCCTTCATTTCCTCAATTTCCGGGTTTTGAGGCCGGACGAATGGCGGCCCACATGGAAACGTGAGCGGGTAGCCTCCCAATTGTACTTATCCTGAGGCTGTCATTGCTTAAAAGGGCGAAGCTTTTCTCTTCGGCACCCGGCAAAAGGGCTGGGGCGGCGCTGCACGGCACTTTTGGGCTCTGTTATCTGATTGTTATGTTCGCCCCCCAGACTAAGCGCATCGAAGCACCCTATGCGCCCAGCCCAGCCCAGAGGACTCACTCCCCATGCCGAATCAATTCAACTCTTCCGCTGCAGAATCTTACTCTGCGTTTGCCGATGAGACCCCAGCAGAGAAGCTGGCAAAACAGGTTAACGACAAGGTATCTCACAACTTGCTTGAAGCAGCATATGCCGATCTCAAAAAAGGTGTGGATAGTCAAATTGCAGACATGCCTTTGAAAGAGAAAAATGCATTTTGGGACGAAGTTGCATCGCACCTCGACCAGGGCGCAATCACTAAATTGAGTTCTGTTTTTCTTGTACAGAATTTTGATATCTATGACTCGAACAAAGATGGAAAGTTGAAAGAGTCAGAACTTTTCGGGGTAAAGCAAGCAGCCAACCCGTTTTACAGAGGGCTTGGCTCTGAAGTAGCCAAAAATTTCTCTACTGCCTCATCGCTTTACGAAGCTGATGGATCGATTGATAAAAACGAAGCGACGAACTTCCGCGCTCGCCAGGTTATGCCGACGCAAGATCAGTACACCGATGCGGTCATTGCTAACGTCATTCGCAGGCTAGGCGAACCTGTGAAAGCTGAGAAGGGCAAGGTTCCTGATTCTGCCGCGACTGTTGCGATGGAGTATCTATCGTCTTCGATGTCCGGAAGAGCGGCATTGGAAACATCTGCGGAGAGCCAAGCAACATGGAAACAGTTGAGCGAAAAGCTCGCCCAAAATGGACTCGTTGAGAAGCTCTCCATGGCTTACTTAAAGGAAAGTCGCGAAAATCTGCAGATGAAAGAGGGCGCCTCTTTCTCGATGCAGCAACTGAGCCTTTTGCAGAAGAGCTTGAATCCTGTGCGCAAGCAGTTCGCTGATTACATTGCGACCAACTTCGAGAGTATTGCAAGCGTTAGATTGAATGACCCGCTCAATCAAATCTCTGAAGATGAGCGTCAGGTCTACGAAAGAAAGATGAATAAGAAGGTTTCGGAGGCTAAGCCGAAGCAGTAGGTTTCGCGAAAGTTTGGGAAAGGATGGGTCGGAGGCGAGTACTTGTACTCGTCTCTAACCATTTTTTGGGGCTCCTGAGGGCGGCGGCGCTACCGCGTGCACCCCCGAACCGTGCCAGAAAAATGCCTTTCGTAGCCCCAAACACTGCCGGGGCTGTCATGTGGTAAGAAATACCTGCCACTTTTTTTGAAATGTGGCAGGTATTTCTTACACCTTCTCAACCTCCTCCACTTGCGGTTCCTTGCAACGAAAAGCGAAAGTCAATATGTTACGTTTGAGTCCTAGATTCCATCTCACAATGATCGATGAGTCCCGATGAACTTGATGTTCGACCCAGTCTCAGCCGTCTACAAAGCCGTCAACAGTGAAGAGCCATTCTTTCGCCTTGTCGATGAATTCTACGCAGGAGTCGAAAAAGACCCGATTTTGAGACCTCTTTACTCTGACGATCTTACCGATGCCAAAAAACATCTGGCTCTCTTTCTAATTCAAAGATGCGGAGGTCGCGGCACCTACAGCGAAGAACGCGGGCATCCGAGAATGCGTGGTCGGCACATGCCGTTTAAAATTCGTACGCTCGAGCGCGACGCATGGGTGAAGAACATGTCTGCTGCTCTCGATAAAGTCGCTGAGTTTGCTCCTCATCGCGAAACGCTCGATGAGTTTTTTGCCAGCTTCGCCACATTTATGATCAATCATCCAGACTAAGAAGGAACAGAAATGAGTGAAGTGAGCCTTCAAGAGAAATTCTCAGCAAAGAGTATTTGCTATGGTTGTGGACCTTCCAATAATGAAGGTTTGCACATACGTAGTTTTCCAGACGGCGACACCTGTATTTCAGAATGGCAGCCAGATCCAAAATATCAGGCATTTGAAGGCACTTTATATGGTGGCTTGATCGGATGCTTGTTTGATTGTCACTGCAATTGGACTGGTTCATACCATTTGATGAAGCAAAATAATCTGGACCATCCACCATGCACAGTAACTGCAGAATTCACAGTCAAATTTCTCAAACCGACCCCATCAAACAAACCCGTCAGAATTGTGGCGAAGGTTGTTGAATCAAAAGAAGACAGAGCAGTAGTTGAAGGAGAAATGTTTTCTGATGGTGTGTTATGCGCAACGAGCCGCGGAAAATTTGTGGCGGTGAAGCCAGGTCATCCGGCTTATCATCGGTGGTAGATTCTGAAGAAACAATATGTTTATGCTCAGTGATTTCATAAATGAATGCCATGCTGTTCTCCAGCAGCCGAACCCCGGCGAAGCTGTGAGGCAACTCGTGTTGCGTGAAATCCGGAGTGGAGATGCGCTGCAGAAGGCACTTGAGCCTTTCAATGATGGTGGCAATGTCTCTCAAAGGATGTTTGGATGTCTTGTGCATTTAGACAAGAATTTGACCATCATGAAGTTGAAGAGTGTTCCGCATCTCAGAATTGCGCCGCACACACATGATATGTGGGCGGTGATTGGATGCTACAGCGGCACCGAATTTAACACGCTGTATCGAGAAACTGCAACGGGCATTGAAGAGATAGAGCAGGTTCGTATCGAATCACCTGACGCAATTCTGTTGTCTACTGACGCAATTCATTCTGTGCACAATCCGAACCCCACATCTGGATGTTCCATTCATATTTATGGTGGCGACATCATGGCGATCGATAACACGATGTGGGATCCGTTTACCTTCAAAAAGGCAGTGCTGGATGTGAGCACGATGCTCGACTATTCATTCGCACTCATGGATGCAGACGCTGCTAGCGCTGGTCGGAAGTAATCAAAGACGTTGTCGCCAATATCAAGGTGGCGAGTTCGTCCCATTTTTCCACTCTTGTTACTCCAGGTAGATGACGAGAATGTTTTTGCACCTCCTCCTCAACTGCGTTGAACAAGTAGAGGTGGCCTACAGAATCGAGATATGAGAGCACCTCTAATCTGTCATCTACGAAATGCGTGACACCAAGCTTTCTGCATATTTCCGCTTTGTCTTTGCGCTCGCGGCAAAAGTGCACGTTGGACTCATACACCTTGGTGAATTGGTAGAACTCGTGATGCGCCAACCAGAGTCTGGTCTTTTGCTCGACATTTGCACCGCACTTCGAGACGAGATGTACCTCGAGGCCTGCTTTTGCCAGTTTTGCGATTGAGTCGAACGCACCATCAACTGCTGGTGTTTTGAGAAAGTTGTTCCCAAAGAATGACGTATCGGTATTGTCATTCGATCTGCTGATAATTACGCCGCCAATATCAATTCCGATGACGGGTCTGGTTTTTTTTGCTGTCATTTGCGAATTCCTCGTGCTTTGTTTGCCATTGCTTTCCTTTGACTATATAATTCGCAGCTATAAAGGAGAACTATTTTGTTTGGATAAACTATAAGCAAAAGTTATATGACAAAACCACTTAGCTTAGATGCGCTCACGTCTTTCGCGGTATTCGCCGAAAGCCTCAACTTTACGCGTGCTGCGGAGTCATTGCACATATCGCAACCGGCACTTCATGTGAAGGTACAAGAACTTTCTCAAACGCTCGGTGTCCCGCTTTATCGTCGTGTGGGACGCGCTCTTGAACTTACTGAAAGTGGAATTAAGGTCGCTCGTTTTGCGCATGAGATGAAGGATCGTACCGATACCTTTATAGACGAACTCTCAGTCGGTGAGTCAAGACAACAAATAGTCCTTGCTGCAGGAGAAGGAGCCTTTTTGTATTTGCTTGGTGATGCAATTCGAGAATTCATTGATCAAGAACATGCGCCTCTCAAACTCCTTACAGCGAACCGCGAGGGTGTGGTCAATGCAATCGAGACTGGCAGAGCACATCTTGGTGTGGCGGCGCTTGAGTCTACCCCTCCAGGAATGCAAGTGACATTGCTGTGCAAAGTTGGGCAAGTTTTGGTGATGCCATCAAATCATAAGTTAGCTAGTGCGAAGAGATTGCGACTCGAAGACCTCAGTCGCGCAAAGCTGATATTGCCCCCACCAGACCGACCGCATCGACACATGGTTGCAGCGGCTCTGCAGTCTGCGGGAGTTGAATGGGAAGTAGCAGTGGAGGCTGCTGGTTGGGAACTTATGATGCACTTCGTGAGATTGGGAATGGGATTGGCAATCGTCAATGCGTGTTGTGCTGTGCCTGGCGGACTAGTTGCGAGACCATTGAAGGAACTTCCTCAGATAAGTTATCACCTTATCCATTTAGATGGCTTTGAAAAGCGACGTGCACAGAAAAAGCTGAAGAAGTTGTTGCTTGAGAAAGTTCAGACTGTTTGAATTGTCATAAGCTAATTGAATCATTTTGCCTTAGCAAACGTGTTACTGAAGGAATGAGGGCTTTCGGAACTGGAATGAGTTCCATATCTAATTGATCTGCTAATCTGCAGAGCGCAGGTAGCGATATAGTTTCTGCTCCCTTTTCGAACCTTGAAACTTGCACCCGATTTACACCGCTTCGCTTTGCTAATTTGCGTTGAGAAATGCGTAGGTTCTTCCTGTGTCTTTTGAATAACTTGCCGAGTCCTTCCATCGATACCCCTCCTGCGTATTGTGCATAATTGTCTAAGCAAACTGTGCACTTCAATTGGTGCAATTCGATTGCGGCTTTCGCTTCTTCCGCATCAGCAAATCGTCTCATGCGTTCCGCCGTGTCAAAATGACTTAGGGGATTCAGCGAGCCTTCCCACAAAATCTTGTCGTCTATGATTCCAAGTTTTTCGTGTCGCTTAGGTCGAACCGTGACGTGCACGCCGCTCTTTCTGAGCAACTCAACACATGTATTAAAGTACTTAAGCTCACGAGACTCATCAGCCGTGAGTCCTGATTTACTCATTGCGCGTGGATTTTGCACGAATGCGCAGACCGTGACGCCTATGTTCAAAAGTTCCTCAAGAACTGGTTTTAACTCTTTAGTGCGATACTGTGAGATGAAGCCGGAATGGATCAATACCTTGCAGCGAGCCGTTGCAAGATCCTTTGTGAACGCCCGCCAAAATGTCTGGTCGGTGTATACGTTCTCTCCTGCCATTGATGGTGCTCCTGAGAGTGTCGAAGCGCTTTGAGCATCGCTTCGATTGAGTGGAGTTTCTTCAATTCAGGGGCTAACTAAACCATACTTGCAAATCGCAAAAAGTCACTGTGTAAATCCACAGTCTTTGACGACAATGATCGATTGTGGAGGAGTAGAGATAAAGTTACGCGACACCTAAACCCAAACAAAAACCGCAGGATTGAAAATTCAATTTCACCACCCTGCGGTTTTGAGTTTGTTTGGGTCGAAGCGTAAATCTTCGGTTGCGTACGCGACTATTGAGTCACGGTGTGATTACTGAGTCACGGTCGCAACTTTGGTTTTTGCTTCGATCTTGTCGGCTTTGGTTTGGAGTCTCGTGATCTTCTTATTGATCTTCGCTACTTCTTTTGGAGGAAGCGATGGTGAGAGATCCAAATATGCCTTGTATTGTCTTGCCGAGTCTCTCAAGACTGGCGGTGCCTTTGGCGACCAGCGTTGTTCGGTGTCGGCTAGAGTCAGTCTCGCAGACGGCATGCGCGGGTCATCTGCGATCGCCAGGCGCAAGTGATCTACTGCGCTGGCGAGTTGTTTTCTCTTGGAGAGATCGGTGCCGAGCGTGGCATATCGAGTTGCTTCTCCGCGCGATTTTTCGATCGCTGTCAATCCACGATTCGCTCGATCGACTGCACCGGCAGTGCGGGCCTTTTCATAGGCGGCCTGTGCACTGGCGTAGTCTTTGATCATTAATGCCAGATCGCCAACTGCCAACAATTCAGATGTTTCATTTGTGTGGCTGATGACGTCTTTCATTTGGGATGCAGATTCATCAAACTTGTTTTGTGCAAGCAATGCTTCTGCGTAAGCGATGCGCTCAGGATCGTTTGTTGGTTGTCCGACCTTGGCGAGATCAACTGGTTTTCCTGACAGTGAGCGAATCTTCGCGGCTGCCAGACGAAGCTGCATGTCGTTGGGGTGCAGTTGAATTGCCTTGTCGAGAGTTGTTAGTGCCGATTCGAAATCATTGGAGAATGCGAACGCGCCTTGCGTTTCCTTCTGAGATTTCAAATAGAGTGCTCTAGTCAAGCCATTTACCGCAGCGGTATCACCGGGGTTGGAGCTGAGAGCTGAGTTGAAATCGCGAATTGCGTCGTCGTACTTGTCCATTTTCAGCAGGTTTTCTGCAACTCTTCTTCTGAGCGTCGGCTCATTAGGATTGAGTTCGAGACCGCTGCGCATTTCGGCAACGGCGAGTTCGAGATCGCCTCTGGTTTCGCGCATGTCTGCCATCTTGAGATATGGCTCGGTATTGTACGGATCAATGAGAAGAGCTTGTTTGTATTCTTTGAGAGCACCGACAGTGTCGCCCTTCGCTTGGTTCTGGTTGCCGAGTTTGACGTGCAACGCAGACTGACGAGCGTAGGCTTCTTTGAGTTCTGGTTTGATCAAAGCAGCGCGCTCGTAATATTTGAGAGCCGCTGAAATATTGCCTTGAGCTTCGTATGCTTTGCCGAGTGCCAAATGCACAGGAGCAGCATTGCGGAACTGATAAAGAGCAATGTTCAGTTCTTTGATCGCTTGATCTGGCATGTTTTGTTGAAGCAGAACTTCTCCAAGTGCAAAGTGTGCAGTTGGATTGTTTGAATTCAATAGAATGGAACGGCGCAGATTTGTATCAGCTTCTGCGAGTCTTCCGTCTTTTAATTCAATTTGACCCATGCCTGTGTAGCCTGGTGCAAATTGAGGATCTGAGCCGACTGCGTTTTTGTAGTCGTTGTAGGCTTCCGGAAATCTTCCCTGTTCCTTATGTATTTGACCTAGTGTGTGGTGAGCGAGCGGTGAGTTGGGATCGGCTTGAACAGCCAGATTCACTTCGCTCTCCGCTTGTGTGAGTAATCCATCTCTGCTGTTAATTACAGTTTGATCGGATGATTGCAAGCGATTCAATATAGTCATCGCTTTGCCGACGTGAGCAATTGGGTTGTTCGGATTTACGGCTAGTGCCTTATCGAACTGTTCATTCGCTCCATCAAGTTTGAATTGCATCGATAGGGTCATTCCTAGACCGGCCAATGCATCTGAGTTTTTTGGATTGCGCTTTATCTGTTGTTTAAAGATTTTGGTTGCTTCGTCGTAGCGCCGATCCAAAAGTAACTGTTCTGCTTTGGCGAGTTGGAAGTTAATTCTTCCTTTGAAGAGTTTCTTCGCAGGCAGGTCTGTGGTGGCACCATTGGTGGTTGCACCGATGGCTGAGGCCGCCGTAGACAGCAGGCCGAGGCTGAGACAGATACCTATGAGTGATGATCGCATAATCAACTCCTAGCTAGTGAAATACACGCCTGTTCGACGTGCCGGGGCAGTTTACCACATGATTTCGCATATATAGGACAGGGAGACCTGTCGCATTTAAGTATGTGAGGTCTAATAACTGAGTGTTTCAGCGTTTTGGGACTTAATGAAGATTGTCTACAAAAGTCGTTCCAACACGATTATTGGAAGGTTCCCGAATCCTTGGACCGAACTCATGTGTATTCTGGAATACATTTTTCAATATCAATGACACTGTTCAATATTAATGACATTGCAGGTGCACGTCGATTTATCGAAGAGGCGGTACTTCTGTCATTTGCCGCCAATCCACACCGGGTGTTTCGGTTGAGTCGGTGCCAAGAATTGTTCCGCCTGAATTGATCCAATGATATTTCGGACCGTACTCAACATTGTAATTGGTGCCGGTTTGTGGATCTTGCAGGTCTTGCGTGCCGCGAATGTAGTTCGAGAAGTTGCGCGCCGCACGATCTTGAACGGCTTGCCGTGCCCAATACGAGTTGGAGACTGTGTTGAAGATGGAGTTGCTCGCGTTAGTCACGATGTTTGATGTTTCGCCTGCAGCCTTGATTGCGTTGCTGCTCCACTGTGAGTTGTATTGAAATGATCTGAGCATGTGCAAGAAGACTTCGACGCCCGGCGCTTCTTTGTCTGCGCTCGTAACGACGCCACCAAGGAGAGTGACCCACCACATTCCTGTTCCGTATGCCACGAGCGATTTGGTCGAAGCGAGGAAGTAAGCGACGATAGGCACACCTTGATACATTGCCGTGAACTTCATTGATGCGGCGGAGGACGCCGTGCAGTTTTTGTTGTAGGAACGTGCGAGTTCGGGATATTCTTCCACGCCTTGTTCTGCAATGTCGGTGGCGAACTTAGAAAGAATCATGTGCCCATACTTTTTGAGGAATACCGGTGCTGTTTGATAGTTGAGCCAAACCGTTTTCAATCCGTATGACGTTGTCGTTGTTTGTCCGAGCCTGGCTCCCAATTTGTAATTCAATGCACTCGGGATTGAACATGGACCAATTTGCGGATCGCCAAGAAAAGCTGTGATGGAGCTGTCGGGACTGACTGTTTTTGCCCATGGTCGAGCATCAATTGCGATGTGTCGAACCATGCCGCCGGTGTTCGTCCAACCCGTCGGAACCTCGACGGAGAAAGAGTTTTGATCGGGGTCCACAAATTGTGTATAGGTGATTGGACCCATTCCGCCACCCATTTGTGGTGACCCCGCATTTGGTGCGCCGGCGTTGGGGACTCCCAAAAACTTTAAGCTGTTCATGATATGTGCAAATGTGTCTGCATCAATTTGCTGTGCACCGCGCGGAACTCTAGTGATGCAGAAGCGGCCGGCAGTTCCCGCGGAAGTTGCTGTGAACACGATTGAAGCGGCTGCGGATTCTGTTTGCGATGAAAGTGTTGATTTGATCGCGTTTGTGCCGATGGCTTGTGGTTGTGACCACGAATTGTTGGGAGCGGTTTGCTGCAACATCAAATGAAGAAGTACGGGCGCGTTGTTTTGGTTGATTGCAGTGTTTGCTAAGAAAAAAGGCAGTACGGATAGGCTTGCGCCTGTTGGCGATGCGACATCGATGCGCCCGGTTTTGGGGTCGGCTGCGACTTTCCAGTCAGTTGGGTATTGCAGTGAGAATGCGCTTCCATCTTCCGCGTAATTTTGCCATCCAGAAGATGCAGGTACTGTTGTAGCAGGCGAACTTGTTGAAGCTACTTGCTGTGGCTCTTCATCGTCATCTTCTTGATTCGATTGGGGCGTACTTTGAGCCGAAGCTGTTTGCGTCGCGCCTTCAAGCAGGGTGCTTCCATCAACGCGTGTGATCTTTGCCGTATACAATCCGCGTGTCGGTGATTGCATGTTGAGATTTACGGTGGTTCCAACCGCTCCCCTCAGGGTATTCATTACGTTGTCGTAGCCGATTTGCTGAAGAGTTTTTCCTTCGATTCCGACTAATGCATCGCCGACAATAACACCTGCTTTTGCGCCAGGACCGTTGGGTACGACGTTGGTGACTCGAATTGTTCCATCCGGAAATGGATTGATGACGATACCCACAACGCCTGGTTCTGCGGTGTTTCCGTCCGCTTGGGCTAGCTGTGCTGGAGCATCAGGAGCAGCCTGACTCGGCGAGTATGCGCCGAATCCCGCAGAAAGAGCAAGAGAAAGCAACAAGGAGTAGTGGGTAGGTCTTCGCATACGGCGTTCCATCGAACCGCGACGACGGAATCATAGCAGGAGCCTTTGCGTTTGATCGGGCTCTAGTTTGTTGTTACCGGCAATGATGGAACACCGTTGTATCGGACCAATTCGAAAAC